>NZ_JBDGIR010000001.1:0-251807 GCF_057657315.1 Lysobacter sp. Soil_C_15
ACCACGTTGGTCAGGTTGCCGCTGGCGCTGGTGTTGGTCACGGTGACCGTGTAGGTCAGCGTGTCGCCCAGGCTCACCGTGCCCGAACCGTCTTCGTCGGCGTTGCCGGTCAGCGCCTTGCTCAGGCTCTGGCTCAGCGGGGTCACCGGCGTGGTCACCGTCGTGGTGCAGGCCGGGTCGGTGCTGCCCGCCGGGCAGATCGCGCTCGTCGACGTCGCGGTGTTGACGACATTGCCTGCGGTTACATCGGCTGCGGTCACCGTATAGGTACCGATCAAGGTGCAGGTGCCGCCCGGCGCGACGCTCGCGCACGGCGTCGTGCCACCGGTCGGAGTGATCTTGCTGTCGCTCACCACCACGTTGTTCAAGTTCGTGGTCGTGCTGGTGTTGGTCACGGTGACCGTGTAGGTCAGCACATCGCCCAAGGACACGGTGCCGCTGCCGTCGTTATCGGCATTGGCCATGGTCTTGGCGATCGTCTGAGTCGGCGGAATGTCGTCGTTGACGATGGTGCAGGTCGCGCTGACGCCGTTGGCCAGAGTCAGGCTGTTGCCCGACAAGGTGCCCGCGGTACAGCTCCAGCTACCGGCGGTGTAACCGGCCACGCTGGCTTCGCTCAGGGTGTAGACGCCGGCGCTGACCGGCGCATTGGTCACCGTCGCCGTGCCGCTGACGCCGGTGATCGTGGTCGGGCCGTTCGCGGTCAGCGGGAAGTTGCTCACCGTCGCCGTGCCGCCGCTGTCGTTGGTCACCGTCTTGACCAGGGTCAGGGTCGCCGGCTGGTCGTTGTTGTTGATGGTGCAGGTGGCGACGTCGCCAAAGGCCAGGGTCAGCGAATTGCCGGAGACCGGCGCACCGCCGTTGATCACGCAGCTGTAAGGAGTGGCGGTGTAGCCGCTGGGGCCGGTTTCGGACAGGGTGTAAGTACCCGGGTCGACCGGGAAATTGGTCACTCCGGTCGAACCGGTGGCGCCGGAAGTGGGAGTGGGCCCGCTGGCCGTCAGCGTCCAGGCGGTCGCTACCGCGGTGCCGCCATTGTCGTTGGTGACCGTCTTGACCAGGGTCAACATCGGCCTGATCGAATCGCTGTCGGTCGCGCTGTTGCACGGCGGATTGGCGACATTGCAGGTCGGGTCGGTCACGCCGGTCGGCGTCTGCACCGTCGCGGTATTGGAGGCCGTCTGCGCCGCCACGGGTCCGGAGGAGAACAGCAGGGTCGCGACGACCGCTGCCGGCATGATCAGGCGACGGCTCACCGCAGTCGCGAGGGCTTGGAATTTGGCGATCACGCTGTCTACTCCCCGGTTGTCGCCGCGCCCCGAGCTCTGGGGCAGGCGACGTGTCACTCAACTGATTCAGAAGATCCGAAACCGCTCCCCACTCCCCTGCCCGTGCCGGAGGCCGCTCGCGGAGCACCCGCTGCGTCGTCCGGCCCGGTCTGTCGTCCTGTTGTCTGAACAGGCAGATCCGACAAATCGGGAAAAAAGGCCGTGGCCATGCAGGCTGCGAACGCAAAAACCGTGCCACCGTTCTCATTTCGGAAAACTGGTGATGCCGATACCAGTCCTCCTGACGGCAACTGCCCCAAAGTGTCAGTTCCGTCACAATTCTCGCCAATTTGAGACTCGTGTCTCAAATTTGACCGCCCCGTCCCACTGCCGCCCATACGCGCGCACCGCCCCCTCTCGGGGACGGCCGGCCGCATGAACGAAGAAATCAGGAACGGGCACTCAGATTCGCCACGAGCCATACCCCCTCCCCCCGGGACCCGTATCGCGCTCTTTCCTTGACAGGCAGCACGCTCCGCACCGGAAGCGCCTTTCGGCTTTCCGAATCGGGCCCAGTCGGACGGCACGGAGCAATTCGAGCGCTGGCGAGGCCCTTCGGCCTCAGAAATATGATATAGCGCTCATTTTCCGTGCAACGATCCGCCTCCTTGAGGCCGATTGCCATTGCCGATGAAAAACAGCCTGCGCGCAATGCCGATGTAAAAGGCGACCGCTCGTCGCCTGAATGTCGACTGCGTCACTTAACTCAATGAACGACGAGACAGCCTGAAGAATTCATCATTCCAGCTGGGTCTCGCCCGCCGTCCGTCCGCTGTTGGGCCTTGATTTCGTTGGCAACTCGCGCCGGACGGTCGATCCGGCCGCCCCCCTCTCCGCGCTCGAGGGGCGAGGTCCCGGCCGCGGCGCCCCCGACGGCCCGGCTCGAACACAAAAAAGGCGGCCCGAAGGCCGCCCTTACACACACAACGCAGGAAAACCTGCCCCCAAGGGCAGCGGGGTCAGCCGCCGCTCTTGCTGGCGCCGCCGCCGTTGGACTGGACCTTGGCGACGTAAGACTTGTATTCGTCCGGGGTCAGCGAGCCGTTGGCGTCGGCATCGGCCTGGTCGAAGACCTGGCCCAGCGCCGGCACGGCCGAAGCCTCGCTCTTGCTGAGGTTGCCGTCCTTGTCGCCGTCCACGTCGGACCAGCTCTTCTTCTGCGGCGCGGCGGCCGGCTCGGCGGCAGTGGCCGCCTCGCTCTGGGCCCCGGTCGCCGGGGACGCCGCATCGCTCGCGGTCGGTGCGGTCTGGGCCATGGCCAGCGGCGCGGACAGCGAAGCGACCACGGCCAGCGCAGCGAGCAGCGACTTGCGGGAATGAAGGGTCATGGGAGTCTCCTTATTGAAAGGGATACGACAAAGGAATGCATTCGAGGGGATGCGGATCGCGCGGCCCTCGGCCGGTGGCGTGGAGTCCGCCGTGGGCGCCTGCCGCACGGGGTCCACCTTGCCGCGACGGTTCTGAACCGATCGGACGCCGTAACCGTTAAAGCTACGTTGGCTTAACCACAGCCCCGGCGAATGACGTTAGGCCGGCGCAGCGCAGGCCGCGTTGCGGCCGTCAAACCGTGATCTGCGCGCAGCTTTGCCGCGTTCGCGGCCTGCGCTGGCGGCTGAACGCAACACAACCTTTACGAACTCGGGCATTCACGCCTGCGCGGCGAGGAACCGCACCTCATGCCGCGCGCACTCGGGCGCGGCCGCCGCCATGCAGTCCAGCGCCTCGCGTTCCAGCGCCGCACGCACCTCGCTCGGCAGGCGCGAGGCGAACGGCGCGATCGTCGCCGTCGCCGAATCGCCGCTGCGCTGCAGCTTCCAGGTGCCGGCGACGAAGCCGTCGACCAGAAAGGTCGCCGCGACCAGGCCGTTGCGGGTGAAGATCGCGCCGCGCCGCTGCGCATCGAAGATCCGCGCGCGTTCGGCATGCGCGAGCAGGACGTTGTCGAACTCCGGCAGCAGCCGCGGCGGCACCGGCAGGGACGGATCCGGGCGCGGCGCCTCGGGCAGATCGAACAGCTCGATGCCGGCCTCGTCGCGCCCGCTCCACAGCCGCGGGCGCAGCCGCTCCAGCCGCTCGCGAGTCCCGTTCAGGCCGGACCAGACCGCGGCGTCGCGGGCGCTGGCCGGGCCGAAGGCGCCCAGGTAGCGCAGCAACAGGGCATCGGCCGCTTCGTCGCCGCCGTCTTCGTCGACGACCGTGCCGAGCCAGTCCGAGGCCAGGGCGAAACGCGCCGGCGCATGCTCGTCCCAGATTCCCGCCGGCGGCACATGCACCACCGGTTCGGCGCCGCGCACCAGCAGGGCGAGTTCGCCGGTGTCGTGCCCGGGCCAGCGCGCACGCAGCGCCTCGCCCAGCGCTTTCGCGCTCAGCGCGGTGCCGCGCAGCGCGGCGCGCCCGGCCTCGCGCACGCTGGCCAGCTCGAGCCCGTTCAAGGCGCGCGCATGGCCGCTTTGCAAAGACAGACGCTGCAGCATCGGCTGCAGCGCCGGGCGCAGCGCGCGGTAGTCGGCGGCGCTGACCAGGTGCAAGGTGCCGCGCATCATCGTCGCGCGCACCACCCGCCGCGCCTGCATGGCTTCGCTCAATTGTTCCAGGCGGAACTCGCGCAATCGCGTCCACAGCCCCAGATAGGGCGGATTGGGCGCCTGCGCCTGCAATCCGACCAGGCGCTCGATCATCGCCAGCGGCGATTCGTCGCTGCGCTCGATCAGGCTTTGCCGGGCCAGCAGGGCGCGATTGAGCGCGCGCGCATCCAGGCGCTGCGCGTCGCGGGATCGGTTTGCGGCGCCGGCGCGGCCGCCACGCGTATTCGACGCCATCGGCTCAGCGCCCGCGCAGGTGCGGCCGCAACCGCGTTTTGCGAGCCCCGAGCAAGACCGTCATGCTTCGTCCTCGGCGTGGACCGTCACCTGCGGTTCGCCGTCCTCGTCCAGTTGCGCATCGACCACGATCGGCCGGCAGCAGACCTGGCAGTCCTCGATGTAGCGCTGGTCGCCGGCCGAGTCGTCGATCAGCAGCACGATCGCTTCGCCGCAGTATGGGCATTGGACTTCGACGCCGGGCAACATGGCGGATCTCCTGCGGACGGGTCGCGACGGAACGCGGCGAAAGCATGCGACGACCGCCGCGCAGCGTCCAGTGACGAAGCTCACCCGGCCGCGGGCACCGGCACCGGCACCGTTCGTCGCCTGCCGCGCCTCGCTCACCCCGCGCTAACCGAGCGCGGCGGATGCTGATGACAGTACGGCCCGGACCGGCATCGGCCGTCGTGCCGGTTCCGGGCGAACCGCGTCCGCCGCGACGCGACGACGGCGCAGCGACTCGTGTCCGGAGACCGAGATGAAGACCCGCCACGTGTTCAGCACGCCCGACCTGGCCACCGCGCAGGCGACGATGGACGCCGCGCGCCAAGCCGGCGTGGACGACAACGACATCCTGCTGATCGCCCGTTCCGACATCGAGCTCGAATCGATTCCGAACGAGCGCAAGGAGGCCGACACCGACCTGATGCCCGCGGCGCTGCGCGGCGCCGGCTACGGCGGCGCGGCCGGCCTGCTCGCCGGCCTGGTCGCGGTGGTGGTGACGCCGATCGGCCTGACCATCGCCGGCGCCGCGGCGGCGGCCGCCGCCGGCGCGATGGTCGGTTGCTGGGCCTCGGCGCTGATGGGCTCGGCCCTGCCCGACCCGATCCGGCGCAAGTTCGACGAGCAGATCCGCCAGGGCCGGATCCTGGTGGTCATCGACGGCGACCGCGAGCTGTTGACCCAAGCCGAAGCGAGCGTGCTCGCGCGCACCGCCGGCGCCGAGCTGTTGCCGTTCGACGCGCCCAAGGCCTTGGCCTGAGCCGCGCGCCTTGAGCCATTCGCCTCGCGCCGCGCCGCGGCGCGCACCGCGCTAACGTCCGCATAGCGCCGCGTCCGCATTGCGCGCGTGATCGCGTTTGCGTTTCCTCGCTGCGCCCGCGCCTGCGCCGCGAACTGCAGAACCGGTCGCAAGACCGGACCTTGTTCGATGTCAATCTCGGCCGGCTTTCCCACCCCGACCCGGCCATCGAACACGGAGATCCGCAATGAAACGCTCGATGCTCTCCACCGTCTGCTTCGCCGCGCTGTTCGGCGCCACCGCCGTCGCTGCGGTCCATTCCGCCGCCGCATTCGCGCAGGAAGCCGGCGCCGACGCGGCCAAGGCGCCGCCGTTCACCGCCACCGAAGTCGCGCGTTTCAACGAACCCTGGGCGATGACCTTCCTACCCGACGGCCGCCTGCTGGTCACCGAGAAGCGCGGCGTGCTGAAGCTGCAGACCATCGGCGGCAGCGCGATCACCGTCAGCGGAACGCCGGCGGTGGCCTACGGCGGCCAGGGCGGACTCGGCGACGTGATCCTGCATCCGCAATACGCCACCAACCAGCTGATCTACATCAGCTACGCCGAGCGCGGCAGCACCACCGGCACCGCCGGCGCGACGGTGATGCGGGCCAAGCTGGGCTATGGCGCCACCGGCGCCTGGCTGACCGAGAAGCAGATCATCTGGCGCCAACCCAAACTCAGCGGCAGCAACCACTACGGGCATCGCCTCGCCTTCGGCCCCGACCGCAAGCTGTGGATCACCTCCAGCGAGCGGCAGAAGTTCGACCCGGCGCAGGACCTGAACTCCCCGCTCGGCAAGGTCATCCGCCTCAACGACGACGGCAGCGTGCCGACCGACAACCCCTTCTACAGCCGCGGCGGCGTTGCGGCGACGGTGTGGTCCTACGGCCATCGCAACCTGCTCGGCATCGCCTTCGACTCGCAGAACCGGTTGTGGACCCACGAGATGGGCCCGCGCGGCGGCGACGAGCTGAACCTGATCGAGCGCGGCAGCAACTACGGCTGGCCGCTGGTCTCGCAGGGCGATCATTACGACGGCACGCCGATCCCGCGCCACAGCACCCGCCCGGACCTCAACGCACCGGAGAAGTGGTGGACGCCGGTGATCGCGCCGGCCGGCTTCGTGATCTACTCCGGCACCCGCTTCCCGGCCTGGAACGGCAGCGGCCTGATCGGCGGCCTGGCTTCGCAGGCCCTGATCCGGGTCACGTTCAGCGGCAGCGGCGCGGCCGAGGCCGAACGCTACGCGATGGGCAAGCGCATCCGCGAGGTCGAGCAAGGCCCGAACGGCGATGTCTGGCTGCTGGAAGACGGAACCAATGCGCGGCTGCTGCGGCTTACCCCGTTGTAAGCAGAAGCGAGCGCAGAGGAGCGAGAAGTGAGCAATAGCTTGCGCTCGCTCCTCGCTTGTCTACGCCATTTCCTCGCTTTCACTGCGCCGCGCGCAGCGCCGGCTTGCCGGTGCCCAGCGCCAGCCGGTACAGCTGGTGCAAGGCCTGCACCTTGGCGATGTAGTCCTGGGTTTCGCGGTACGGCGGCACGCCGCCGTAGCGCGACACGGTGCCGATGCCGGCGTTGTAGGCCGCCGCCGCCAGGGTCAGGTCGCCCTTGTAGCGGCGGATCAGGCTCTTGAGGTGGCGCGCGCCGGCGGCGATCGATTCGGCCGAGGAAAACGGATCGGTCACGCCGTATTCCTTGGCGGTCTCGGGCATCAGCTGCATCACGCCCTGGGCGCCCTTGCTCGACACCGCCTTGGCGTCGAAACCGCTTTCGGCGTGGGCGATCGCGCGCAGCCAGGCGTCGTCCAGGCCGTTGGCCTGGGCCGCGGCGCGGAACTGGCCGGTGAACTTGTCGGTCTGCGGCTTGCCGACCTTGCCCAGGCCGGGATGGGCCGGCTCGCCCGGCGGGGTTTCGACGGTGAAGCCCATCACCCGCACCGAGCCGGGCAGTTTGCGCGTGCTGTAGACAGTCTTGCCGTCCTGCTGGCGTTCGTACAGCGAACCGTTGATGACGCCCATCTCGCCCCACAGGTTGGGCAGCTTGACCGCATCGTCGGGGATCTCGCGCGGCTCGCAGCGCGAACCCGGCTCCGGCGCCGTGGCCAGGCTGACGCTGCCGTCGCGCACGCAGCGGTACACGGTGCGCGCCTGCGCCGCGCCGGGCAGCGCCCAGGCCGCGAGCGCCAGCACGGCGATCAGGACGGCGGGAACGGCAGGGGCGGAACGTGCGCTCATGGGGCGCGATTCTAGGCCGCAGCGGCCGCCGCGCCAGCGCCGGTGGTCATGTCATGGGCGCGGCATTCACGATCGCGAAGACCGGGGGCCGAAAGCGTTCAGCCTCGCGGCCACAGTCCAAGCCCTTCATGCGACGGGGCGGCACGGCGCACCGCCCCGTCGCCTCGCACTCAGGTGCCGGAACCGTCGCCGCTGGCCGGCGGCGGGGTCGTGGCCGCATCGGCCGGTGCGGCCTCGGCGGCCGGCGGCGTGCTCGATGCGGCCGGCGCGTCGGTGGTCTCGCCCTTGCTCGCGCAGGCGGTGAGGCCGAGCAGGCCGAACACGGCCAAGGCGTACAGCGGAGTGCGGGTATCGATCTTCATGGTGCGGTCTACCTCCGTTCGAGATCCTGGCTACGGCGCGAAGCGCCGTTCGGTGCGCGCCGTTGCGGTGCGCGTCTCGACACTGCCGTCGCCTGGATGAACCGCGCCGCCGCCGCGAATCGAATTGCGACGATTCCTTAACCCCCTGCCCGGCGATCCGCGCTAGCGCCCGCGTCCGAACTGTGACCGCTTGCGCGCTCGACGCCCCGCCGGGCGCGCGGGCGCGCTGAACCCAACACAACGTTTACGAACCGGCCCGGCGTCGGGCTCATGCCCCGCGGTTGGGCGCAGATGCCGCAGTGCGGATTGAAAGGCGCCGCCCGCAGGCTCTAAGGTGGGGCGGAACCGGCACGCCTGCGCTCCTTCGCAGCCTTGGCCGCATCCGCCACGAGCGAGGGGAACCATCGTTTGAGCCAGCCGACGCCGCACGCGCCCGATTCGTCCCTGCCCGCCGCCGATGCGGCCCCGATCTCGGACGACGGCCGTCCCGGCACCGTCCGCGCGGTCAGCCGCTGGCAGATCGTCGGCCTGTCCATCAACGACGTGATCGGCAGCGGCATCTATCTGTTGCCGGCCACCGCCGCCGCCCTGCTCGGCCCGGCCAGCCTGTGGGCGGTGCTGCTGGCCGGCTTCGCGGTGGCCTTGCTGGTGCTTTGCTACGCCCAGGCGGCGAGCTATTTCGACCAGCCCGGCGGCGGCTATCTGTATGCGCGCGAGGCCTTCGGCCCCTTCGCCGGCTTCGAGGTCGGCTGGATGCTGCTGGTCACCCGCATCTCCACCGCGGCCTCGCTCAGCAACGGCCTGGCCGAGGCGGTGGGGCTGTTCTGGCCGGCCGCGCGCGAAGGCGCGGCGCGGGTGTTCGTGGTCGCCGGCTCGCTCGGCCTGCTGGTGCTGATCAACGTGCTCGGCGTACGCACCGCGGCCCGCGCCGGCGTTGCCCTGGCGATCGGCAAGCTGTTGCCGTTGCTGCTGTTCGTGGTGCTGGGCGCGTTCTATGTCGATCCCAGCCTGCTGCGCAGCGATGCGCCGATGCCGGTCGACCACCTCGGCGAGGCCGCCTTGCTGCTGCTGTTCGCCTATGCCGGTTTCGAGAACCTGCCCGCCGCCGCGGGCGAGTACCGCAATCCGCGCCGCGACGTGCCGTTCGCGCTGCTGACCATGATCGTCCTGGTCACGGTGATCTACTTCAGCGTGCAACTGGTCGCGCTGGGCACCCTGCCGGGCATCGCCCAGTCGACCAGTCCGCTGGCCGAGGCCTCGGCGCAGTTCGGCGGCACCGCCCTGGCGCTGGTGCTGACCGTGGGCGCGGCGATCTCGATCCTGGGCACCAACAGCAATACGGTGATGATGGGCCCGCGCTATCTGCTGGCCCTGTCCCAGGACGGTTACGGCCCACGCGCCCTGTCGGCGATCCACCCGCGCTTCCGCACACCGGCGCGGGCGGTATTGCTGCTCGGCGCGATCGCCCTGGTGCTGGCGCTGACCGGCTCGTTCAAGCAACTGGCCCTGCTGTCGGTGGTGGCGCGGCTGTGCACCTATATCGGTACCGCGGTGTCGGTGCTGGTGCTGCAAAAGCGCCATCGCGGCCGCGAAGGCGCCCTGCACCTGCCCGGCGGCCCGCTGATTCCGCTGGCGGCGATCGTGCTGTCGCTGGGCCTGCTGGCCAGCGCCAGCACCCAGAACCTGATCGCCGCGGCGATCGCGCTGGCGATCGGCGCGGTGATCTACAAGTTCCGCCGCGCGCCGGCCACCTGATCCGCGCCCGGATGCGGCCGCGCGCGCAGCGCGGCCGCGTCTTCGCAGCCATGGGCGTCGTACTCGCGCCGACGGCGCCCCCCGCCCGAACGCGCCGCCGGGCCGAAGCCGCCCTTGACCTGAAGCCCCCTTGACCTCAACCAAAGCTGAGGTCTTAGCCTGCGCGGGTGTTCCTTAACCGAACTTCCGATGAACTTCGATATCCGATTGGCGCTGATCTACGGCAGCGCCCGCGAGGGCCGGTTCTGCGACGTGGTCGTCGACTGGGCGCAGCGCAGGATCCAGCGCCACGGCGGCTACGCGGTCGAGCGCATCGACCCGCGCGACTGGCCGCTGGGCGGGCCCTCGCTGCGCGACGACGAGGCGCGCCTGCAACAGCTGCGCCAACGCCTGCACGCCGCCGATGCGTACCTCGTGGTCACGCCCGAGTACAACCACGGTTACCCGGCGCCGCTGAAGGCGCTGATCGACGCCTGCTACGAGCCCTGGCGGGCCAAGCCGGTGGCCTTCGTCAGCTACGGCGCCAGCTCCGGCGGGATGCGCGCGGTCGAGCAGTTGCGCCAGGTCTACGGCGAACTGCATGCGACCACCCTACGCGACTGCGTGCACCTGATGCACGCGCGGCGCCTGTTCGGCGCCGACGGCGAACTGCGCGAACCGCAGGCCGTGCACGAGGCCATGGGCGTGCTGCTCGCGCGGCTGGGCTGGTGGGCGCGGGCCTTGCGCGATGCGCGCACCGCCCTGCCCTACGAGGCGGCCGCATGAACCTGCCGCCGCCCGCCGTCCCCGTCATGCCGCAGCGCGATGCGCCCGAGCCGCTGCAACGGCACGAGTTCGAACACGGCCACGCGCAGGGCCCGCAGGCCGGCGACGCCCTGCTCGGTTCCGGCGCCGCGCTGCCTTTCCTGATCGGCGCCACCGTGCCGGCCGGCCGCCGTCTGCTGCTGCTCAGCGGGCATACGCCGCCGGTGATCGATACCCGGGCTCCGCCCGACAGCATCGCCGCCTTCGGCGACACCTATGCCCAGACCGACGGCACGCTGCGCGAAATCGAACGCAGCCTGCAGCGGCTCGGGCTGGGCATCGGCGATCTGGTGCAGTTGCGGGTCTATCTGGTCGGCGACCCGGCGCTGGGCGGACGCATGGACAGCGAAGGCTTTTCCCGCGCCTATGCGCAGTGGTTCGGCACCGCCGCGCAGCCGCACAAGGCGGTGCGCACGCGGGTGCAGGTAGCGGGCCTGGTCAACCCCGGCTGGCTGGTGGAGATCGAAGCGGTGGCGGTGGCCTGAGGCTCAGCGCGGCGCCGGCGCGCCGTCCGGCAAGGCCATCGCCTGAAGCTGCAGGTCGTACAGCACGGCGGCGTCCTCTGGCTGCCACTCGCGGCCCTCGTGGCTGCGATAGCGGCGATGGAACGCGGCCAGCGCGGCCGCGGGGTCGCTGAGGTCGTAACCGATCAGGCGCAGCGCCGCCCACGGGTCGAAGCCGGGCGGCGGCTCGGCGCGCGGTTCGCGCGGCCACAGGCCGTAACCGGCCTGGGCCAACTGCGGCCAGGGAAACAGCACGCTCGGGTCGCTCTTGCGCCCGGGCGCGAGGTCGCCGTGGGCGACGATGGCGTGGCGCGGGATGCCCAGCCGCGAGGTGAGATCGGCGAGCAACCGCAGCAGGCTCTGGATCTGCGCCGGCGCGAACGGCTCGCTGCCGTCGTTGTCGAGCTCGATCCCGATCGAGACCGAGTTCAGATCGGTCAGTTCGCCCCAGCGCCCGGCCCCGGCGTGCCAAGCGCGCGCCTCGTCGGCGACCAGTTGGTAGATGCGGCCGTCCTCGCCGATCAGATAGTGCGCGCTGACCGGCCCCTGCGAGTTGCGCGTCTGCAAGGTGCGCAAGGCGCGCTCGGCGCTCTCCATCTGGGTGTGGTGCAGCACGATCAGCTGCGCCTTGCGCGCATTGTGGTTGGGCGAACCCTGCCATTGCGCCAGCGGATTGCGCGCCGGCTGCACCGTGGCGCAGCCGGCGGCGAGCGCCGCCGCCAGCAGTGCGCCGGCGACGCGCCAGGTAGATGCCGTTCCGATCATGCGGGCAAGCCCCTTATCGCGAACCGCAGCGACGATGGCACGAATGCGCCATCGCGGCAATCCGGCCGGCCGGGTGCCGGCGCGGGTGTTTACTGGCAGCCTTCCGGACCGCAGGGCGAGGCCGCACGGCTCTGCAGCATCTGATCGGCATTGTTCTTGCTGGCCTCTTTCTCCGCACGCCGCTGCGCCACGGTCTTGCACACCCGCTCGACCCGGTTGCTGCCGGTGGTGCGGATGCGCTCGCAGACCAGGCGGTCGTCGTCCTGCTTGCCGGCGTATTCGATCCAGGCCATGTTCAAGCGCGCCTGATCCTGTTCCTCGGCGCTCAGCTGCTCGTAGCTGCGGCCGTCCAACAGCTTCAGCAACTGGTCCTGGCGCTCGCGCACTTCCTGGCGGGTGGCGATATCGAGCTTGCCGTAAACGCCGCGCTTGGCTTCGATATCGGCGCGTATCTGCTGCTGTTGCGAGATCACCGCCTGGGCGTCGAACGGCGTGCGCTCGGGCGCGGCAACGGCGCCGGTGCAGGCCGCGGCCAGAATCAGGGTCAGTACGAATTTGCGCATGGTTCCTTTGCCTCGTCTGTGGCGGCGCGAACGCCGCGGCCGGTCCGTCGCTGCAGCGACCCGGCGTGTCCGTGGATGGTGGCGCCACCGTCCCTCGGTGGCGCTTCGATCCTAACCGCGACTAGCGACACACTCCATAGGGTCTGGCGCCACGATCGGCAAAGTCATGCCTGGCCGCGATTCGGCCGGGGCGGAGCGCTCCGCCCCGGCCGCCGTACTCAGGGCCGCAGCCAGTTGTTCGATACCGCCAGCATCGACAACAGGCGCACGCTGTCGCCGTAGTAGTCGCCGGCGCCGCTGGTGGCCATGTGGTTCCACAACCGGTCCAGCCAGGCTTGTCCGTCCGGATCCACGGTCGCGGCGACCGCGAACGGCGCGGTGAAGAACATGCTGTTGTAGTTCTCCACCACCGAACCGTCGAGCTTGTAGCCGCTGCGCACCCGCAGCGGGTCGTTGCCGGTCTTGGCGCGGATCCACTGGCTGAGCTTGCGCGCCGCGGCGCGCGAGCGCGCATCGCCGCTGGCGGCGGCGTCGATGCCGATCCGCCACGGCACCCGGCCGGCGTTCCAGGAGTAATAGCCGTCGTAATCGCCTTCGAGGAACCCGGCCGGCGCCGGCCGCGCGCGGGTGTGGGTATCGACGACGAAGTCCGGCACCAGGCCGGTGCCTGCGGCGTAGCGGCTTTGCATATCGGCCAGCGCGGCCTGGTGCGCATCGAGCACGCCGGTCCAGTAGCTGTCGCCCAGGCGCGAGGCGAAGGCGCGGAAGTGGCCCATCATCCAGTCCGAGCTGCGGCTGCCGTTGTAGCGGACGGGCGATCCCGAATCGACCCAGTCGCCGAGGTGGGTGAGCTTGGTGGTCGGGTGGATGTTGCTGCGTCGGATCGCCGCGATCGTCCGCTTCGCCTCGGCCAGGTAATTGACGGTGCCGGCCGAGCCCCACTGGCGATCGGCCAGCAACAAGGCATAGGCGATGTCCAGATCGCCGTCGGTGGCCGAGGCGGTGCCGCCGACGTTGCGGCAGGAAGCATCCTGCGCCCAGGCGGTCAGGTCCGGATCGATCTCGCTGCGGTGATTGCGGTTGTAGCGGTGCAGGCCGTCGAACAAGGCCTGCGCCTCGGCGTCGCTGCCGGCCATCATCGCCGTGATCAACATGCCGTAGCCCTGGCCTTCGGAAACCACGTAGGCATCGTCGGTGTTCGCCACCACCCGGTATTCGCCGCTCTTGCAACCCGGCTTGAGATGGCGCTGCTTCCAGGTGCGGTAGAACGAAGCGGTGGACTGGTCGGCGGCGGCGCGGCCGACGCTGGGGCTCAAGGTGCCGGCGACATAAGGCTGGCGATGGCTGCCGAACGGGAAGTTCGGCGCAGCCGCGGCATTGCCGGCGAACAAGGCGGCCGACAACGCCAAGGCAAGGCCGTACAGGCCACGGCGCAACGGCGCGCGCGGGATGGATCGCGATAAGACGGGCATGGCGAGTTCTCCGAAGTGGACGGGGAGGCGACCGCCGCACGCAACGCTCCACCCGCGACCGCACAAGACGGACGCGCGAACACTCGCGGATTCGGAAAGCGGGCGGCGACGGCGTCCGCTCGCTGACGCGGCGGACGCGAACGCAGGCTAGCGCGCCCGTATTACGGCCGCCGTGACCGCACGTGTGAAGCCGGCTTGCCCGGCGCCACAGATCGACCTTGGTCTATGGCTCGTGGCTCGTGGCTCGTGGCTCGTGGCTCGGGACTCGGGACTCGGGACTCGGGACTCGGGACTCGGGACTCGGGACTCGGGACTCGGGACAGCAAAGCGGGAAATCGGCTTGCATGTCCATCGTCAGCTCGATCTATCTTCTATCCTCGAATCCCAAACCACGAACCACGAACCACGAACCACGAATCCCGAGTCCCGAGTCCCGAGTCCCGAGTCCGGAGTCCCAGCCTCACTCCTTGCGCAGCGCATGGCCGCCGAACTCATTGCGCATCGCCGCCAGCAGCTTGTCGGCGAACGAGTCTTTCTCGCGCGAGCGCAGCCGCTCCATCAGCGAGGCGGTGATCACCGGTGCGGACACGTCCAGGTCTATGGCTTCGGCCACGGTCCAGCGCCCCTCGCCGGAGTCCTCGACATAGGGCGCGATGCCGTCCAGGCGCGGGTTCTTGGCCAAGGCGTCGGCGCTGAGGTCGAGCAGCCAGGAGCGGACCACGCTGCCGTGGCGCCAGATCTGCGCGATCTGCTCCAGGTCCAGGCCGAACTCGGCCTTGCGGCCGAGGATGGCGAAGCCTTCGGCATAGGCCTGCATCAGGCCGTATTCGATGCCGTTGTGGACCATCTTGGTGTAGTGGCCGGCGCCGCTCGGGCCGACCCGGCCCCAGCCGCGTTCGGGCGCCGGCGCCAGGGTCTCGAAAATCGGCCGCAAGCGCTCCACCGCCGCCGCTTCGCCGCCGATCATCAGGCTGTAGCCTTCCTTCAGCCCCCAGATGCCGCCGCTGGTGCCCGAGTCGACATAGTGCAGGCCGTGCTCGGCCAGCCGCGCGGCGCGGCGCTGGGTGTCCTTGTAATTCGAATTGCCGCCGTCGACGACGGTGTCGCCCGGCGCCAGCAGCGGCAGCAGGGCGTCCAGGGTCGCATCCACCGGCGCACCGGCCGGCACCATCAGCCAGACCGCGCGCGGCGCCGGCAGGGCCGCGATCAACTCGGCCAGCGAGCCCGCCGCCTCGATGCCGCGCGCGGCGGCCTGTTCGCGCGCCGCCGCGCCGGGGTCGAATCCCACCAGCCGATGCCCGCCGCGCACCAGGCGCTCGGCCATGTTGGCGCCCATGCGACCCAGACCGACCATACCCAGTTCCATGCCCTCTCCTTCGTTGCCTTGGTTGCGCAGCGGCGTCGCCGTTGCGGGTGCGCGGCCATTGTCGTGGCGCGCGCGGTAATTCGCCGTGATCGTCCGCCACATGAGCGCGGTGCAGGCACGCTACAACCGCAGCGGCTGCAACGCTGCGATCCAGCCCGGCCGTTGCGCCCCCGACGGACCGGCGGCGGCGACGGCCGCAAAGAAAAATAAAAAAACTTCCCCGCCGCTGTCGATCCTTGCAGCCTGGGTTCGTCGCCTAGGCAAGAGCGGCGATCGGGCCGCACTGACAACCCAACCTCACCGGAGTACACCCATGCGCTTCATGCTGCTGATGATTCCCCAAGGCTACGAAACCGCCGCCGCCGACGCCCAGCCCAGCGTCGAGCAGGTCGAAGCGATGACCGCCTACAACAACGCCCTGATCGAGGCCGGCGTGCTGCTCGGCGGCGAGGGCCTGCACCCGCCGGCGACCGGCGCCCGGGTCAGCTTCGCCGGCGGCAAGCCGAAAGCGGTCGACGGCCCGTTCCCGGAAGCCAAGGAAATCCTCGGCGGCTACTGGATGATCGACGTCGCCTCGCGCGAGGAGGCGATCGAGTGGGCCAAGCGCTGCCCCGGCTCGCCGAACGAGATCATCGAGGTGCGCAGGGTGCAGGAGTTCGAGGATTTCGCCCCGGAACTGCAGGCCGCCGCGGGCGTCGAAGCCCAGCGGAGTTGAAACCGGGCGGGCTTGAGCGAGCTCGGCCGGGCGAGGCGGCTCAGGCCACCTCGCGTCCGGCGCCGGCCTGCCACACCGCGTACCAGTCCTCGGCGCTCAGGCGGATCGACAGGGACGCCGCCGCCTCGCGCAGGCCCTCGATGCGGCCGCTGCCGGTGATCGGCCACGGCCGCGACGGATGCCGCAGCAGCCAGGCATAGGCCAGGGTCGCCACCGAGGCGCCGCCATAGCGCGGCGCCAACTCGGCCAGCGCCGCGCGCACCCGTTCGGCGCGCTCGTCGCCGCCGCCGAACAAACGTCCGCCGGCCAACGGCGACCAGATCATCGGCCGCAGGCCCAGGGCCTGGCATTGGTCCAGGGTGCCGTCGTCCAGCGGCGCCAGGTGCAGCGGCGACCACTCGATCTGATGCGTCGCCAGCCGGTGCCGCGCATGCAGCAGGGCCAACTGCGAGGGGCTGTGGTTGGACACGCCGACATGCAGCACCTTGCCCGCGGCCTTGAGCGCCTCGAAGGTCGCCGCCAGTTCGTCGGCGTCCATCAGCAGGTCGGGCCGGTGGATCAGCAGCAGATCGATGCGGTCGGTGCGCAGCGCGCGCAAGGAGTGTTCGACCGAGGCCAGGACGTGCTCGCGCGAACTGTCGTAGGACTTGATCCGGTGCTGCGGCCGCTGCGCCGAGGTCAGCCTGATCCCACACTTGGTCACGATGCGGAGCCGGTCGCGCAGCCCAGGCGCGGCCGCCAACGCCTCGCCGAACATGCCCTCGACCGAGTAGTCGCCGTAGATGTCGGCATGGTCGAAGCTGTCGATGCCCAGTTCCAGGGCCGCCTCGATCCAGCGCTGGCGCTGGGCCAGGTCGAAGTTCCAGTCGCGCATCCGCCAGGCGCCGGCGACGATCGGAGAGAGTTGCAGGTTCGGCATGGGGTAAGGGCCGGGAATAGAGGATGGGAGGGGAATGGGCGTAGGCGGCCAGTCTAGCCGTGTCCTCATGCTCGCATCGCACGGCGCGCCACCGCCTGTAGGAGCGGCCCAAGCCGCGACCGGGAGGGCGCAGGACATCGTCCATCGGCGTCGCCTCGCGCAGCGCTACAACTCCCCCACCCGCGCCAGCAGACCGTCGAACACCTGCTCCAGCCCCGGATGCACCCCGCGCACGCCGGCGATCACCTGCGCCGACCAGGCGAAATACTCGCGCTTGCGTTCGACCGGCCAGGCCTGCGGCGGCGCGGTCAGCAGATCGCGCAGATTGCAGATCTTGTCGGCCAGCTTGACCAGTTGCGCCTCGCGCGTGGCGTGGGCGGCATGTTCGATCTGCAGGCGCTTGCGCTCGGCCTTGGCCAGGCTGCGGTCGTCGCTGACTTCCGCCACCACCGCGGCGATGCGCGCGCCGAACGCGGCCTCCAGTTCGGCGGCGGTGGTGTCGGTGTCTTCCAGGGTGTCGTGCAACAAGGCCGCGCACAGCACCACCGGGTCGTCGATACCGCCTTCGTTGGCCAACACGTCGGCCAGCGCGATCGGATGATTGATGTAGGGCGAGGCATCGGCGTCGCGGCGGCGCTGCTGCCGGTGGCGTTGCGCGGCGAAGGCGGCGGCGCGGATCAGCAGGCCGGCGACGCCGGGCAACGGACTGCCTGGGGCGGGGCCATTGGGCGTCGAACGATCGGAAGTCGGGCTCCTGTACACCGGGGTTCTGAACATGAGGCCTCCTGGCGGGGCATGGGTTCGCGTGCAGCCCTCGGCGCCACGCAGCGGAAGCTGCGCGGCGCGACGGGAGCGAGGGGGCGGCCCGGCGCGGAATTGCGCTGGCCGTGGCCCTATTGTACGCCGCCCCGGCAGGATCAGGCCGCGACCGCAGCCAGCGCCTCGATCTCGAACAGCATGCCGTCCAGGGCCAGGCGCGGCACCGGAATCAGGGTGCAGGCCGGGCGATGCTCGCCGAACGCGGCCGCCAGTTCGGCGCCGAACACGTGCAGCCGCGCTTCGCTATGGTCGACCACCAGCACGGTCAGCTTGGCGACATCGCGCGGCTGCGCGCCGCCCGCGGCCAGCGCAGTCAGCAGATTGCGCATCGCCTGACGCACCTGGGCCCGGAAATCGGGATCGAGCGCGCCATCGGCGGTTTCGCCGCCCTGCCCGGCGACGAACAGCCAGCGCGCCGGCGCGGACACTTCGGCCAAGTGGGAATAACCGTTCGGCGCCGGGTCGTACAGGCCGTCCGGGTTGCGAAGAGCGACGACGGAAGCGGTGGGTACAGCGTTCATGAGAATCCTTGCGCTAGCGAGAGGGATCGAATCGGATCGGCCCGGCCGAAGATTCGGCCGGTGCGACGGCATCGGCCGCCTGCATGGATACGACGATCCACCCCCAACGCCCGTGACATGCCGAACGGCTTCCGGCGCGGACCGCGCCGGGCGGGCGTTCGTTCAGCGCCGGCGCTGGCTGCGCTGATCGGCGTCGTTGCTGGCGGAGCGCTCGTCGGCCTGCCAGATCGGGGTTTGCGCATGAGCGCACAAGGCCCCGCTTTGTTCCAGCCATTGGCGCAGGCCGGCCGGATCGCGGTAATGATGGCTGTGCGCGCCCAGCGCGGCGGCGGCGGCGGCGTTGGCCTGGTCGTCGTCGACGAACAGCGCATGGCCGGCCTCGACGCCGGCATAGGCGAAGGCCGCGCGCAGGCAATAGCTGTCCGGCTTGGCGTGGCCCAGTTCGCTGGAATTGACCACCGCATGAAAGCGTTGCGCCAGGCCCAGCGCCTGCAAGTCGCGCGGCAGCCGCGAGGTCGCGTTGCTGACCAGCACCAGGCGCAGTTCGGGCCGGCACGCATCGAGCACGGCCAGCACCTCGCGGTCGAGTTCGCCGACCGCGGCCGACCAGCGCGCGACCGCCTGCCGGGCCTGGCTGTCGGGATGCTCGCGCTGCAGGTCCTGGGCGACGCCTTCGCGCCATTGCTCGTCGCTGATCCGGCCGAGCACCGCGGGCCCGACCCGTTCCGGCGCGAACGCGATGCGGCGCAGGCTGCCGGCCGGCAGGCCATGCGCGGCCTCCAGTTCGGCATCGTCGTCCGGCCAACGGCGCAGCACGCCGTCGAAATCGATCAGCAGGGCGTCGAATCGCGTCACGCCGCAGTCCTGGTTGACCCGGCACCGATTATGCGCAGCCGCCGCGCAGTATGTCGTGACGGTCGCCGGACCGGCGCCTGCGTGACCGACGTCCCAGTCCCGCACATCCGCGGCTGCGCGGCTGTCCGCTCACCGCCGCTTCGCCCGTGATTGATCTACCGAGGCCGCCCGCAACGCGTCGGCCACCGCTTGCGATCCCTGCCAGGACGGCACTGCCGCGACGCCCCTGCGGGGGCGCGCGGCAGGGGATCGCGTTTGCGCCCTGGCCTGCGCTTACTTCGCCTGCGGCGCCAGCCGCTCGGCCAGATCGCGTTCGAACGCCGCATCCTGCGCCAGCAGCGCCTCGATCCGCTCGCTCGGCCACCACTGCCCACGCACGAACACACCGGCGATCCGCGACACGTGGTGGATGTCGGCCAGCGGATCGGCGTCCAACAGCACCAGATCGGCGCGCTCGCCTTCGCGCACCGCGCCGCGGCCCTGGGCCGGGTCGAACAGCCGGTGCGCGTTGATCGAAGCCGCGCGCAGCACTTCGACCGGACTCAGGCCGAGCTCGCGCAGCTCGATCATTTCCTGCTGCACCGACACGCCGAACGCCAGCCCCGGCAGGGCCGCGTCGGTGCCCACGGTCAGCGGCACCCCGCGCTTCCATAATTGCCGGGTCAGCACGCGGGCGAAGTCGTAGCCGGCGGAAAAGCTGTCGGCGCCGTCCTGGGCGCGGAAGGCCTCGCTCAGATAGCGGTTGGCCGGCGGGTTCCATTCGCGCCGGGTGACCGGATCGACCCGCTGCGCCCAGTCGCCAGGCACCGCCGGCACCGCGCGCTGCACGTACATGGCGACGATGGTCTTGAGCGTAACCAGGGTCGGGGTGACCGAAGCGCCGCTGGCGGCCACCGCCTGCGCCAGCGCGTCGATGTCGGCCGGCGCCAGGTCGCTGCCGACGCGGGCGTAACGCGCCAGCTCCTCGCTGTGGGCGATGTTGCGCAGCGGATGGGCGAAGGCGAAATCGCGGTCGGCGCAATCGGCGCAGCCCAGCTCGGGCAGATGGCCGGTGGTGATCATGCCCTGCCGCTGCGCTTCCTCGACCACCGCACGATAGGTCTCGCGATTGAGGTGCTGATAGGGCTTGATGAAATCGTAACCGCGCTCGCGCGCCCGCCGCACCGCGGCGATGCCGTCGGCGGCGACGGTCGGCGCGTCCACGCTCGAGGCCGGCACCGCGCCTTCGGGCCGGACCGCGACCGCCGCGCGCGGGCCGTTGATGCGCTTGCCGACGTACAGCGTCGGCCCCGGCATGCGCCCGGCGGCGATCTCGTCGCGCAGCCACAGCAGATGCTCGTCGCTGGCCGCGCTGCCGCCGAGGTTGGCCGCGCCGGTGACGCCGGCGCGCAGCAGGTTCAGCAGGATGCGGCGGTCGTAGCGATGGCCCTCGCCCAGGGGCAGGCCGGCCAGCGCCGGATCCTTGCTGGCGCGGATCGCGCCCTCGTTGGCCAGATGCAGGTGCGCGTCGACGAAGCCGGGCACCAGGTATCTGCCGCGCCCGTCCACCACCTCGCCGTCTTGCGGCCGCAGCGCCGCGCCGGCGTCGAGGATGCGGGCGATGCGTCCGTCGCGGATCAGCACGGTGCGATGCCGCAGCACTTCGCCGGTGTCGGCCGGAATCACGGTGACGTCGCGCACCGCCCAGGCCGGCGCGGTGGCGACGCGCGCGGCCGCCAAGGCCGGCGCCGCGGCCGCGCCCAGCCACAGGCCGAGGATTGCGCTCCAGGCGCGTTTGCTCATGCTGCTCTCCCGTCTTGCCCGAGTCGAAGGATAGTCGCGGCCGCGGCGTTCCCGCACCCCGCACCCTGCAGCCGCCCGGCCGCGCAACAGCAGATGCGCCGGGCGGCGATATAGTTGAAATCCGATCGCCCAAGCGCCTGGGCGCCGCCCCGGCCGCCCGGCAAGAGAGCCTGATGAAAGACAAGATCGTGGTATTCACCGGCGCTGGCGTCAGCGCCGAAAGCGGCCTGAAGACCTTCCGCGACATGGGCGGGCTGTGGCATCAGTACCGGCTGGAGGAAGTCGCCTCGCCGCAGGGCTGGCAGCGCGATCCCGCCACCGTGCTGCGCTTCTACAACGAACGCCGCAAGGCGGTGCTGGCGGCTCGGCCCAACGCCGCCCATCGCGCCATCGCCCGGTTGGAAGAGAAGTACGAGGTGGTGGTGATCACCCAGAACATCGACGACCTGCACGAGCGCGCCGGGTCCAGCCGGGTCGTCCACGTCCACGGCGAAATCCTCAAGGCGCGCAGCACCGCGCTGCCGGAGCGGATCTACCCGCTCAAGGGCCCGACCATCGAACTGGGCGACCGTTGCGAGCGCGGCAGCCAACTGCGTCCGGACGTGGTCTGGTTCGGCGAAGCGGTGCGCTACATGGACGAGGCCGAAACCCATTTCTCCACCGCAGCCAAGGTGCTGGCGATCGGCACCTCGCTCAGCGTCTACCCCGCCGCCGGACTGGTCGCCCACGCGCCGTTCTCGGCCGAGCGTTGGTTCGTCTCGCCCGAGCCGCAGGAGATCCCGCGCGGCTATCGGCTCCTGGAGGGCAACGCCGCCGCAGTGGTGCCGCCGCTGGTCGAGCAATGGCTGGGCTGAGCCCGTCCGGTCGTCGCATCGGCTTGGACTGAGGCGCGCCAGCGAGACCCGCGCCGCCGGCGAAACCGGCCGGCCTGCGCAGAACCCGCGCCGGCGCGTGGATTTGCCGCCGGCGCCTGCCTAGACTGGCCGCATGCACGTCTCCCTGCTCGCCGAACGCAGCATCGCCGCGGCGCCCGCCGCGGTCTACGCGCTGGTGCTCGACGGCAATCGCTTCGCGCCGCTGTTCCAAGGCCACGGCCCGATTACCGGCCTGGATCGGATCCAGCCGCTGGGCCCGGTCGGGGTCGGTGCGGTACGCGAGGTACGCGACCTGCGCGGCGCGGTCCTGCACGAGCGCATCACCGCGCTGGAGCCGTCCGAGCGCCACGCCTACACCTTGTACGACCTGCCCGCGCCGCTGTCGTGGCTGGCGCGCGAGGGCCGCGCCGAATGGCGCTTCCAGGCCATGGCCGACGATCCGGGCGCGACCCGGGTCAGCTGGCGCTACGATTTCGAACTGACCGGCCCCTGGGCCTGGCCGCTGGCCTGGCCGCTGCTGCGCGGGGCGATGCAGCCGGCGATGCGCGGCTGCCTGGAACGCATCGCCCAGGCACTGGAACAGGCCTGGCGCGCGGAGCGGCGTTGATGGAAGAGTGGATCCTGCTCGGCCTGGCGCCGGTGTTCCTGATCCTGATCGCGGTCGAAGCCTGGTACTGGCGTCGGCGCGCGCCGGAGCGCTACAGCCTGCGCGACACCGCCTCCAACGCGGCCCTGGCGCTGATGCACCAGGCCAGCGACGCGATCGCCTGGCTGCTGGTGATCGGCCTGTACTACGCGGTCTACGCGCACCGCCTGTTCGACCTGCCGCCGGCCTCGCCGTGGACCGTGGCCGCGCTGTTCGTGGCCCAGGATTTCTTCTACTACTGGTTCCATCGCGCCAGCCACCGCATCCGCTGGCTGTGGGCCTCGCACGTCACCCACCATTCCTCCGAGCGGCTCAACCTGTCGACCGCGTTCCGGCAGAGCCTGACCTATCCGATCTCCGGCATGTGGCTGTTCTGGCTGCCGCTGGCCTGGATCGGCTTCGAGCCGCGCCACATCGTCGCGGTGGTGGCGATCAACCTGGCGTTCCAGTTCTTCGTCCACACCCAGGCGGTGGGCAAGCTGGGCTGGCTGGAAAAGGTGTTCAACACCCCCTCGCACCATCGCGTCCACCACGCCCGCAACCCGCAGTACATCGACCGCAACTTCGCCGGCGTGCTGATCGTCTGGGACAAGCTGTTCGGCACCTACACCGAAGAGGACGACGCGGTGCCCTGCGAGTACGGCATCGTCGGCCAGGTGCGCGGGCACAATCCGATCCGGTTGACCTTCCACGAATGGGTCGCGATGTTCGGCGACGCCTGGCGCGCGCGCGGCCTGCGCGGCGCGCTGGGGCAGTTGTTCGGCCCGCCGGAGCGCTCGCACTCGCATTTGCGCGCCAGCGCCGCGATCGCGGACGCGCCGGCTCAGGTCTTGGGCGAAAGCCCGAAGTAGGCGTACGCCGCCGACACCGCCAGTCCCAGCCAGGCCTGGCCGTGGGTGGTCAGCGCCGGCAGTTCCTTCGGGTGGTACAGGCCGACCAGGAACGCGCACAGGCCGGCGCCGATCCAGACCAGCACGTACAGCACCGACACCACGGTCACCGCGCGGGTGGCGTTGCTCGAGGCGCCGGCGTCGAGCACGCGCGCACCGGGCGCTTCGCCTGGCTTGGCCAGGGCCAGCTCGGCGATCACCAGCGCCGACACCAGACCGCCGATGACCGACAAGGCCTGGGCCATGCCGTCGTTGAAGTAGCTCAGGGGATACAGCGTGCAGCCGGGGCCGGACACGCAGTCCACCACCCGCACCGCGACGCTGATCAGGTGAACGTAGACGCCCAGCAGGATCACCGAAACCAGACCGCCGAACAGATTTTTCATGCGCCCCCCGGACCGCTCGCGCCGCCGCGGCAAGAGCGGCGCCATCGCGGCGCGCGTCGTCGCCGGCGCGGCCTGGCGCCGCGCCGTACCCCTGCCCTGCCTGAGTCAACGCGGCGCCGGCCCGGCGCAGGCCAGCGCCCGGCTCAGTCGTGGGTCTCGCCCGACAGCGGCGTGGCGCGCATCGAATCGCGCCGTTCGAAGGCGTCGAACCAGGCGCTCAGGCGCGGCCGGCCGGCGCGGAAACCGGGCAGTTCGCGGAACTCAAGCCAGCTCAGCGCGGTCGCGACCGCGATGTGGCCGAGATGCAGCGGCGCCGCGTCGTCGAGCTCGCGCTCCAGCCAGTCGTAGCTTTCGATCAGCTTCTGGGCGTAGCCCTCGCCCAAGGCCGGGTAGCGCAGCGGCTCCGGCCGGCGCACGGTTTCCCAGCGCACCTTGATGCCGAAGTCGGCCAGGCCCTGGGCGAGCGCCTGCAGGCGCAAGGCATGCCAGCGCGCTTCGCCCTCGGCCGGAATCAGCTTGCGGCCGTCGTGCAAGGTGTCGAGATAGGCGCAGATGATGTCCGAGTCGAAGATCGGCGCCTGCCCGGGGCGCAGCAGCACCGGCACCTTGCCCAGCGGGTTCTGCGCATACACCGCTTCGTTGCGCAGGGTCGGGCTGGTCTCGTGGTGGATCACTTCGATCCGATCGGCCAGGCCGGCCTCGCAGGCGAACACCAGCGCCTTGCGCGCGTAGGGGGAATGGGTCTGGTAGAGCAGTTGCATCGGGGTCTCCACGACAGTAACAAGCAAAGGACCGCGGCTCAGGCCGCGGCGGCGGCCTGCGCTCGTGCAGGCAGCCGCGCCTCGGCATCCGCCGCATCGTGCAGCACCTGGGCCAGCGCCGCGGTCAGTCGGCGCGCGGTCGGCAGGTGCAGGAACTCGTTCGGCCCGTGCGCGTTCGATTGCGGCCCGAGCACGCCGGTGACCAGGAACTGCGCCTGCGGATAGCGTGCGCCGAGCATCGACAGGAACGGGATCCCGCCGCCTCCGCCGATCAGCGCCGGCGGCGCGGCGAAGGCCTGCCGCGAGGCGCGCTCCAGGCTGGCCTGCAGCCACGGCGCGGTCTGCGGCGCATGCCAGCCGGGACTGAGCAGATCGAGCGAGAACTCCAGCTCGGCAGCGTAAGGCGGATCGGCCAGCAACAAGGCCCGCAACCGTTGCCCGGCTTGCACCGGGTCGACCGTCGGCGGCAGGCGCAGGCTCAGTTTGAGTTGCAGCGACGGCTGCATCACCGCCGCCGCCGCGGCGACCGCGGGCAAGCCGTCCAAACCGGTCACCGCCAACTGCGCGCGCCAGGCGCGGTTCAGCGCGAGTTCGCCGGTGTGGTCCGCGGCCGCGCGCACGCCGGGGCGGAACGGGAAGCCGTCCAACAGCTCCGCTCCCAGGGCCTGCGCCGCCGCTTCGGCCTCGCGTCGCCGCTGCGGCGGAATCCGCGCCTGGAAGTCGGCGATCACCTCGCCGCTGTGCGGGTCTTCGATCCGCGACAGCAACTGCCGGGCGATGCGGAAGCTCGACGGCACGATCCCGCAGGCGTCGCCGGAATGCACGCCTTCCTCGAGCACGCGGATGCTCAAGGTGCCGGCGACCTGGCCGCGCAGCGAGGTGGTGGTCCACAGTTGACGGTAATTGCCGCAACCGGCATCGAGGGCGACGATCAGCCCCGGCGCGCCGAGCCGCGGCGCCAGCGCCTCGATGTAGGCCGGCAGGTCGACGCTGCCGGATTCTTCGCTGGCCTCGATCAGGATCAGGCAGCGCGGATGCGCCAGGCCTTGCGCGCGCAGCCCGAGCAAAGCGGCGATCGCCGCGAACAGCGCATAGCCGTCGTCGGCGCCGCCGCGCCCGTACAGGCGCTCGTCCTCGAACACCGGCGTCCAGGCCGCGCGGCCGGGCGCCCAGCCGTGCATCGGCGGCTGCTTGTCGAGGTGGCCGTAGATCAGCACCGGCGCGGCCTCGTCGCCGGGCACCTCGATCAGGATCAGCGGCGTGCGCCCGGGCAGGCGCAGCGTGTCCACGCGCGCGCCCTCGACCGCGGCCAGCTGCCGCTGCGCCCATTGCGTCATCAGCGTCGCGGCCGCTTCCATGTGGCCGCTGCGCTGCCAGTCCGGATCGAACGCCGGCGATTGGCAGGGAATGGCGATGTAGCCGCACAGCGCCGGCAGGATCTGCGCCTGCCAGTAGCCGTCGACGAAACGCTGCAGTGCCGTAAAGTCCATGACGTCGCCTCGGGAAGAGGCGAAAATCCTAGCCGCGCGCCGGCGCGCTTTCGCCGCGATCGGCCGCCGCCCGGCGCGGATTTTCCGCGTCGCGCCGCCCTAAGATGCCCGGACCATGAAACTCGACCGATTCGACCGCCAATTGCTCAACCTGGTGCAGGAAGACGCCGGCCAGACCGCCGACCGCCTGGCCGAACAGGTCGCGTTGTCGCCGTCGGCGATCCAGCGCCGGCTGCGCAAGCTGCGCGAGCAGGGCGTGATCCAGCGCGACACCGTCGTGCTCGACCCCAAGCAGGTCGGCAAACCGACTTTCTTCGTCGTCGCCCTGCAGGTCGAACGCGAGCGCCCCGAGCTGCTGGCGCAACTGCGCAAGTGGCTGACCGGGCAGGCCCAGGTGCAGCAGGTGTTTTACGTCACCGGCGAGGCCGACTTCGTCTTGGTGGTGACCGCGCCCGATACCGAAAGCTACGACGCGCTGATGCTGCGCATGGTCGCCGACAACCCCAACATCAAGCGCTTCACCACCAACGTCGCGCTGAGCCTGGTCAAGCGCGGGCTGACCATCCCGGTCGCGCCGGACGAAGACGACTGAGCGCGGCGCGGCCGCGCCGGACGCCCGCCGCGCGCGTTTTTCCCGCGCGCAGCGGCGGCGAACGCGGCGCAAGCGCGCGACCCGGCGCCGACACTGTCGGCATGAACGATCATTGGCTCGACGATCCGGCCGCGCTATGGCCCGACTACCGCCCCACGCCCTTGCTGGACCTGCCCGCCCTGGCCCGCCGCCTGGGCGTGGCGCGGGTCCTGGCCAAGGCCGAGAACGAGCGTCCGCTGGGCAACTTCAAGGCGCTCGGCGGCCTGACCGCCGGCCTGCGCGCGCTGGCGCGCGCGACCGGCGCGGCCGATCCGGACGATCTGCGCCGTCGCTGCCGCCAGGCGCCGCCGCGGCTGTTGTGCGCCAGCGACGGCAATCACGGCCTGGCCGTGACCGCCGCGGCCCAGCGCGCGCAAGCGCGGGCCAGGGTGTATCTGCCGGCGGCGGCGAGCGCGGCGCGCGCGCAACGCATCGCCGCACTCGGCGGCGAGGTCGTGCGGGTCGACGGCAGCTACGACGACGCGGTGCTGGCCGCGCGCGCCGCGGCCGGACGCGGCGAGGGGCTGCTGATCGCCGACACGTCCGACGACCGCGACGACCCGGTGGTCGCCGACGTCATGGCCGGCTACGGCCTGATCGCACGCGAGTTGCGCGCTCAGTTGCCGGCCGAAGCGCGCGACCGGCCCAGCCATGTGTTCGTCCAGGCCGGCGTCGGCGGCCTCGCCGCCGCGTTGGCCGACGGCCTGTACGGCGCGTTGCAGGCCTCGGCGCGGATCGTCGTGGTCGAGCCGGCGAGCGCGGCCTGCGTGATGCGCGCCCTGGCCGCGGCGCGGCCGGTGCGGCTGCCGGGGGAACTGGCCACCGCCGCCGAAATGCTGTCCTGCGGCTTGGTCTCCAGCCCGGCCTTGGCGGTGCTGGCGCGCCATCGCGCCGCGGCGCTGACCGTCGGCGAAGACGAACTGCTCGCGGCGCCGCAGCGCCTGCGCGAACACGGCGGGCCGGCGAGCACGCCGTCCGGCGGCGCGGGCCTGGCCGGCTTGTGGCGCGCCGCGGCCGATCCGGCGCTGCGCGAGCGCCATGCGCTCGACGCGCATAGCGCGGTGTTGCTGACGATCACCGAAAGCGCGGCGCCGGCCTGACGCCGCGATCTACGCCGGCTCGCGCAGGCATTCGATCAGGAACTCGACCGTCGCGCGCACGCCCGGCAACTGGCCGCGCCGGTGCGGCATCACCAGGGTCGTGGTCACCCGGCCCGCATGCCAGTCCGGCAACACCCGGCGCAGGCGGCCGTCGCCGAGTTCGGCGCGGCAGATCTTCGCCGGCAGGCAGGTCAGGCCCAGGCCGGCGACCGCGGCCGCGGTCAGCACCCGGCCCTCGTTGGCGGTCATGCGCGGCTGCGGTTCGACCTGCACCGTAGTGCCGGCGGCGTCGCTCAGGGTCCACAGGCTGCGTCCCGACTGGCCGGTCATCAGCGCGTCGTGCCCGGCCAGTTCCTGCGGCGTGCGCGGTTCGCCGCGCTCGGCCAGATACCCGGGCGCGGCGACCACGACGATGTCCTCGACCGAGGCCTGGCGCTGGATCAGGCCCGAATCCGGCAGCGGCGCGAAATGGCTGCGCACGGCGATGTCGTAGCCGTCCTGGACCACGTCGACCATGCGGTCGCTGACGTCCAGCTGCAGGTGCAGGCGCGGATAGCGCCGCGCCAGTTCCGGCAGATGCGGCGCCAGGTACTCCTGCGCGACCGGCACGTTGCAGGTCATCCGCACCCGTCCGCTGGGCTCGGCGGCGCGGCGCCGGACCAGGTTCTCCGCCGCCTCGGTTTCGATCAGCGCCGCGCGCGCGTGCTCGTGGAAAGCCTGGCCGGTGTCGGTGAGGACGAAGCTGCGCGAAGTGCGGTGGATCAGGCGCACGCCCAGCTCCTGTTCGAGCGCGGCCACGCGCTTGCTGACCGTGGACTTGGGCACGCCGAGCCGGCGCGAGGCCGCGGCGAAGCCGCCGTGTTCGACCGCGGTGGCGAACAGGACCAGATCGTTGAGGTTGAGCATGCCGGCAAAGTACACATATGTGGACTTTGAGTCCATTTTCTGCCGACTACACGACCAAAGTACACGCACCTACAGTGAGCTCACCCCGCAACGACGGGCCCAACCCCCTCACTGGAGAGTCCCAATGTCCGCTGCCAAGACCGCTACCTCGACCGCTGCCGCTCCGATCCTGTTCTACGGCGTGCCGTCCGGGTGCTCGTTCGGTTCCATCGTCGCCCTGGAGTGGGCCGGCCAGCCTTACCGCCTGGCCCGGGTCGAAATGCCCGAACAGATCCACACCACGGCGTTCAAGGCCCTCAACCCGGTCGGCGAGACCCCGGTGCTGGTCAGCGACCGCGGCGACGTGGTCACCGAGAGCATGGCCATCCTCAACCACATCGGCGCGCGGGCGATCGAACGCGGCATCGCCTTCGCCCAGGGCACGCCGCAGTTCGACGAACTCAACCGGATGCTGGCCTTCCTCAACACCACCTTCTTCGGTTCGTTCTCGTCGCTGTGGCACGTGCTGGAACACGAAGTCGACGAGGCCTCGCGCGAGGCCCTGGTCGAGTACGGCCGCGGCCGGGTGGTGCAGGCCCACGCCAAGCTGGAAGCCATGCTCGGCGACAAGCGCTGGCTGCTCGGCGACCGCCCGACCCTGGCCGACGCCTACTTCGCCGGCATCGCCCGCTGGACCAAGTACCACAGCGTCGTCGACCGCCGCGATTACCCGAACCTGCAGCGTCTGTTCGATCAGCTCGAAGCCGACCCGGCGGTGATCTTCGCTCACGCCATCGAACAACAGCGACCGGCGGTCAGCGCCGGCGGCTTCCAGGGCGAGGTCGCGCTGGAGGAGGCGATCGCGGATTACCGCCTGGCGGCGTAAACGGTGCGGGGGATGGGCCGGAGCAAAGCAACGGCAAATCCCCCTGGCCCCCTTTTCAAAGGGGGAATGCTTCGGGAGGTGTCGGAGGCGTGGTGGCCTGTGCTTCGCCCGTATCCGAAACAGCGCCGCTGCCGTTGCCCCGTTTGAACAAGGGGGCGGCGACCGCGCAGCGGCCGCGGGGGGATTCACTATTGCTGTGCTGTTGCTGCTGTTGTGGCCGTGGCGTGACTGCCGCCCCCGCAGCGCCTCAGGCCTGCGCTTCCGCCCGCACCAGCGGCCGCCGCGCGCGCGGACGGCTCGGCCAGGCGTGGCGCAGGATCCGCCACACCACTTCGCCGAACTGCCGCGGCAGCGAGCCGGTATCGTAATGCTGGCCGTAACGGCCGCAGATTTCGCGCACTTCCACCGCCATCGCGGCGTAACGCCAGGCGGGAATGTCCGGGTAGAAATGGTGTTCGATCTGATGGCTCAGATTGCCGGTCATCAGGTCCATCCACTTGCCGCCGGTCAGATTCGACGACCCGCGCAACTGGCGCAGATACCAATGCCCGCGCGACTCGTTGCGCACCGACTCCTTCGGGAACACTTCGGCGTCGATGGTGAAGTGGCCGCAGAAGATCACCGTATAGGTCCACACGTTGCGGATCAGGTTGGCGACCAGGTTGCCCAGCAGCACCGGCAGGAAGAACGGCCCGGCCAGCAGCGGAAACAACACGTAGTCCTTCAACAACTGCTTGCCCATCTTGCGCCCGACCGGCACGAACTTGCGCCACATCGCCCGATGCTTGGTCTTGCCGGTCAGCCAGCGGCCCAGGCGCAGGTCCTGTATCGCCACGCCCCACTCGAACAGCAGCGCGAACACCACCGCGATCACCGGCTGGGCGAGGAAGAACGGCTTCCAGCGCTGCTCCGGGAACAGACGCAGCAGGCCGTAGCCGATGTCGTCGTCCATGCCGCGCACGTTGGTCCAGGTGTGGTGCTGGTAGTTGTGGGTTTTGCGCCAGTTGTCGCCGGTGGCGACGATGTCCCACTCGTAGGTCTTGCCGTCCAGGTGCGGGTCGCGCATCCAGTCGTACTGACCGTGCATGACGTTGTGGCCGACCTCCATGTTCTCCAGGATCTTCGACAGCGCCAGCGACAGCGTGCCCAACACCGCGGCGGTCCACAGCAGCCAGGTCAGGCCGAACGCCAGGCCGGCGGCGGCGACGAACAGCAGCAGCCGCCCGCCCAGGCCGAACCAGCGCACCGCCGCGACCACGCGCCGGATGTAGGCGGCGTCGATGCGGCCGACCTGGGCCAGGGTGCGCGCGCGCAGCGCGTCGAGTTCTTCGCCGAAGCGGTCGAGTTCCTGCGCGCCCAGCGCGCGGTTGCGTGGTTTGGCGGTCATGGTCGGTACGGTCGAATTACAGGTCGAGAACGAGATCGCTGCTGGCGGCGTTGACGCACAGGCGCAGCGCGGACGCCGGCTCGCTGTGGACGTCGCCGGTGTGCAGATGGCGAGTGGTGCCGGAGGCTTTGCCGCAGGCGCAGGTATTGCACAGGCCCATGCGGCAGCCGGACGCCAGCGACAGGCCCTGCGCTTCCAGCGCGCTCAGCAGGGACTGGCCGCGCGGCAATTGCAGGCGGCGGCCGCTGCGCGCCAGTTCGACTTCGACCGTGCCGGTATCGTCGTCTTCGCGCGGTGGCGGGGTGAAAGCTTCGGCGGCAAAGCCGACGGCGCGCGCCCCGGTGAGTTCGCGCGCGGCGGCGACGAAGCCGCCCGGGCCGCAGGCGTAGATGCGCCGCTGCGCCCAGTCCGGCGCATGCTGCGCCAGCAGGTCGGCGTCGATGCGGCCGCCGGCTTCGCCGGGATGCTGCGGCGCCTGCCGGGTCAGCAGCAGGCGCAACTCGAAATTCGGGTGGGTCGCCGCGAGTTCGCGCAGTTCGTCGGCGAAGCACAGCTCTTCGCGCTGCCGGGCCCAGTACAGCAAGGTCAGCGGCACCGGCATGCCGCGTTGCGCCAGTGCGCGCAGCATCGCCATCAACGGGGTGATGCCGCTGCCGGCGGCGAGGAACAGCCAGGCGCCGTCGACGCGCTCGGGCAGCACCATCTCGCCGAACGCCGGACCCAGTTCCAGCACGTCGCCGACTTGGGCGCGGTCGTGCAGATGGCGGCTCAGGCGCCCGCCCTCGATCGCCTTGACCGTGATCGCGATGCGCCCGTCGGCGCGCGGCGCGTCGCACAGGCTGTAGCTGCGCGAAACCGTGGCTCCATCGATGCGCGCGCCGATCATCAGGTGCTGGCCGGCGACGAAGCCGCGCCAGTGCCGGTTCGGCTTCAGGACCAGGGTCACCGCGTCGGCCGAGGCCTGCTCGCGCGCCTCGATCCGCGCCAGGGAACGCTCCCAACTCCAGGTCGGATGGAGCCTGGAAGCCCAGAAATCAAAGACTTGCGGCTTCACAAAGGGGGCCACCAGACCGCGAAGGCGGCTGCGCGGGCGATGGACGGCGGGGCGGACGACGGCGTTCATGGGCGCAACTATACACATATCCGCACAAATATATGCACACGTGTATAGCAATTCAGCTTAGGGAGTATCATGTCGGCTGCCGCCCCTGTGCCCGCCAGCCCGCCGCCCGTGAGCCAACGCCTCCACCCCGACATCGACGTCGATTCGCACCCGGGCCGCAAGGCGACCATTTCGCGCGAGGACCTGATCGCCGCCGCGCTCAAGCTGATCGGCCCGCATCGCAGCGTGTCCAGCCTGAGCCTGCGCGAGATCGCGCGCGAAGCCGGCATCGCCCCGAACAGCTTCTACCGCCAGTTCCGCGACACCGACGAATTGGCGGTAGCGCTGATCGACCTGGCGGGCCAGTCGCTGCGCAAGATCGTCGGCGAGGCGCGCCAGCGCGTCGCCACCCGCCGCAGCGCCGTGCGCAGCTCGATCGAAGCTTTCATGGAGCAATTGCGCGCGGATGACAAACTGCTGCACGTTCTGTTGCGCGAAGGCACGGTCGGCTCGGACGCATTCAAGCGCGCGGTCGACCGCGAGCTGTCGTTCTTCGAAGAAGAACTGCGGGTCGACCTGATCCGCCTGGCCGCCCACGACGGCGTGACCCTGCACGAACCGGCCCTGGTCGCCCGCTCGATCACCCGTTTGATCTTCGCCATGGGCGCCACCGCGATGGACATGACCCCGGAGAAGGACCGCGAACTCATCGAAGAGATGAGCACGATGGTGCGGATGATATTGGCCGGTTCGCGGGCGCTGGCGCAGCGCGGCCGCGCTGCGGGCTGATCGCCGGCGCGCTCGAGCGGCGACGCCGAGACCTGCGCGCCGCTCCTCTCTACGCAGCCCCGATGGCCTCCCCCCTTGAAAAAGGGGGCCAGGGGGACTTGCCTTTGCTCTTCTCTCAAGAAGCTTGGACCGGCTCGTTCTGCTGTTGCGCGAACCAGAGCGCGCGCATCGAGCGCGCGCTCCGCCACCGCAGCGGCGCTCAGCGCACCGGCAAGGCGATCGGCCGCAGCGGCGCGGCGTCGCCGCCGCGGATCTTCAGCGGCCCGCCGATGAAGGCGAACTCGTAGACCTTGTCGCGCGACAGTTCCTCCAGCGCGACCAGTTCGATGATCGGCACGCCGTGCTGGGCCAGCATATAGGTATGCACCGGGATGTAGTCGCCGGCGACTTCCGAGGGGAAGGTCTCCAGACTCAGGTTGTCGGCGCCGACGATCATCGCCCCGCCCTCTTCGACCAGGAACTTCGCCGCGTCCAGTCCCAGGCCGGGCGGGTTGGCCATGTAGCCGGCGGCGTCGCCGAAGCGCTGCATGCGGCCGGTGCGGATCAGCACCACGTCGCCGCGCTGCAGGCGCAGCTTCTGCTTGGCCAGCGCGTTGCGCAGGTCCTGGTGGGTGATGCGGTAGTTCTCCGGCAGCATCGGCAGGCCTTGCGCCGCGGCCACGTCGATCAGCACCCCGCGCGCGATCAGCGGCGGGAACTTCTCGATCCCGGTCTTCTTCCAGCCGCGGTCGCCCAGATGCTCGTCGGCGCTGAAGCCGTTCCAGATCTTGCCGTCCAGGCCGAAGTGATTGAGCGCGTCGATGTGGGTGCCGCTGTGGCTGTACATCGAGAACGCCGCGCCGGTGTAGCTGACCCGGTGGTTCATCTCCCGGCCGACGCCCATCGGGTCGTCGGCGATCGTGCCGCGCGGGGTGTGGGTCATCCAGAACTGGTAGTGCGGATCGCCCGCGGCCTGCCAGCTCGGCATGCCGATGTAGTAATCGGTGGCCAGGTCGTAGACCCGCTCGCCCTGCACCCGCGACAGGATCGCCGCGCGCGATTGCGGGGTGATCAGGTTGAGTCGGCCGATCTCGTCGTTCGGGCCCCAGGGGCTGGTGCCGACGCGGTCGGCGGCCTGGACGGAAGCGGCGACGCCCAGGGCCAGCAGGCCCAGGGTCGGCAGAAGAGTACGCAATTTCATTTCGGCTCCTGAAACGCGCCGGCCTCGTGGGCGGCGCTGACGTGGGGGCGGCGCCGCGAACCGCAGCGCCGGAACGACGTCAGGATGAGCCCCGCTCCCGCGGCGAAACAGCGCGCGCCGGTTGCGACAGTTTTCGCCCGCGCTCAGCAATCGGCCGGCGGCGGTTCCAACAACGGCGGCAGTTCCGCGGCCAGGAACTCGACCAGCGCCCGCACCTTGGGCTGCAGATGGCGCGTGGTCGGGTAGACCGCGTAGATCTGCCGCGGCGCGAAGCGATGATCCGGCAACACTCGCACCAGCCTGCCCGCCGCCATCGACGGCCGGGCCAGGAACGACGGCAGCGCGCCGATGCCCAGCCCGGCCTCGAGCAGGTCGCGCAGCACCAGGCTGTTGCCGACCGCCGCGCGCGGCAGGCCCTGCACCGCCACCGGCCCCTGCGGTCCTTCCAGCGGCCACACGCCCGGCGGCTCGGCCAGGCTGTAGTGCAACGACGCATGCCCCGCCAACGCCGCCGCATCGGCCGGCACGCCGTGTGCGGCCAAGTACGACGGCGACGCGCACAGCATTTGGCAGGCCTGCCCCAGCCGGCGCGCGATCAGCGACGAATCCGGCAACTGCGCGCGCAACCGGATCGACACGTCGAAGCCCTCGGCCACCGCATCCAGCAGGCGGTCTTCCAGCACGAGGTCCAGCTGCAGCTGCGGATAGCGCTGCAGGAACCGCGCCAGCAACGGCGACAGCACGCTCAACGCGAACGATAGCGGCGCATTGACCCGCAGCCGCCCGCTCACCTGCTGCGACTGCCCGCGCACCGAGGCTTCCAGCGCATCCAACTCGTCCAGCAAGCGCACGCATTCGCGGTAGTAGGCCTCGCCGACCTCGGTCAGGCCCATCCGCCGCGTCGTGCGCTGGATCAGCACCGCGCCCAGGTGCGACTCCAGCGCGCGCAACTGCTTGCTCAGGCCCGCCGCCGACACGCCCAGGTCCTCGGCCGCCTTGGCCAGACCGCCGAGTTCGACGATGCGGCGGAACGAGCGCATGAGGGTGAAGGAGTCCATGGGCGACTGAAAACAAGCGGGCCGCCATTGTCGGCGGCCCGCTCCTTCCAGCCAACACGCGCGGCCGAGATCAGGACCGGCCCGCCCCGCGAACGCGCCCCGCTGGGGGCAAGGCGACGACCGCGGAACGGGCGGAGGCTTCAGCGGCTTACTCGACCTTGACCAGCCCGCGCCAGGTGTTGCCGCCGCCGCTCATGACCGTGTCCGGCCAACCCAGCCACAGGTTGAGGTTGAACCAGTCCTCGTCGTCCTGGTGTACCCAGCCGTGCGCCAGCGCCCAGGGCTTGGGGAAGTTCGACGGTGCGTGCACGCCGTGGGCGAAGCCGAGCTTGGGGAAGCTGCCCATGTGGCCCAGCCACGAAGGCGCGCCGCCGTCGTAGTGGCAGTACCAGGTCATGGTGAAGTTGCCGAACTGCGCGCTCGGGAAGATCCCGCCCGAGTTCCAGTTCTGGTTGTTCCACAACTCGTTTTCCTGCAATCGGATCACCCGCCGCGCGCCCGAGGGGCACAGCGCGCCCAGGCTCAGCACCGCGTAGTCGTACTGGTTGCCGAAGTACGGCAAAGGCCGGTACGACAGCGCGCGCAGCGAATCGATGCGGCAATAGCGCCAGGTGGTGTTGTTGTTCGAGACGGTCGCGCCGATCCAGCCGCCGCGGCCGTTGGCGTTACGGCGGTCCTCGTCGTCGTGATGGAACTGCACCAACGGATACTGCGAGGGGCAGTTCAACCGCTCCGGAATCACCCCGATCGAGAACAGCCGCGGGTCCAGCCACGCCCACCAGCGCGCCAAGCCCGCCTTCGCCGTCTTGGCCGCGGCCGGAACGTAGGGCACGAACACCTCTTGCCCGTCGCGGATCTCGACCACGCAGGGCCCGTCGAACCCGATCGCCCGGCAGTAGCGCAGGGCCACGCCCTCGCCTTCCTCGGTCAGGAACTTCTCCGGATCGACCTGGGCGCTGTCCGGATAGCGCCGGTCCAGCTCGGCCATGTGATCGGCGAAGGCCTTGATCCGCGGCGGCATCTGCTCGAGGGTGGCGGCGTAGTCGCGCTCCTCCTGCGGGGTTTCCTCCTGCGAATCCTCGGCGAAGGCCGGCGGCGAGGCCGCCGCGGCCAGCGCCAGCCAAGCCAGACTCCATACGCTCTTGTTCATCACGCGATTCCTTTGAGAGAGAGACCGCCGGACCGGTGGCGGTCCGCCGCGCCGGCCCCGCCGGCAGGAATCACGCTAGGCCGCGCCCGCGGGCCGCGGCCAGGAACAATCCGGGAACGAATCGGCTCGGGATGGGAAGCGATGGGCGCACAATGCCGATGCAATCACAGGAAAAACCGACCTCGGTCGCATAGGCTTCGATGGCGCGGCGGACTCCTGCCGGGCCGCGCGCCGGGACTCACTTCGTGGGAATGCCATGGCGTGCTGGGCCGGCAGCACCGCTTCCAGCCACCCGACCATGCGCTTCGGCGCTCTAGTTGCGTTGGACGTTAAAAGGCGTGCCGGCGGGGCGTGCCTTCAATGCTGATGAGACATCCTGGGTCCAGCCTGGACTTGCGACTCCAGTTGCTGCGACCGCTCGTTCTGCTGCGCCTGCTGCAAACCGAGCTGCTCCACCTGAGCCAAGCTTCGCTCGACTGGAATTTGCACCGCTTTCGAGGCCTCTACGCTGGTCACGAACCGGGGTTCCCGGTCGCCATGCGGCAGGTACTCCGCGAATACATAAGTCTCGCCCGTGGCGGTGGGCCGGCCAATGGTGACCCGGTCCAACCGCTGACTGAGCGGGTCGGCCTTGTGCTCCACCAGCAACGCCGCCGCAATATTCCGGCTCTGCGCTTCATCCCAGCGCCCGTCAGCGCGCAGGGCGGAAAAGATCGTGCCGAGTACGGGCGGCTCCGGAACTGCGGATGCTCGCATAGCGGGCAAAACAACGTTCCCGGCCTCGACCTCGCCCGCCAGCGCACGTGGCGCATCGTTTCCCTCGCCAAGCGCGGTATGACGCGCCGTCGCCAGTTGCAGTTGGCCGTGGCTGGTATCGGTGAATCCGAACGAACGCCCGTCCAGGTCCAGTCCATTGCGTTCGATCTTACGGATGTCCAGTTCCAGCTCGGCCATGTTCAGGCGGACGTCGGCGGCGGTTTTTCCGCTCGATCTGGCGTAGGCATCTTCCGAGTGCCAGCGCTTTGCCACAACCTGGAACAGATCTACGCCGTTGTAGTTCTGGTACCCGGTGTCGCCATGAGGCCCCAAAGTACTCGACTTGTCGTGATAGCACTGGGCGATGGCTTCTACCGCAGATCGGTCATGGGCATCTTGGAAGCCGTACGTGTTCAAACGAATGCCTGGCGCCAAGGTCGGATCGTCAAGACCACGACGCGTCGCACAGGAGCTGACCGCGACCGCGCGGTCGGTGAAGTCGTCGAGCTTGAACTGGCCATCGTTCTCTACCCGAATGCGGCTAGCCAAAGCGTTCAAGCCCGTTTGTTCGGCCAGAGCTTCGTTGTAACGAATTTCGCTCAAATAGGCCTTGGCTGCGGACGTCAGATCGACAAAGGACTCGTTACCGGTCGCCTCTTGCAACCGCAGCTGCACCGTTTGCGCGAACCGATCCAGCGACTGCAATGCAACCGTCGACCGGATGGCGTGCGAGGCTTCGTGGCCCAGGGTCGCCGTCAACAGGTCGCCCTGCTGTTGCGGCGTATATCCGGGATCGTCCAGCGTGTTCGGCGACAGCAGGATAAATCTACTTTGGTAGTCGTAGCTTCCGGCTTGGTTCGGTTTGTTGCTTACCCCGATACCCAGCAAGCGGCCGCTCGCTGCCGCCCGATCGAGCATGATCGCCAGATACGGTGAGTTGACGATTGCGGCCTCGACTTTATCGATGTCGACCTGGCTTATGCCCGACCGCGTGTGCATTGCCTGGATCAGCCCCTGAACCCTAGGGGGAACATCGCTCATCCCCGGCTCCGATCAGCATTGACATCCACGCTCGAAACACAGGCGCGCCCTTCTTCGGTGCCATCGTCCACACGGTACAGATGCACTCCGATATAGATCGAGGTTCCGGCAGACGTCGAAGGGCGAACGAAGCCCCAACGCTCCAAATGCCTGACACCGCTCTTTCCCATGCTGTACCCCATCGCTACCAGTTCGTCGGCGAAGGGTTTGAAATCGAAGGTGCAGCTCCGAGGGGCATCGGGGGCGAATGTGATCTCGACGCTCTTACCTGGGGCGCCCTTGTACAACCGCTTCGAGCTTACGTAATACGATTCCAGATCGCGCACCTTGCCGACGGCGACGCCTTCGCCGATGGCCAGCAGTTCGGGAGCGAAGTGAATACCGAAGACCCGGCCGATATGCGCCGCCTCGGTCTGCAACGGGTCATTCAGACCCGACGCCAGTGTCAGCAACCTGGTACGCAACTCTGCCAACGACACGGCAGGCGCTACTACCTTCCGTCTGGGCACGGCGGGTGGCTTGGGATTGGCGCGCATCTGTGCCTGGTGAATGCGTTCGGCCGCTTCGACGGCCTCCACCGAAGCGGCAACGCCCGGATCGTTCGCGGCCATGGCTGGCTCCTGGCCCTTGGGTTCGCGTCCTGATGGCTGGGCGCAGGCGGACAATGTGCCTAGGCCCAGCGCCAGCCATAGCGGCCAAACGAATCGGCTCCGTTTCACACATCCTCCATGCCGTGCGGGGGCTGTGGTGAGGCTGCCCCAAGCGCGGTGAAGCTGCAAGGCGTACTTTTAGTTGCGCGCTAGACAGCAGCTTGCGCGAAATCGCTAGCCCCGCAATGGGTATTAGGTACCGAGCGCGTGAGGAAATGCGTTCAGGTCTGTCGCCTCGAATGCAATCGGTTCTTACGCCCTGACTCGACGGATGGTCCGCAGAGACTGACGCGCGACTTCAACTCCACCGCAAGCAGGCGTTGCTCATGTTCGGGCAACAAGCCGAAGGCCAGGATGACCTCCGCCAGATCACCGTTGTCGGCGTAGAGATAGGCCAATGGCACGCCGAAAACCTCAGCCCATTTGCGAACATCAGTCGGCACAACGTCGATGAAAGGTGCGTCAAGCCCCTTCAACGAAACCCGAGGTGCGGCAATCCTTTTGCGCACAGGCATGGTCGGTTCCTCTCATCACAAAGCGGCCTCAACTCCTTATACCCCAATTCGGGATATTCGTAAGCTGCTTGATTGTGCCGAGCAGCACCGCAATCGGAAGAAGGGCGCTACTTCTTAGCTTTTGTGATTTGACGAAGGATGTCGCCCGGATCCACTTCAAGGCAGGCACAGACGTGCATGAAGTCGATCACATCCAGCCGGCGCTCGCCCAGTTCGTACTTAGAGACGAAGGACTGAGCACGTCTGAGCTTCTGCGCAACCTGAACCTGAGTCAGGCCAGCACGTTCTCTAGCCTCTGCTAGCAACTGCCGGAGACGCTGGTATTCGGGCTGGGTGATAGATGTAGGCACGCCATAAGACTAAAGCCCAGGACCAAATAACCCATTTTGGGCTACTCGATCTTTTCAAACCAGTCCATTGACTACACACCAACCATCACCCGGGCGAACTCAATCCCTGGCAGATTCTATTGCACCCTTTAAAAGCATAATTACAGGTAAAGTGCTAAAACCCAGCATAATCAAATCCGAAGCCACCAACCAAGCCACCATCTCGATATATCTCTGGGTCGGCGCCACAAAAAAAAGCCGCAAAGAGACGCCAAAAGTAGCTATCAGTTCCAAAACAGTTAACCCCATAACTATTAGTAATGTTCTAAGATGCCCCTTTTTATGATACCGAACCAAGTGTCGCGAGCCGGCGGTAATACCAAACAACGCCAGGATCGCTGCCAGAAACCCCGCCATCGTAAATGCAAAGCTAGCTAGTAAGGATGCTAAAGACTCGACCCGCCCAGACGCTCCCCCGAGCACCTTGGCCGCATCGCATGGGACAAAACACAACACGGCTGCGCTAACGCTGTGGCTTAGCAGGATTATCGAGATCGGCAAACGTAGCTTTTTTAATAGCTGCATCTTCTCTCATCTCCCTGAGCTTTTCCTGAAGAAGAGCATTCTTCTTCATCTGATTGTCAAAATCCCTTTGTATTTTTCCGTCGCTATCGCCAGATATAGGATTGCGCACAATCCCCTGCCCCACTAAATACACATCTACAACCTTATCTGCCACTGCGGTAACTGCCCTGGCCTCGAAATCACTTACACCTGCCACACCAATATTATCGGAAACGCCTTGCAAGAACTTCTTGATATCACCCTTTCTTTTTTTTGGCCGAACAGATATTTCAACAGGGCCGATTTCTTCATAATTGACACCAAGCTCACCACCCAGAAACTCCATTAAATCTTGATGAAGCTTATTATCGCGCTGCAACTCCAAAGTAACTCGGCCAACACGCACCAGCTTTGATATATCCTTCCTCGCCATTTGATGGGTAAGCGCGACAACGTGAAATCTGTATGGGAGCGCCAAGGCCACAAAAACTTCATTCACATAATCAGCAAATACGGCACACCTTGGCGATAAAATCTTGCACGCGATCCCAAAAAAATCTTCACGAAAATTCACATATGACGCAAATCCCGCAGAATCATCCACAAGATACGCCTTCAGATCTGCCAAGGTCAGATTGTTTGAATCAATTTTTTTAATGATCTCATTGTCCAGCGTGTGAAGAAACATAAACTGATCGCCAACCGCATGAACAAGATAAAGCCGCTCTCCGTTATGAGTGAATTGCGCCTTGAATTTCGGCAACTTCCATGAGCAGTACTTCCTCAAGAATGGCCGAATATCCACCCAGTATTTCTTAGCCGAATTCCCTTTCGTAATATAATACTGATAATACGTTGCTTGCACGACGCCCCCTATACGCTATCGATGGCTTACCCATAGATTCACAGCCGCAAGCGACCCATAAAGTACTAAAGTCAGATCTCTGAGACTGCGACGCTTCTGAAGCCGTTACGTACTTTGAGGCAAAGATCGGCCATATCGTCAAAAAAAACCGCAGGAGATAGACTCCCGCGGTCTGAACATCTCTAGTGGACTTCAGATAGATTATTTGGCCGGCCGCTCGCCTGCCGTCTCATCCCGCGCCCCGCGGAACTCCGAGTCCTGGGCCCAGTTCGGCCAGCGGCGCGAGTTGGCCAGGTCGTTGCCGAGGGTGTAGAGGATCTGCAGGTCGCGGGCCATGCCGGTGAAGCTCCAGCTGGCTTCCCATTGGTCGGCCGGCTGGTGGTAGCGGTCCTTGACGTAGGCCTCGCTCTCGGCCTTGCCGGCTTCGACGCCGCCGTCGACCTTGTCCTCGCCCGAGCCGAACGACACCGCCGGCACGCCGCGCTTGGCGAAGGGGAAGTGGTCGGAGCGGAAGAAGTGACCGGCCTCCGGCTTGGGGTCGGTGACGTACTTGAGGCCCCAGCGCTGGGCGGTGGCGATCAGCTCGTCCAGCAGTTCCTGCTTGGCGCTGCCGGAGGTGGTGAAGTCGCGCGCCGGGCCGGTCGGGTCGAGCGCGTCGGTGTTGATCACCGCGACGGTCTTGGCCAGCGGGTACAGCGGCTTGGAGGCGTAGTACTCCGAGCCGAGCAGGCCTTTCTCTTCCGCGGTCACCGCCAGGAACACCACCGAGCGCTGCGGCTTCTTGCCCTTGGCGAAGGCGCGGCCCATCTCGATCAGGGCGGCGGTGCCGGTGGCGTTGTCGACCGCGCCGTTGTAGATGGTGTCGCCCTTGGCGTCGGGCGCGCCGACGCCGAGGTGGTCCCAGTGGGCGCTGTAGATGACGGTCTCGTCGGGCTTCTTGCTGCCGTCGATGCGGCCGACGATGTTCTGCGAGGTGATCACTTCGCTCTTGACCGCGTAGTTGGCCGACAAGGTCACGCCCTTGAGCGTCACCGGCTTGAACTCGCGGGTCCGGGCCTGCTGCTTGAGTTTTTCGAAGTCCAGGCCGGCGCTCTTGAACAGGCTCATCGCCAGGTCGCGCTGGATCCAGCCTTCCATGCTCGGATGGGCCTGGCCGGGCTGGTCGCGGACCACGTCGAACATGGTGTTGGTGTTGGAGTTCTTGACCGTGGCCCAGCCGTAGGAGGCCGGCTCGGTCTCGTGCACGATCAGCAGGCCGAGCGCGCCGCGGCGCGCGGCCTCCTCGTACTTGTAGGTCCAGCGGCCGTAGTAGGTCATGGCCTTGCCGCCGAAGTCGCCTTCGCCGGTGTCGAAATCCGGGTCGTTGATCAGCACGACCGCGATCTTGCCCTTGAGGTCGACGCCCTTGAAGTCGTCCCAGTCGCGCTCCGGCGCGCTGACGCCGTAACCGGCGAACACCAGCGGCGCGTTCTTGAAGGCGACGTTGTCGGCGCCGTTGAGCGCGGCGCGCACGGCGATTTCGTTGCCCTGGGTCAGCGCGCGCGACTTCTTCTTCACCGTCACGGTCAGCTTGGGCGAGCCCTCGATGTTGGAGCGCAGCAGCGGCACGGCCTGGGTCCACAGGCGCTTGCCGTCCTTGAGGTCGCCGCCGGGCTGCACGCCGGCCGCCTTGAGCTGGGCGACGACGTAGTCGATGGTCTTGGTCTCGCCGGCGGTGGCGGGGCCGCGGCCTTCGAACTCGTCGGAGGACAGCGCCTTCACTTCTTCGGACAGGCGCTTGGTGTCGAAGGTCGGCGCCTTCGGCGGCTTGGGCGCCTTGGCCGGCTTGGCGGCGAAAGCGGGCATCGACAGGGCGGCGGCGCAGAGCACCGCCAACGGTGTGGCGATCGGCAACTTCATGGGGAGGCCCTCGGGTGGTCGGGCCGATACTAGCCAGCCGCCCGGGGCCGGTCCATCGGCCAGAGGGCATGGCGCCGGGGCGGAAGGCGGATTTGCGTAGTTTGGCGTGAAGGCATCCGCCGGCGCGCAACGCGGGCGGGCGGCTTTGTAGGAGCACCGGTTTTACAACAAACGACAGTCGAGTTCGTACCAGCGGTGGCGGCGGGCGCTGCGGTGCAGCGCGCCGGGGGCGGCGAAGTCGGGGTCGGCGAAGGCGCCGATCGAAATCACCACCGCGTCGGACAAGGCTTCGGCTTCCATGTAGACCAGGCTGCCGCAACGTGGGCAGAAGCAATGCTCGACCCAGCGGCCGGCGTCGCTGCCGCGGCGCCAGCGGCGCGGCTCGCCGTCGACGGCGATGCGGTCCTTGGCGTAACGGGCGCGGTAGGAGAACGCCGACCCGGTGGCGCGCTGGCATTCCAGGCAGGCGCAGGCATAGACGCTGAGCGGTTCGCCGCGAGCGGTCACGCGCAGTTCGCCGCAGGCGCAGGCGGCGACGCGGGCGGGCGCTATCGCTGCGGCGGCATCAGCCGACGTGGCGGCCGGCGCTGCGGCGGATGCGCTGTTCGTCGGCATCGCGCCGCGGCGGTCGCCGCCATCGGCGAGCGCAGGGGTTCGCGCTTCGTTCGAGCCGGAGTAGCGGCCCTCGGCGCCATCGACCTCGTTCGCGGGGTCCGGGTTCATGTCCTGCTCCTGAAGCATTCGCGGCGGTCCGCCGCGCGCCGCACAGCGTGCCGCTCCCATCGACGCCCTGTAAATTAGCCACTTTCCGGTAAGCGCTTACCTGCACGTAAGGAGTCTTCGCGATGAAACGCCTGCCCGGCGACGCTTGCGGCCTGGCCACCGCGCTCAATGCGATCGGCGGCAAGTGGAAGACGATGATCCTGTGGGAGGTCAATCTGGCGCCGCGCCGCTTCGGCGAGCTGCGCCGCCTGCTGCCGGGGATCAGCGAGAAGGTGCTGACCGAGCAACTGCGCGAGATGGAGGCCGACCTGCTGGTCCGGCGCGAGGCGTTTCCGGGCGCGGTGCAGAAGGTGGTGTATTCGGTGACCGAGTACGGCATCGGCTTGAACGAGGCGGTCGCGGTGATGTCGGCCTGGGGCAAGGCGCACGAGGCGCGCCTGGCGCAGCGCGATGCCGCCCCTGTAGGAGCGGCGTGAGCCGCGACAGCCGAAGCGACGAAATACCCTGCTGACGGCCGAAGCGAAAACCGATGGACACCGCCGGTGGACCGCAGCCTCGGCGACGACGCTGACGCACACCGCTTCGGTGTCGCGGCCCATGCCCGAAGGAAATCCCGTGGGACGCCGCTCCTACAGGGACAGCATCGTCACGGCCGCTGCAAGAAAATCTTTCGGCAGCTCTTAGAAATCGTCGTTTGCGGCGATCGCGCGGCGGTTTCGATAATCGCCGCTCCTCCGAGGAGAGACTTCCATGCATCGACGCGACTTTTTGCAACGCAGCGGCGCCGCGTTGCTCGCCGCCGGTTTCGGCGGCTCCAGCTTCGCCCTGCTGGCGCGCTCGCCGGCCAAGGAGATCGGCGCGCATTGGACCGCGCAGCTGACCCGGCTGGAACGCGACAGCGGCGGCCGGCTGGGCGTGGCCGCGCTGGACACCGGCAACGGCCAGCGCCTGGCCTGGCGCGGCGGCGAACGCTTCCCGATGTGCAGCACCTTCAAGTTCCTGCTCGCGGCGGCGGTGCTGCGCGAGGTCGACCGCGGCAGGCTGGACCTGCAACGCAAGCTGCCGATCGCCAAGAGCGACATCATCGCTCACTCGCCGGTGACCGGGCCGCTGGTCGGCGTCGGCGCCAGCGTCGCCGCCCTGTGCGAGGCGACCATGACCCTCAGCGACAACGCCGCGGCCAATCTGCTGCTGCCGCTGATCGGCGGTCCGACCGGACTGACCCGCTTCCTGCGCGGCATCGGCGACCCGGTCACGCGCCTGGACCGGACCGAGCCCGAACTCAACGTGGTCGGCCCGGGCGACGAACGCGACACCACCTCGCCCGATGCGATGCTCGATAGCCTGCGCACGCTGGCGCTGGGCGACGCGCTCAAGCCGGCCTCGCGCGAACGACTGACCGCCTGGCTGGTGGCCAATAAGACCGGCGACAAGCGCCTGCGCGCGGGCCTGCCCGCCGGGCTCAAGGTCGGCGACAAGACCGGTACCGCCAACACCACGGCCAACGACCTCGCGGCGATCTGGCCGGCTGCGCCGCGCAAGCCCGTGCTGCTGACCTGCTACCTGACCGATGCCGGCAAGATCGACGCGGCCGGCCGCGACCAGGTGCATGCCGAAGTCGCGCGCACCCTGGCGCAGATCTGGCTGTAAGCCGGCCTTTGTCGGAGCGGCGTCAGCCGCGACCCACCACAGCGGTGTACGTCAGCGCCTTCGCCGAAGCCGCTGACCGCCAGCCCTGTCCACCGATCCTCGCTTCGGCGGCCGGCGCGGCTGTACGCCGCTTCGGCTGTCGCGGCTGACGCCGCTCCTACAGAAGCCCGGAGCGGGACACGGAACCCACCGCGCGTTCTAGAATCGGCCGATTCGCGAAAGCGCCGCCGGCCTGGGCGGCGCGCGCAATGAGGATGCGCATGACCCGAACCCATTGGCTGTGGCTGGCGATCGGCCTGACCGCGGCGGCCCTGGCCGCGACCTATGTCTACGAGTGGCAGCAACGCGAATCGGCGCCTGCCGCGCCGCGCGGCCCGGCGCCGACCCCGTTCGGCTGGCAGGGGCAGTTGCAATCGATCGCCGGCGACGGCATCGCCGGGCTGCGCGACGGCGCCGCGGCGCAGGCGCGCTTCGCCGATCCTTACGGCCTGGCGCGCGCCAGCGACGGCAGCCTGTACATCGCCGACGGCGGCGACAACAACCGCATCCGCCGGATCGCGCCGGACGGCCGAGTCAGCAGCTTCGCCGGCGGCGGCGAAGGCTTCGCCGACGGCAACGGCGCGGCGGCGAAGTTCCATACCCCGTCCGGCCTGGCCTTCGATCGGGCCGGCAATCTGTATGTCGCCGATACCGGCAATCACGCGATCCGCCGCATCACCCCGCAGGGCGCAGTCAGCACCGTCGCCGGCACCGGCGCGGCCGGCTATCGCGACGGGCCCGCGGCGCAGGCGCAATTCGACGGACCGGTCGGCGTCGCGGTCGACGCGCGCGGCCGGATCTTCGTGGCCGACACTTACAACGACCGCATTCGCGTGATCGGCACCGACGGCAACGTCAGCACCCTGGCCGGCGGCGCGCACCCGGGCTTCGTCGACGGCGCCGGCGCGACGGCGCGGTTCGACACCCCGACCGCGCTCGCGGTCGGCCTGCGCGGCACGGTGTGGGTCGCCGACACCCGCAACGACGCGATCCGCCGCATCGACGCGCAAGGCACGGTGACCACCCTGCCCGGCACCGGTCCCGACAGCGAGAGCGGCGCGCCGCACCGCCCGATCAGCCTGGCGCTGAGCCACGACGGCTTGCTCTACGTCGGCGAAATGACCTGGGGACGAGTGCTGCAGTTCAAGCCCGACGGGCAATGGCGGCCGATCAGCGGCCGCGAGCAGGCGCAGCGCCTGCCGCGTCCCTCCGGCCTGGTGCTGGACGGCGCCGGCGGCCTGTACGTCAACGACGCCGCCAGCTATCGCGTGCACCGCGTCGCCACCGCCTCGGCGCCGGCCTCGGCGTTGCCGCTGGAAGTCGGCCCGTCGCTGGACAACCCCTTGCCGGCCACCGCCGGGCGCTGGCCTTTGCGTCCGCAGGACGGCTGGCACGAAGTGGTCGGCACGCTCGGCGAAGTACGCGGCGACGGTCGCGGCGAAAGCCGCCACCACCTGCACGGCGGCCTGGATATTCGCGGCGACGTCGGCCAGGAGGTGCTGGCCATCGCCGACGCCAAGATCGGCAGCCCGGCCGCGGCCTGGGGCTATGGCGGACTCGGCGAAGGCCTGATGCTGGATGCGCTGAGCTATATCCATATGCGCGTCGGCCGCACTGCCCAGGGCCAGCCGCTGGACCCGCAGCGCTTCCAGGCCCTGACCGACGACGCCGGCGCGAAGCCGCGCATGCGCGTGCGCCGCGGCGCGCGCTTCCAAGCCGGCGACGCGCTGGGCACGATCAATCCGATGGCGCACGTGCACCTGGCCTACGGGCCGTTCGGCTTCGAGCGCAACGCCGCCCTGCTCGGCTTCGTCAACTACGCCGACAGCTACCCGCCGCGGATCGAGCGCATCCAGTTGCTCGACCCGTCCGAACAGCCGCTGGCCGAACGCCAGGACGGCCGCCTGCTGCTGTCGCGCGCCCTGCCCGGCGTGCACATCGTGGTCGAGGCCTGGGACCAGGTCGACCGCAACCTGCCGCGGCGCCGGCTGGGCCTGTACGCGCTCGGCTATCAGTGGCTGAGCGCGGCCGGGCAACCGCTGCCGGGCTACGAGAACCCGCGCATGAACATCCAGTTCGACCGCATGCCGGCCGCCGACGACGCGGTCAAGGTGGCCTATGCGCCGGACAGCGGCATCACCGTGCACGGCAGCGCGATCACCCGCTTCCGCTACATGGTCAGCAATACCGTGCGCGACGGCCGCCTGGCCGCGGGCAGCTATTCGCCGAGCGAACTGCCCGCGGGGGATTACCTGTTGCGGATCACCGCGCGCGACTACAGCGGCAACGTCGCCGCGGCCGGGCGCGATCTGGCGGTGCGGGTGCAGTAGGCGGATCGCGCACTCGGCGGCGACGCCGGGACATCCGGCCTCTCCGATCCGGCCGGGGCCGGACTTGGCTCAGCCGCGCTCGATCGCGTACAGCCGTTCCGGACGCGGGTCGCCGGCGAGCATCAGTTCGCCGGCGGGCCGCAAGCCGAGCTTGCGCAGCCAGGCGTCGGCGGCGACGTGATCGGGATCGATCGAGGCGATGATGCGGCGCAGGCCCAGGTGGTCGAAGCCGTAGTCGAGCACGGCCTGCGCGGCCTCGCTGCCGTAGCCGCGCCGCCACCAGGCCGGGGCCAGGCGCAGCATCAGTTCGGCCTCGCGGCCACCGTCGCCGGGACGCAGCGCGGTCAGGCTGGCGTAGCCGATCACCTGCTCGTCGGCGCGATCGGCGACCGCCCAGGTGCCGAGGCCGCGTTCGCCGGCCAGATGCGCGATCCAGCTCGCCGCGTACTGCGCCGGCTGCGCGCCGATGCGGCTGTAGCGCATCGCCTGCGGATCGCCGAACACCGCCTGCAGGGCGTCGGCATCGGACGCGAGCACGGGACGCAAGGACAGGCGGCTGCTACGGAGCATCATGGACGGCGATACGACGGCGGAGTGCAAGCCGCATTGTAGGCCGCGTGCGCGGCCGCGGCTTGTCCGCTTTCAGCCGGGAGTCATCGAAAGCGCACAGCGCGAACGACCGCATCGGCACAGTGCGTTCGTGCGCAAGGGCACGTAGCGCCGCCGCGCGCGTACATTCCGCGGCCCAGGCACGTGCGCGGCACGACCGCGGTCACGCCGGGACGGTGTGACGGCAGCACAGCGGGCTTGGAGATCCGCCTGGATGCAGCCCTGGGCTCCCGCCTGCGCGGGAACGACGGCAGGAGGGTCGAGCGGCGGCTGGACGGCTCCGCGCTGTACCGTCGCCACCCTTCGCGATAGCCGGATGCCTTGCCGCACCGTCATCCCAAGAGAGCAGGAAGTCTTGCCGCAGGTCATCCCCGCGGAAGCGGGGATCCAGAGACTTCAGCGCCTTGTCTCCGCCGGGCGAAGGGGCGCGCCGCAGAAGCGAACGAGTGCGTCTGCGCTGGCTTCCCTCACCCGTCCCTCTCCCGCAAGCGGGAGAGGGACTCGCGGTGCAAGGCTGCCGCTACGACCTCAGCGCCATCCCATTTTCCACTCCAACCACCCCGCTTGGACCGATGCGCTCACGCCGCCTGCGGCCAGGGCTCGGCCCAGGCCGGCAACGCCATCAGGCCGTCCAGCCAGGCCAACAGGTTCGGATAGCCGTGCAGGGGCATCTGCGCCTGGCGCCAGTCGCAGGCCATCGACGCGGCCTGGAAGTCGGCGATGGTCAGGCGGCCGCAGGCGAGATGGCGACGGCCGGCCAGATGATCGTCGAGCACGCGCGCGTAGCGGTGCAGCGCGGCTTCGCTGGCGGCCAGCAGGTCCGGGTCCTGCTCGCCGATGCCGAACTGCGGTTTGACCACGCGTTCGAAGTAGAACGGCGACACCGCCGGGTCCCAATGCTGATCGTTCCACGACAGCCAACGCAGCACTTCGATCTGTTCGTCCGCTCGGCTCGGCCACAACTCGGAGCCGGCGCGCCGGCACAGGTAGGCCATGATCGCCGACGACTCCCACAGCGCGTAGTCGCCGTCGACCAACAAAGGCGCCTTGCGGTTGGGATTGAGCGCGGCGTAGTCGGCGGCCTGCAGTTCGCCGGCCATCAAGTCCTTTTCGACCAGCTCGACCTCCAGGCGCAGATGCTTGGCCAGGGCGAGGACGCGGCGCGGGGCCTGGGTGCGGATCCAGTAGATCTTCATGCGTAGCGATTCCTTGGGAGGTATCGGTACGACGAAGCGGGGGACGGCGGATCGACAGGGGGCGTGCGGGAAGAGCGAAAGCAAATCCCGCGCCCCCCTTTTCAAAGGGGGGAAAGGCTCGATGGCGAACGGGATTACGCCGCCAGGCTCAGCGCTCCAGCAGGTCCTGGGTATTGGCCGAGTTGTTCAGGATGTTGGAGAACGGCAGCAGCTGGTTGACGAAGCGGTTCCAGCGGGTGACGCCGGCCGGGCCGACGAACACCACGTCGCCGGGCCTGACCGAGAACTGACTCGCCAGGGCGAAGGTCGCCGGCGACTTGGCCGCGAGGTGATAGATCTTGGCCGGCTGCTCGCGCAGGTCCTGGCTGCCGCCGCGGATCACGTACACCGCGTCGCCGTTGGCGGTCAGCGGGTTGAGCCCGCCGGCGCGGCCGAGCACTTGACTCAGGCTCATGTCGGTGGTCTTGAAGCCGATCGCCGCCGGGCGCACCACTTCGCCGACCACATAGACTTCCTTGCGGTCGTTGTAGGGCAGATAGATGTGGTCGCCGGCCTTGAGGAAGATGTCCGGCGCGACCGAGGTGCGGTTGAGCGCGTCCAGGTCGAGCGGGTACTGGTGGCCGTCGCGGGTCAGCACCAGGCCGGACAGGTCCGCGCGCAACGGGTCGATGGTGGCCGCGCCGATCGCCTGGGCCAGGGTCAGCGGGGTGGCGGTGATGCGCTGGCGCTCGGTCTTCACGAACGCGCCCTGCAGAGTCACCTGCTGGCTGCCGTAGTCGATCACGGTGACGTCGACCTGCGGCGACTCGACCACCGCCGCGATGCGCTGGGTGATCAGCGAGCGCAGTTCCTCGATGGTCTTGCCGCGCGCCTGGATCACGCCGACATAGGGATAGAACAGGGTGCCGTCCGGGCGCACCAGGCGGCCGTTGGCGGCCGGCTGCTGCTGGTTGCCGGCCGGCGAGGTCAGCTCGGGGTGGTCCCAGATGGTGATGTACAAGGTGTCGCCGGCGCCGATCCGGTAGGCCTCGGGCTGATAGTCGAGCAGCTCCGCCGGCACCGCCGCGGTATCCGCCGAGGCGCGCTCGCTGGCCACCAACTGAGCGTTGATCGGCACCAGCTCGACCTCGTCGGCCTGCAACGCGTCGCCGCGCAGCAGTTGGTTCGGGCTCATGTGCTGGCCCGGCGCCCACATGCAGCCGTTGAGTCCGATGGCGGCCAACAGCGCCATGCCAACTGAAAGCTTTCTCATGAACGAATCTGTCTCTAGGTCGTGGTCTTGCCGAGATGAAGCCGGCCGTGGTGAAGCCGCAAACGCGCGCTGCGACGCCGGCCGCGCCGCCTTCCCTGCGGTGCGACACGGCCAACCGAGCGCGAAAGCCCGCCAGCGTTGCTTCGGCAACGAAGTACGGACGTCGAAAGTGGAACGCTGCGCCGGAACTGGCGCAGCCGTGGCGGAAACCGGATCGGCCGGCCCGATGGACGGGGCGCAGGGACGAGATCGGTGACGCGAATCTGTGGCGGGACGTGACTCCTGATGTTGCGTGCGAACGGATCGCGCGAGTTAGCCCCTGGGCGCAGTATAGCCAGCGACGGCGGCTGCGGCGGGAGGCGACGGCTTCGGTAAGAGCATCGCATCACAGTTATGAATCCTCGCTACCCGCGGACAACCGGCCGCAGAGCGCACGGCATCGGCGTATGACGCGGCGATGACGAGCGCGCCGTTCGATGCATCGCGCGGCCGCGCATTCGGGTTTCGTTCACTTGCGTCGCCGCGGCCCGTGCGCATCGCCGCAAACGCAACAGCGGCGGGGATTCGCCGCGCGCGAGGCCTCGTTCACGATTGCGCGCTCGGCGCGAGTTCGCGGGTGACCGACGTCACGTCTCGACGGTCGCGCCGGCATCGGCGGTTGACCCTGCCGGAGGCGGCTCGTACATTCCGCACCGTCGTAATTCGATGCACCGCAGCATCGCGGCCCCCGCGTGTCGGCATGCGTCGCTGTTCGGTTCACTGCCGGGCGAACGGTCCTCCGGGCCGGTCGCGCCATCAACCAAACGCTGTCGGCGCCGTGCGCGCCGTGGTTCAACAGTGAGACGTAGCGCGCGTGTTCAAACGGGTATTGATGGTCTGCATCGGCAACATCTGCCGGAGCCCAACCGCCGAAGTGCTGCTGCGGCATCGTATGCAAGGCAAGGACATCGTCGTCGAATCGGCCGGGCTGGCGGCATTGCGCGGCCATCCGATCGACGCCACCGCCCTGGCCCTGCTCGAACAGCACGGCCTGGACGGTACGTTGCACAAGGCGCGGCAGATCGATCGCGAGATCATCGACGCCGCCGACCTGATCCTTACGATGGAACGTAAGCACCTCGACGGCGTGCTGGCGCTTGCGCCGCACGCGCGGGGGAAGACGTTTCTGCTGGGCAAGTGGTTGGACGATGCCGGCGTGCCGGATCCCTACCGCCAGTCGCACAGCGCGTTCGAACGGGCCTACCAGCTGATCAACTCAGGGGTGAGTAGCTGGGTGCCCTACTTATGACGTAGGACTCCAACTTTTTTAAGGCCCTCACCCCATGCCGACCAGTTCCGCCGCCCTCGACGTTCAACGGGACGGCAACGAAGAAATCGACCTGGCCGCCCTGCTCGGCACGCTGATCGACCACAAGTGGCTGATCGCCGGCGTGACCGCGGCCGGTTTCGCTCTCGGCACCGCTTACGCCCTGCTCGCGCCGCCGGTGTACCAGGCCAACGCGATGATCCAGGTCGAGCCGAACACGCCGACCCTGCCGGGTCTGGACGCGGTGTCCCAGGTGCTGACCGATTCGGCGCCGCAGGCGGTGACCGAAATCGCCCTGCTGACCTCGCGCACCGTGCTCGGCAAGGCGGTCGACGACCTGCGCCTGGACGTGCAGGTCGAACCCAAACGGTTCCCGCTGATCGGCGGGGTGATCTCGCGTCGCTACGAGCCGGCGACGCCCGGCGCGGTGGCCGAGCCCTGGTTCGGCCTGGACGGCTACGGCTGGGGCGGCGAGCATCTGGACGTGTTCAAGCTGTCGGTGCCCGACGCGCTGGTCGGCACCGAGATGGAGCTGGTCGCCGACCAGGCCGGCGGCTACCGTCTCTACGACGAGGACGGCGGCCTGCTGCTCAACGGCAAGGTCGGCGAGGAAGCCAGCGGCCGCGGGGTCAAGCTCACGGTCAAGGCGCTGGCGGCCAATCCGGGCATGCGCTTCGAAGTGATCAAGCTGCAATCGCTGGCGATCATCACCTCGCTGCAGCGCAACCTGACCGCCGGCGAGAAGGCCAAGGACTCGGGCATCATCCAGCTCAGCTACGAGCTGCCCGATCCGGTCAAGGCCACCCAGACCCTGGACGCGATCACCCGCCAGTACACCCGACAGAACGTAGAGCGCAACTCGGCCGAAGCCGCCAACCGGCTGGTATTCGTCAAGGAACAACTGCCCAACGTACGCCGCGAACTGGAAAAATCCGAGCAGGCGCTCAACGCCTATCAGTCGCAGTCGCATTCGGTCGACATCAGCCTGGAAACCAAGTCCTACCTGGACCAAATCGTCTCGCTCGATACCAGCATCTCGCAGCTGAAGATGCAGCAGGCCGAAGTCAGCCGCCGCTACACCCCCGCGCACCCGGCCTACCGCGCGCTGATGGCGCAGCTGGGCGAGCTGGAAGGGCGCAAGAACGAGATGAGCAAGCGCATCGAAGGCTTGCCGGAAACCCAGCAGGAACTGTTGCGCCTGACCCGCGACGTGCAGGTCGGCACCCAGACCTACACCAACCTGCTCAACCAGGCGCAGCAGCTCGACATCGCCCGCGCCGGCACGGTCGGCAACGCGCGCATCGTCGACCGCGCCGTGGTCGACGTCAGCCAGCCGGTCAAGCCCAAGCGGCTGATGATCGTGGTCATCGCGACCTTCCTCGGCGGCGCCTTGGCGATGGCCTGGATCCTGCTGCGCCAATTGCTCAACCGCGGAATCGAGGACGCCAAGGAGATCGAGCAGCTCGGCCTGCCGGTGTACGCGTCGGTGCCGATGAGCACCTATCAGCGCGATCACGAAAGCGTCGACAAGCACGCGCGCACGCCGTCGAAGATCAGCCGTGCGCGGCTGCTGGCGGTGGACGCCCCGGGCGATCTGGCGATAGAGGCGATCCGCGCCCTGCGCACCGGCCTGCACTTCGCCCGACTGGAGGCCAAGAACAACGTCCTGATGATCTGCGGCGCCAGCCCGAACGCCGGCAAGACCTTCGTCTCGACCAACCTGGCCACGGTGATCGCCCAGGGCGGCCAGCGCGTGCTGCTGATCGACGCCGACCTGCGCCGCGGCACCCTGCACCGGGTGATGGGGCTGAACGGACAGGAGGGGCTGTCGGACCTGCTGACCGGGCGCATCGACTTCAACAGGGCGGTGCACGCCTCCTCGGTCGAAGGCCTGCACTTCATCGCCCGCGGCCAGGTTCCGCCGAACCCGTCCGAGCTGCTGATGCATCCGAACTTCCCGGCGCTGCTGAACACCGCGTCGCAGCGCTACGACCTGGTGATCGTCGACACGCCGCCGATCCTGGCGGTGACCGATGCGGCCATCGTCGGCCGCCACACCGGCACCAACCTGCTGGTCGCGCGCTTCGGCTTCAACACCGCCAAGGACATCGCGGTGGCCAAGCAGCGCTTCGAGCAGAACGGCATCGAGCTCAAGGGCTCGATCCTCAACGCGGTCGAACGCCGCCACGGCGCTTATCACGCTTACGGCTACGATTATTCTCCGATCGAAAAATGATCGGCGGCCCGCGTTCGCGCGGGCATCGCGCCAACGCGCCGCCGCCCGCCGAACCGTCTACGCGAAGCGCCACGCCGGTTAGCGCATCGCCCACGCACGCTCACGCGGGTTCGCGAATCCGCTCGCAATTTTTCGCCGACCGATGAACGAAAGCAAAACGAAGAACGGCTCGAAGCGCATTGCGCGCACCCTGGAAGTGAAGGAAAACCCCGCTAAAAATAGGGTTTTCGCAGATTCATTTGCGGATAACGAAATCGCATAAGGCGAACTACGCAATGCGTAAACGCGACGCATCGACGCGCGACCGCACATTGCCGCGTAACGCCGCCGTTATTCCGCGCCGCGCATCGCAAACGCGATTTGATCGAAGACAGCAAGCGCGATCCGCCGGATGAATCGCAGCTGACACAAAGCAGATTCGCGCACGAATCGGCCCCGTCACCGCGACCGCACAACAAAAAGCCTTACGGTTTCACAGTATTGATCGCGCGACGAATGGCAGTCTATTCGCACTAAACAGCAGTTCGCGCGCACTCGTAGGGGGAGCGCGACGCGGACGCGGACCGACGAGATGTCATAAAGATCGGGCACAAGAGCAAGAGCGGAACGTTGTACGTAGCGCATCGAACCCACGGCGGACGGACGCGCCACTTCAATCCACCCCTACCACCACAGCGACAACAACCCAGCATCGCTTCGCCCGACGCGGCCTCGCCGCTGCGTCTGGCTGCGGCACCACTACGACTCTTAGAAAATTCAGAACACATCGATGGATGATCGACCGCGGGGGGCGGCGATCGTTGGCTTTGTCTAACGAAGACTTATTCCCCGGACCTTACGTCATGCTGGACACCAAGATCGCGATCGCATGCGCCCTGGCGCTGTGCATCACAGGCATCGCCATCTACGCGATGCGCCCCCTGGCCAAGTCGTTCGGCCTGGTCGACCGCCCTGGCCAACGCAAGCGGCACCAAGGCGACATCCCGCTGATCGGCGGGCTGGCGATTTTCGCCGGTCTGTTGTGCGGGGCCGCCTTGCTCGGCCTGGCCGACCGCTTCACCCTGTCGCTGCTCGGCAGCACCGCGCTGATCGTCATCGTCGGCGCGATCGACGACTCCAAGGACCTCAGCGTGCGCGCGCGTCTGCTGGTGCAGAGCGGCGCCTGCGTGCTGATGATGATCGGCAGCGGCTTGTACCTGAACGACCTGGGCAACCTGTTCGGCCGCGGCCCGCTCTCGCTCGGCCTGCTCGGCGTGCCGTTGACGGTGATCGGCGTGGTCGGCCTGATCAACGCCTTCAACATGCTCGACGGCATCGACGGACTCGCCGGCAGCCTGACCCTGGTCTCGATCGTCGCGATCATGCTGTTCGCCGACGGCGTCGCGCCCTCGTCGATTTCGCTGCCGCTGCTGCCGGTGCTGTTCGCGGCGATCGTGCCCTACCTGTTCGCCAACCTCGGTCTGTGGCGCGGGCACAAGATCTTCATGGGCGACGCCGGCAGCATGGCGATCGGCTACCTGCTGGCCTGGAGCCTGGTGTATCTGAGCCAGCGTGGCGGCGCGCGGCTGGACGCGGCCGACGCCCTGTGGTGCGTGGCGCTGCCGGTGCTGGACACCCTGGCGGTGATGTACCGGCGCATGCGCAAGGGCCTGTCGCCGTTCAAGCCGGACCGCCAGCACCTGCACTACATGCTGCTCGACAGCGGCTGCTCGCCGCGCACCGCGCTGGCGATCCTGGTGGTGACCGCGACCGCCCTGGCGGCGGTCGGCTATTCGTTGCGCAACCTGCCGCTGGGCGTGGACCTGGCGATCTTCGCCGCGCTGCTGATCGCCTACACCGTCGGCCTGACCCACGGCTGGAAGTTCGAGCCGCGCCTGCCGAGCTGGCGCCCGGAGAACGACGCGATGGAGCTGGAAGCCGCGCATGCGCCGGGCCTGAGCCTGCCCGACGCCGCCGTCCTGCCCGCGCACGCGCGCACCGGCCTGGCCGAGGACGCCTCGGCGGTGACCAAGCTGCCGGCCGCGGCGCCGGCCGCCGCCGCGGTCGCCGCGCCGCGCAAGATCAAGACCCTGTGCGTGTTCGGCACTCGTCCGGAAGCGATCAAGATGGCGCCGCTGGCGCTGATGCTGAACGCCGATCCGCGCTTCGAAGCGCGGGTGTGCGTGACCGGCCAGCATCGGCAGATGCTCGACCAGGTGCTGAGCCTGTTCGACATCCAGCCCGATTACGACCTGGCGATCATGAAGCCGGGCCAGGACCTGACCGACATCACCACCGCGATCCTGACCGGCATGAAGAAGGTGCTGGCCGAGCTGAAGCCGGACGTGGTGCTGGTGCACGGCGACACCTCCACCACCATGGCGACCACCCTGGCGGCCTATTACCAGCAGGTGCCGGTGGCCCACGTCGAGGCCGGCTTGCGCACCGGCAACCTGTACTCGCCGTGGCCGGAAGAAGCCAACCGCAAGCTCACCGGCGCGCTCGCGGCGATGCACTTCGCCCCGACCGACCTGTCGATGCAGAACCTGCGCGCCGAAGGCATCGCCGCCGACCGCATCTCGATCACCGGCAACACCGTGATCGACGCGCTGAAGGAAGTCGTGCACCGGATCGAGCGCACCGACTCGTTGCGCGAGCAGCTGTCGCAGCAGTTCGGCTTCCTCGACCCGAAGCGGCGCATGATCCTGGTCACCGGCCATCGCCGCGAAAGCTTCGGCGGCGGTTTCGAGCGGATCTGCCACGCCCTGCGCGACATCGCCCTGCGCCACCCGGACGTGGACATCGTCTACCCCGTGCACCTCAATCCGCAGGTGCGCGAGCCGGTCAACCGCCTGCTGCGCGACATCAAGCAGATCCACCTGATCGAGCCGCTGGACTACCTGCCGTTCGTGTACCTGATGAACGCCGCCCACATCATCCTCACCGACTCCGGCGGCATCCAGGAAGAAGCGCCCTCGCTGGGCAAGCCGGTGCTGGTGATGCGCGACACCACCGAGCGCCCGGAAGCGGTCGCCGCCGGCACGGTCAAGCTGGTCGGCACCGACCGCCAACTGATCGCCGACGGCGTCAGCGCCCTGCTCAGCGACCGCTCGGCCTACGAGGCAATGAGCTTCGCCCACAACCCCTACGGCGACGGCAAGGCCTGCGAACGCATCGTCGAGGCGCTGGCCACGATCAAGGTCGAGGTCTCGCAGTTGGCCGCCTGATCCGCGCCCCATCCATCGGGCGCGGGCCGTTCCGGCGCGCGCGACGCACAGGCGGCGAGATCCCTCGCCGCCTTGTGCGTTGAACGAACCGGCCGCCCGCGCCGCCGCATCCCCCCGCTCCACGGGAGCACCTCGGAGTCCTTATGCAATTCGAAACCGTTTCGGTCATCGGCCTGGGTTACATCGGCCTGCCCACCGCCGCCGCGTTCTGCGCCGCCGGCAAGCGCGTGATCGGCGTCGACGTCAACCGTCGCGCGGTCGAGACCATCAACCGCGGCGAGATCCACATCTTCGAGCCCGAGCTCGACGTCGCCGTGTACGCCGCGGTCAACAAGGGCCTGCTGCGCGCCACCGACACGCCGCAGGCCGCCGACGCGTTCCTGATCGCGGTGCCGACCCCGTTCAAGGGCGACCACCAGCCCGACCTGAGCTACATCGAGGCCGCCGCCAAGGCGCTGGCGCCGGTGCTGGCCAAGGGCAACCTGATCGTGCTCGAATCGACCTCCCCGGTCGGCGCCACCGAACAGTTGGCCGCATGGCTGGCCGCCGCGCGTCCGGACCTGAGCTTCCCGCAGCAGGCCGGCGCCCAGGCCGACGTCAACGTCGCCTACTGCCCGGAGCGCGTGCTGCCGGGCCACGTGATGCGCGAGCTGATCGAGAACGACCGCATCATCGGCGGCATGACCCCGCGCTGCGCCGAACGCGCCTGCGAGCTGTACCGGGCCTTCGTCCGCGGCGAGTGCATCGTCACCGACGCGCGCACCGCCGAGATGTGCAAGCTGACCGAGAACGCGTTCCGCGACGTCAACATCGCCTTCGCCAACGAGCTGTCGATCATCTCCGACAAATTCGGGATCAACGTCTGGGAGCTGGTGCGCCTGGCCAACCGCCATCCGCGGGTCAACATCCTGCAGCCCGGCCCGGGGGTCGGCGGCCACTGCATCGCGGTCGACCCGTGGTTCATCGTCGACAGCGCGCCGGAAGAAGCGCGCCTGATCCGCACCGCGCGCGAGGTCAACAACAGCAAGCCGCACTGGGTGATGGACAAGGTCGACGCCGCCATCGCCGAGGCCAAGGCCGCCGGCAAGGAAGACAAGAACCTGACCATCGCGGTGTTCGGCCTGTCGTTCAAGCCCGACATCGACGACCTGCGCGAAAGCCCGGCGCTGGACATCGCGATCGAGCTGGCCCAGCGCCATCCGGGCAAGGTGCTCGCGGTCGAGCCGCACATCGACGTCCTGCCGGAGAAGCTCAAGTCCTCGCCGAACGTGATCCTGGTGGACTTCCCGACCGCCAGCGCCCAGGCCGACATCGGCCTGCTGCTGGTCGACCACAAGCCGTTCAAGGAGCAGGCGGCGCCGACCCATCTGCGCCTGGTCGACACCAAGGGCATTTGGACCTGAGCCCGGCGCCGGCCGCCCGCACCGACATGACCGAAGTCCGATGATCCGCAGACTGATCACCACCGCCAGCCTCTCGGCGATCAGCGCCATGGCCTCGCGCGGCGCGATCTTCGCCGGCGTGCTGCTGATCGCCTACTTCCTGGGGCCGGAGGCCTTCGGTCAGTTCACCCTGATCCAGACCACCGCGCTGCTGTTCACCACCTTCTGCGCCCTCAGCCTGGGCCAGATGGCGACCAAGATCGTCGCCGAGGCGGTGGACGGCCCGCGCGAGCGGCTGCAGGTGGCGTTGTCGGTGTCGTACGGCTCGGCGCTGCTGATCGCCCTCGGCTTCGCGGTGTTGATCGTAGCCCTGTCGCCGCTGCTGTCGCGCCAGGTCGGCCACACCGCGGCGCTGACCCCGGTCTACGCCAGCGCCAGCATCCTGGTGCTGGCCGGCTTCGTCACCGCGATCCAGAACGGCGTCGCCCTGGCCCTGCACCGGGTCAAGGAGCAGGCCTACGCCAACATCGCCAGCGCCCCGATCGCGTTCGCGATCATGGTGCTGGCGGCGATGCGCCACGACCTGCACTGGGCGGTGTACGGCTACATCGCCTCGCAGGCGGTGATCGCGATCGGCCAGGAACGCAGCCTGCGCCGCTATCGCCGCGAGCACGGCCTGCGCCTGTCCTGGCGCGCGACCCGGCGCGAGGACTGGGCGGTGCTGTGGAAGCTGGGCCTGCCTTCGTCGCTGGCCGGCCTGCTGACCGTGCCGGCGATGTGGATCGTGATGGTGATGCTGTCGCACACCGCCGACGGCGCGGTCGACCTGGGCAACTTCGCCCTCGGCAACCAGGCCCGCTCGATCCTGCTGTTCGGAATCGGCGTGGTCGCCAACGCGGCCCTGCCGATGCTGTCGGCGGCGCTGGCGCGCGGCGACCGCGACGGCGCCTCGACCGTGCTGCGCCATTCGATGCTGCTGCTGATCGCGGTCACCGGCGGCATCGCCCTGCTCGCCGGCCTCGCCGCGCCGCCGCTGATCCACGCCTTCGCTCCGGACTACGCCGGCTCGACCGAGCCGCTGCAGTGGTTGCTGGCCTCGGTGGTGGCGACCGCACCGACCACGATCCTGATGCGCAAGGCCACCGCCGACGGCCGTCCCGGCATCCTGCTGGCCGGCAACGCGGTGTTCTGCGTCGTCCTGCTGGCCGCCGCCGCGATCGCCCTGCGCCTGCACGGCGGCGCGACCGGCCTGGCCCAGGCCTATTTCGTCGCATCGATCCTGCAATTGCTGACCTTCGCTTTGTTCAACCGCAACGAGCTGCGCTTCAAAGCGGTGGCCCGGAGTAATCCATGAGAGTCGTACGTCTGCTGAAGAAGTCCGTGATCCTCGGCGCGATCCGGGTCGGCTGGCTGATCAAGCCGGGCCTGGTCACGCGCATGTTCACCTGGTACCTGAAGTCGGAGGGCGCGCAGATCGACGGCATGCCCAACTACCTGTCGGCCAAGATCTGGTTCGACGGCACCGACTATTCGCTGATCCGGCTCGGCGAGGGCTGCACCATCTCCAGCAACGTGCGCATCCTGACCCACGACGCGGCGATCAATACCGCGGCCAAAGAGCTGGGCGTACGCTTCGAGCGCCCCGAGATCCGGGTCAAGCCGGTCTCGATCGGCCGTTACAGCTTCGTCGGCACCGGCTCGATCATCATGCCCGGCGCCGACATCGGCCCGGGCTGCATCATCGGCGCCGGCAGTGTGGTGCGCGGCAAGATCCCGCCGCTGAGCATCGTGGTCGGAAGTCCCGGCCAGATCGTCGGCTCGGTGACCGAGTACGTGGCCAAGCTCTATCCCGACCAGGTCCGGGCCGGCTGAGGCGCGCATGTCGTCCTTGTCCAAGACCGCCTACGTGATCGCCCGCACCCTGTCGGCCTTCGGCCTGCCGGGGCTGCGCGGACTGCGCACGCGCATCTACGCCTGGCATTTCCGCGCCGCGGGGATGAGCGTGTCCGACCGGGTGATGGTGGTGGCCGCGCATCGCAGCGACAGCGCCTCGATCGCCTTCGGCCGCGGCGTCGAGCTCGGCGCCGACAGCTACATCGACTACTCCGGCGGAGTGCGCATCGGCGACCACGTCGCGGTGTCGGAAGGCGCCAAGGTCTTCACCCACAACCACGTGGTGCGGCGCGGCCACGCCAACTGGCACCGCAACCCGATCGAATTCTCGCCGCTGCATATCGAGGACTACGCCTGGATCGGCGCCGGCGCGACCGTGCTGCCGCGGGTACGCCGGATCGGCCGCGGCGCGATCGTCGGCGCCGGCGCGGTGCTGGCCGAGGACGTGCCGGATTTCGCCGTCTACGCCGGCAACCCCGCGCGCGAGATCTTCCGCCGCGACATCACCGAGCAGGACTGAGGGAGGCCGGACCGGTTTGGCGACGCTCTACGTCATCTTCTTCATGAGCCTGGGACTGCTGGCGTTCGCGCGCATCGGCGGCCGGTTCGATCGCCTGTTCGTCAACCCGATCCTGGCCTTCGTCCTCACCGTGGCCTTCATCTATGGCTTCATCCCGTGGCTGAAGGACCTGCAGCAGGTGCAGACCTACCCGTTCTACTACTCCTTCGACGCCAAACTGTTCGCCCTGCTGTTCTCGCTGGTGTTCTGCCTGTCCGGGATCGGCGGCTACCTGCTCGCCGGCGGCGGCGCGCGGCCGGCGCTGCCGCAAGTGCGCGCGCTGACCAAGCGCGAGCGGCGCCGGGTGCTGGTGCTGGTCGGCATTCCGGCGATGTGCGCGGTGCTGTATCTGGCCCGCACGGTCTCGGCCTACGACCTGGCCGACTACATGAAGGACCGGATCATGATCCGCCGCGGCATGGGCCCGGCGGTGGTGCTGGCGTTCGCCGCGATCTGCTACGCCGCGATCCTGGTCACCGACTACTTCGCTTCGCGGCGCACCTCGAGCCGGCCGATGTCGCGCTGGCGGCTGCTGCCGATCGGCGGCGTGGTGCTGCTGGTCGCGGTGGCCTTCGTCGCCATGGGCAACCGCAACTTCGTCTTCATCCTGATCGCGATCGTGCTGTTCGCCTCGCTGTCGATCTTCAAGGGCCGGATCAGCCGCGCGCTGATGCTGCTGCCGGTGATGCTGGCGATCGCCCTGGGCCTGTCGGCCTGGGCCAAGATCCGCACCACCCTGGACAGCGCCGACGCCTCCAGCGTGACCAGCGAGGGCCCGGTGCAGTTGCTGGTGTACGGCCTCAACGGCGCCTTCGGCAACGCCGAGAACCTGATCTGGCTGGCCCAGCACGAACGCGACTGGGACCCGGTCTACGGCGCCACCGTGGTCGCCGCCGCGCTCAATCCGATCCCGCGCGCGTTCTGGCCGGACAAGCCGTTCGGCGGCGGCCCGGCGCTGCGCAACATGATCTACCCCGGCAGCTACACCCTCGACGGCGAAAAGCTGACCTCCTACACCACCGGCCTGCCGACCGAGGGCTACATGAACTTCGGCCTGCTCGGCCTGGTGCTGTTCGGCCTGGCCAACGGCGCCTGCCTGGCGGCGATCCGCAATCTCTACGCGCGACGGCGCGAGGTCACGCCGGTCGGCGTGGTCGTCTACAGCTTCTCGATCTTCATGTTCTCTTCCGGATTTCTGTATATGGAACTGCTCGGCGGCTGGAGCCGTTACTTCATCACCGTGCTGCTGTTGTTCGCGGTCACCTGGCTGGGCAATCGTCCGATCCGCATGCGCGGGGTGACGGCATGAACGCGATCATCCTCGGCCAGGGCAATCCCTACCTGAAGAATCCTTACCTCAGCAAGCTGTCGCAGGTGTTGGATGCGGCGGCGATCCCGTACGAATTCTGGATCTGGAGCCGCGACAAGCAGGCCGCCGAGCTGCCCAAGGTCAAGGTGCTGCTGAGCTTCGGCTCCTGGGGCGGCGGCGCGGTCAACGCGATCGGCTATGCGCTGTGGGTGGCCTGGCTGACCCTGCGCGTATTCGTCCAGCCGCGCGCCGGGGTGTACTTCTGCTCGCGCCTGGACGCGGCCCTGCCCTGCGCCCTGGTCGCCAGCGTGCGCGATTGCCAGTACGTGTTCCTGGACCGCGACAAGCTGTCGAAGAGCTATGCCTGGCCGAGCCCGGTCAAGCGCGCGATCGAGGCGATCGAACGATTCGTCGGCCGCCGCGCCACCCTGCACGTGGTGCCGGGCGCGTCGCGCGCGGTCGACGGCGACGGCGGCAACATCCGCATCGTCCGCAACACCCCGCACAGCGACGTGATCCAGCGCGCGCGCGGCCTGGTCGCGAGCATGCCGCCGCGCGACGGCCGCCTGCGGGTGCTGATCAGCGGCCTGATCTCGCCCGAGCGCGGCGCCAGGATGATGCGCGAAGCGGTCGAAGCGGCCGGCGACCGGATCGAATTCGTCGCCGCCGGGCGCCTGCTCGGCGAGGACGCCAAGCGCCTGGCCGAACTGCTCGGCGAGCGCTACCGCGGCATCGTCAGCAACGAGGACGCGCTGGCCCTGCTGCTCAGCGCCGACCTGGTGCTGGCCTTCTACGACCCGTCGCTGGAGATCAACCGCCTGGCCGAACCGAACAAGTGGTTCGACTGCGCGGCGCTGCAGATCCCGTTCGTGACCAATCCCGGCCTGGACACCTCGCAGCCGTTCGAGGCCGCCGGCGCCTGCTTCCTGTGCGACTACGGCGACGGCCGGGTGCTGGCCGAGGAGCTGCTGCGCATCGCCGCCGACCCGCAGGCGCTGGAACGGCGCCGCGCCGGCTTGCGCACCCTGCGCTACGAGGCCTGGGACACCGCGATGGCGCGGGTCATCGCCGAGTGCGCCGGCCTGAGCCGCGCCCGCTGAGACCGCGCATCGAGCCGAACCGACCGATAACGCGCCGCCGCCTGCCCCGCCGCGACGCCCCACCTTCCCCCTTCGTACTGGAACCACCATGCAACAGGTCCTGCAAAATCTGCGCGACGGCAGCACCGAAGTCGTCGACGTCCCGGTCCCGGCGCTCAAGCCCGGCCATCTGCTGATCCGCACCGGCACCACCCTGGTCTCGGCCGGCACCGAACGCATGCTGGTCGAGTTCGGCAAGGCCAACATGCTGCAGAAGGCGCGCCAGCAGCCGGACAAGGTGCGCATGGTGCTGGAGAAGGTCCGCACCGACGGCTTGGCCACCACCATCGACGCGGTGCGCAGCAAGCTCGACCAGCCGCTGCCGCTGGGCTACTGCAACGTCGGCACGGTGATCGGCGTCGGCGCCGGGGTCAACGGCTTCGAGGTCGGCGACCGGGTCGCTTCCAACGGCAAGCACGCCGAAGTGGTCGCGGTGCCGGCCAATCTGTGCGCGCGCATTCCCGACGGCGTCGACGACGAGGCCGCCTCGTTCACCGTGCTCGGCGCGATCGCCCTGCAGGGGATCCGCCTGGTCCAGCCGACCCTGGGCGAGGCGGTGGTGGTGACCGGCCTGGGCCTGATCGGCCTGATCACCGTGCAGTTGCTGCGCGCGCACGGCTGCCGCGTGCTCGGCATCGATTTCGACCCGGCCAAGCTGGCCCTGGCGCGCAGCTACGGCGCCGACACCGTCGACCTGTCCAAGGGCGAAGATCCGGTCTCGGCCGCGCAGACCTTCTCGCGCGGCCGCGGCGTCGACGCGGTGCTGATCACCGCCTCGACCAAGAGCAACGAGCCGGTCTCGCAGGCCGCGCACATGTGCCGCAAGCGCGGCCGCATCGTCCTGGTCGGGGTCACCGGCCTGGAGCTGTCGCGCGCCGACTTCTACGAGAAGGAACTGAGCTTCCAGGTCTCCTGCTCCTACGGCCCGGGCCGCTACGATCCGTCCTACGAAGAACGCGGCAACGACTATCCGGTCGCATTCGTGCGCTGGACCGAGCAGCGCAACTTCGAGGCCATGCTCGACATGATGGCGGCCGGCTCGATCCAGACCCGGCCGCTGGTCAGCCATCGCTACGCCATCGCCGAAGCCGAGCAGGCCTACGCGGTGCTCGGCGGCGCCGAGCCCTCGCTCGGCATCCTGCTCGACTACGGCCGCCCCGACGATGCGCTGGCCACGCCGCTGCGCCGCACCGTGCCGCTGCCGACCGCGGTGCAGGCACCGGCGGCGCCGACCACCGTCGGCAACGGTTCGGTCGCCTTCATCGGCGCCGGCAACTACGCCGGCCGGGTGCTGATCCCCGCCTTCGCCAAGGCCGGCGCGTCGCTGCACACGGTCGTCTCCAGCGGCGGAGTCAGCAGCGTCCATTTCGGCCGCAAGTTCGGCTTCCGCAACGCCAGCACCGACACCGACGCGACCCTGCGCGACAGCGGCAACGATTCGGTGGTGATCGCCACCCAACACGGCAGCCATGCCGCGCTCACCACCAAGGCGCTGCGCCAGGGCAAGCACGTGTTCGTCGAAAAGCCGCTGTGCCTGACCCTGGACGAGTTGGCCGAGATCGAAAAGGCCTATGCCGATTGCGCGGTCTATGGCCGTCCGCCGGTGCTGATGGTCGGCTTCAACCGCCGCTTCGCTCCGCAGGTGCGAAAGATGCACGCGCTGCTGGCCGGGGTGCAGGAACCCAAGAGCTTCATCATGACGGTCAACGCCGGCGCGATTCCGGCCGACCACTGGACCCAGGACCCGAAGGCCGGCGGCGGTCGCCTGATCGGCGAGGCCTGCCACTTCGTCGACCTGTTGCGCTTCCTCGCCGGCACGCCGATCGTCGGCCACCAGCTGACCGCGGTCGGCAACGTACCCGGCGTCGGCATCCGCAGCGACCGGGTCAGCTTCAGCCTCAGCTTCGCCGACGGCTCCTTCGGCACCGTGCATTACCTGGCCAACGGCGACAAGAGCTTCCCCAAGGAACGCCTGGAAGTGTTCGCCGCCGGCCGCGTGCTGCAGTTGGACAACTTCCGCCGCCTCAGGGGCTACGGCTGGCCGGGCTTCAAGTCGATGAACCTGTGGCGCCAGGACAAGGGCCAGAACGACTGCGCCCAGGCCTTCATGGCCGCGGTCAAGGGGCGCGCCGAATCGCCGATCCCGGCCGAGCAGTTGTTCGAGGTCGCCCGCGCGACCATCGAACTGGACGCTGCGGTTCGCGCATGAACGCCTCGGCGCGCGCTCTGCGGCTGTGGCACACCGTGCGCCATCTGCGCCCGGTGCAGATCTACGGCCGCGCCTGGCACCGGCTGCATCGGCCGCGCATCGACCTGTCGCCCGCGCCGCCGCCGATGCCGGCGCGGGGCCAGTGGCAGGGCTGCGCGCGCGCGGCCTCGATGCTGGGTCCGAACCGGTTCCGTTTCCTCAACGCCGAACACGGCCTGCGCAACGGCGACTGGAACGACCGCGCCCTGCCCAAGCTGTGGCTGTACAACCTGCATTACTTCGACGACCTGGTCGCCGACGGCGCGCCCCTGCGCGCCGGCTGGCACCTGGAACTGGTGCGCAGTTGGATCGCCGCCAATCCGCCCGGTACCGGCAACGGCTGGGAGCCGTATTGCCTGTCGCTGCGCATCGTCAACTGGATCAAGTGGCTGCTGTCCGGCCACGCGACCGGCGACGAAGCCGCGCGGCGCGAGCTGCTCGACAGCCTGGCGGCGCAGACCCGCTACCTGGCCGGGCGCCTGGAACGGCACCTGCTCGGCAATCATCTGTGGGCCAACTACAAGGCGCTGCTGTTCGCCGGGCTGTTCTTCGACGGCGAGGAAGGCGCGCGCTGGCTCGGCATCGGCCTGCGCGGCATGCGCCGCGAGATCGGCGAGCAGATCCTCGCCGACGGCGGCCATTTCGAACGCAGCCCGATGTACCACGCCACCCTGCTCGAGGATCTGCTCGACCTGATCCAGCTCGGCGAGCGCTACGCCCCGGCGGTGTCGCGCGAAGACCTGGAGCTGTGGCGCGCGCGCGCCACCGCGATGCTCGGCTGGCTCGCGGTGATGACCCACCCCGACGGCGGCATCGCCTTCTTCAACGACGCCGCCCATGGCATCGCTCCCGAGCTGGCGCCGCTGCAGGATTACGCGCGCACGCTGGGACTGGATCCGCCCGAGCGTTCCGGCGAATCCCTGCAGCTGCTGCCCGAGTCCGGCTACGCGCGCCTGCAGTACGGCGACGCGGTGCTGATCGCCGATATCGGCGAGGTCGGCCCGAACTATCTGCCCGGCCACGCCCACGCCGACACCCTGAGCTTCGAACTGTCGCTGCGCGGACGCCGGGTGCTGGTCAACGCCGGCACCTCGCGCTACGACACCGGCGCCGAGCGCCTGTGGCAGCGCGGCACCGCCGCGCACAACACGGTGCAGATCGACGACCAGGACTCCTCCGAAGTCTGGAGCAGTTTCCGGGTCGCCCGCCGGGCGATGCCGCTGGCGATCAGCCATGGCCAGGACAGCGGCGGCGTCTGGTTGGAAGCCGGCCACGACGGCTACAAGCGCCTGCCCGGCCGCGCGGTGCATTACCGGCGCTGGCGCCTGCAGGAGGACCAACTGCGGGTGGAAGACCGGATCGAAGGCGGCTTCGCCCGCGCGATCGCCCGCTACCGCACCCCGCCGGGGCTGCGCATCGGCGCGGCGCGCATCGCCGGCGAAGGGATCGAGGCGCTGCGCTGGCGCAGCGATCCCGAGGACCTGAGCGCGAACGTCGCCGCCAGCACCTACCACGCCGGCTTCGGCCGCAGCGAGGCCTGCGACGTGCTCGAACTGGCCCTGCCGCGCGACCCGGGCAGCGCCGCCATCGTGTTCACCTGGACCAGTTGAGCCCTCATGCGCATCCTGTTTCTCACGGACAATTTCCCGCCGGAAGGCAACGCGCCGGCCACCCGCACCTACGAGCACGCGGTGCGCTGGGTCCGCGCCGGGCACGAGGTGACCGTGATCACCTGCGCGCCGAACTTCCCCGAAGGCAAGCTGTTCCCGGGCTACCGCAACGCCTGGCGCAGCGTGGAAACCGTCGACGGCATCCGCGTGGTCCGGGTCAAGACCTACATCACCGCCAACGAAGGCTTCGCCAAGCGCACCCTGGACTACCTCAGCTTCATGGCCGCTTCGGTCGGCTTCGGCCTGTTCGAACGCCGCCACGACGTGGTGGTGGCGACGTCGCCGCAGTTCTTCTGCGCGCTCGGCGGCTGGGCCCTGGCGCGGCTGCGCCGGCGCCCGTTCGTGTTCGAGCTGCGCGACCTGTGGCCGGCTTCGATCACCGCGGTCGGCGCGATGCAGCGCAGCCCGGCGATCCGGGTGCTGGAAAAGCTGGAGATGTTCCTTTACCGCAGCGCCGACGCGATCGTGCCGGTGACCCAGAGCTTCCGCGACGAGCTGATCCAGCGCGGCGTCGACGCCGGCAAGATCCACGTCGTGCTCAACGGCGTCGACCTGCAGCGCTATCGCCCAAGTCCGCGCGACGAGGAGCTGGCGCGCCAGTACGACCTGGACGGGCGCTTCGTGGTCGGCTATCTCGGCACCCACGGCATGGCCCACGGCCTGGAGAAGGTGCTCGACGCGGTCGAACGCCTGCGCGACGAGCCGCGCATCGCCTTCTTCTTCGCCGGCAGCGGCGCCGAACGCGCCCGCGTCGAGCAACTGGTCGCCGAGCGCGGCCTGGACAACGTGCGCATGATTCCGCGCCAGCCCAAGCAAATGATGCCGCGGCTGTGGAGCCTGTGCGACCTGTCGCTGATCCCGCTGCGCGACACGCCGGTGTTCAGCAGCGTGATCCCATCCAAGCTGTTCGAAGGCATGGGCATGGGCATTCCGGCGCTGATGTCGCTGCCGCGCGGCGAGGCCACCCGGATCGTCGAAAGCACCGGCTGCGGCGTGTGCGTGGCGCCCGAAGACGGCGCGGCGATGGCCGAGGCGATCCGCGACCTGGCCGCCGATCCCGAACGCATGCGCCGCCTGCGCGAAGCCAGCCTGGCCGCGGCACCGGCCTATTCGCGCGACCGCCAGGCGACGCTGATGACCGACGCGCTGAGCCGTCTGCTCGACGACGACACCGGCGGCCTGCTGCGCGCCTCGAAGTGAGGCGATGAGCGGGTTGAGCGAGCTGCTGCGCTGGCCGGCCGAGCCCTTCCACGGCTCGCTGTGCCTGGCGGCGCTGGGCCTGCTCGCCGCCGCGCTGCGCTGGCGGCGCAGCGCCTGGGCCTTGCTGCTGATCGCACCGCTGTGGTCGCTGTGGTGGTCGCTGCCGGCGGCCGCCGACGGTCTCGCCGCGCTGCTCGCGCGCGGTTACCCGGGCGTGAGCGAAACCCAGGCGCGGCGCGCCGATGCCATCGTCGTGCTCGGCGGCGACATCGGCCGCGCCGATCAGTACGCACAGGGCGATGCGGGCGCTTCGGACCTAGCCGGCAACCGTCTCGCGCTCGGCGCGCGGCTGTGGCGGCGCGGCCTGGCGCCGCAGCTGCTGCTCAGCGGCGGTCCGACCGCGCACACTCCCGGCGGCAGCGAAGCGCAGCGCATGGCCGACTCGATCCGCGGCTTCGGCGTGCCGGCTTCGGCCCTGGTACTGGAAAGCCGCAGCCGCAACACCGCCGCCAACGCGCGCCTGAGCCGCGCGATCGGCGAAGGCCGCGGCTGGAACTCGATCATCCTGGTGACCTCGCCCGAGCACATGCCGCGCGCAGCGCTGGCATTCGAACGCGCCGGCTGGCGCGTGCAAGGCGTCGCCACCGCGGCAACGCCGCTCGGCGATGCGCTGCCGCCGTGGCGGCCTTCGCCGCGCGCCCTGCGCCGCAGCGGCCGCTTTCTCAAGGAAGCCGCCGGGCTGTGCATCGCCAGGATGGGCACGCTGCATTAGCGGCGCCCGTCGATGAATTCGCCGGTTGCGGACACTGGCGCACGGCGAAGCTGCGTCGCGGCGCGCAAATCCGCGCGCCGCGAGCGACGCTTTCGCGATAGCAGTGATGCCTATCGGCTTTCGCGCGACGCTTCGCGATGGCCGATCACCGACGCTCACTTCTGGCTGAATTCAGTCAGATAGCACACTATCGACGTGCGCGATCCGGCGATTTCAATCACGGTTCGGCGCGGTTCGCGCGGGTAGTTTGTGCGCCGAACGAAGTCAGGGGCTCAGTCCGACACGACGCTCGCCGACCGATGACGCCGGCGGCGTTCGCTCCCCGAATCGGTACCTGCGCAGCGCGGCGCAAGCCGTGCAAGCGACGGCGTCCGTCGCCTTCGCATCGCCCTGGCCATCGATCTTCGCCGTCGCTTTCGCCCTTCCGCCACCGGAGTCGCCGCGATGCAACTGATGAGCACCGATCCCGCCGCCGTAGCCGCCTCGCCGCCGGAGTCGGCGCAGGCGCAGCCTTACACCGCGCGTTGCCGCGCGCTACTGGATGCCGGCGAACACGCCGTGATCGGCCTGAGCCCGTTCAACGGCGCGTTCAACCCGCATACAGTGCAGCGCCTGATCGGCTGGGGCGTCGGCCGCTTCCGCCGCATCGACGTGCTGCTGCCCGGCTACGAGGCCATCCACACCCTGGTCGCCGCCGGCATGCATCCGCTCGACGCCGCGCGCCGGCTGCGCCGCGCGCTCAACGGCCTGCGCAACAACGCCGTCAGGCAACTGCGCGAACACGGCATCGGCGACGCCGAAACCCGCGTGCATACCTGGACCCGGCTGCAGGAGCGCAACGCCTATTTCGATCTGCGCCGCAGCCTGGAGCAGCGCTACCGCAGCCAGCCCTGGTTGCGCCAGGCCTGCGACCGCGCCGCCACCGCCGCGGTCCGGGCCAGTGCCGTCGGCGAAACGGCCGCGCCGGCGCTGGCCCTGCGACAGGCGGCGCAGTACGCCCTGGCCGAACTGCCGTTCTTCCTCGACAGCCCGACCATCTTCGCCGCCGACAGCTCGGTGTTCGTCTATCCGCGCCCGATCGCCCTGGTCCACGACCTGCTCGAGCGCAACGAGATCCTGCCGCGCCATCGCGGCCAGGGCTACGTCAGCTTCCACCACCTGCCGTGAGCGCCGCCGCCATGAGCCAACCCCTTGGTCAACAAACCGAACTGATCGATTACCCGTTCCCGATCGGCCCGCTCGGCACGCCGCCGCAGACCATCGCCTGGGCGCGCAAGCACCGGCCGCTGTGCCCGATCCGCCTGCCCAGCGGCACGCCGGCCTGGATGCTGACGCGCAAGCAGGACATCGCGCTGGTGCTCAGCGACCGGCGTTTCTCGCGCAACCTGACCTTCCACGGCGCGCCGCGTTTCGTCGGCGAGGACTTCACCGCCGTGCCCGGCGGCATCTTCAACCTCGATCCGCCCGACCACACCCGGGTGCGGCACGTGATCGGCCCGTTCTATACCCGCGCCGGCGCCGAGCGCTATCGGCCCTTGATCGAACGCCATGCCCAGGCCCTGCTCGATGCGATGGCCGTCGGCAGCAATCCGGTCGACCTGATGCAGGCCTATTCCAACCTGCTGCCCCTGCACAGCAATTGCGAAATCCTGCAGGTACCGGTCGAGTTCCGCGCCCAGTACCTGGAGTACTTCCATACCCAGACCAACTACGAAGCCAGCGCCGCCGAAGTCGCCCAGGCCACGGCCAAGGTGATCGACTTCGCGCGCCAGATGATCGAACTGCGCCGCAGCAGGCCGCAGCACGAGGACCCGATCGGCGCGCTGATCCAGGCCGAGCGCGAGGGCACGATCAGCGAGCAGGAACTGCTGGGCACGGTCTGCTACCTGTTCGTGACCGGATCCGAGCCGCTGATCCCGCCGCTGTCGACCGGCCTGCTGACCTTGTTCGTGCATCCGCAACAGCTGCGCCAATGCATCGAAGACCCGACGCTGTGGCCGCGCGCGGTCGAGGAAGTGTTGCGCTATCACCACAACGGCGTGCTCGGCCTGCCGCGGGTGGCGACCGAGGACGTCGAAGTCGGCGACGGCCTGATCCGCCGCGGCGAAGCGGTGTGCGCGACCATGCTCGGCGTCACCTGGGACCCGAAGTACTACCGGCATCCGGAAAAGTTCGACATCCACCGCGACACCGACGGCACCGCCACCTTCGGCAGCGGCCCGCATTTCTGCCTGGGCTCGTCGCTGACCCGGGTGTTCCTGGAGTCGGCCTATCGCCTGCTGTTCGCGCGCTTTCCCAGCCTCGCCCTGGCCTTGCCGCCGAACGAGATCCCCTGGGAGCGCAACATTCTCTTCATCCGCCCGGTCAGCCTGCCGGTGGCCTGGTAATCGCGAGGACTGCGCTCATGAATCACGCCGACAGCCAATTCGACGCCCTGGCCGATGCCTACGAAGACAGCATCGAGCAAATGCCGTTCCGCAAACACATCGAGATGCACAGTTTCCTGCAGGTGCTCGGCGACACTGGCGGCCTGCGCGTGCTCGACCTGGGCTGCGGCAGCGGTCTGTACACCCGCGCCATCGCCCAGCGCGGCGCGCGCCGGGTGGTCGGCCTGGACGTGTCCGAGGGCATGATCGACTACGCCCGCCAGCGCGAGGACCGCAGCCCGCTCGGCATCGGCTACCGCTGGCGCGACGCGACCCGCGCGCCGGACACGGTCGCCGACGACCTCGGCGAGCGCTTCGACCTGGTCACGGCGATCTACGTGCTGCCCTACGCGCCGACCCTGGACGGGCTGACTTCGATCTGCCGCACCGCCTATCACGCCTTGTCGGCGCCGGGCGACCGCTTCGTCGCCGCGGTGCTCAACCCGGAGTTCTCGCGCGATCGCGGCTGGTACCGCCATTACGGCATGGAGCTCAGCGCGCCGCCGGACCTGTACGAAGGCGCGCCGGTGCACCTGCACGCCTGGTTCGGCGGTCACGTGCTCGACCTGGACGCGTTTTATTGGTCGCGCGCGGCGCACGAACGCGCCTTCGCCGACGCCGGCTTCGCCGCACTGCGCTGGCATGCGCCGGTGCTGGCCGACAGCGGTCGCGACCTGCAGCCGAGCGAGTTCTGGCGCAACTACCTGCACTGCCCGCACGCGATGATCGTCGAGGCGCGGCGCTGACGACGCCGGCCCGAGGCAGGCCGGCTTGAAGCAGGCCTGCCCGAAACAGCCCGGCTCGAAACAGGCCGGTTCGAAACGGGCCGGTTCGAAACGGGCCGGCTCGAAACGGGTCGGCTCGAAACGGGCCGGCTCGAAGTAGGCCCGCCCGAAACAGAGCGGCTCGAAACAGAGCGGCTCGAAGCGGACCGGTCCGCGGCGCCGCTATTCGGCGAACATCACCACGCTGTTGGAGGCCGGCGCCTCGCCGCGGCGTTCCTGCGCGGCGTCGGCCGCCGGCGCCTGCCAGCGCTCGCGGCCGAGCCGGTCGATCTGCGGATAAGCGCCGAGCCGCTCGAAGCGTTCGAACTCGAACGGCAGCCCTTCCGAGGCCAGCGGCCGAGCGCCGTCGGCGACATGGAAGTGCAGATGCGGGCCGGTGGAGTCGCCGGTGAAGCCGAGCGCGGCGATGGTCTGGCCGCGCCGCACCCGCTCGCCGACGCGCACACGCAGGCTGCCGGGACGCAGATGTTCGTACGTCGCGTAGCGGCCGTCGGCCAGCGCCAGCACCAGGTAGTTGCCGGGCGCCTGGTCCAGCGGATGCTTGCGCCGACCGGAGAGCGTCGCGCTCTCGCCGATGCCGTCGCGCGCCGCGACCACCTGGGCGTCGGCCACCGCCAGCACGTCGGCGCCGTAGCCCAGCGAGTTGGCCGCACGGTCCGCATCGCCGCGGGCGCGGCGCCCGGCGCTGTCCACCGCGACCCAGTCGATCGCATGCCGGCCGGGCAGGCGGGCGCGCCCGTCGAGGGTGTAGAACACGCGCCGGTGGCCGCGCGGCCATTGCGGCGCGTGGACCGCCGCCCACGGTCCGCCGCGCAAAGGCGGCCCGAGCAGCAGCGTCGAAGCCGGCGCGACCGCGACCGGCGCGCCCTCGACCTCGTCTTCTCCGCGCTCGCCGAGCAGGCCGATGCGGTGGCGCAACCCCGCCGGCGGCGCAGCCCCCGCCGGCAAGTCGAATTCGACGAACACCACCACGCGCTCGCCGGGCCGCACGGCCGCATCAATGCCCGCGGCCTGGCCGATCGACTGCCGTCGCGCGCTCAACTGCTCGCCCCCGAAACTCGCCAGCACCGCACCGCCGTCGCGGTCCAGCGCTTCGACCCGCTGCAGACGCACCGGCTCGGCGCTGAAGTTGGTCAGATGCAGCTCGTACATCAGCCGCTGCCGTCCCTCGACCCGGAACGGCGCCGGCGCCTGCGGCACCGTCATGTCCAGCGATTCGTTCATCGCCGCGGCGGCCGCCGGCGAGGCGGACAACAGCAGCACTAGGGCGCAGGCGAGCGAGCGCAGCATCGGGGACGGTTCCGGATCGCGGACGGGACATGCGCGGGCACGCCGCCTGCGCGAGGCCCGCATGATCCCACGGCCGCCGCGGCGCGGCAGCATGTCGGTGGTACTAGGTCTTTTGGCGGGGATTGGGACTGGGGACTGGGGACTCGGGACTCGGGACTCGGGACTCGGGACTCGCAAAATCTAAGGCGCTTTCGGCTCGGCTTTTGCCGTAGAACACCGAGTCCCGAGTCCCCAGTCCCGAGTCCCGCCCCCTCAAGAGGCACCGAACAACTGCGCCAGCGCGCGGCGCTTGCCCAACAGATCGACCAGGGTGTAGCGCGGTCCAGCACCTGGAAGAAGGCGCGGGTGGCCTGGGCCAGGATCCCGGGCAGGCCGCAGGCCGGGGCGATCGGGCAGTCGCCCAGGCCGGCGTGCCGGGCGAACGCATCCATTACGAGTTGTTCGGCCCCAGCGACGAGGCGCTGGCGGCGTAAGCCGATCGACTAAGCCACAGCGGCACCGCCCCGACCGCGATCAAGCGCCCAGCATGTCCTGCAGGACCTCGCGGCTTTCTTCCACCGGCGTCTGCACCGCGTTGCTCAGGCTGAAGCCGGCCGCGCCGTCGTCGCCGACGGTCTGTTCGATCACCATCTGGTCCGCCCCCTCCAGGCGCATCCGGTCGATACGGGTCATGCCGGATGCAGCCGCGATCGCCGCGGCATAGGCGGCCAGTCGCGCTCGGTCGCCATCGAACAGGTTCACCAGGCCGTTCTCGTCGCGCAACGTCGCCGCCTTCTGCATGCTCTGCAGCAGCAGGTCGACCGCGTCGCCGCGGCGCCGGCGCGGCGCCACCACCGGCGGGCCGCGGAACGGATCGATATGGCGATAGCTCAGGCCGGCCTTGGTGTCGTTGCGCCGCTCGCCTTCCAGCGGCCAGGCGCCGGTGTGGTAGATGTACTTGCGGTCCTGCACGCGCGGCTTGCCCCACCAGGTCAGCTTGCCGTTGCGGTACATGCTCGGCGGCGCCAGGTCCTTGTCGCGTCCGCTATCGAGCTGGCGGTTGCCCTTTTTGCGGCGCCAACCGCCGGGCACGGGAATCAGGTCTTCCTGGTGGGCGATATTGCTCGGATCGTCCAGCGGCACGCTGCGCCGGGCCAGGAACGGCACCTCGCTCAGACCATTGAGGTAGTCGATCATCAGATCGCCGGCCTGCGCTTCCAGGCCGCCGCCGGCATAGCCGCCGCCGACGTCGGAATGCGAGCCGGGCAGCACCACCGACAGGAAGCGGCCGTTCTCGCTCAACCCCGGCGGCAGGATCGGATTAAGCGGAAATTCCTTGCGCTCCTCGTCGCGCGACTGCAGCTGAAAACCGGACACCACCGTCGACGGCAGGCGCCGGTCCTTCTCCTGCGGCGTGCCGGTGGCGACCGGGTCGAACAGGCCGATCGCCTGCGGCACGTCGGCCGGCGCACGCAGTTGCACGCCCTTACCGGTGGTCACGCCGCGCTCGCCGACCATCACCGCGAAGCCGGCCGCCTGCACCGCGCCGCGGCTGAAGCCGATCGTCACCAGGCGGATCTTGGCGCTGGCGTCCTCCTCGATCCAGCGCTTGGCCTGGCGGACGAAACGGTCGTACATCTCCTCGATGCGGGCGCCGTAGGTCGAGCCATACAGGGTGTCGCGGATGCGTTCGGCGCGTTTGCTCTGGGTACCCGGCCCGGCCAGGTAGGAGGTCACGATGCGCGGATCGTCGCGCACCTCGATCTGGCGCGCGATCAACGCGATATTGGTCGGCGCGTCCGGCTGCTGGGCGACGTCGTTGCCGGTGCCGTCGAAAGCGGCGACGAACATCCGTTCGTTGACGCCGTCCGGCTGCAGGAACAGCGGAATCCGCAGCCCCAGCATTTCCTCGCGCGCCGCATCGTACAGCGCCATATCTTCCGCTTGGGGTACCCAGGACATCGCAGCCTCGTGTTCGCGTAAGGGACGCCTTCTTCAACGAACCAGCGCAGGCTGCGTGAACAACGGCCTAGGCCGCCAGCAACCCCGGGCGTTCCTCGAGCAGGGAGCGGTGCGCGCTCAACCCCGCCATCGCGCCGGCCGCCAAGGCCAGCGCCGCGCTGTGCATCGGCGCGGCCAGGTCGCCGGCGGCGAACACGCCCGGCACCGAAGTGCGCTTGAGCTCGTCGACCTTCAGATAGGGCCCGAGCAGGCCGTCGGCGAACTCGCAGCCCAGTTGCTGCGCCAGGTCGCCGACCGGCTCGATCCGCGGCGCGACGAACATCGCTTCCACCGGCAAAGCGCGGCCGTCGGCGAGCACCGCCTCGGCCAGGGCCTGGCCTTCGCCGCGCAGGGCGACCACCGGCGCCGGCTCGATCCGCACGCCCAGCGCCTGCAACTGCCGGCGCGTCTCGGCATCGGGGTCGGTCAGTTGCTGGGTGAAATAGGTGGTCGGCCCCCACTCCGGAATCAGCATCGCCTGGTGCAGGCTGACATCGCCGGTGGCGAGCACGCCGAGCGGCCGGCCGGCGTACTCGAAACCGTGGCAATAGGGACAATGCAGCACGCTGCGGCCCCAACGCTCGCGCAAGCCGGGCAAGTCCGGCGGCACGTCGCGCACCCCGGTCGCCAGCACCAGCTTGCGCGCCGACACTCGCGCGCCGGAATCCAGGCCCAGGACGAACCCCGTCGCCGTGCGTTCGGCCGTGGTCGCGATCGCCTGCTTCAGGCTCACGCTCGGGTACGCCATCAACTGCGTCAACGCCTCGCCGAGCAGGTCCTGCGGCGTCTTGCCGTCGTGCCCCAGCACCCCGTGCGAATGCGCGGCGAAGCGGTTGCGCGGCCGCCCGGCGTCGATCACCAGCACCCGCTTGCGCGCCCGCGCCAGCATCAGCGCCGCCGACAGGCCGGCGAAGCTGCCGCCGACCACCACCACTTCGTAGTCCGAACCCTCGATACCCATGGCGGATCTCCAATTCGTAACAATTGAAGAGCCAATATAAGGCGCGCCGAGGCGATATGCAACTTCAGATGATATGATTTAACCGGACCCGACCCGACGAGCCCCCATGAGACTCGACAGCCGCCTGTCGCGGATGCTGCACGTGCTGGTGCATATGGACAGCCACGAGCAGCGCGCGACCTCCGAGACCATCGCCGGCATGCTCGGCACCAATCCCACCGTGGTCCGCCGCACCCTGGCCGGCCTGCGCGAGCACGGCATCGTCGCCGCCGAGCGCGGCCCCGGCGGCGGCTGGGTGCTGGCGCGGGCGCTGTCCGAGATCAGCCTGCTCGACGTCCACCGCGCCCTCGGCAGCCCCAGCCTGTTCGCGATCGGCGTCGCCGACCGCAAACCCAAGTGCCTGGTCGAACAAGCCGTCAACGAGCGCATCGAATCGGCCCTGGCCGAGGCCGAAGCCACCGTCCTGGCCCGCTTCGGCGCGGTCAAACTGGCCGACTTGGCGGCCGATTTCCACCGCCGGCTGAAGGCGCGCGGCGGCTGGACCCACGAGTTGTAAGCGCAGTGCGAGGCGGGCCATCGCCCGCCCCGCGGCCTTTCAAGCCAGTAACTGGCTTATTCCTGCGGCCTCACGCCGAGATAGGCGCCGGCGACGTACTGAGTCAGCCACGGGTCCTTGCCTTCCAGTTCGAAGGCCCGGTCGAACAGGCGCTCGGCAGTCGCGCGATCGCCCTGCAACAGGTAGTTCGCCCCCACTTCGGCCAGCGCCCTGGCGTCGTCGTGGTTGTTGGCGAGGAAGCGCTCGAACAAGGGCTTGGCCTTGTCCCATTCGCCGGCCTCGGCGTACACCCGGGCAATGCGGTACACGTCGCTGTCTTCGTGCTTGCCGCCGAGAATGGCGTCGAACACGGCCTGCCCTTGCGGCTTCAGCCCACCGAGGTAATAAACCCGGCCGGCGCCGATCCGCTCCCAGCTGCCGTTCTTGCCCGCTTGCACCAGCGCCAGCTGCAGCAACGACTTGGCGGCGTCCTCGCCGGCCTGGCCGCGATAGGCCTCGGGCGCGGGCTGCGGCTTCTTCGCCGCATGGCCGGCACCGGTACCGGCAAGGAACAGGATCGCGGCCGCCGCCGACATGATGTGTGCTTTCATACGCCCCCTGATGACGTGCATGGTTCGCAAAACTAACACGCCATCGGTCACGTTTTGATCTGCACCAAGGAGGGCGCTGCGGCACATAACCGCGTGACCAGCGGGCGAAACCGGTCCGTCGCCGGAACCGGCCTCGTCGAGCGAGGCGCTGCGATCGGCGCGTCGCGTCGCCGCTCGATTCTTCGAACACGCTCGCCCACCAACGCCGATAGCCGGTTGGAGGCCATGACGACAGACGACGGCGACTTCAGCGGCGTCACTGTCTGACGCGCGCTTGGTTCTCGGTCGCTTGCTCGGCATAGAACGGTTCGGGGCGCCTTTGTCATGGGCGACGATCGCATTCTGGCTTGCGTCGATCAGCGCCTCGATGCCAGCGCTCTCCCAGCAAGGGCCGATGGCAGGAAGACTGACCGTACGCAGCGCGCAGACGAAATCACCGTCGCCGTACTGGCGACGCCGGACCAATGGAAAAGCGCAGCGTATCGCCCTGCTGCAGTCGCTCGGTCGCGACATCCGCGCACCGTTGCGATCACTCCGTCCGCGTCGATCTCTATCGCATGCCCGCCCACACGCGCTTCCACGGCGGAGAATCGCATGCGCCAGAAAACGCGCGAGCTCACCGATGCCATCGCGCGACTCACGCTCGCTCACTCTTTCTATCCGTCGACTCGAGCCGCCGTTACGGGCGCGTCGCGAAGCGCGTCGCGGCGGTCTCAGGCCGCGTCGGACCGGCGCGCGACATACCGCTCAATTCACATTGGCGCGCGTCTCCAGTACTCGGCACGACCGTTCGCGTTCAGGCCGCTTTTCCCGGCCCGATCACGTTCTTAGTTTTGCCGAAACGATAAAAGCTGAAACGTACTTAAGTCTGCGGATCCGTATTGGAACTCGCGCGCACAATGCGCCGCGAGCAGCAATCGTCGTTCAGACAGGAGCACCTCATGGCATCGACGCGGGTACGCGTGCTGTTGGCCGTTTCCATCGCATTGGCGGCCGTACTTTTTCTGACCCAGCCCCTCCGTTCTCCGCTCTCCGCCGACAAGCCCACGGCCGGCTCGCCCTCGCCGGCCGAGCCGCGCGCCGGCGCGCCGACTGCGGACGGCACGACCGCGCCTTCCGCGATCGAACCGATCGGTTCCGTCGTTCCCCCGGCCCAGGCCGCGCTGGCCGAACGCGTCCGCAGCGCGGCGCCGCAGGCGCAGCCGCCGCGGACCTACATCGGGCCGGACGGGAAGCCGCACGAGATCGTCTACAACCAGGGGCTGGTCCTCTCTTCCGGCGCGCGCGAGCAGCTCAAGCAGGAATTGCTGGCGCAGATGCGCAAGCATCCCGACGCCGTATCCCAGATCTACGGCGTCAGTCGCGCCGATATCGCTGCCGTGCTCGACGGCACCAAGCCCTTTCCCGAATCGCTGTTGAACCAATAACGCTTCCGATCCGGCGGCGATGCGGGCAGGACCGGGCGCCGGCAGGCGGCGCTTCGGTGGAGCAACGACCCGTGGGTTTCGCCCACGGCCACGAATGGACAGGATGAAGGACAGGAGAGGATGCGAATGAAAGCCTACAAGTACTGTCTGCTGGCTGCCGCGCTCTGGGCCGGCAACGCGCTCGCGCAAAGCAGCGACGGCTATGGCACCACGGTCCGTATGCCATTGGTCGTCAGCAGCACCAGTTATGTATCGACGATCTATGTCCGCAACGCCGGCACCACCAACGCCAGCGTGCGCGTCGAATACTTCGGCGCGACCGGAACCCCCTTGCCCGGCCCTCGCCTCTGCACCACGCTCAGCGTCGCACCCGGCGCCGTGGTCGAGGGTTCGTTGGCGACGCTGTGCGGCATCACCCCAAGCTCGTCGAGCAATTACGGCCAGCTGTCGCTGACCGAACAAAGCGCCACCACGGTACCGATTTCGGCTTACGCGCGCGTGCAGTCCTTCACCGGCGCCGGCTATTCGGTGGAAGGCTTCAAGATCGGCTCGCTGACCGGCGGCGGCGCGAGTCCGTCGATCGTCGCCGGCTTGCGTCGCCAGGCCGCGGCTCCCGGCTATCAGTCCAACTGCTTCATCGGCTCCCTCGGCGAGCCAGTCCAGGTGACCTGGTCGCTGCGCTCGGCCAGCGGCGCGCTGCTGGGCAGCCAACAGGTGACCAGCCTCAGCGCCAACGAGACCCTGCGCTTCCTCGACGTGCACAGCCAGGTCGGCGCGCCGGCCGGCGACTACGAGAACGTGCAGGCGGTGTTCGAGGAGACCACGGCCGGCTCCAACCCGGGCTTCGTCGCCTATTGCACGCTGCAGGAGAATCAACGTTTCGACGGCGATTTCCGTCTGGCCAAGGAAAGCGATCCGGGCGACTTGCGCACCAAGAAGGTCGGCCTGTCGACGACCAGCGCCTTGGGCTCGGTGCTGGGCCTGATCAGCGGCCAGGACCGGTTCGGCCTGTACTTGCAGCACCCCGACTGGGTGCAGTGCCGGATCAACGGCGCCAACGCCTCGCAGTTGGAGATGCGCCTGGAAGATCCGCAAGGCAATGTCGTCGCCGGCGGCAACGACATCAGTTCGTTCCAGAAGGTCTATCTGGGCGAACGCAGCACCCGCAACGACGGCACCAACGGCCTGTGGATACTCAAGGTGGAGTCGCGCGCGCTGCTGGCCCTGTTGCTGTCGTACTCGTTGACCTGCGAAAGCGGCAACGGCTCCAATCCGCCGCTGTTCGTCGGCCATTCCGGGGTCGAGGAGTTCTGAGCGTCCATCGCGGGTCCCGGCACCGTCCGGGACCCGCACTAGCGGCGCTGCAGCAGCGGCACGACAAATCCCGCGCCGGCGAACGCCACCTCGGCGGAAGTCACCGCCACCCGCCAGAACAAGGCCAGGGCGGCGGCCTCGGCGACGCCGATCAGCGGCGCCAAGCCCCATACCAATCCAGCCTCGCGCACGCCCAGTCCGGCCGGCACGAACACCGCGGCAACGCCCGCCAGACCGGCCAGGCACATCGCGGCTGCGGCTTGCAGCAAGGCCATGGACGGTTCGACATCCCAGGCCAGGCTGACGAATCCGGCGCACAACGCGGCGTAGGCGCCGCCCTGCACGACCCAGGCCCAGGCGATCGCGCGGTACGGCGGCCGGTCGCGCTCCCAGCCGCGCCACGACGGCCGCAGCCGCGTCAGCCACGCGGTCGGCCACCGCCGCCACACGCCAGCCGCCGTCAAACCCAGCGCGACGCACAGCAGGCCCGACTGCAACCACGCGCCGGTGCGGGCCGGCAGCGCCGCTGGCGCATACATCGCGGCAAGCGCGGCGCACAGGCCCAGCGACAGGCATTGCTCGCGCAGGAACAGCAACAACGCAGGGCCGGCGCGGCCGTCTTCGGCGTACAGCGCGCCGCGGGCCACGCCCTGCCAGATCTTGCCCGGCAGATACTTGCCGGGCAGGCTTTGCGCCCACCGCAGTACGTCGGCGACGACGCCCGACTTGCGCCAGCGGCCGTGCGCGAGCACATGCCAGGCCAGCGCAAACAGGATCTGGCTGAGCAGGCACCAGGCGACCGCGGCGGCGAACCGGCCCGAGGCCAGTTCCTGCCACGTTCTGGCAGCATCCGCGCCGTTTCCGACGGCCTGGACTGCGACCCAAACCAGCGCGCCCAGGCCCAACGCCAGCCCGAACCAGCGTGCGCAGCGCCGCGACGCTTCAGGCCAGCGCATCGAGGCATTCCTGGTAGCGCCGTCCCATGTCCGCCCAGGAGTGGCGGAGGACGACGAACGAGCGCGCCTGACGCCCCAGCGCGCGCAGTCGTTCGCGATCCGCGCACACTCCGGCGATCGCCGCGCACCACGCCGCCGGATCGCTATCCGGCAGCAGGCGGCCGTTGTGCGGCGGCTCGATCGCGTCGCGCAGACCTTCCAGATCCGAGGCCAACACGTACCGCGCGCCGACCGCCGCCTCCAGGGCGACCAGGCCGAAGCCTTCCGGGTCGCCCTCGGCCGGAATGTTCGGCATCAACACCAGGTCGCTGCGCGCCAGCAGGTCGAGTTTGATCGACTCGTCCACTTCGCCATGCACCGTCACCCGGGCTTGCAGGCGCAGCTCGGCGATGGCGGCCGCCAGCGCCGCCCGGTCCGGTCCGTCGCCGACGATGTCCAGCCGGATCGGCAGCGCCGCGGCGACCAGGCGCGGCATCACTTCGCGCACGAACCACAGGGCGCCCTTGCGCCGGACCAGCCGACCGAGAATCAACAGGCGCCTGGGCGACTGCGGGTCGGACGGCGGATCGCCGGCCGGCACCACGCTCACCCCGGGATGGATCAACGTGCAGCGCTCGTCGGCGATGCCCCGCTCGCGCAGTTGCTGGCGGACATAGCGGCTGATGCAGATGTAGCGGTCGAAGCGATGATCGAAAGCCGAGCCCAGATAGCGTTGGTACCAACGCGCCGGGTAAAGGATGTCCAGGCCGTGCACCACCACCGCGGTCGGCACGCCGGCCCAGCGCGCCGGCCAGGCCAGCAGGCTGAGCGCCGGATCGCCCAGCAGCAGCACCCGCACCTTGCGCCGGCACAGGCCCCATCCCAGGCGCATCGCCGCCCAGGCCAGGTACAGGGGCGCGCCCCACTGGCTGCGCCCCCACTTCAGCACCGTGGTCGGCGTGCGCCCGCGCAGTTCATCGGCGATATGGAAGCTCAACCGTTGCATGCCGCCGCGGCTGGGCGGGAACTTGCGGGTCAGATACCAGATCTCGCTCACGGACCGGCGCGCCACTCTCTGCGTCGCCCGTCTTGCTGCAGCTCCTCGAGCAGACGCCGGTTGACCGCCATTTGATGGGCGAGCAGGCCGATCGTCGCAGCCACGCCGGCGCCGAGAATCAACACCGCCGCGAGAATCAGCGACTGTATGTGTCCCTCGCCGTCGCCGCGCAGGTAGTCGGCCACGAACGCGGCGCCGATGGCCGCGCCGCTCAGCGCGCCCACTGCGGCCGGCAACAGGAAGAACTCGAGCGGCCGGTAGGTGAGGCAGGCGCGCAGGATCGCCAGCACCGATCGGCCCACATAGGCGGGAATGCTGCGGATCAGGCGCGAGGGCCGGGTCGGAGGATTGACCTCCACCGCGACCGCGCCGACGCGAAGTCCGGTCTGTCCGGCCTGGATCAGGGTTTCCAGCGTGTAGGTGTATCGCGAGTACACGTTGAGCCTGATCGCCGCCTCGCGGCTGTACGCGCGAAAGCCGCTGGTCGCGTCTTCGATGCGCACCCCGGCCGCGGCCCGCACGACCCGGCTGCCCAGCCGCTGCAGCCGCTTCTTGAGCCAGGAAAAATGCGCGATGCGGTCGATCGGCCGGCAGCCGACCACAATGTCGGCCCGACCGTCCAGGATTTCGCCGACCAGGGCCGGTATCGCGCGGGCGTCGTACTGATTGTCGCCATCGACATTGACGATGATGTCCGCTCCGCGCCGGCAGGCCAGTTCCAGTCCGGCTGCGAACGCCCGCGCCAGACCGTGGTGTTCGCTCAGGCGCAGCACGGTATGCGCGCCGTGCGCCGCGGCGACGGCGGCGGTACCGTCGCTGGAGCCGTCGTCGATGACCAGCCACTCGACGTCGTCCACCCCCGGCAAACTGGCCGGCAGCGCGGCCAGGGTAGCCGGCAACTGATCGGCTTCGTCGCGACAGGGAATCTGGATCACCAGCTTGGTCCGCTTGCGCGCGGCCGCCGGCTCCGCTGCCGGCGCGCTCCGCGGCGCCTCATCTCCAGCACTTTCGACACGAACGAACCGATGCACGTTCATACGACCTCCTGGCAGATTCCTTGGCTGACCGGTACGGCCGGCGCGCCCGACTCAGGGACCGATTCGGGTGATGCGCCAGTCGCTGCGCTCCTCGTGAACGCCCCGCGCCGGGGCATGGAAAGCGGTATTGCGCCGTACTCGCGCGATCGGCAGCTCGGCCACGATGCGTGCGCCTGCGCCGGTAATGGCCAGCCCTTTCGGGTGCACGATCAGGCAGGGGCCGCCGGCGCAGGCGCCGTAACGGCTCAGGCGTTCGACGCTCAGCGGGCCCAGATCGGCCGGCAACATCGCGACCGGGCGGCCGTAGCCGCTGAGCAGGGCGCTGGTCAGCGGCCCAGAACCGGCGACGTAGCTGACCCGGTCCGCGGGAAGATGACCGGCGATCGCGCCGATCTGCGCGACCAGATCGCGGTCCTCGCGCAGGAACAGCGACTCGCGCTGCTGCCACAGCAACTGCGCGCTCAGCGCCACGGCGATCGCGGCGGCCGCCGCGCGTTGCGTGCGGCGCGGCCATCGCTGGGCCAGGAATGCGATACCGACCGCCGCGAACGCGATGCTGGCCGGGAACACCGCCGGTACCCAGCGGCGCGCGGCCCAGACATGATCGGGCGAGATCATCGGGCGCCACAGGTACACCAGCGTCGGCACCAGCAGGAACAGCATCGTCCAGTCCACGGCGGTGGCGGCGCGATGCCGCAACACCCGCCACACCGCGACCGCGGCGCCGAGCCCGGCCGCCAACACCACCCACAGGCCCAGATAAGCCGACAGGTTGCGCAAGCTGATCTCGCGATAGTCACGCATGCCGTTCAGATGAGGCACCAGCTTCGATTCGATCAGGGCGTACGGCAGCACATCGGGCCGAATCCACATCGCGTAAGCGAATACCGCCAGCAATGCGGTCGCCGCCAGCCACGCCGCCGCGCCCCAGGCGCGTTCCGGCATCGGAGCCGGACGCACGCGCGAATACAACCAGGCGCCGAGCAAGCACGACAGCGCGGCGATCATCGCCGGCAGGGCCAGGTCGGCCAGGCCGACGAAGTACGGCCGCACCAGCAAAGCGAAATACAGCATCGCCGCGACGCTCGCCGCCAGGCAGCCGGCGCCGACGCTGAGCGCGGCGCGCGCGCCGCCGCGTCCGCGGGTTCTGTCGACCGCGGAAAAGACCAATGCAGCGCAGGCCGCCGTCAGCGGGAACACGACCGCGTCGATACGCACCAGGGCCGACATGCCCAACAACAAGCCCGCGGCCCAGCCCAGCGACTGCGATCGTCGCGCGATCGCCAGCGCAGCGACCCAAACGCCGTTCAGAACGAACCAGGCGCAGAACGGTTCGCTCAGGCTGTTGCGCGATATCCATACCTGCGCCGGCTGCAGCGCGAATATCGCCAGGGCGGCGATCGCCCAATGCCGCCGCCCCGGCGGGAGACAACGCAGCATCAAGGCGTAGAAGGCCAGGCAGTTGAGGGCGCCGATGACGGCATTGAAACGGAAGATCGCCTGCGGCCCGAGCACGGCCCCCAGCATCGCCATCCACACCGGGGTGGCGGACGAGAACTGGAACGTCCACCGCGTCCCGGTCGGATAGATGCCCGGAAGCTCGGGCGAGCGCTTGTGTTCGATCGCCGATACCGCCGGATCGGACGCGATGCCGAGCGCCTGCAGATCGATCCTGGAGTCTGCGCTGCGCAGCAAATGCAATGCATGCTGGGCATAGATGCCTTCGTCGCGCTCGCCGAGCAGGCTTTGCTTGGGGAACCCGGCATACAGCAAGCCGGCCGCCAGCACGATCGCCCCGACCGCCAACAGCGATGGGCGCCAACGCGGCAACGCGGTCCGCATCGCTTGGCGCAAAGGCGCGCGCGACACGGCGGCGGCGGTGGCCGCCCATCCCATGGCGCCGATCCATGCCGGATAGAACAGGCCGGCCGCGGCCAGCGCCATCAACGCCAAGGTCCATGCGGCGCTGCCTACGCACAGCATCGCCAGTGCGCTGCGGCGAAGGAGCCGAAGCTTGGCGCCGGCGAGGACGACGAGCCATACCCCGATCGGGTACACGGCCGGCCAAACGCCGAATTCCGCCAGCGCTTTCAGGTATTCCATCGAATCCCCTCGCCAATGGCAACGAGTTTACTGAGCGGAAAATCGACGAACTACACAATGCGTCAAGCTTCGCCACCTCGGGTCGGCCTAGGATGGCGCATGGAAACGCTGCCGATCGCGCGTGCGCGCGATTTCGGCGCGCAGCGTCGTTCGACGGCCTTGCGCGCATGTCGAAGTTGCGGGACTTGCAGGCGATCTAGTGCTTGAACGTATTTTCCGCGGCAGCAAGGCCAGCGCCGGCATGTTGCGCCGCGACGCTCCCGCCTGTCGCGCGGTACCTGACGCATACGGCGTCGCGCTCGTCGCCGACGATGGATGACGCGATCGACGGCCCGGCCGCGGCGGGCCATCGACCCGGCGCGTGCGCATTCAGCGCGGATCGCTGCCCTGGGGATTTTTCCGGCGTAGCGGATGCCGGATGACACCGCGGCTGCCCCCGCTTGGTATCCCCGCAGCCAGGCCATGCGGCTGTCGCCGGATCCGCAGCGGCGGACCGGCGGCAGGCGGCGGTCATCGACTCGCTTGGCTGTTCAGCTCTTCGAACACGCTCTTGCCCACCGACGCCGACAGGTGGTTGAGGCCCATGACGATATTGGCCGAGGTGTCGGACACTTCGAATACGCGGTCGCGGTACGTCACCCGCAGGCCGAGGCGGTCGCGCCCGGCCATGACGCCGAACATCACCCGCACCCCGGGCGGACGCTGGCGGATGTCGACGATGGCGACCTCGGCGATGTCGTTGTCGGACACGCGCGCTTCGTTCTCCGCCGCTTGCTCGGCATACGCCTGCTCGATCAGCGGCGGCACCTTGTCGTTATGTTCGCATTCGCCGCAATCCCAGCGGATGCTCAACTTCGGCACGCTGCGCGCGGCGGCGGCCGTGGGCGCGTCGGCGGCATCGGCCGATTGGGCCAGCGCGACGGGCGATGCCGCGGCAGCCAGCAGGGCGATACAGAACCAAACATCCTTGCGCATACATTCCCTCGTATGAACGTTCCCGGCCCGGGCCCGGCCTCGCTGCGCGGCGACCCATCCGGGCCCGCGCAGACCCGCGCGGATCATAGCAATGCGTCGGCGCCGCGATGCATCGGCATTGCCGCCCGAGCGTCCGCGCCCGGGCGTACCCGCCAAGCCGTCGCGCTGGCGTTGGGTGGCGCCCTGGCTCGAAAACGGCGGCGGCATCGCGCCCCCGCCGGGTCGCTCAACCGAGCAGGGCCGGCTGGGACCGGTAGTGCAGGGTCGGCGACGCGTACTTGCGTTTCGCTTCCCGCCACAGCACCGCGCCCGCGCAACAACGCGGACATCTGGAACGCCGTGGCGTGCCGATCCCCGCCTTCGTCGGCGCCGCGCTCGCCGCCCGGGCCGCGCTGGCGGCCCTGGTCATGCAGCCCAGCGGATTCCCGCTGCTGGTCGCGATCGCGCTGATGCTGCTGGCGGGGTCGCGCCGCGCTCGCCGCGGCTGACGCCTCGGTCGCGGCGCCCCAGCCTTCGCGCCGGTGCGCCTGGGTTCGGTCGCGTATCGCTTGACGGTCGCGCAGACCCGCTCGACCATCGCGGCCAGCTTGCGCCGAACGCGCGCCGACCACAGGGAACTTCATGCCGCATCGCCGCCGTATCGGCCTGGCCGTGTTTTTCGCCGTCGCGTTCGCCGTGCCCTGGTTCGGCTGGACCCTGATCGACAACGCGGCGCTGAGCTTGTGGCTGTTCCCGCTATGCGTCAGCGCGGCAGGATTCGCCGCGGCCTGGGCCGAAGGCGGCCGCACCGGCCTGGGCGAATTCTGCCGGCGCACCTGCCGCGTGCGCGGCGCGATGCGCTGGACCCTGCTGGCGGCCTCGATAGCGCCGGCGCTGGGACTGGCTTATCTGCTCGCCACCGGCACGTCGCTGGCGTCGCTGCGGCCGGCGTACGAGGCCGGCCTGGCGACGACGCTGGCGGCGGCGGTCGTGACCGGCCCGCTGGCCGAGGAGTTCGGTTGGCGCGGCTATCTGCAGCACCGCTTGCTGGATCGGCTGAGCCCGTTGGCTGCGGCGCTGTGCATCGGCGCGGTGTGGTCGCTGTGGCACGTGCCGCTGTTCGGCGAGGCGGTGTTCGGCAGCGTCGAGTCCTCGCTGCGCTACCTCGGCTATCTGAGCGTCTGGTCGGTATTCATGGTGTACCTGGTCCGGCGCGGCGGCGGCTCGGTGTGGCCGGCGGTGGCGTTCCACTGGGCCGCGAACGTCCACGCCAATCTGCTGGCGGCGCTGTTTCCGTCCGTCGACGGCAGCCTGTTGCCCGGTGGTTCCAAGGGCATTGGGCTGTACCTGCTGGTGGCCGCGCTGTTCGTCGCGCTGCGCTGGCGTTTCTTCGCCGGGCGAGGCGCGGCGACCCAATCGGCCGAGCGCGCGCCACTGGCCGCGACGGCTGCGGCCGAACGCTGAGCGCCCGGCCGCAGCCGCCGCGGCGGCTCAGCTCTGGTGGATCTCGATCGAACCGTCGAAGCCGTTGGCCTGGGCGACGGGGAAGTTGCCCGGCAGCGCGCCGAGCACCGCGCCGCCGGCGACGTTGCCGGCTGCCGGCAGCACCGCCGCGCCGTTCATCACCGCCGGCAACTGCGGCAGCTGGAAGCCCTGCGGGAAGTTCACCACGCCGGCCATCGGGTAGTTGTCGATGTTGGCCGCCGCGGCCTGCGGCAGGACGTTGACCGGCTTGGTGATCGCCACCGCGCGCCAGGAAATCTTGATGAAGGCCGGCGCGTAGGAATACAGATTGGTGTCGGCGGTGGTGTTCGCATCCGACCACGGGTCCTGCGAGGCCTGGACGCAGTAGTACACGCCGTACCACACCGGTTGCTGTCCGGCCGTCTCGTACTGGCGGCAGGCAGCGAGATAGGCGTCGATGTAGCCCTCCACGGTGGCGTGGTTGGCGTTTCCGGTCGCGGTCAGCGGAGTCAGGTTCTGCCAGGTATTGCCCGGCCCGCCCCAGCGGCCGTTGATCAGGTGCGCGCGCACCCAGTTGTTGTTGGCGTCGGTGGTGAAGGTTTCGGCCGGCCCGGCGGGCAGCAGTTGGTCCCAGGGCGCGCCCAGGGCGGTCGGCAGGTTGTTGCCCTGCACCCCGGGCATGACCAGGTCCGAGCCCAGGATCGCCGCGGCGCTGGCGGCGCCGAAGTTGATCTGCTGCCGCGGCGCCAGGCCGCCGGTCTGGTATTGGGTCATCGTGAAGATGACCTGGTCGGTGCTCCAACGCGGGTTGTTCGGCGACCCGGTATAGATGATGCGGCTCATGGCGGTGTCCTGTCGGGTCGTGGGCGGCGGGATAGGCCGGATGACGCGCAAGACACGACCCTTCCTCCGTGCGCAGCGGTCCGAAGCCGTGGCCGCCGCGGTGCGTCGCGCGCGCTCGGGCGGCGAAGGGCGGGCCTGCGGCGGCACGAACTCGTCGCTAACAACGCGCGGGCACGGCAGCCGTGAAGCGCGCGGCCAAGGCGCCGGCGCGCTACGGCTCGCCGCGACGCGGCAGCGTCGGCGATGCCGCCGCACAGTGCCGGCTCAGCTCAGGTGGACTTCGATCCCGCTGTCGAACCCATTGTTCTGTGCGATCGGGAAGTCGGCCGGCAGCGCGCCCAGCACCGGCTCGCCGGCGATATTGCCGCCCGCCGGCAGCGTCGCCGCGCCGTTCATCGCCGCAGGCAACGGCGGCAGAACGAAGCCCTGCGGAAAGCTCGCCACGCCCGCGATCGGATAGCTGGCGATGTTGGCCGCCGCCACCTGCGGGCTGACGTTGACCGGCTTGACGATCGCGATCGCGCGCCAGGAAATCCTGACGAAGGCGGGGGCGTAGGAATACAGATTGGTGTCGGCGGTCGTGGGCAGCTGCGACCACGGATACTGCGAAGCCTGCACGCAGTAGTACACGCCGTACCACGCCGGCTGCTGCCCGGCCATCTCGTACTGGCGGCAGGCGGTCAGAAAGGCGTCGATATAGCCTTCGACCGTCCTCTGGTTGGCCTGACCGACGCCGGTCAGCGGCGCCAAATTCTGCCAGCTGTTGCCAGGCCCGCCCCAACGGCCGTTGATGAGGTGCGCGCGCACCCAGCTGTTGTTGGGGTCGGTGACGAACGTCCCGGCCGGTCCGCCGGGCAGCAGTTGATCCCAGGGCGCGCCGGTCGCCGTCGCCAGGTTGCTGCCCGCTACGCCAGGCATCATCAGGTCCGGGCCCAGGATCGCCGCGGCGCTGGCCGCGCCGAAGTCGATCTGCTGGCGCGGCGCCAGGCCGCCGGTCCGGTATCGGGTCATGGTGAAGATGACCTGGTCGCTGCTCCAGAGCGGCTGGTCCGGCGCCCCGGCGTAAACGATGCGGCTCATGGCGGCGTGTCTCCAAGGGATGAAGTCTGCCGAGACGGACGCCCCGACCCGCGCGCCTGCGCGCCAGCGGTCGGATCTCCGGCGTGCGGTCTCTGCGCACTGGACCCAGTGTAAGGCGCATCGAGGCCAGCGCCGCGGTGCGGGGCCTCTGCGCATGCGGGTGGCTCGCCGTCAGGCCCGGCGAGGCCGGCGTGCCAGCGCCGCGGCGATCAGGCCGGCCAGCGCCGCGAATGCCAGCCCCAGCGCCAGGTCGACGGCGAAATAGCCCAGGTGGAAGTCGTAGTTCTCGCAGCCCGCCGCGCCGCAATCGCCGCCGATGCGGCGGAACGCGTACGGAAACCCGGCGACTTCCTGGCCGTCGTAGCGATAGGCCTCGCGGGTGCGCCAGTAGGGCCAGGCGTTGACCGCGGCGACCGCTGCGAGCGCAAGGGAGAAGATCGAAGCGAAGGCGATTTTCGCGCGCATTGGGCTGACGTCCTGGTCGTTCCCTGGGCCGGCGGGGTTTGCCGGGCGTTGTTCGCACCCCCTTGGCGGAGCCCCTACCGCAGGCGCCGCCGCAGGCAGGCACTCTACACGAGCCTCGCCGGACCGCCCGGCCGGACCACAGCCCAGCCGCCGTGGCCGCAGGCCGGAAGCGGCCGCGTTCCCCCAATAGCCACGTCCGCAGCCGACGCGGGCGGCGAAGGAGCACGCGATGATCACCGACGCCTTCGATACCGGACCGACCGGCAAGTTCAGGACGCTGTGCCGCAACTACCCCGACGACACGGTCTACAACGGGGCCGACGGCTTTCGTTCGCTGTGGGGCCCGATCTTCTACCGCGGACGCGCCAACGGCAGCGCGCGCCTGCTGGTCATCGGCCAGGACCCGGCCCAGACCGAGGCGGTCACGCGCCGGATCCTCTCGGGCCAGGCCGGCCGCCGCGTGCAGGGCTTCGTCGAGAAGCTGGGCATAAGCAAAAGCTATCTGATGATCAACGCCTTCCTGTACGGCATCTACAACCAGAGCATGGCGATGCCGCACTTGAACGACGCCGGCATCCTGGCCTATCGCAACCAGTGGCTGGAAGCCGCGTTCGCGCCGGGCAAGATCGAAGCCGTGGTCACCTTCGGCAACGCCGCGTTCGACGCCTGGAAGGCGTTCAAGGCCACGCCGGCCGGCCAAAGCGTGAACGTCTTCCAGCAGCGCGCGCTGCACCCGACGGCGGACAAGCCCGGCGGCCCGATCACCCGCAAGGACCTGCTCGACAACTGGAACATCGCCCTGCAGCACCTGCACGCCAACCTGCAGACGCCCGATACGGTCCAGCCGCTGGCGCTTTACGGGAACAACTTCACCGCGGCCGAACTGCCCGAGATTCCCAGACGCGACTTTCCGATGGGCCTGCAAGCCTGGATGCGCAGCCAGGATTTCTGGGCCGGCATGTCCTCCGCGCCGGGCACCCAGCGCGCCAACATCTCGATCGAAGTGCCGTAGTCGCGCGACCGTCCAGCGGCGGTTGCGATCGGCCGGCGAAGTAGCCGGAGCGATCCAGATCGGCGAGCGAGCCCGGGCCGCCCGGCTGCCGGCCGCGCGATGCGCGGGTGCGCGCTGCAGGCGGGCATGTCCGCGGCGGCGAAATCGGCGCACCCGCCGAAGTGCCCGCGCTCGCGCGATTCGACGCGCACGCCGCGTTCGGGCCAAGGCCTGGCGGCGGCTTCGGACTGCCGCGGCGCCGAAACCTGCGGCAGGTCGCTCTCGCTGGCGGCGCGGCCTTGCGCGATCCGCGCCAGGCTCGAGGCGATCAGAAGCGGGCGTTGCGTTCCCTGCAACGCGCCGCCCAAGCCCAATCGCTTCGCCGCGTCGCGGAGGGCGCTGCGGCTTCAACCGAGCTTCATGCTCAGTTCGACGCCGTCGCCGAACGGCGTGGACAGGTAGCCGCTCGCGGGCGCGCGCACTCGCGCCAGGTAGCCCGGGCTGCAGTCGGCGTCGTCGGCGACGATCAGCGCGCCCGGCCGCAGGCGGTTTTCCGCCAGCGCCAGGATCTGCGGCTACAAGCCCTTGGCGCCATCGAGCAGCAACAGATCGATCGTCCTTTGCATCAGCCGCGTGCGCTCCTCGCGCGAGATGCCGGCCAGCGCGGGGCTGGCGGCCGAGGGGGCGGCAATTCCCGTGCTCGAAGACCGGCGTTCGGCCCTCGAAAACGGCGGTTCGTCCCTTGCCGTCGCCATCGCCGCCTCGAGCCGCAACCGACCACCACGGCCCCGTATCTCCTTGACCGCACCGCTTACCAGCGACCAAGGAGAACCTCATGCGCAGCACCCCCGCCTTTGCCGGACTAGCACTTGCACTTCTGTCGTACGCCTGTCCCTGCCTGGCGCGCGAGTCGCCACGCTCGCACGTGGAAGGCGTGGCGAGCGCGATCGAACAGAACTACTTCGATGAGAAGCGGGCCAAGCAGATCTCGAACGAGCTGCGCGGAGCGGCGGCGAAGGGCGAGTTCGACAAGCTCACCGACAAACGCGAACTCGCGTCCGCGTTGACCGTCAAGCTGGAGCCGTTCGACCGGCACTTCCGGGTGGGCTGGACGGACGCACCGCGCGAGCAGCCGGCAGCGGAAAGCCCGGTGATATCGCCGGCGCAATCGCAGGCCAAGTACCGTCGCGGCAACTACGGCGTGCGTCGCGCTGAAGTGTTGTCCGGCAACATCGGCTATCTCGATCTGCGCGGCTTTGCGCCGTTCGAGTTCGGCGTCGCCGGGCAGCCCGAGCGCCAGGCCATCGACGCGGCATTGCAGTTGCTCGCCGGCACCGATGCGCTGATCGTCGATCTGCGCGACAACGGCGGCGGCGCACCGCAAATGGTCGGTTACCTCAGCAGCGCCTTCGTCAAGAAGGAGGCGGACATCTTCAATACCTTCCATGGCCGCGACCGAAAGATGAGCGAGGCGCCGCTCGACTGGTATCCGCAGCCGCGCCTGGACACGCCGCTGTTCGTGCTGACCAGCGCACGCACCGCTTCGGCCGCGGAGGCGTTCGCGTACACGCTGCAGAGCGCCAAGCGCGCCACCGTCGTCGGCGAAACCAGCATGGGCGCCGCCAATCCGGGGGGCGACGTCGATGCAGGGCATGGCTTCTCGGTGTTCGTGTCCTTCGCCACGCCGATCAATCCGATCACCAAGACCAACTGGGAGGGCCGCGGCGTGACCCCGGACGTGGCGGCGGAGCCGGCGGCCGCCCTGGTCACGGCGCGCCGTCTGGCGCTGGAAGCGGTGCTCGCCAGGGGCCTGCCGCCGGAAGTGGCCACCGACACCCGCTGGGCGCTGGAAGCATTGCGCGCCGAAGCCGGGGCATGGCCGCAGGTGTCGGCCGACGACTATATCGGCGCCTACGGGATGATGGCGGTCGACACCGACCAGGGTCGCCTGGTTCTGCAGCAGGGACGCCGGCCGGTGCGCACGCTGCTGCCGTTGGGCGGCGACAACTTCGCCGTGCTGGAGAACGCAAGCCAGCGAGTGATGTTCCAGCGCGATGCCAAGGGGCTGGTGGAGGCGCTGGAACTGCGGCACTCGGATGGAGACGTCAAGCGCCATCGCCGCGGCCAATAGTCTGCCGCTGGCGAGAACCACGCCGAAACGGCAGCGCACTTTACCGACTGCGGGGACGCAGGGCATCGACAGATCCCTCCGCCCCCGCTTTCTTGTCGCGCGCAATTTCCGCGGCCCACCAAACTTCACCTGCAGACGCCAATCACGTTCCGATTCCGCGAGCGAGGCTAGGTTTTCCGTAGCCGCATCATCAGAAGACACAGCGCTCAGGAGAGTGAAATGAACCCGCAAGCGAAGATGATCATCGGCCTTCTGCTGGCCATGTCGCTTTCCAGCGCTGCGTGGGCCGAGAGCCTGGTTTCTCCGCCTGTGTTCTCAAAGGGCGGGCCGACCGGCGGAACGGTAACCTGCAGAATCTTTCAGTTCGCTCCGACCGTGGGCGAACCGCTTCGAGCTTTGGCGATCTACACCAATGCAAGCGCCGCTCCGCTCCCGCTGGTCTTCAACACATGCAACGTATCGGCTGGATTGAGGCAGAACGAAAACTGCAGTTACGGCGCCCGAATCGCAGGCAATTTGTCTCATACCTGCGTTTTCATCTCCGCCGGCGGGGCTGGCGCCCAATACACTGGCTCCATCGAGATCCAAGATAGCCAGTTCAATGTCCTGGAGCACGAGGCGATGCGGATCGTCCCGTAAGCGATATCCGAAGCGGCTCCCACGGCCATCCGCTGCGTTTAGCGGACGCCAGAAGTGGAGCTGGGCAGCGGTTGCCGGTTGGCCAGATATCCGTCCGTTTCAAGCCTGCATCGGGGCCGGGCCAAAGCAGGATCGTTGGCCCTCGCGGTCTACCCGGAATCAGCCGAGCAATGAGCAAGCCCCCTCCGCAGCGTGCGAGAGGGGGCTTTCCCGATGCGACCGTTCAGGCCTGCGATTGCGAGCGACGGCTTACTGGTAACGCGCCACCACGAAAGCCGCCGGCGAGTTGCCGTAGCCGGCTACGACGATCTTGCCGTCGCTTTGCACGGCGAGCCCTTGAACCGCGGCATTGGCGCTGCCCACGGCGGTGACGACCGGCCCGAAGCTGGCGTCCGGGTTGCCGAACGAATCGTAGCGATTCAAGGTCAACTGGCGGTAGCCGCCCGCATTGGAGTAGCCGCCGACCACGATTCCGCCGTTGGCGTCGATGGCGACATCGCCGCCGACCGCATCGCTGCTGCCGATGGCGGTCAGGACCTTGCCGGTGCCGGAGCCGAAGTAGTTGTCCAGCGCGCCGGCGCTGGTGTAGCGAACCACGGCGAATCGGTAGGTGTCGGCGCTCGCGCCCTTCGCGTAGCCGGCGGCGACGATGTTGCCGTCGCTTTGGATCGCCAGCGAGGTGGCGACGGCGGCGTTGCCGGCGGAGGTGCCGCCGACATGGGTCAGGACTTTGCCGCCGGTGCCGAACGTGGTGTCCAGCACCCCCTTCGTGGTGTAACGCGTCAACGCGAACACCGTGCCGCCGCTCGACGCGTAGCCGCCCAGCACGGGTTTGCCGTCCGCCTGGATGACCAGGCTGTTGGCGAACGCGGAGCCGGTGCCGACCGGCGAGGTGACGGTGCCGGAGCCGCCGCCGAAGCTGTAGTCCAAGGTACCGCCGCTGGTAAGGCGCGCCAGCGCAAAACCGGAACCGGCGTAGCCCGCCACCCAGATCGAGCTGCCCTGCACGGCAACGGCGTAGGCCTCCGAAGCGCCGGCGTAGAAACTGACCGTCGCCTTGCCCGAACTGCCGAAGCTGGCGTCCAGCGAGCCATCGGCGTTGTAGCGATAGATGGTGAAGTTGCGGGTGGAGTTGAAGTTCGGACACGAGGTGCCGGCCACGACGATCTTGCCGTCCGCCTGCAGGGCGAGCGCGCGTGCCTGCCCCGAGCAGCTGCCGGAGGGCGCGGTGGTGACCTTGCCGGTGCCGTTGAAGCTCGTATCCAGCGCGCCGTTGGCCGTATAGCGCGCCAGCGTGAATTCGCCCACTGCGTTCTGCCCGGCGGCGACGATCCGACCGTCCGGCTGGATCACCACCCGGGCGGCGGCGCCGTAATAGCCGAACGCGGTGGAGGTGATGCCTCCCGTACCGAACGTCTGGTCCAGCGATGCGGCCTGCGCCTGCATCGCGAATGCGCCGATGGCGCCGAGGGCCATGCCAAACGATACCTTCATCGTAGTGCTGATCACTGCGTGTTCTCCCTGTTGAACTCGATGGAATCCATTCTTGGTTCGGCTCGACCCGCCGCCGCTTGCCGTGCGGCGGCGTGCCGAGCGCGCAAGACTCCGAAGGGGCCGCGAGGGTGGCCTCGCTCGCCCAAGGTATCCGTGCTCGATGACGGCTATCGCGCAATCGGCCGTGCAGCGCGGCGTGGGTCGCCCCACCGCACCGACGATCCGTTCGCGTAGTCGCACTCCCCCTTTGCCGGACCGCGTCGCCCTGCCTCCCGGTCCAGCCCCCGCTTATGTGTGCGCTGGCGAACCGGTTACAGGTTCTGCGCGGACAGCCAGCGCCCCCTTGCGCCAAGTATGTCCCAGGCGGATCTCCGTCGTTGAGACGTTCCGGAGACGGGTTCCTCGCCAAGCTGGCAGGCTCTTTCCGACCGATGGAAGGATGCCGTAGAGAAACCCTTGCATGCGCCTCCGGCAAAAGCTTGGGGCCCCGAAGGACCGCAAGACTTGCGATCCACAGGTGCAGCCTACTGCGCGACCGGTCCGGATCGGTCGGGCGCTTGCGGGGTTGCCCGCTGACGCCATTGGCTGCCCGTCCAGGCATGGCGTTGCCGCAGAACTGGCCGTCGCTAGCAATCGCCCCTCAGGGCGCCATTTCCTCACGGGCTGCCAACCCAGTCGGTTGCGCGCTCCGCGCCGGAAACGGTTCCATACAGAGCATCCGCTCGGCGCTGCAAGCGCGATCGCGCCCCCGAGAGAGCGACCCACTGCGCGAGCCAGATCCGATCGACGGCAGAGCACTCTAGCCTGTCGACGCCGGCGCCCAGGCAGGATCGGGCGCAGACCCGCTGTCTCGTCAGGCCAGCTTTTCCGGGGCCAATTGCTTGAGCAGGTCGTAGAAATCGAAGTACGAATCCGCACGCATGATTTTTCCGTCCTTCAGACGGTAGACGTCACAGAAGTTGACCTGCATCGCCCTGCCGGTGGGCTGCAGTTCCCCGGCAGGCGAGTTGAACACGCCGCGGTGGGTACCCCGGCCAACGCCCTGCGCGATCACGTAGTCCTCCAGCGCGACCAGACTGCGCACTTCGCAGGTGGCGTCGGGGAAGATGTTGAACCAGCTTTTCCACGGATCGATGATCGCATCCACGCCATGGGTGGTGTAGTTGAACGGCACATCGAGCCATTCGCTCTGGGGCGCACCGAAGCCGGCGATGGTCGCCAAGTCCTTCTTGTTGACGGCTTCGTACAGGCCGCGAATCAATGTCTCGTTGGCGGTGTTGGTCATGGTCATGCTCCTGGAGTGGTGGAAGGGGCCTCGCTGCGCGAGACCATGAGTTCATGCTAGGTCGCCGGCCCGCGATCGCGAATGCCGATTCGTTTCGCGCTTTTGCCAAATCCTGTCGGCGCGGCTGAGGCGCGGTACGCGCAACCTAGGCTCGCGATCGCGGGGCGATAACCGGTCAAGCGCCGCCTGTCATTCCATGCCCCATGGCTAGGCGAGGAGTCGCGGGCGATGGCAGGACGTAGCGGTGAATGGCGCCGAGCCGATCGGGGCTGCGGATACGCGCCGGATGCCAACCCCACCGGCCGGTCGCGGCAGGTCTGGCCAACGACGGCGACAGCGCCCAGCCGCTGCCGGTCCGTGGAGCCGAGCCATCCGGTACCGGCGGAGGCAGGCCGCCGAATCGGCGCCCGACCAGTCAAGCTGGCCTACTGGGATGCCGCCTCTTCGATTACGGCGACGACCTGGCTCGGGTGGGACATCTGCAGCAAGTGCCCGGCGTCGATCTGGGTGATCTTGGCTTTCGAACGCTGCGACATCCGCCGTTGAAGCGCCGGGGCGATCGTCCGGTCGCGGGAGGCGATTACCGACCAAGACGGCACGTGGCGCCAAGCGGCGGCTTCGGCCTTATAGGAAAAAATCGAGGTATTCGCCGGCGTCTGGAACGCAGCGGTGTAACCAGCCTCTGCCTCGGACAACCCGTTGGCCACGTACGCGATCCAGGCCTTGGGCTCGACCACGTAATAGCCGTCGCCCGAGACCCGCAGGGCATCGGCCGGCAGCTCGGACGGCGCCGATGCGCTGAGAGAGGCGAGGCTCTCCCCGATATCAGGCTGGAAGGCCGCCACGTAGACCAATGCCTTCACGTCGGGGTCGGTACCGGCCCGACTGATCACCAGCCCGCCATAGGAATGGCCGACAAGCACCACCGGACCCACCTGGGCGTCGAGCGCCCGCTGCGTCGCGGCGATGTCTTCCTGGGTCGACGTCGTGGGTAGTTGCACGATCGTGACCCGATGACCGTCCGCCGTCAGGCGATCGTAGACCGCGCGCCAGGCACCGCCGTCCATGTTCGCGCCGTGGACGAGAACGACATTGTCGATCCTGGCCACGGCCTGGATGGGAAACGCCCCCGTCGCAACTGTCGCGATGCCAAGCCAAGTCAGTATCTCTCTACCACGCTTCATGCCGACCTCTCGCTTGCGCGGTAGCCAGGGTGGCCCCCATGCCTGCCGCCCGCCCTAGGGCATCCCGTAGCGGCCATCGTCCAGGACGGTTCCGGGCAAATCGGCCGGACCGCCATCACGGCACCAGGACCATAGGGCCGAACTTCCGGCGTGCGGCAATGTCGGCATGGGCCTCGGCGGCGTCCTCCAGGCGATACACCGCCGCTGCGTAGCTTCCGAACGTGCCGGCCCGGTACGCCGCGAACACGTCGTTGGCGGCGCTCAGGACTCGGCCTTGCAGGTGCTGGGCCATAGGCCCGCCGACGACCCGGACGTGGCGCTTGGACAGCGCGGCCGGATCCACTTCCGGCGCACCGGAAGCGGCGCCGATCGTGGCGATCGTTCCGCCGTCGCGCACGGACGCCGTCGACGCTGCGAAGGTGGCCTTGCCCACGAACTCGTACACCACGTCCACTCCCGCGGGCACAAGGTCGCGTATCTGCTCAGTGAACGACGGGTCGGTCGAAAGCAATGGATGATCCACCGAGCTACGAATCGCCGCCAGCTTGTCCTGCGAACCGGTAGTCCCAATGACGCGTGCGCCCAATGCCCGCGCCCAGCGTGCAACCAGCAGACCCACGTTGCTGGAGGCGCCCTGGACCAGGACGGCGTCGCCGGTGCTCAGCTTGTAGAACCCATTGAGCGCGGCCCATGCGGTCAAGCCTTTGGTGAGAACCGTAGCGGCTTCGAGCGAGGTCACGTCCTGAGGGATCGCGACCAAATCCGCGGCGTTGATCAAGCGGACTTCGGAATAGCTGCCAGGCGAAAGAAAGTACGCCATGCGGTCGCCCACCCGGACGTCGCCCACGCCAGTCCCGATCTCCTCGACCACGCCCGCGCCCTCCACCCCGGTCACGCCCGGCAGCGGCATGGGGAAGATGCCCTGGCGGAAGGCCGTGTCGATGAAGTTGACGCCGATAGCATCGTGGCGCAGGCGAACCTGGCCGGCGTGAGGGCGGCCTACGGTCTCGTCTTCGGCAACCAGAACCTCGGGGCCGCCGTACTGGTGAAATCGAATCGTGGTGGTCATTGCGCTGCTCTTAGTGGACTGGGCGAAGGGAGCGAATGAAGTCTAGGCATCGATCTGGCGACCAGAAGCCTATCTTTCCCGATGCCACCCATCGCGTGCGTCGATAGTTGCCGGCTACGCGGCCGACGGTTGGCTGCCGGCGGGCCGGCGAAACCTGGCGTCCAGACTGATCGCGCCCGGTCCGGAGGCGACGATTTGCAAGAAGCCGCCGGTCATGGCCAGGTTTTTGAAGAAGTGGATAAACTGGTTCTGGTCGTCGAACGCGGCGTGGAAGCTCACCGCCGTGACGACGCAGAACAGGGCCAGCACAGCGGCCACGAGTCGGCTGCGATAGCCCACGACCAGAGCTGCGCCGCCGATGACTTCTACGACGATGGCGACGACCAGCGCCACGCCGGGCAGCGGCAGACCAGCCGAAGCGATATAGCCTACGGTCGCCTCCGCGTTAGCGATCTTGCCGACACCGGAGATCAGAAAGATCGCCGCCATCAGTAGCCGGCCCAACAGGCCAGTCACCGAAGCAAGGGCGGCTGTATTGGAAGCGCGATCGGTATCGGACCAGGTGGCCATGGCAGTTCTCGTTGAAGGTCGGCAGGTTGCGCACTCATGCGCTCGGTCTATTGGCTACAGCACGGACAGCAATCCGCCATCAACAAGCAGCGCGATACCGGTCACGTAGCTCGACATGTCCGAACCAAGCCACACAACGGCGTCTGCGATTTCCGATGGCTTTCCCAGGCGGCGCAGCGGCGTGCGCTGGCGAAATCCTTCCGAGGCTTCCGCGACGCCGGGCGTGTTTCGCAGCAGGGCAGTGTCGATGGCCCCGGGGCACACGGAGTTGACCCGAATGCCCGATGGCCCCAGCGCATCGGCCATGGCCTTGGCCATCAACACGACCCCGCCCTTGCTCGTGGAATAGGCGACCGTCATGCCCGCACCCGCGATGCCGCCCATGCTGGCCATCATGACGATGCTGCCGGGCTTGGACAGAGACTGCATCTGACGTGCCGCCGCCTGCGCGCAGAACAGAACGCCATCCAAGTTGACCGACATCAGGCGGCGATAGTCCTCTTCGGCAACATCCGCGCCGTCCGAGCGCAGCGTGATGCCCGCGTTGCATACCATCAGGTCGACGCCGCCGAACTCTTCGGTCGCCGCGACCAGCGCATCGACCTCGTCGCGCTCGCTTACGTTGGTACGGACGAATCGTGTCTTCACCGCGAGCGCTTCGATCTGGCTCGTCGTGGACGGCCCGCCCTCGCGCGGCGCCTCGACCACGTCCGAAACGATGACGGCTTTCGCACCGTGCCGTGCGGCACCGACGGCAATAGCGCGTCCGATGCCGCTGGCGGCGCCGGTCACCACAACAACCTTTTCTGACAAAAGCCCGCTCATTTGTTCTGGCCTTCCTTTGCGGGCTCCAGCCCCTTCTGGAACGATTGGAACGCGGACTCTTTAGGCTTGGCCGTCAGCTGAGACTGGAACGTGGCGAAGTCCGCGACTTCCCAGTGCTCCGCCAGCTTTCCGCCTTCGATGCGATAGATCTGGAAGGCGCGGAAATCCACCTTGTTGCCAGACGCCTTCAATCCACCAAAATCGTGCAACTGGGTTCCGGAAACCCGATTCATTACGGCGACGCGATCGCCTTCAGCGACGATCTGCTCGATCGTCCAGGTGAAGTCGGGAAAGCTGGCTTTCAGGCCTTCGAGGTAGCTGCGGATGACATGGATGCCGGGCGTCTGCCCTTCGAGACGATCGCCGTAGTCGGCCGTAACGATCTCGTCCAGATGGCTGAAGTCGGCTCGGTTGAAGGCGTCGAAGTAGCGGCGCACCAACGCCTTGTTGGCCTCGATGTCGGCGGCGGGCTGCTTGGCCAGAACCGGCTGGATGGCGACTGGCATGAGCGCAGCCGCGATGGCCAGGCGAATGAGGAAGGCGGGGGTCTTCATGTAGCGCGTGTCCTTGTCTTCGAGAGCGCGGCAGGGGTCAGGAAACCGGAGGCAAGCCGCCGAGCTGCTGCATCAGCGAGAACAGGTTCGCCACGCCCCAGTGATCGGTTATCTTTCCGTCGCGTACGCGCATCGCGTCGACGGTCTCGAACTGGATCTTCCGCCCGGTCGGCGCGATGCCGAACAGCGGACCGCGGTGCGTTCCGTGATAGGTCTTGAAAGTGGTCACCACATCGCCGTCCACGGTCTGCCAGTGAATGACGGGATTGAAGTCCGGAAACGCCTCGCGAAGCCGGTGGTAAAGGACTCGGACCCCGTCCTTGTCGGGCGTCGTTCCCGGCTGCGGCGTGTGGTCGACGAAGTCGTCGGCGAACAGTTTTTCGAACAAGGCGAAGTCGCCCTGCCCCTGCACCTGCTCGGTGTTGGTGCGGACAATGGCTTTGGCCGCTTCGGAAGGCGTGCTACTGGTCATGGCTAACTCCAGAAAAGGGGCCGACAACGGACGCTCGATGGGGGGAGTTGGATCCGCGCCGGCCCGGAACGGTCAGTCGAACAACTTCGCCGCCGTGAGCGCGACCAGTTCGCCCTGATGGCGGGCGCCCGCCAGGTCGATTTCAGTCGGCTGCCTGGATCCATCGCCGCCGGCGACCGTGGTGGCGCCGTAAGGCGCGCCACCGACGATCTCATCGACGCTCATTTGTCCCTGATGGCTGTACGGCAGCCCCACGATCGTCATGCCGAAATGCAGCAGGTTCGTGATGATCGAGAACAGCGTGGCTTCCTGCCCGCCATGCTGCGTCGCCGTCGAGGTAAACGCCGCGCCGACCTTTCCGTTGAGCGCGCCGCGCGCCCAAAGGCCACCGGTTTGATCGAGGAAAGCGGCCATCTGCGAGGTGAGCCTGCCGTAGCGGGTCCCGGTCCCGATCACGATGGCATCATAGTTTTCTAGCTCTGCGACCGTGGCGACGGGCGCCTTCTGATCGAGCTTGTAGCGGCTGTTTCGCGCGATCTCTTCTGGAACCGTCTCAGGGACGCGGCGAATGTCCACCGTAGCGCCGACGTGACGCGCGCCCTCCGCGACGGCCTCGGCCATCTTTTCGATGTGCCCGTAAGAGGAGTAATACAGAACAAGAACCTTTGCCACGAGAGTCTCCGAATGTTTGTCGCGGTGGCGTCAACCGGGCGCGAGGCGCCCCGGTCGCGCGCTCAGAAGCGAGGCGTCAGACGCCGGTACCGGACCTGCCGGCGAGCAGTTGGAACTCCCACGACAGGTTGGTCGCGGTGGCGCCGCCGTGCTCGAGCAGTGCCGGGATCAGCTTGGCGGCCGACTCCTCGCGCGCCCAGTCACGCTGCAGCTCCGAGGCGAAAACGATCCAGGTCATAGGCACGGCGCCGGCCTGGATCATGCGGGCGATGCCCATCTCGTGAGCCTCCACGCTCGTGCCACCCGAAGCGTCCGTCACGAAGTAAACCTCGTAGCCGTCACCGAGGGCATGGATCACCGGGAACGCGAGACATACTTCGGTCCATAGAGCAGCGATCACGACTTTCTTGCGGCCGGTGCGCTTGACCCATTCCACGCACGCCGGGTCTTCCCAGGTGTTGATCGTGGTTCGGTTGATCGGCTTCTGTTCCGGAAAGACGTCCAACAGCGGCTTGACGATGTAGCCGCCGCGATCCTCGACCACACTGGTCAGCAGCGTGGGAACGTCAAAGACTTTTGCCGTCTTGGCGAGGGCCACCACGTTGTTCATCAGCAAGGCGGCGTCGATGTTCTTGACGCCGCTGAACTGAAAGGGCTGATGGTCGATCAGCAGAAGTACGCAGTTGTCAGGAGTGATCAGCGCTTCTTTGCCGACTTTTGCGGCGGTTGGATTGCTCATACGTGCCCTCGCTTCCATTGATTAGTGAGGGTCACGTTACGACGCAAGCTGGAAACCCGAAATCCGTCGTCGGCGTAGCTTGTTGCTACGCCTTTCGGTTACTTGCCGGAAAGTTCGCTGCCTGTTTGCATTGGAGTGCGCACGAAGCGCAACTCAATCCAGGTGGATGATGCCGCGCTTGAGGGCCGTGACGACCGCTTCGGTTCGGTCCTGCGCCTGGAGCTTGCTCAGTATGTGAAGCACATGCACCTTGACGGTCGCCTCGGTCCGGTGGATGCGTGCGGCGATCTCTTTGTTGCGAAGTCCGCCGGCCATCAATTGCAGGACTTCGAGTTCGCGCTCGGTGAGCTCGACACGCGGAACGTATTGGGCCAGTCGGCGCGCCACCGCGTCGGGGAGTATCCAGCCTTGGCGCCATACCGCTCGGATGGCATCGGCAACTTCGTTGCGCAGCACGTCCTTGAGCAGGTACCCGCGCGCGCCCGCTTCCAGGGCCCGGTGGATGTCGGTATCCCCCTGGAAGGTGGTCAGCGCAATGATCCGCGCCATCGGGAACTCGTCGACGATCTTCGCAATGGCCTCCACGCCGCCCATGACGGGCATGCTCAAGTCCATCAAGGTCACATCGGGCTGATGCGTTCGATACGCCTCTAGCGCCGACGCGCCGTCGCCTGCCTCGGCGACCAGCTCCAGGTCCGCATGCAGCGCGAGGACGGCAGCCAAGCCATCCCGGTAAATGGGATGATCATCGACCGCCAGCACGCGAATCCGCTGGGTCTCTTCGTTGACGGCCAGCGCCTGCTTCTTGATGACGGACATGGTTCGATGCTGCTCCTGTTGGGGACCGCCGACAATCCACCTATCGGCTAATCTTTTCGTTCCGCGCGAGCAATCCGCGTATCCGGGTCGCAATTCCCGGCATCCACCGCAACCAGCGCCAACGGGGCACCCGCAAACGCACTTCGGTGCCGGCGCCGGGCCGGCTGTCCACGGCAATGCAGCCACCGATGCACTGGGCCCGCTCGCGGATGCCCTGAAGCCCCCAGTGCCCCAGGCGCTTCGCCACCACGGCGGCATCGAACCCACGCCCGTCGTCGCGCACGGTGAGGCGCAAACCGCTGGGCAGATACTCGAGCTGAATCACGACGGTGAGGGCTTGTGCGTGCTTGCGCACGTTGACCAGGATCTCCTCCACGATCGAACGGATCTGGCTCCTGACGTCCGGGGCGAACTCGTACGTCGCACCGGGTGCGCAGACGACATCCACAGCGGTGTCGGAGTCGGCGAGAATACGGTGGGCGCTGACGTGAATGGAGGCGGCCAGGTCGTCCGCTTCGGCCGGCAGTCGAATATCCCAAACCACCTTGCGCGCTTCGGTCAGCGTACGATCCACCAGGCTCAGGATGCGATCCAGGCTCGCTCTCTCCTGGGACTGCTCGCCCAAACGCTGGTCGACGGCATGCAGTTGCAACGCAATGCCGCCGAACCCTTGCAACAGCGAATCGTGGATATCCCTGGCAAGCCGATTGCGCTCATCGAGTATGGCCGCGCCGCGAATGCGAAGAGCGGCACGGTGGTACATCCACAGCACCAGCGTCAGGGTGAGGATCACCAGGGCGACGAACCAAGCCTGGAGGTAGAACGGCGCCAGCACCCGGAGCGTGATCCGCGACTCCTGGGCAGACCAGCGCCCGCGTACGTCGCGGGCCGATACGCGGAATCGGTAGACGCCCGGCGCCAAGCGCGTGTACGAGGCCACGCGCTGCGTGCCGGCATCGATCCAGTCGGGATCGAACCCATCCAATCGGTAGCGAAAACGCACATCCGGGCCGTGCGACAGGTCTACCCCGGTGTAGCGGATGTCTATGCGACGCGTCGCCGGCTCGATCACCAGTTGGCGCAAATCCGCGTGCGGCACGCCATCGGTCGCGACCTCGTCTATGTAGACCCTCGGCGCCGCGCCCACGGGGCGGGCCTTGGCGGGATCGACCGAAACGATCCCATGCCCCATGGCGAACCACAGTTTTCCGCTAGGCTCCCGAAAGGACGAAGGATGCGGCCAGGCGGCGGGGTCGCCCCCCGGCAAACCCTCCAGGGACTTGAAGCTGCCCACGTCCACCAAACCGGGAAGCTCGCCGTCGGCCACCGCGATCAGTTCGGCAAGCCGGATGCGCGTGAGGCCGCCCAACTGCCCCAACCAGAGCTTTCCCGCCTGATCCGCTTCGGCCGCGCCTACCCAACTTTCCGGCAATCCGTCCTTGACAGCCACAGTGCGGACACGGCCGCCGCCGACGCGAACCAGCCCCTCGTCCGAACCCACCCACACGGTGCCTTTGGGCGCTTCGAACAGGACGTTGGGACGGATGCCGGTTTGCTGCGGCGTAGGCCACGGCACGAAGGTTTCGCCGCCCGTGGGGCCGATCCGGGTGACCCCTGTCAGGCTCGCGACCCACACCGCGCCGCTGGAATCTTTGAACAGCCGGAAGATGAAATCGTCTCTTTGCTCGACGCGTTCGAGCCGGCCGTCGCGGCCGCGGAAGAGCCCGCGCCAGGTCGCGATCCACAACGTCCGCGCCGGATCTTCGAGCAGATCGGTAACAGGAGGCAGCCCTTCGTAGCTGAGCTGCGCCGGCTGCCCGACGGCAAAGCGCGACACGTCGCCGTTGGGGCGCCCGACCCATACGCCCCCCTGCCGCGCTGGTGCCAGCGAAAGCACTAACTCCGCGGGGCTATCGCCCACCCGCTGAAACGACGATCCCGAGGAGGCGATACGGCCGTAGAACAGGCCGCCCGTCGGAGGCGTCAACCATACGCCGCCGTCCGCGTCGCGGAGCATCCCGCCCGGCATGTCGCTGGGAAGGCCGGTGCGCGCAGTGAACGCTTCCACCTCCAGCGGCCGAAACCGATTCAGGCCATCGCGCGTGGCCACCCATATGTTGCCTTGCCGATCCGGCAAGATGTCGATGACCCGGTCGTCCGACAGGCCGTCGGCGCGCGTGACCGATCGGAATCGTTTGCCGTCGAACCAGTGCAGGCCCGCGCCATAGGAGCCTACCCACAAGGTCCCCTTAGCGTCTTCGGCCATGGCCGACACGGCGCCGAAGCCATTGGTGGCCGGCAGCGGAAAATGCCGTATCCGCCCATCTTTCCATTGGGCGATGGCGGTTTGCGTGCCGAACCAGATCGCGCCGTCGCGGGTCGCATAGACACGACTTGGGTTGCGTACATCCGCGCCCTCGGGCAGCGCTACCCGGCTCAAGCGCCCGGCGCGGATGCGGTAGACGGCGCCTTCTCCCGCGGCGATCCAGATGTCGCCGTTGTTGTCCACCGTCATGCTGCTGCCGGAGTAGCTCACCCGCGTTCCGCGAAGTTCGCGCTGGCGGCCGTTTCGATCGATGACGAACACCCGGCCGCTCCGCGTCACGGCCCACAAGCGATCTTCGGGATCGACGGCCGCCGCATTGATGATGTCGGCCTTGAACGACTCGTTGGTTGCGATCAGTCGGACCTGATCGCCCGCTACGCGGAACAGCCCGCTGCCGCTTCCGACCCACAGACCGCCCTCGCGGTCTTGCGCAAGCGGTATGGTGATCAGCCGCGTGCGTCCGCGCAATGCCGGCGAGTTGTCCCCGGTGAAGGCCTTGAACCGCACGCCATCGAATCTCACCAGGCCCGACTGCGATGACAGCCACAAGTACCCATCGCGGGTCTGCACGAGGTTGGAGGTGAACGCCAGTTTTACCTCTTCCTGCGAGCGCCAGACGTCGACCTTGTACCGATCGAAGACGACCGAGGCCTGCTGCGCGGCGACGTGATACGGAAACGCGCCCAGGACCAAGGTCGTCAGAAGGACGTAACCCAGCAACGATTTCCTACCGCAACTACTCATGACGAAACCTTACAGGCAGGCCGTCCACGGCCTGCCTTGAATACGAATGCACTGACATCAATGTTTCAAGGCCTCGATGAAGGCACGTCCCACCGGGCCGGGCGGCGCATCTTTGCGGTATACCGCCTGCATTTCCAGACTGGCGCGTGCGTCTGCGTTCGCGTGCGTACGGATCTCCACCAACTGTCCTTGGTCCAGATCCGCTTGGACCATGTGCGCCGGCATATGGCCCCAACCGAATCCGGCCCGCAAGAAGGCATGCTTGGCGCCCAAATCCGCCAATCGCCAGGTCAAGGGCGAGATAACGCCGAAGTTGCGCCCTGCCGACAGCGGCGTGCGGTCGGTAAGCACCAATTGCACATGCTTGCTCAACTCGCCGCTCGACAGCGGCTTTCGCGACTTCGCCAACGGATGCCCGGGGGACACGACGGTGGCGAACGGCAATAGCGCCAGCGGCTCGGCTACCAGTTCGTCCGGCACGGTGGGGAGCGAGCCGATCACGCCGATACGGCATGAGCCATCCAGGACCGGTTGAACCACGCCGCCCAAGGCTTCGACGTACAGGCGCAGGGGCGTCCTGGGAAACAGTTGCCGGCAGTGGCCGACGGCATGGGTGATGGCCGGCATCGGATACATCACGTCCATCGCCGCCGACAGTTCCGGCTCCAAGCCTTCGCGAATCGAGCGAGCCCGCGCCTTGAAATCGTCCATGTGGTCGGCGACGGCGCGTGCGTCGCGCAGCAGGGACTGCCCCTCCTCGGTCAGTCGCGGATAGCGCCCGCTGCGCTCGAACAGCGGAACGCCCAGTTGCGCTTCGAGATTCGCCAGCGTGTGGCTGACGACCGACTGTGCACGGCGCAGCTTCCGGCCCGCAGCGGAAAAGCTGCCTTGCTCCGCCGCAGCGATGAAGGTGCGGATCTGGTCCAGCGTGACGCCGTCGAGCATATATCTATCCTTTCGATGGATAGCATAGAGAAATATAGGCTACCAAGATATATCGGCCAAGCCTACCGTGGCGTCACTTCCCCAGAGGTGCCGCCATGACCCGCCTGCCCCCCAAGCTCGTGCCGCCCGAAATGCTGTCCCCCGTCCGCCGCATCGTGTTCCAGGGACGCGGCACCACCCGCGGCCCGATCACCCGCCTGGTCAACCCCTCCGACCTGGGTCAACTGATCAAGCCGTTCGTGTTCCTGGACCGCGGCGCCCTGCCGCCGACCGGGGACACCTTTTTCGGCATCCACCCGCATTCGGGCATCGCGACGCTGACGATCGCGCTCAGCGGTGGCCTGCAGTACGAGGACACCACCGGTCAATCCGGACAAGTGCCCGCGGGCGGCCTGGAATGGATGAAGGCCGGTGCCGGCGCCTGGCACGACGGTCGCGTCTATACCGCCGATCCGCTGCGGTTCTTTCAACTCTGGCTGGCCCTGCCGGCGGAGTTGGAGAACTCGAAGGCCGAGGGCCAGTACATCCCGCCCGAATCGGTCGAGAGCGAAGGTCCAGTCACGGTCGTGCTGGGCAGCTACGGCCGGGCGCGCAGCCCCATCCGCGCCCCGGACAACATCAACTACTTCCTGGTCCGCCTTAGCGACGGCCAGACTTGGCGCTACCAGCCGCCGCAAGGGCACACCGTGGGTTGGATCGCCGTCGACGAGGGCGTGGTCAATACCCCAGCGCCCGTTGCCGCCGGCGAGATCGCGGTATTCGACGAGTCCGACGCGGCGCTCGAATTCGCGGCACAAGGGCCGACCACGTTCGTGATCGGCACCGCCATCAAGCATCCGCATGACCTGATCACCGGCTACTACTCGGTTCACACCAGCGCCGACGCGCTGGAACGAGGCGAAGCCGAGATCGAGCGCATCGGCGCCATCCTTCGCGCGGACGGACGGCTTCGCTGAACCCCCGTCGCGCAGTCCCAGCAGTACTCATCGTTTCGCTCCCCAACCGTCCATCCGGAGAACTCCCGTGTCCACCACCGCTTCCACCGCGTCCGCCGGCTCCAGCTTCGCCCGCAATACCGCCGAATTCGTCGGCCGCGTGCTCCTCGTCGTGCTCTTTCTCATGTCCGGCCTCGGCAAAATCAACGCTTACGAGGCGACCGCCGGCTACATGGCGTCCATGGGCGTACCGGGTTTCGCACTGCCCGCGGTGATCGCCCTGGAAGTCCTGGGCGCCGCCGCCATCATCCTGGGCTTCAAGACCCGCATCGTCGCCGCGGCGCTGGCCGGCTTCACCCTGGCGACGGGGGTGATCTTCCACAACAACTTCGCCGATCAGATGCAGACGATCATGTTCCTGAAGAACGTCTCCATCGCCGGCGCCTTCCTGATCCTGGCGAGCACCGGAGCCGGCGCTTTCAGCATCGACGCCAAATCCGCGAAATAAGTCCATCCCGTCCCAGGCGTCGGCCATCCGCCGACGCCTCACCCGAGCTTCGTCATGACATATTCAATCATCGGTTCCGGCGCCATCGGCAGCGCCCTCGCGACCCGGTTCGCCCACGCCGGCATCGATGTCCAGGTCGCCAATTCCCGTGGACCGACTTCCCTGCAGCGCCTTGCAAGCGAGTTGGGCCGTCGCGTCAAGCCGGCCTGGCTTGGACAGGCCTTGCAGGCGGACGTGGTCTTGCTCGCCGTGCCCTTCGCCGCCGCGCCCGCGGCGCTGGCGGGGCCGGGCGATTGGCAGGAGCGCATTTTGGTGGACGCCACCAACGCCGTAGAGTTTCCTTCGTTTCGTCCGATCGACCTGGGCGGGCGCCTATCGAGCCACGTGATCGGCGAACTGGCGCCGGGCGCGAGCCTGGTCAAAGCGTTCAACACCCTGCCCGCGGCGATGCTGGCCTCGGATCCGCGCAAGAACGGCGGTCGCCGCACGCTGTTCCTGTCCGGAGACCGGCCCGCAGCGAACGGCAAGGTCGTGGCGCTGATGGAAGCCTTGGGCTTCAGCGCCATCGATCTGGGCCCGATCGAGCGCGGCGGCCGCCTGCAGCACTTCGGCGGTCCGTTGATGGGCCACGACCTGATCAAGTTCTAGCGCGCGCGCAAGACGGCTGCGCAGGAACAAAACGAACGATTTCGCCGGCAAGTCGCTGCGTCGCGGGCGCCGGTCCCGACATCGGCCGCGAGGCGGCGTTGGGTTTCGCCCGTCGTGGCGCCAGGGCTTACGCCCCCGACACGGCGGCCGCGATGCAGGAATGCCGCGCGAGGATTACGCGCAAATGCGATCGCCCCCGGGCTGGACGCTGACGCCCATCGTCGCGGCCGACAGCCCAGCAGAATCCGGCCGTCGCGGCACCGGCGAAAAAAGCGACTGCCGCCAAGCGCGGTGCCCAGCCATCGGAAACCGAAGACGCCGCGATCCGGCTTCGGCTGCGACGAAGTCGGCTACCTGCACGCTCGCCTGCTCTTCGCCGTCGACGGCGGCATGACGATCGGCGGTTCGAGTTCTGAGCGCCAGAGCGGCGTGACAGGGCAAGCTTCAGGCCTCGGCGATCTCCCGCTGGGAAGACGGCGTGAGGCTGAGCTCCCGCCAGTCCAACTCTTCCTGCACGATTCGAAACGCGTCCTCGGGCAGCGTTCCCTCGCGTACTAAGTCGTGCAGCGCTTTTCGCTGGACGTCCACCAGCGCACGTTCGGCCGCTCGCCGACATGCCGGATCAGGTTGCGCTTGACCGCCTGCCGCGCCCGACGAGACGCTGTCCAGGACCGAACGGGCGAACTGCACATCGCGGTCCAACGAGGTATCCGGCGGAATAGCGAGCCAGCGGATCAACGGCGCGATCGTCGCGCCTTGCAGCACCAACGTTCCCAACACCACGGCGAATGCGCTGAGCACGATGAGATGACGCCCCGGAAAATCGCCCGGTAGCGACATCGCGGTGGCGAGGGTCAAGACGCCCCGCATTCCGCACCAGCCCACCAGGAACCGGGTTCGCACGGTTCCGGCAGAGGGTGCCCGAAGGCAGGGCAGTATCGGTCCCAGCACCCACCGGTAACTCAACACCCAGGCGATTCTCACGACGACGACGCACGCGAACACCAGCGCGGCGAAGCCGATGGCGCTCCACATCTGCGCACCCTGCAGCTGCGACAGAACGGTACGGGTTTGCAGCCCCATCAGGAGGAACGCGGTCACGTTCAATGCGAACACCGCGGCGTCCCACACCGCGAACGAGTGGACCCTGTCGCGTGCCGACTGGCGTCCATGGGCGAATCGCGCCACCCACATGGCATACGCCACCACGGCCAGCACCGCCGATACATTCAGCCGCTCGGCAGCGAGCCAGATCCCGAACGTGGATACGAATTCGATCAGCGTCGATCCCAGGGTGCCGGACCAGAACCGCCACAACGCCACGAACAGCGCGCCGGCGGCGGCGCCCAACAGGATTCCGCCCGGCACGGCCAGGACCAGCGAGGGAACTAGATCCGACAAGGACTCGCCGGATGCCACCGAACCCGCCGCAGCGGCGAAGATCAGCAGGGCGACGGCGTCGTTGAACAGGCTCTCGCCCTGCAGCACGGTCAACGTCCGACGCGGCAACCCCTGGCTCGTCAGTACCGCTTGCGCGGCCGCTGCGTCCGGCGGGGCCACGATCGCGCCCAAGGCGATCGCCGCGCCCAACGGCAGGCCCGCAACCTGCCAGCCGAGCCAGGCCACCGCGGCGGTGGTGAGGACCACGGCCAACAACGCCAGTGCCACCAGCGCAGCCCAATGCCGGCGGAGTTCGTACGGCGACATGTCGTAGGCGGCGCTGAGAATCGCCGGCGCGACGAAAAGCGCAAGCGCCAAGTGCGGATCGACTCCCAGCTCAGGAGCCCACGGAGTGGCGGCCACCAATGCGCCAGCGAGCGCCAACACGGCGGGGTATGGCAACCGGACCCTGCGGGCCAGATGGAGAAGCACGCAGGAAACCAACAGCAGCACTACGAGGGTCTCGAACAGAGCCATTGCCGGCTACCTCGACAGTTCGGCCGCAGACACGGCGCGGCCGCGCAAGATCTTCTTTGCGACGCTAGGTCCATTGGAGGCGGCAGCAAATCCGGCGTGGACCGCCATCTGCGGGATTGCTTCGGCGACCTGCCGCGGCATACGACCGACATCGAGCGCTACGGGCAGGCGCATCTCCAGTCGCGCCGCCGCTGCCCGCAACGCCTCCGGCGCGACGATCTGGCGAGCGGACCTGCCCGGCCACGGCGGCGACATGATGCCCCCGTCAGCGCATGCCAGGATCCAATCGGCGAAGTCGGAGGCGATGTCCTCGAGACCGTCGACGACAGCCTCGCCGCCGCCTCCGGTCCTGCTCTGCAGGGTTGCCACGCCCAGGGCATGGCGATCGGTGGGCACAGACATTTCCATCTCCGATAATGTGGGATCGTCACGCACCGCCGAAAGCGACCAAGTCGCTATGCGCGCCGGCTTGCCGCATGACGGCCAGCGGCGCGTACTCCGGCGACGACAGCAAGCCGCGGACGGCGGACATGCTGGGGAACTCCAACAGGATCATGTTGCGCGGAGCCCAATCGCCTTCGAAGTACACGGGCGTCGCGTCGATCGCGAGCGGCTTGCCGCCGAACCTCTCCACCAGCGCAAGAGCCCGACGGCGGTACTCCTCGATCGCGTGCTCGTTGTGTATTTCGACGTTTCCAACCAAATAGGCGGCCATGGCGGCCACTCCTCTATGTCGGCAGGGGCTTACCGCTGCCGGTAAAGCACCATTCCAGCGTGATACAGGACGCCATCGACAAAGTCGCCGTCCGCCGTGAAGCCGGTGTCGTCGACGTAGTCGATGTGATCGCCGGTGACGGCGTAGCGGCCTCGATAGGCGCTTTGCTTGCGGCCCCGCGCCTCGTCGTAACGGCCGTCCGCCGACAGTTCATGGCGGATGTAGCCATCGGCAGTGACCCAAAGGCCCACGTAAGGATGCGTCTTGGCTGCTGGATTCGGCTTCGTCATCGGGACCTCGGTAAGGGCTGGCGGTAGGGCGGTCGAGCGGTGCGCTGACATCGACGTCGTCGGGCGGACCGACGACATCGGCAATGGCTCGGGCGGTGGCCGTGGGTGCCAAGACCACGCGACGAAAGGCCTCGATGACATCGCGCGCGCGGCCATCGCAGACGGAATCGGCCAATCCGGACTCCCCGACGCCCGGCGAAACGACGGCCGCTCGGATTGTGCGAGCGGTCGCCCGGCGACATCGCCGATGCCGCCGCCGGCGCCGATGGGCGGCACGGCGTTGGGCGGAATAGGAGTGTTCCTCAGGGCGTTCATATCGGCAGCGTCGTTGTGGCGGGGTGGCGCCCGGCCGTTCCACCAGGTGCAGCCATCCTAGAAACGCCGCCCCCGCGCGCTAAGACCGGAACGTCTGCGGTTCTTGCCTATTTCTGTCACCGGGGCTGCCGATCAGCGCGCGGTGTGGTGATATATGACCCTCGGGACCGTCCGGAAATCGTCCATGGGCTCATCTTTTTCTCCACCGAAAGGCTTAGTCCGCCAAGCGCGGATGGCCGAGCTTATCGATCAACTCGCGCCCTCGGAGGGGTACACCCGATCCGTGCTCGACGGGGTGACGCTGATGCGATCCAACCAGCCTCTGGCCAAGACGCCCGCGCTGTACGAGCCCAGCATCGTCATCGTCGCTCAAGGCCGGAAACTCGGCTTTCATGGCGGGCAAACCTACATCTACGATGCGCAGCATTACTTGGTGCTGGCTGTGCCGCTCCCCTTCGACATCGAAACTGTCGCCAGCCCGCAAGAGCCCATGTTGGGAGTTGCGCTTAGAATTGATCCGGCGACGACCGCGGAGCTCGCGCTGGCGATCGACCAGAGCGAACCCGGCCGAGGGCCGAAGCCTCAGACGATGTTCGCGACCCCTTTGGATGATCAGATTGGCGACGCCACGGTACGCCTCCTGGAAGCACTGACCCGCCCAATCGATGCGCGCTTGCTGGGGCCCGGCGTCGTGCGCGAAATCACCTATCGCGTTCTTGGCAGCGAACAGGGCGGCAGCCTGCGCGCGGCCCTGACGCAAGGCAGTCACTTTTCGCGAATCGCCAAGGTGTTGCGCCGCATCCACGACCACTACGACGGCGATTTGGACGTAGCCACCTTGGCGAGCGAGGCCAATATGAGCGTTCCGACTTTCCATCTCCACTTCAAGGCCGTTACCGCGACCTCGCCGCTGCAGTACATAAAGGCCATGCGCCTGCATCAGGCCCGCCTTCTGATGATCCGCAAGGGCTTGAGCGCGAGCACCGCATCAGAACGCGTCGGTTACGAAAGCGCCTCGCAGTTCAGCCGGGAATTCAAGCGCATGTTCGGCCGTAGCCCCGCGGAGGAGGCTCGGCATCTCAAGGATGTGCTGAACATCGCGCCGCCCGTCCGGCAAGCCGCGAGCGGACGGCACGCCCTGGCGTCCTGACCGAGCCGCGCTCCGCTATGGTCGCCGGTATACGCCAAAGCTCCTCTGAGGCGCTCGACGAACTGGTCCCCGGCACGCGCGTGGCGGCGGCCAAGGGACGAGCGTGGAAAGACCTTCTGGTTCAGGTATTCGAGCGCAACCCAAGCCAGGATTGCCTGCTGATCCCGGCGGTACCGGAACCGCTCATCGTCTGGATTCTATCCGGCGCGGCCTTGGTGGAGGAGCGAGAGTTAGGAGGGCAGTGGATCGGAAACCATGTATCTGCGGGCGATTTCTTCTTAACCAACGCGCCCGAGCCCTACGAACTCAGATGGGCCGTCCAGGGAGACGAACCCTTCGCCGTCATGCACTTGCACCTTGGACTTCAGTTGCTGCAGCGCGCCACGGCGGAGGTCCTGGGAAAGGACGCCGCGCTGGAACTACGCGACGTTTCCGGTGCCCAGGACCGGATTCTCTCCGCGCTGCTGGAACCGCTTCGCGCGGAACTGATGTCCTCCGGCGAGCCCAGCGCCCTGTTCGTGCAAGGGATAGCGCAGAGCCTGGCGGTCCACCTGATACGCCGCTATGGCAGCGCGACCGGTGCCCAGACGCGCCCTCGCGGCGGCTTGCCCGCCTTCAAGTTGCGCCGCGTCACCGAACTGATGGACGCGCATCTGGATCGGGAGTTCCATCTCGGCCGACTCGCCCGCAGCCTGGGCCTGAGCGAATTCCACTTCGGTCGCGCGTTCAAGAAGAGCACCGGATACACGCCGTCGCACTATTTCATCCGACTGAGAATGGACCGCGCCCGCCGACTGCTTCGCGAAACGACGCGCCCGGTGATAGAGGTCGCCCTGGAGGTCGGTTACACGAGCGCCAGCCACTTCGCCCAGGTGTTCCGCCGCGAAGTGGGCGTTACGCCGAGCGAATATCGCGACCGAATCTGACCGCAAAATCGCGATAGCGACGGCAAGACTGCCGGAGATGCACCTGAAGGAAAGGCGCAACCTGCGCTTCGTGCTCAAGCCGGCCCCTTGTCCGCCGGCGGCACCATTCCAAGGTGAACCCATGAATCTCAACGGAAAAACCGCTCTCGTTACAGGCGCTTCCAGCGGCATCGGCGCCGCCACCGCGCTAAAGCTCGCTGCCCATGGCGTGAAAGTCGGCTTGGCCGCACGCCGTATCGATCGACTCGAAGCCCTGGCCGCCCGGATCGAGGCCGATGGCGGCGAAGCGATCGCCATCCAAATGGACGTGGTCGATCCCGCATCGGTGCAGGCGGGCGTCGATGAACTGGTCAAGACCTACGGCACCGTCGACATCCTGTTCAACAATGCGGGCCTGATGCCGATCTCCGACATCGAAACTCTCAAGACGGACGAATGGGCGCGCATGGTCGACGTGAACCTCAAGGGCCTGCTCAACAGCACCGCAGGCGTCCTGCCTTACATGCAGAAACAGCGCTCCGGCCACATCTTCAATACGTCGTCTATCGCCGGCCGCAAAGTGTTCCCAGGCCTGACGGTGTACTGCGCCACCAAGCATGCCGTCACCGCCTTTTCCGAAGGCCTGCGATTGGAAGTCGGCAAGAAGCACAACATTCGCGTCACCTGCATCCAACCCGGCGCGGTCGACACTGAACTGTTCGAACACGTCACGGACAAGGGCTACCGCGACCAGATGGAGAGCCTGCGAGATCAGATGGCGTTCCTGAAGGCCGACGACATCGCGGACACGATCCTGTTCGCGCTGCAGGCTCCGGACTACGTCAATGTTGCCGAGTTGTTCGTTCTCCCGACCGACCAGCCTTGGTAATCATCGATTGGCGTTTCCACCGCGTCCGCCGCAGATACGCGGCGGACGCTCACTGGAGCTTCTATGCACACGGTTAGCAAAATCGCATTCTTCGCGGCTCTTCCCGGCCAGGAGGAGCAGTTGGGCAAGCAGCTGTTGGCATTGGTCGGACCATCGAGGACCGAAGCAGGCTGTTCGCGCTATGAGATCCTTCAGGACGCTGGTAGCGACGGCTTATGGATCGCCGTCGAGGACTGGCGCTCGGAGGCCGACTATCAACTGCACATGGCAACGGACTATGTCCAGGCGTTCCTGGCGATGGTGCCGTCGCTATGCGATGGCGAGCCCGATATTCGCAGCTATCGCGAACGGTCCACCCCCATGCTCCGAGAGCCTAGCCCCCTACGTCCACGACTCAACCTCGAAGAGACGTCATGAACACCGCGAGAAAAACAGAACTCCCGCTCACCGAAGTGCGGCGCTATCTGGAGCCCGGCCCCATTGTCCTGGTGAGTTCCCATTGGAAGGGCAAGGACAACATCATGGCCATGGGGTGGCACATGATGCTGGGATTCTCCCCAGCGCTGTTTGGGTGCTATATCTGGGAAGGCAACCATAGCTTCGAGATGATTCGGCGCAGCCGGCAATGCGTGATCAATCTTCCGACCGCCGACATGGTCGACACGGTCGCGGGGATCGGCAACTCCAGCGGCTCCGAGCGCTTCGACAAGTTCGCGCAGTTCGGACTCACCGCCGCCAAGGCCGAGTTGGTCGACGCCCCCCTGATTGCCGAGTGCCACGCAAACTTCGAATGCCGACTCGCGGACGATCGCCAGATCGACCAGTACGGCCTGTTCATCTGGGAGATCGTAAAAGCGCATGTGTCGCCGCGACCTAAGCGACCTGAGACTTTGCACTATCGCGGCAACGCCGAATTCATGGTGTCCGGCCGACGTATCAGCCGGCGAAGCCAATTCAAGCCGCAGAATCTGTGAGGGCTGGTTGCCGGCAAGGCCTGGACCCGCCTCACGCCGCGTCGTGCGCCCGCCAAGCGATCTGGATCTGCGGCGTTTGTTTGTTGCCGCTCGCTTTCGAGCGAGCGGCGCCTGCCCCGTCGACCAGGTCTACGGCCATCAGGGAGCGACTCAGACAGGCAAAGAATGGCGATCGATGCCCGCCGCAGCGCTTTAGATTGACAGCGCTCGAGCGATTGCCCCGCCGCCGGCGCGACAGCCCTGGCCCGCGGATCGCTGAGCCGTCCAAGCCCATGCGGTGGCGGCCCCATCGACACAGGCGCCCTCTCCAAGCAGCGCTGTTGCTCCATCCCGGCGCGCCCGAAAGATGGCGCGCGCGAAGCGGCGGCGATCCGAGCCCGATCAGGCCAGAGTCGCCGAGGGGCGCGGCGCACGCTCGCCTGCGCCGGCAGACGGCGGATCCGATCAAATTTGCTCGTTGGCCGGCCCGGCGCGCTATCCCGGCGGTAGAGACCGTGCGCCGCCCTGGCCGGCGACTGCGCCGCCGTCAATGCGCGTAGGCGTCCGTGCGCCAAGGCGCGAAAAAGGGCTCCGAAGAGCCCTTTTTGCCGTCGTCAAGACTCGAACGCCACCCGCATCTCCGGCACGCAAACGCTCCATTCGGCAGCAGCTGCTAGGTTGCCCCGTAGCGACGCATGCAGGCCAATCGCAGCTCATGGGCGCCGCGCAGGCACTCGCGCAGGCCGTTTCACCCGCCGAACATCAACCGCACTTGCTGTACCCGCAATTCAAACAGGTCGCGCAGCCGTCCATGATCACCACCGCCTTGGTGCTGCACTTGTGGCACATGGTCGCGGTGGGCGGGAACGAGGCGCCTTCGCCGGTGACGGCGACGTCTTCGCTGCGGGCCTCGTCGCCGGCCGCGCCGGCGGGGCTCACGTCAGAGTTTTTTTTTGCGCGGTCTTCGTAGGCGCGGCGCTTTTCGGCGATCAGCGCGCGCTGGGCGTCGCTCATTTCCGGGTCGTGCAGCATGCCGATCGACTTGAGGTGGTCTTCGACGATGGCGCCCATCTCGGCGACCAGCGAGGGCATGTACACGCCGCCGGCCTTGAAGTAGCCGCCGCGCGGGTCGAACACGGCCTTCATCTCGTCGACCAGGAAGGTCACGTCGCCGCCCTTGCGGAACACCGCCGACATGATGCGGGTGAGCGCCACGATCCACTGGAAGTGGTCCATGTTCTTGGAGTTGATGAAGATCTCGAACGGGCGGCGCGATTCGTGTTCGGTGCCGGCGTTGAGCACGATGTCGTTGATGGTCACGTACAGCGCGTGCTCGAACAGCGGCGATTTGATCTTGTAGGTGGAGCCGATCAGGATCTCGGGGCGCTCGATGCGCTCGTGCATCTGGATGACGTTGTCGGCCGGCGCTTCTTCCGCCTTCGCCGACGGGGCGCTGGCAGCGGCCGCCTTGGCCGCTTCCTTGGCCTTGTCTTCCGGGGTGACGACGCTGTAGCCCTTGATTTTCTTCTCGATCTTGACGGCCATGGGCCCGACTCCTGGTGCTGTATTGCTTGTTCTTGTGGGTGTAGCGGCGGGTACGGCCGCGGATCGGCCGGTCCCGCCCTAAGCCCTCTCCCGCAGCCGCGGGAGAGGGAGGGTGCCGATCAGCGCTTGGCGGCCTTCTTGGCGGCCTTCTTCGCCGGCGCCTTCTTGGCCGCCTTCTTTACCGTCTTCTTGGCTGCGGCCTTCTTGGCCGGCGCCTTCTTGGCTGCGGCTTTCTTCGCCGGAGCCTTCTTGGCGGCCGCCTTCTTGGCCGGGGCCTTCTTCGCCGCCTTCTTCACCGCCTTCTTGGCGGTGGCCTTCTTGGCGGCTTTTTTGGCCGCTTTCTTGGCGGTCTTCTTGGTGGCCTTCTTCGCGGTCTTCTTGCCGGTCAGGTCGGACACTTCCTTCTTGGCCTTGGCGCTGGCCTTGGCGAGCTTCTTCTTCGCCGTGCCTACCGCCTTCTTGGCGGCCTTGCGCGCCTTGGTCGCGGTCTTCTTGACCGTGGCCACGGCCTCCTCGGCGCGCGTGGCGATCGCGCTGCCGATGTTGGACGCGGTTTCCTTCACGTTCTCGGCGGCCTGGGTCAGCGTCGCCGTCACTCCATTACCGTTGCTCATGGTGCCCTCCTGGTGGGCAGACTGCTCTGGGCGATGAATGCGGTTACTGCAATCGGGGTGTTGCGTTGACGATGCTATACCTGCTGCGAGCGTGCGGAACAGTGGCCGGTTCCGCCCACCCGGGCCTGGCTGAATGTGCCCGCGGACCGGCCCGGGTTCCGCGTGCGGGCGGTGCGGCCGCCGACCGGACGGAGCGCCGTCGCGCGCCCGCCCGCCGAGCGGCGGACGGGGCGGCGGCGGACGCCGTCAGAACTTGCCGTAATACCCTTCCTTGAGCGCGTCGAACAGGTTGGCTGCGGTGTGCATCTCGCCGTCGTATTCGATCTGTTCGTTGCCCTTGACCTCGAGCACGCTGCCGTCTTCGAGCTCGAAGCGGTAGGTGGTGTTCTCCAGGTCCGCTTCCTTGACCAGCACGCCCTGGAAGGCGGCCGGGTTGAAGCGGAAGGTCGTGCAGCCCTTGAGGCCCTGCTCGTGGGCGTAGCGGTAGATGTCCTTGAAGTCCTCGTAGGGGTAGTCGGTCGGGACGTTCGCGGTCTTGGAGATCGAGCTGTCGACCCACTTCTGCGCGGCGGCCTGGACGTCGACGTGCTCCTTCGGGGTGATGTCGTCGGCGGCGATGAAGTAGTCGGGCAGCTTGGCCTCGGCTTCGTCGCTGAACGGCATCGCCTTGGGATTGATCAGCTCGCGGTAGGCCAGCAGCTCGAACGAGTAAACGTCGACCTTTTCCTTGGATTTCTTGCCTTCGCGGATCACGTTGCGGCTGTAGTGGTGCGCGAACGAGGGCTCGATGCCGTTGGAGGCGTTGTTGGCCAGCGACAGCGAGATGGTCCCGGTCGGGGCGATCGAGCTGTGGTGGGTGAAGCGGGCGCCGACGTCGGCCAGCTCCTCGACCAGTTCCGGGGCGACCTCGGCCACCCGCTGCATGTAGCGCGAGTACTTGGCGTGCAGGACCTTGCCCGGGATCTCCTGGCCGACCTTCCAGCCGTCGGCCTTCATCTCCGGACGCTTGCGCAGCATCTCGGCGGTCACGGCAAAGATCTCGTCCATGATCGGCGCCGCGCCCTTCTCCTTGGCCAGGGCCAGGGCCATTTCCCAGCCGGCCACGGCCATTTCGCGGGCGATGCGCTCGGTGAACTCGCACGACTCCTTGGAGCCGTACTTCATCTTGAGCATGGTCACGGTGCTGCCCAGGCCGAGGAAGCCCATGCCGTGGCGGCGCTTGCGCATGATCTCGGCGCGCTGCTGTTCCAGCGGCAGGCCGTTGACCTCGACCACGTTGTCGAGCATGCGGGTGAACACGCGCACGACTTCCTTGTACTCCTCCCAGTCGAACTCGGCCCGGTCGGTGAAGGCGTTGCGGACGAACTTGGTCAGGTTGACCGAGCCCAGCAGGCAGGCGCCGTACGGCGGCAGCGGCTGCTCGCCGCAGGGGTTGGTGGCGCGGATGGTCTCGCACCACCAGTTGTTGTTCATCTCGTTGACGCGGTCGATCAGGATGAAGCCCGGCTCGGCGTAGTCGTACGTCGAGACCATGATCATGTCCCACAGGTGGCGGGCGCGGATGTGGCCGTAGATCTTGCACGCCACCAGGCCGTCGTCGCGGACGATGTAGTTGCGGTGGGTCGGCCAGTCGCGCCAGACCACGTGCTCGGCGTCGTCCAGGTCCAGGTCGCCCTGCTCCTTGATGTTGACCGGGAACACCAGCGGCCAGTCGGCATCGGTCTTGACCGCGTCCATGAAGCCGTCGGTGATCAGCAGCGACAGGTTGAACTGGCGCAGGCGGCCGTCTTCGCGCTTGGCGCGGATGAAGTCCTTCACGTCCGGGTGGCTGACGTCGAAGGTGCCCATCTGGGCGCCGCGGCGGCCGCCGGCCGAGGACACGGTGAAGCACATCTTGTCGTAGATATCCATGAAGGACATCGGACCGGAGGTGTAGGCGCCGGCGCCGGCGACGAAGGCGCCGCGCGGGCGCAGGGTGCTGAACTCGTAGCCGATGCCGCAGCCGGCCTTGAGGGTCAGGCCGGCCTCGTGGACCTTCTCCAGGATCCCGTCCATCGAGTCTTCGATGGTGCCCGAGACGGTGCAGTTGATGGTCGAGGTCGCCGGCTTGTGCTCCAGCGCGCCGGCGTTGGAGGTGATGCGGCCGGCCGGAATCGCGCCGCGGCGCAGGGCCCAGACGAAGCGCTCGTACCAGTACTGCTGCTTCTCGGCGCTGGGCTCGGCATCGGCCAGGGCGCGGGCCACGCGCTGGTAGGTCCCGTCGATGTCGGCATCGACCGCCTCCCCGCTCTTGGTCTTGAGGCGGTATTTCTTGTCCCAGATGTCCTGGGACGCGGGTTGCAGGGCGATGTCTCGTTCCACCGCCGCGTTCTTGACCGCCTCGAGGCGCACCGTGCTCATGCCTGTTTCGTCTCCTCAATCTTGACGGCGGGCCGTTGGGTTGCGCCCGCCATCGGTGGTTTCTTATGTACGTGGCAACCGGGTCGGGGCTCGGCGCGCGCGGCGGCGAGGGGTCTTAGCGGGTGCCGGAACGTCTTGTGTAACGCTTGTTTCGTCTAGGTCGTGTCGCGGTGTTGCGGCCGGCCCCCGGAAGCGCGTCCCGGACCCCGGCCCACCGTCGGCCCCCCGCCGACGGCAATGCGCGCGATCGCGTGGTTACGCGCCGCGTGCGGCTGTTTATCGTCGTGTTTTGAGGTTCGCGCCGGTACTCGTCATGCGCCCGCTCGCTGTCAAGGCGACGCCTAACCGACCCAAGCCGAACCCCTAAGCTTGGGCTCCCTCTGCGGGGCCAACCACTAGATGTTGTGGCCTCGCAGGGACCTCAAGCTACGCCCGGCGTTGCGGGAAGTCAACGTCTTTTTGATGGCTATCACGCTTTGTCCGGAGCCGCGCGGGCACGCATCGCAGTTCCGGCGCGGGCCCGGAGAAGTGTGCCGACCGGTCCCGCGCGGCCGCGCCGGACACCCTGGGCGGGGGTCACTTCATCGGCTATTTATTGCCGCTCTCCGACACTGGGGCGACGGAACCAGATCGGGCCGGCACGGTCCAAGCCGGCGGCGTGTGCGGGCTCGTCCGAACCGGCACCGCCCTTGATCGACCCCGCTGCCGCCACGATCTCGTCCCCGACAGCCCCGCCCCCGACCACCGCCGACCGGAACCGCTACGCGATGCGCCCCTTGCCGACCCTGCTGACCCTCGCCCTCGCCGCCGCCTTCGGCGGTTTCGCCGCCACCGCGATCCGCGAAGGCCTGCAGGCGCCGGCGCAGGCCTCGCCCGCGGCCGCGGCCCTGCCCCTGCCGACCGCCGCGGCCCTGCCGGCCTCGGTCGGCGGCCAGGCCCTGCCGTCGCTGGCGCCGATGCTGCAGCGGGTCACCCCGGCGGTGGTCAGCGTGCACACCAAGCAGACGGTGCGGATCCGCAATCCCTTCGCCAACGATCCGTTCTTCCGCCGCATGTTCCCCAACATCCCGCAGGAGCGGATCAACGAGTCGCTGGGCTCGGGCGTGATCATCGACGCCACGAACGGCTACGTGCTGACCAACCACCACGTCATCGAAGGCGCCGACGAGGTGTCGGTGACCCTGGCCGACGGGCGCACGGTCAAGGCCGAGTTCCTCGGCTCCGACCCGGACACCGACGTGGCGGTGATGCGGATCCCGGCGCAGAACCTCAGCGCGATCGCCCTGGCCGACTCCGACGCGCTCAAGGTCGGCGACTTCGTGGTCGCGGTCGGCAACCCGTTCGGGATCGGCCAGACGGTCACCTCGGGCATCGTCTCGGCGGTCGGCCGCAGCGGCCTGCGCGGCCTGGGCTATCAGAACTTCATCCAGACCGACGCCTCGATCAATCCGGGCAATTCCGGCGGCGCCCTGGTCAATCTCAACGGCGAGCTGATCGGCATCAACACCGCCAGCTTCAACCCGCAAGGCAGCATGGCCGGCAACATCGGCCTGGGCTTCGCGATCCCGGCCAACCTGGCGCGCAACATCAAGGACCAGCTGATCGCCAACAACGGGGTGGTCCGGCGCGGCACCCTGGGGCTGGAATCGCAGGACGTGACCGCGCAGCTGGCGGCCGCGCTCAAGCTGGCCGAGCCACGCGGCGCGCTGGTCTCGCGCGTGTTCGGCGGCAGCGCCGCGGCCGCCGCCGGGCTCAAGCCGGGCGACGTGATCCTCAGCGCCAACGGCCAGCGCATCGACAACCGCGATGCGCTGCGCAACTTCGAAGGCCTGCAGGCGATCGGCAGCAAGATCGCCCTGGAGGTGCGCCGCGAGGGCCAGACCCTGCAGCTCAACGCCAGCCTGCGCGAGCAGCCCAAGGCGGTGGCCGGCACCGAACTCGATCCGCGCCTGACCGGCGCGACCTTCGCCGAGATGCCCGAGCGCCTGCGCCAGGCCGGCTATTCCGGCGTGCTGGTCGAAAGCGTCGCCCGCGGCAGCCGCGCCGAGGCCAACCAGTTGCGCAAGGACGACATCGTCGTCGCCGCGACCAGCGGCGAGTTCGACGATCTGCCGGGCTTCCGCGCCAGCTTCACGCGTACCCCGGCACAGTTGGTGTTGCGTATCGTGCGCGGCAACCGCCGCGGCGACTTGCAAATGCAGTAACGTCGCGGGGCGCACGCGCCGCCGCGAACGGCATGAACGCGCGTCGCACGATGCGACGACGACCACCGCCGCCTAGGCACGGGCACCGCCCGCGTCCGACCGCGGTCCGCCAGAACCCTGGATTTGTTCCGCGGTTCGTCCCTTGCACGGAGGAAGACCCCGATGACCCCCACCTCGACCGACGCGATCAAGAGCAACCTCGGCCAGGCCGGCTCCCACCTCAAGCAGGCCGCGGTCGACGCCGGCGACGCGCTGCGCAGCGCCGCCAGCGTGGCCGGCGACGAACTCAAGATCGGCAAGGCCAACGTCAAGTCCGACCTGGCCGACGGCGCCCTGGCCGGGATCGCCGCCGCCGAGCACGCCGGCGGCGCCGCGCGCGAACAGGTCGATGCGCTGATGGACAAGGGCCGCGACCTGATCGAAAGCGCCGCCGACCTGGTCCGCGAGCGTCCGCTGGCCTCGTTCGGCATCGCCTTCGCCGCCGGCTTCATCATCGCCAAGCTGGCCCGCGGCAGCGACAAGTAAGCGTGAGCGATCCGCACCGCACCGCGGACGACCCCGCGCCCGACGGCGGCGCGGCGCCGGACCCGGCCGCACCGGGCCCGCGCTCGCCGTCGATCGAGGAGTCCTACCGCGAAATCCGCGACGCCGGCCGCGAAGGCCTGGACGCGGCGATCGACACCGGCCGCGCCCTGCGCGGCCTGTTGATCGCCGACTTCGCCCTGGCCCGCAGCGCGCTCGGCCGCGCCCTGCTCTGGGTCAGCGTGGCGATCGTGTTCGGCGCCTCGTCCTGGCTGCTGCTGATGGCGGCGCTGATCGCTCTGCTGCAGGGCGTGCTGGGCTGGTCGTGGATGGCCTCGATGGCCGCCGCCTCCGGGCTCAGCCTGATCGTCGCCGCGGTCGGGATCTGGCAGGCCCTGCACTACTTCGAATACACCCGCCTGCACGCGACGCGTCGGCAATTGCGCCGGCTCGGCCTGGGCGATCTGGACGAAGAAGAACTGCAGGCCAACTTCGCCGCCGACGCCGCGCGGCGCCAGGAGCGCGCATGAGCCGGTTCCAGCGCCTGCAACGCCGCGTCGCCAAGCGCGAGCAACTGCTCCAGGGCCGCTACGAACAGGCGCTGGAGCGCAAGGACACGCTCAAGGCGCGCTGGCGCGAGGCCTGGACCCCGGGCCGGATCGTCGTCGCCGGCGTGGTCGCCGGCTTCGTCATGGGCCGCGCCGAGCCGGTCAAGCTGGCGGCGAAGAGCGGCAACCTGATGCAACTGGTCACCCTGCTGTCGGGCCTGTTCGCCGGCAGCAGCGCGCAACAGGCCGCCGACCAGGCCGGCCGCGCCGCCGGCGAAGCCGGACAGGCCGCCGACAACGCCGAGGCCGCGGTCGAAGCGGTGGTCGCGCCGGGCTACGCGGCAGTAGCGTCCAAACCCGGCAAGGCGCACAGTTCCACCACCGAACAGGCCTGACGGTCCCGCCTTGAGCACGCCCTCCCCACCGTCGGCCGCGGACGCGCCGGCGCCGCCGGCCGCCGACGAGCCCGCGCCCCCGCCCGCCTCCGAGCCGCCTCCGGCGCGGCCGCGCGCACCGCTGTCGCTGCGCATCCTCGCCGCGCTGGCGGTCGGCTTCACCCTGTGGGCGGCGCAGGAGCTGATCCTGCCGATCCTGCTCGCCGCGTTCTTCGCCCTGGTCGGCAACCCGATCCTGCGCCTGCTGCAGCGGCTGTACCTGCCGCGCTTCGTCGGCGCGGTGCTGGTGCTGGCCGGCGGCCTGGCGGTGTCCGGCGTGCTGGCCCTGCAATTGGTCGAACCGGCCGGCGAATGGGTGCGCCAGGTGCCGCGCGAGATGAAGCAGCTGGCGCCCAAGCTGCGGCAGATGACCAAGCCGATGCAGGAGGCCAACCGCGCCGCGCAGAACATCGCCCGCGCCGCCGGCGGCGAGAGCACCAGCAAGCCGGTGCAGGTGGTCAAGACCGAGCTCAACGACCCCTACCGCTCGCTGACCGCGACGCCGAAGTACCTGGCCCAGGTGCTGGCGGTGATCCTGCTGACCTTCTTCTTCATGGTCTACGGCGAGTCGCTGCAACGCAACGCGATCGCGCTGCTGCCGGGGCCGCAGCAGAAGAAGCTGACCATCGACATCCTGCACTCGATCGAGCGCGAGATCTCGCGCTACGTGCTGACCATCAGCCTGATCAACACCGGCCTGGGCCTGGCCCTGGCCGGCGCGCTGTACGCGCTGGGCGTGCCGCTGCAAGAGTCGCTGCTGTGGGGGACGATGGCGGCGATCCTCAACTTCGCCCCCTTCGTCGGCCCGCTGATCGGCATGATCATCATGCTGCTGATGGGCTTCGTCGCCTTCGACGAGCTGTGGCCCTCGCTGTTGCCGGCCGGGGTCTACCTGTTGCTGCATACGATCGAGTCGCAGGCGGTGACCCCGATCGTGCTCGGTCGGCGCATGCGCCTGTCGCCGCTGGTGCTGATCCTGGCGCTGATGCTGTTCGGCTGGCTGTGGGGCATCGTCGGCCTGCTGCTGGCGGTGCCGCTGCTGGTCTGCGTGAAGTTGGTGCTGGCGCGGATCGACGGCCTCGAAGGCTGGTCGCGGCTGCTGGAATGAATGCGGCGGCGGCCTTGCCGAAGCGGGCCGACCGGCTGGCCCGCGACGGCGCCTGAAGCCGCGCCCGCGCCGGTCCGCGACCGCGGAGCCGGCCGCCGGCGCCGGGCGCGCTAAACTGGCCGCATGAGCTTTCCCGTCCGCGCCATCACCCTGGACCTCGACGACACCATCTGGCCGATCGCGCCGGTGATGGTGCGCGCCGAGGCGGCCCTCGACGCCTGGCTGCGCCGGCACGCGCCGGCGACCGCGGCGCGGTTCCCGGTCGAGGCGATGCGCGCGCTGCGCGACCGCATCGCCGCCGAGCGTCCGGACCTGGCCCACGACTTCACCCAGCAGCGCCGGCTGACTCTGGAGCATGTGCTGCGCGAATCCGGCGACGACGTCGCCCTGGTCGACGCCGCCTTCGACGCGTTCTTCGCCGCGCGCTGCGAGGTCGAGCACTACGCCGACAGCGAGGCCGCGCTGGCCCGCCTGGCCGGGCGCGTGCCGCTGGCCGCGCTCAGCAACGGCAACGCCGACCTGGTCCGGATCGGGTTGATGCCGCTGTTCCGCTTCCAGCTCGGCGCGCGCGAGCACGGCCGGGCCAAGCCGGACCCGAGCATCTTCCTGGCCGCCTGCGATCGCCTCGGTGTCGAGCCGGCGCAGGTGCTGCATGTCGGCGACGACATCGAGCTGGACATCGTCGGCGGCGCCCGCGCCGGGCTGCGCACCTGCTGGATCAACCGCGAAGGCCGCGCCTGGCCGCACGCCGGGCTGCGCCCGGACCTGGAATTCACCACCCTCGCCGCGTTGGCCGACTGGCTCGACGCGGGCCACCGCACGGATACCGCTGCCGCATGACTCTGCCCCTGGGTTTCACCGACGACGCCAGCGACGCCCTGCCGCTGGTCCTGGTCAGCCGCAACAGCCTCAAGGCCTGGCGCGAATCGCTGGCCGATACCGCCGCCGCCTGGCTCGACAGCCAGGGCTTCGACGGCACGCCCGGCACCGCCGTCATCCTGCCCGGCAGCGACGGCCGGATCGTCGCCGGCGTGCTCGGCATCGGCGATCCGCTGGACCCGTACTCCTACGGCCACGGTCCGTTCGCCCTGCCTGCCCGGCGCTGGCGCGCCGAAGGCCAGTACGACGCGGCCACCCTGGACGCGCTGCACATCGGCTGGGGCCTGGGCAGCTACCGCTTCGACCGCTACAAGGCCGCGCCGCGCGCGCCGGCGCAACTGGTGATCGACGCCGCCGACCACGCCGAAAGCTTCGCCGTGATCGCCGCCAGCCTGCGCGTGCGCGACCTGATCAACACCCCGACCGAACACATGGGCCCGGACGAACTGGAAGCGATCGCGCGCGAGATCGGCCAGCGCCACGGCGCCGCGGTCGAGGTGGTCGCCGGCGACGACTTGCTGAAGCAGAACTTCCCCGCGATCCACGCGGTCGGCCGCGCCTCGCACCGCGCGCCGCGCCTGATCGCGCTGCGCTGGGGCGACGAGCGCCATCCGCACATCGCCCTGGTCGGCAAGGGCGTGTGCTTCGACACCGGCGGCCTGGACCTCAAGCCGGCCGACGGCATGCGCTGGATGAAGAAGGACATGGGCGGCGCCGCGCACGCGATCGGCCTGGCCGAGCTGATCATGGCGCGCAAGCTGCCGCTGCGCCTGACCCTGCTGGTGCCGGCGGTGGAAAACGCGGTCGGCCCGAACGCGTTCCGCCCCGGCGAAGTCATCGCCACCCGCCAGGGCGTCAGCGTCGAGATCGACAACACCGACGCCGAAGGCCGGGTGATCCTGTGCGACGCGCTGACCTACGCCGCCGAACAGGCGCCGGAGCTGCTGCTCGACTTCGCCACCCTGACCGGCGCAGCGCGCATCGCCCTGGGCCCGGACCTGCCGGCGCTGTTCGCCAATCGCGACGAGGTCGCCGAGGCCTGGCTGCAAGCCGGCCAGGCGCAGCGCGACCCGCTGTGGCGGATGCCGCTGTGGCGCCCCTACCTGCGCTACCTGACCAGCCATATCGCCGACCTCGCCAACGGCGGCCCGTCGAAGATGGCCGGCTCGGTGACCGCGGCGCTGTACCTGGAGCGCTTCGTTCCCGCCGAGCTGCCGTGGGCGCACCTGGACGTGTACAGCTGGAACGACGCCGACCGCCCGGGCCGCCCGGCCGGCGGCGAGGCGCAGGGCCTGCGCGCGGCGTACGCCATGCTCAAGGCGCGCGCGACGGGCTGACGACCCGCACACCGCATCCGCCGGCCGCGACCGCCCCTACCCCGCCTTTGCCGCGCCCCACTTTTGAAAAAGGGGGCAAGGGGGATTTGCTTTCGACCATCCCCCGCAAAGCAAATCCCCCGCGCTCCGCAAGCCACTCAGAAACGCACCGGCGCCGGGCGCTAGCCCCCTTTTGCAAAGGGGCAGTAGTTCGCGGCCCTCTCTGCAGACAACGGCTCGCGCGGCCTTTGCGAGCCGTGGATCGCACCCCTGCCTTTGCCGTTCCCCCCTTTGAAAAAGGGGGGGCAGGGGGGATTTGCTTTTGCCCTTCCCGCCGCGAAGCAAATCCCCCGCGCTCCATCGGCCACTCAGAAACGCACCGACGCCGGGCGCTGGCCCCCTTTTGCAAAGGGGGCCATGGCTCTCGCGCGCCACGCAGCCACCCCGCGCCCTTGCTGTCCCCCCCTTTGAAAAAGGGGGGCAGGGGGATTTGCTCTTGCTCTTCCCGCCGCAAAGCAAATCCCCCGCGCTCCATCGGCCACTCAGAAACGCACCCACGCCGGGCGCTGGCCCCCTTTTGCAAAGGGGGCCTCTGTTCGCGCGCGCGGCGCACCACCGCCCCGCCCTCGCCGTTGCGTGACACCTGTCATGAAAAACCGACGACTGCAGGGCTGACAGTTCCTGACTTTCCGCAGGTTGGCGTGCCATCGCGCCACGGTCACACTAGGCCGGTTCTGGCGTCCTGGTTGAGATCATGAGTGCATCGGCTGATCTACTGAAGGAACTTCGCATCGACCGCAACCGGCCGCCGGAGCGATCCGGCCCCGGGCGCGGCCTGGTCATCGGCCTGGTCGGCCTGCTCGCCCTGGTGCTCGGCGTCGCCGCCTGGGCGCTGTTCGGGCGCAATGCCGCGACCCAGGTGGACACCGCCACGGTCACCGCGATCGGCGGAGGCAGCGGCGCCGGCGCTTCGGTGCTCGACGCCACCGGCTACGTGGTCGCGCGGCGCATGGCCACGGTCTCGGCCAAGATCACCGGCAAGGTGCGCGAGGTGCTGATCGAGGAAGGCCAGCGGGTCGAGGAAGGCCAGGTCATGGCCACCCTGGACCCGATCGACGCCAACGCCCAGCGCGAGCTCAGCGCCGCCCAGCTCGGCGCCGCGCAGAGCGAGACCGCGCGCGTGCAGGCCCAGCTCAAGGAAGCCGAAGCCAACGCCGGCCGCCTGGCCCCCCTGGCCAAGCAGCAGTTGGTGTCCAAAGCACAGTACGACCAGGCGGTGGCCACCCGCGACGCGCTGCGCGCGCAGTTGCTGACCGCGCAGCGCAACGTCAAGGTGTCCGGCGACAGCCTGCGCATCGCCGACATCGGCGTCGACAACACCGTGGTGCGCGCGCCGTTCTCCGGCGTGGTCACCGCCAAGGCGGCGCAGCCGGGCGAGATCGTCTCGCCGCTGTCGGCCGGCGGCGGCTTCACCCGCACCGGCATCGGCACCATCGTCGACATGGACTCGCTGGAGATCGAAGTCGACGTCGGCGAGGCTTACATCGGCCGGGTGCAGCCGAAGATGCCGGTCGAGGCGGTGCTCAACGCTTACCCGGACTGGAAGATTCCGGCCGAGGTCATCGCCATCATCCCGGCCGCCGACCGCGGCAAGGCCACGGTCAAGGTGCGCATCGCGATCAAGCTGCGCGACGCGCGCATCGTCCCCGACATGGGCGTGCGGGTCAGCTTCCTGGAAGCGGCCAAGCCGGCCCAGGCGGTGCAGGCCAAGCCCAGCGCGATGGTGCCGGCGGCGGCGCTGGCCCAGCGCGACGGCCGCGACGTGGTGTTCGTGGTCGAGGACGAAAAAGTCCGCCAGACCGCGGTGACCCTGGGTCGCAAGCTCGGCGAGGACCGCGAAGTCACCCAGGGCCTGAGCGGCGGCGAGACCGTGGTGCTGTCCCCGGCCGACGGCCTGGGCGACGGCGCCGCGGTGCGTGTCGAAAACGCCGACGCCGGTTCGTCGGAAAAGAGCGACTGATCGCGATCGATTCACCCGGACGGCGCGGCAAGCGCGCCGCGCTTCCTATCCGCAACACGTACGAGGACTTCGACGATGGCCGACACCTTGGTTTCGATCCAAAACCTCACCAAGACCTACCAACGCGGGCCGGAAAAGGTCGAAGTCCTGCACGGCATCGACCTGGACATCGCCAAGGGCGATTTCGTCGCCCTGATGGGGCCGTCCGGCTCGGGCAAGACCACCCTGCTCAACCTGATCGGCGGCCTGGACACGCCCAGCAGCGGCGAGATCACCGTCGAGGGCGAGCGCATCGACCGGATGAGCGCCGGCCAGTTGTCGCAGTGGCGCAGCCGCCACGTCGGCTTCGTGTTCCAGTTCTACAACCTGATGCCGGCGTTGAGCGCGCAGAAGAACGTCGAGCTGCCGCTGCTGCTGACCCACCTGGGCGCCGCCCAGCGCCGCCGCAACGCCGAGATCGCGCTGCAGCTGGTCGGCCTGGCCGAGCGCGGCAAGCACCGCCCGAACGAACTCTCCGGCGGCCAGCAGCAGCGCGTGGCGATCGCCCGCGCCATCGTCTCCGACCCGACCCTGCTGATCTGCGACGAACCCACCGGCGACCTGGACCGCCATTCGGCCGAGGAGATCCTCAACCTGCTGCAGTTGCTCAACCGCGAACACGGCAAAACCATCGTCATGGTCACCCACGACCCGAAGGCCGCCGAGTACGCCACCCACACCCTGCACCTCGACAAGGGCACCCTGGTCGAGCAGCAGTCGCACGCGGCCTGAGCCGGGAGCGTCCGAGATGAAATATTTCCATCTGATCTGGGCGGAGCTGATGCGGCGCAAGACCCGCACTGCGCTGACCCTGATGTCGATCATCGCCGCGTTCCTGCTGTTCGGCCTGCTCGACGGCGTGCGCGAGAGCTTCGAACAGGCCGGCCAGAGCGCCAACGGCGCCAAGCGCCTGCAGACCGGTTCGCGCCTGTCCTTCATCCAGACCCTGCCGCAGGCCCTGCACGGCCGGATCGGCCAGGTCGACGGGGTCAAGCAGGTCACTTACGCCAACTGGTTCGGCGGCGCGTATCAGGACCCGCACAACCAGATCTTCAGCTTCGCCGTGGCCGACAACTACCTCGATCTCTACCCCGAGATGAGCGTGTCCAAGGCGCAGCGCGCGGCTTTCGCCCAGACCCGCACCGGCATCCTGGTCGGCGAAGGGCTGATGAAGCGCTTCGGCTGGAAGGTCGGGCAGAAGATTCCGCTGCAGTCGACCATCTTCCCCAACCGCGACGGCAGCAAGAACTGGAGCTTCGACATCGTCGGCACGCTCGCCGTCGCCGACAAGAAGTCCGGCGGCTGGTACGACCAGATGCTGCTGATGCACTGGAAGTACTTCGACGAGTCCACGCCCTACAATCGCGGCACGGTCGGCTGGTACGTCAGCGAAGTCGCCGACGTCAACCGCGCCGACCGCGTGGCCAAGGCGATCGACGCGCTGTCGGCCAACTCCGACCACGAGACCAAGACCCAGACCGAGCAGGCCGCGACCGCGTCGTGGATGAAGCAGATGGCCGACATCGGCCTGATCGTCGGCTCGATCATGGGCGCGGTGTTCTTCACCCTGGTGCTGCTGACCGGCAACACCATGGCCCAGGCGGTGCGCGAGCGCACCTCCGAGCTGGCGGTGCTCAAGACCATGGGCTTCCCCGACCGCAGCGTGCTGCTGCTGGTGCTGGCCGAATCGGTGCTGCTGATGCTGATCGGCGGCGTGATCGGCGTGGCCATCGCCGGCGCGCTCGGGCCGATCGTCGCCACGATCAGCGGCGGCGCGATCAACGTGCCGCCGATCGGCCTGAACAGTTGGGCCCTGGGCCTGAGCCTGATGCTCGGCATCGGCGTGCTGGTCGGGCTGTTGCCGGCGATCCGCGCGATGCGTTTGAACATCGTCGATGCGCTGGCCGGACGCTGAGGAGAACGCACTCATGAAGAAACTCAAATCCCTGCTCCGCGGCGCCTTCACCGGCCTGTGCCTGATCGTCGCCCTGGTCGCGTGGTCGCTGTTGCCCTGGCCGGCCCTGCTCGGCCTGGCCGCCGCGTTCGCGCTGTGGATGCTGCTGACCCGCAGCGGCCGCCAGGCGGCCTCGGTCGCCGGCGTCGGCATCAGCACCCTGAGCCAGCGCCTGGGTTCGTCCTCGGTGGTGGTGATCGGCATCGCCGGCGTGGTCGCGGTGCTGGTGGCGATGCTGTCGATGGCCGAGGGCTACCAGCAAACCCTGCGCCGCACCGGCAGCGACGACAGCGTGATGGTGCTGCGCGGCGCGTCCGCGGCCGAGGTGATGTCGACCCTGGACCTGGCCAGCATCAACGTGATCGAACAGGCCCCGGGCATCGCCCGCGGCGCCGACGGCCGGCCGCTGGCCTCGCCGGAAACGGTGGTCGCGGCCAACCTGCCGATCAAGGGCGGCGCCCCCGACGAGGACGGCAGCGTGCAGTTGCGCGGCGTCGGCGACCGCGCCTGGCAGGTGCGGCCGCAGGTCAAGATCGTCCAGGGCCGGCGCTTCGAGACCGGCAAGCGCGAAGTGGTGGTCGGCCAAGGCGCCCAGCGCCAGTTCGCGGGCCTGGAGGTCGGCAAGCAGATCCGCCTGGGCAACGAGCGCTGGAACGTGGTCGGCGTGTTCAAGTCCGGCGACGCGATGGACTCGGAAGTCTGGGCCGACGCGCAGATGGTCGCGGCCACCTACGGCCGCGGCGCCTCGCGCAACTCGGTCGTGGCCAAGCTGTCCGACGCCAAGCAGTTCAAGGGCTTCAAGGCCGCACTGGCCGGCGACCCGCGGCTGCAGGTGGATACCAGCACCACCGCCGAGTATTTCGCCAAGCAGAGCGAGGCGATGACCAAGGTGATCCGGGTCATCGGCATCGTGGTCGGCTCGATCATGGCGATCGGCGCGGTGTTCGGCGCGCTCAACACCATGTTCGCCACCGTCGCCACCCGCGCCCGCGAGATCGCCACGCTGCGCGCGATCGGCTTCCGCGGCGTGCCGGTGGTGGTGGCGGTGATGCTGGAGACCATGCTGCTGGCGCTGCTCGGCGGCCTGATCGGCGGCGCCCTGGCCTGGCTGGTGTTCAACGGCTACACCGCCTCGACCATCGCCGGCGGCGTCGGCCAGCTGACCTTCGACTTCCAGGTTACCGGCGCGCTGCTGTGGAGCGGGCTGAAATGGGCGCTGGCGATCGGCTTCGTCGGCGGCCTGTTCCCGGCCCTGCGCGCGGCGACCCTGCCGGTGACTACGGCGCTGCGCGCGCTGTAAGCCGCAGCGCCGCATCGGTTCGGCATCGGGGCCCTCTTCGCAAGAAGAGGGCCTTGTCGTTTGCGCGTGGCATATCGGTGGTTCGACGGCGACGAAACGCAGGGCCAAAGCCGAAGCAAATCCCCCGCCCCCCTTTTTCGAAGGGGGAACTACTGTCGCCAGGGAATCGTTGCGGCTGCGCTTGCGGTCCCGCAAATCGCCGCACATGCAGCCCTGTGAAGCAGATGCGGTTCTCCCCCTTGGAAAAGGGGGGCTGGGGGGATTTGCTCTTCGCCCGCAACCTTGGCCGCAGCGCCGCCGCGCTCAGGCCGCCTGCGCCGCCGCCGCGAGCCGGCGCGAGCGCAGCATGCCTTCGCCGACGAACAGGATCAGGCCCAGCCAGATGATCGCAAAGCCTATCGCGCGGGTTTCGTCGAACGGCTCGCGCAGCACCCACACCCCAATCAGGAACTGCAGCGACGGCGCCAGGTACTGCAGCAGGCCGATCGCGGTCAGCGACACCCGCCGCACCGCGTAGGCGAAGCCGATCAGCGGCAGCGCGGTCAATGCGCCGGCGATCACCAGCAGCAGGTCGGTGCCCAGGCCCCATGCGCCGAAGAAACCGCCCTGGCCGTGGCTTTCGCCCCACAGCATCAGGCCCAGCGCGGGCAGGAACAGGTACACGTTCTCGACTCCCAGTCCGGTCACCGCCTCGACCGCGACCAGCTTGCGCACCAGGCCGTAGATCGCGAACGACACCGCCAGGCCGAGCGCGATCAGCGGCGGCTGGCCGTAGCGCAGGGTCAGCCACAGCACCCCGGCGAAGGCCAGCGCGATCGCCACCCACTGCACCGCGCGCAGGCGTTCGCCGAGGAACAGCACGCCCAGCATCACGCTGACCAAGGGCCCGATGAAATAGCCCAGGCTGCCTTCGAGCACGTGGCCGGCGTTGACCGCCCAGATGTACAGGCCCCAGTTGAACGCGATCAGCACCCCGCTCAGCGCCAGCATCGCCGCCTTGCGCGGCTGCGCCAGCACCTCGCGCAGCCAATGCCGGCCGACCTTCCAGCACAGCCAGGCGGCGACCAGCAGGGTGCTCCAGACGATGCGGTGGGCGACGATCTGCAGCGACGGCACCGACTTGAGCAGGTGCCAGTACAGCGGCATCACGCCCCATAGCGCGAACGAGGCGATCGCGATCCACAGACCGCGGCGGTCGACGGCGAGGTTCATGCGCGTTCCTTTTCCTGCGCCGGCAGCGGCGCCGCCGGCTTGGCCGCGCGCGCGCGGGCCAGGGTGATGATGACCACGCCGGCCAGGATCACCGCCATCGCGCCCAGGTCGTGCGAAGTGAAACGTTCGCCGGCCAGCAGCGCGCCGAACAGCACCGCGATCGGCGGGTTGACGTAGGCGTAGCTGGTGGCCAGCGCCGGGCGCACGTGGTGCAGCAGCCAGATGTAGGCGGTGAAGCCGAAGATCGAACCGGCCACGACCAGGTACAGCAGGGCCGCGGTGGCGCCGACGCTGGGCACGGCGACGATGCGTTCGCCGGTCAGCAGCGCCGCGCCGAGCATCCACACGCTGCCGGTCAGCATCTGCGCGCTGGCGGACATGAACGGCGACGGCAGGTCCTGGTCGCGGCTCCAGATCGAACCCCAGGCCCAGGCGATCGGCGCCACGATCAGGCACACCAGGCCCAGGGTCGAGGCCGCCAGCTTGCCGCCGGCGTTGAGCCAGACCACGCCGACGAAGCCGATCGCCAGGCCGATCCATTCGATCTTCGACGGGTGGCGCCCGCGCAGCATCGCGAACACGCCGGCGAACAGCGGCATCGACGCCACCGCGATCGCGGCCAGGCCGGAGTCGACCTGGGTCTCGGCCAGGTTCACCAGGCCGTTGGACAGCAGCACCATCCAGATCGACAGCACCCACAAGGTGCGCCACTGCTTGCGCGTCGGCGGCGCGACGCCGCGCCAGCGCAGCACCGCGTACATGATCGCGCCGGCCAGGGCCATGCGCCCGGCGCCGAGCAGGAACGGCGGATAGCTGGCCAGGGCGAAGCGGATCGCCAGGTAGGTCGAGCCCCACAGGACGTAGACCGAGGCCAGGGCGAAGGCGACGGCGAGGGGACCGGGGGCGAGGCGTTCGGCGGTGGGGGCGGCGGCGCTCATGACGCGGGGTTCCGAAGGCGAGAGACGGCGGGAGCAACCGGCCGACGGGATCGGCCGATGGGGTTAGTGCGAGTCGGGTCGCGCGAGAGCGAACGCGCGACGCAGTGCAGCGGTGGTTCCTCGCCGCCGGATTCGCTGGCGCGAGCCGGCGGCGGCCAGTCTAGGGATGGGGTTGGTAACGCGACACCGCGGTCCGGCGGCTGCCTGCGTCGCGGCGGCGCGGATCGTCGAACACGTCGATGACCACGAAACCGGCCTTGCGCATCATCCCCGCCGAGCCCTCGTTCTCCTCGTGGCGCTCGACGTAGATCTCGCTCATCCCCATCTGCCGCAGGCGCGCGACCGCGGCCTGCAGCAGTCGCGAACCCAGGCCCTGGCCGCGGTGTTCGCGGTGCACCACGGCCTCGCGGACGTGCCCCTGCCACTCGACTTCGCGTCCGGCCGGTTGGTAACGATGGAACGCATCGCTCGGCTCGAACGTGACCGCGGCCACGATCGCACAATCGCATACGGCCACCACCGCCTGGGTGCGTCCGCGCCGGATCGCCGCCAGGTGCTCGGCCAACTCCAACTCGGGCAGGAAGTTCCAGGGGTTGGGGCCGTGCTCGCGGATCAGGGCGAGGATCTCGCCGATCTGCTCTGGCGCGGCGGCTTGCGTCACGTACCGGGACATCCCGCGGGCGTCCGTCTTGGGGGGTGGGGAGCGAGTCATCACATAAAAATTCTTCATGCGATGAGATCAAGAATAGCGTATCGATGTCAGTCAAATTGCGGTTGAAAATTTGCCCGCATCGACGCAAAAATCTTGCATGACCGCACCCCTGGCCCTGGACGAGTTCGACCACAAACTGCTGGAGCTGCTGCAGCGCGACGCCTCGGCCACGCTCAGCGAGCTCGGCGACGCCGTCGGCCTGTCGCCGAGCGCGGTCCAGCGCCGCATGACCCGCTACCGCCAGGAAGGCCTGATGCGCCAGGTCGCGGTGCTCGACCCGATGGCCCTGGGCAGCACCCTGGCCGCGGTCTGGGTGACCATGGAGCGCGAGTCGGCCGAACGCCACGCCGCCTTCCACGCCCGCGTGCGCGCCGCCCCGGAAGTGCAGCAGTGCTACACCCTGGCCGGCGAATGGGACTACCTGGTGATCCTGGCCACCACCGGCGTCGCCCACTGCCGCCAGGTGGTCGACCGCCTGTTCCTCGACGAAGGCAACGTCAAGCGCTACGACACCCACCTGGTGTTCGACGTGGTCAAGCATGGCCTGGAGCTGCCCACGCGCGATGCGCCGCGGGCGGCGCGCAAGAGGCGCTGAGGCTAGTCGGGACTCGGGACTGGGGACTCGGGACTCGTAAAGGCAAAAGCCGCCGCGTCCCGCTTTGCGAGTCCCGAGTCCCGAAGTCCCGACTCAAGCAACCCGCTCGCGCTCAAGCAACCGCTCCTTGAGCGGCAGCCCCCAGCGATAGCCGCCGAGCGAGCCGTCGCCGCGGACCACGCGGTGGCAGGGCACGACCACGGCGATGCGGTTGTTGGCGCAGGCCTGGGCCACCGCGCGCGCGCCGCGTGGGGCCCCGATCTGTTCGGCGATGTCGGCGTAGCTGCGGGTCTGGCCGGGCGGGATCTTCATCAGCGCGTCCCAGACCTTCTTCTGGAAAGCGGTGCCGATCAGGTCCAGCGGCACCTCTTCGCGGCGGCCGTCGAGGGTGTCGGCGACCGCGCGCAGGCGCGGGGCGAGGAACTCGTCGCGGCCGGCGTCGACGCGCTCCAGCTGCGCCTGCGGGAACTCGCGGCGCAGCTTGGCCTCCAGCGCAACCGGATCGTCGCCGAGCTCGACCATGCAGATGCCGCGCGCGGTGGTCGCGACCAGGGCGATACCGATCGCGGTCGGCGCCAGGCTCCAGCGGATCTGCTCGCCGGCGCCGCCGGCGCGGTAGCGGGCCGGAGTCATGCCGAGCCTGGCCGCGCCGGCTTCGTAAACCCGCGACGGCGAGCCGTAGCCGGCGTCGTACAAGGCCGCGCTGACCTCCTGTCCCTCGCGCAGGGCCGAACGCAGGCTGCCGAGCTTGCGCTGGGCCAGGTACTCGGCCGGGCTGAGCCCATAGCGCGCGCTGAAGCGGCGCTGCAGGTGCGAGGCGCTGAGGCCGACCGCCGCGGCCAGTTCGTGCAGGCTGGGCTCGCCGGCATCGAGCAGGACGCGGGCGCGCTCGAGCTTATCGGCGGCCGGGGTGCCGGCCGGAGCCGGTCGAAATGCGGACTTGGCGTTCATGGCGCCCAGACTAGGCCGCGGCGGCAAGCCCGGCTATCCGCTTCTTGCGCGCCGGCGCGGGCGTTCAGCCTGGCCTGCATGCCGCGGGCTTCGGCCGCAACGCTGACGCACGCCGCTGCGGTGGTCGCGGCTTACGCCGCTCCTACAAGCGCCGGCGGCGTCGCTCCCCTGTAGGAGCGGCGTAAGCCGCGACAGCCGAAGAGGACGAATACCACGCCGTCCGCAGAAACGAGGATGGCGGCGCGCGAGCGGCGCTCACCGGGCCGGGCTTCGGCACGAACGCTGGCGCACGCCGCTGCGGTGGTCGCGGCTTACGCCGCTCCTACCAGGGCCGGCGGCGTCGCTCCCCCTGTAGGAGCGGCGTAAGCCGCGACACCCGAAGAGGACGGATACCGCGCCGTCCGCAGAAACGAGGATGGCGGCGCGCGAGCGGCGCTTACCGGGCCGGGCTTCGGCACGAACGCTGGCGTACACCGCTGCGGTGGTCGCGGCTTACGCCGCTCCTACCAGGGCCGGCGGCGTCGCCCCCCTGCAGGAGCGGCGTAAGCCGCGACCACCGAAAGGCCGACAGCGCCGCAACGACCGTGGCGACGCGGATGCTCCGGGCAAAAAAGAAACGCGCCCGGTGGGCGCGTTTCGGTGCTGCGATGCCCACGCGCTCGGCGCGGGCGTCTCCGATCGATGCGGCGGCCTCAGTCGGCCCAATGCCCCGGCCGGGTCGCGGTCGGCAGCACCTGCGCCGACAGCTGGCGGTCGTTGTTGAGCAGGCGCACCGCGTCGGCCAGGATCGTCGCCGATTCGCGCAGCAACGGATCCGGGCGCTTCTCGGCCAGCTTCTCGCGCGCCGCGTCCTTGACGATGTCGCGCTCGTTGCCGGACAGGCCGTCGTCGTTGGCGTCGTCGGCCAGCGGGTCCAGGGCCAGGCCCAGTTGCTTGCGCTCGGCCTGGCGCTGCTTGCGCTTGGCGTCGTCGCGGTCGCGCTCGGCGCGGCGCTCGGCCTCGTTGAGCGAGACCGACTTCTTGGCCCGTTCGGCGCGGAACTCGGCCACGTCCTGCGACCACCACTGGAACTCCTTGTCCGAGCCCATGCGCGCGCTGTGCAGGCCTTCCAGCTTCGGCAGCAACGGCGCGAAGTTGCCGTAGCTGGTGTGGTCTACCGCGGCGATCTTGGTCCACGGCAGGGCGTTGTCGTAGGTGCTTTCGCCGTATTCGGTGGCGTCGACCGAGACCGGGAAGGCGATGTCCGGCACCACGCCCTTGTTCTGGGTCGAGCCGCCGCTGACGCGGAAGAACTGGGCGATGGTCAGCTTGACCTGGCCGAAGCGCGCGTTCTCGTTGGCCGGCCAGCGGTCGAGGTCGACCAGATTCTGCACCGTGCCCTTGCCGAAGCTGGTCTCGCCGATGACCAGGCCGCGGCCGTAGTCCTGGATCGCGCCGGCGAAGATCTCCGAGGCCGAAGCCGAGCCGCGGTTGATCAGCACCGCCAGCGGGCCTTCCCAGGCGATGCCGGTGTCGCTGTCGCCTTCCACGCTGACCCGGCCGCCGGATTCGCGCACCTGCACCACCGGGCCGCGGTCGATGAACAGACCGGTCAGCTCGATGGCCTCGTTGAGCGAACCGCCGCCGTTGTTGCGCAGGTCCAGCACCACGCCGTCGACCTTGTCGCCGCGCAGCTTGGTCAGCAGCTTGGCCACGTCACGGGTCGCCGAGGCGTAGTCGTTGGCGTTCTTGCGCCGGCCTTCGAAGTCCTGATAGAAGCCCGGCAGCTTGATCACGCCGATCCGCTTGGCCGGCGCGTCGCCGGCCGCCGGGATGTCGATGATTTCGGACTTGGCGGCCTGGTCTTCCAGGCGCACCTTGTCGCGCACCAGGACGATGCGGTTGGGCTTGCTGTCCAGGCCCGACTCGGCCGGAACCACGTCCAAGCGCACCTTGGTGCCCTTGGCGCCGCGGATCTTGGCGACCACGTCGTCGATGCGCCAGCCGATCACGTCCTCCATCGTCCCGCTCTCGCCCTGGCCGACGCCGACGATGCGGTCGCCGGCCTTGAGCAGGTTGCTGCGCGAGGCCGGGCCGCCGGGGATGATCTCGCGGATCGCGACCACGTCGTCCTGCTTCTGCAACTGCGCGCCGATACCGTCCAGCGACAGCGACATGGTCATGTTGAAGTTGTCGGCCGACTTCGGAGTCAGATAGTCGGTGTGCGGATCGATCGCGTTGGCGTAGCTGTTGACGAAGGTCTGGAACACGTCCTCGCCCTTGAGCTCGGCGATGCCCTTGCTCAGGTTGGCGTAGCGCTTGTCCAGAGTCTTGGCGATGTCGTCGCTCTTCTTGCCGGCCAGCTTCAGGCGCAGCCAGTCGTTGCGCACCGACTGCTTCCACAGCGCGTCGAGCGCGGCGCCGTCGGCGACCCACGGCGCGTCCTTGCGGTCGTACTCGTAGCGGTCGCTGCCGTCGAATTCGAAATTGCCCGGCTGCTTGAGCAGGCCGCGGGCATAGGCGACGCGTTGGTCGACGCGCTGCTTGTAGGTGGCGAACATCGCATACGCCGGGCTCAGGTCGCCGCTCTTGATCGCGTCGTCGAGCTTGGTCTTGTAGGCGTCGAAACGGGCGATGTCGGCGGCGGTGAAGAACTGCTTGCCGGCGTCAAGCGCTTCCAGGTAGCGCTTGTACATGTCGGCCGACAGCGCGTCGTCGAGCGCGCGCGGGCGGTAGGCGTAGCGGCTGTCGGACAGCAGACCGTAGACCAGCTTGGCGGCCATGGTCTGGTCGGCGGTCGGCGCGGTCGGCAGCGCCGCCGAACCGGCGGCCGGGGCCGTCGTCTCCGGCCGCGCCAGCAGCGCCAGCGGGGCGGTCAGCAGGAGCCCTGCGAACAGGGTAAGGGCACGCGTGTTCTTGGGGGTCATCGCGGAATCTTCTCGGCGTGGGCCGGCGTCGAAAGCATGGTCCGGCCTTGGACAGGCCCACAGTGCCGAAAGTTGCCGGCCCTGTCACGCCCGTCCGGCGCGATTGCCTGTTGCAGCCGTGAAAGCGGTTCAGTTTGGCCGGGCGAAGCGTTAGCGATCGGTTACACCGCCGTTTGCGGACCCCCGCCCGTGTCTGCGGCGGCGCATGAATGCGAACGACAACGGCCGGGCGTTCCGGCCGGACTTGCGCCGCCGCCGCCCGGCATGCGCCAATTCCGCGGTCGCGGCCCGGCCGCGCTCCAAGGATCCGGAATGACCGCCCTGCCCCAGCGCCCGCTGCGCGCCCTGAGCTGGCTCGCGCTCGCGGCGCTCCCCGCCCTGCTCGGCGCCTGCGGCGGCGACCCGCTCCGGGACGAGGTGCAAACGCGGATTCAGCGCCTGTTGCAGGCGCGCGACACCGCGGCGGTGCCGGCGGCGGAGCTGACCGGCTTCGCCTGGCACCGGCTTTGTTTCGGCCAGGACACCCCGCCGCAGCTGCGCTTGCGCACCGGCGACGGCGAACGCGTCGCGACCCTGGACCGCGACTATTTCATCGCCGAGGGCTATGTCGCCGGCTCGCCGGCCGGGCGCTGCCTGGGGCCGGAGACGCGCCTGCGACTGCTTCGCCGCCAGGCCGGCGGCGAGGCGGCGATCGAACTGCGCCTGGCGGACCCGCCGGCTCAGTGATTGGCGGTGTCGGCGAAGCCGGCTTCGATCGCCTGGCGATCGGCGTGATAGGACGAGCGCACCAGCGGGCCGGAGGCGACGTGGGTGAAGCCCAGCGACATGCCGTAGACCTCGAGCTGCTTGAACTCGTCCGGGGTCCAGTAGCGCAGCACCGGGTGGTGGTGCGCGGTCGGCTGCAGGTACTGGCCGATGGTGATCATGTCGACGTCGTGGGCGCGCAGGTCGCGCAGGGTCGCCTGCACCTGCTCCATGGTCTCGCCCAGGCCGAGCATGATCCCGGACTTGGTCGCGACCTGCGGGTGCTGGGCCTTGAACATCTGCAGCAGGGTCAGCGACCACTGGTAGTCGGCGCCCGGACGCACGTTGGCGTACAGGTCCGGCACGGTCTCGACGTTGTGGTTGAACACGTCCGGCGGGTCGTTGGCCAGGATCTCCAGCGCCCGTTCCATCCGGCCCTTGCCGCGGAAGTCCGGGGTCAGGATCTCGATCTTGGTGCGCGGGCTCTGGGCGCGGATCGCGGCGATGCAGTCGACGAAATGCTGGGCGCCGCCGTCGCGCAGGTCGTCGCGGTCGACGCTGGTCACCACCACGTACTTCAGCCCCATGTCGGCGACGGTATTGGCCAGGTTGACCGGCTCCTGCGGATCCGGCGGCTTGGGCCGGCCGTGGGCGACGTCGCAGAACGAGCAACGGCGGGTGCAGACCTCGCCGAGGATCATGAAGGTGGCGGTGCCGTGGCCGAAGCACTCGTGGATGTTCGGGCAGCTGGCTTCCTCGCACACCGTGACCAGGCGGTTCTCGCGCAGCTTGGCCTTGAGCTGGGCGACCGAATTGCCGGACGGAATCCGCACCCGGATCCACGACGGCTTGCGCAGCACCGGCGCCTGCGCGAACTGCACCGGCGAACGGTTGATCTTGTCGCCGCCGAGCTGCTTGGCGCCGGGGGTCATGGTGGTGGATTGCAACACCGCCGGGGCCGCGACCGGGTCGGCCGCGCCGACGACGGTGAGCGGGATGGTCTTGGTCGCGGTGTCGCTCATGGGTGCATTCGACTCTGGAGATTGAACCCCCTCTCCCGCGGACGGGAGAGGGCTGGGGTGAGGGCATCGGCGGCCGGCGTCATCGCGGCGGCGGGCGGATTCGCTTGCCCTCATCCGCCCTGCGGGCACCTGCTCCCGCACGGCGGGAGCCGGGATAAACCGGCGCCCTAGGCGAAACTCAACGGCGCCGCGTCCTCGACGGTCAGCCCGAACTGGCGCGCGATCTGCGCCACCAGCACCGGCTTGACCTGGTCCATGCCCGAGGGGCCGCCCAAGTCTACCACCGAGGTCACCTGCAGCCCCTGGTAGCCGCAGGGGTTGATCCGGCGGTAGGGCTCCAGGTCCATGGCGATATTGAAGGCCAGGCCGTGGAAGGTGCAGCCGCGCCGGACCCGGATGCCCAGGGCCATGACCTTGGCCCCGGCCACGTACACGCCGGGGGCGCCGTCGCGGCGCGCGCCCTCGATGTTCCATTCGGCCAGGGTGTCGATCACCGCCTGCTCGATCCGGTCGACGTACTCGCGCACGCCGACCTTGAGCCGGCGCAGGTCCAGCAGCGGGTACAGCACGATCTGGCCGGGGCCGTGGTAGGTCACCTGGCCGCCGCGGTCGACGTGGATCACCGGGATCTCGCCCGGCATCAGCACGTGCTCGTCCTTGCCGGCCTGGCCGAGGGTGAACACCGGGTCGTGCTCGACCAGCCACAGCTCGTCGGCGCTGTCGCCGTCGCGGGCGTCGGTGAAGGCCTGCATCGCCCGCCACACCGGTTCGTAGGGCTGGCGGCCGAGGTCGCGCAACTGCGCCGGCGGCGGCGCCGCGGCGCCGGCGCCCAGGACCTCGGCGACGGTGTCGATCAGAGCGTCCACTTCACTTCCGGATGCTCGCGCAGCACCTGATGGGCCAAGTCGTACTGGGCGCGGTCCAGGGCGCGGAAGCTGATCCGTACCGACACGTATTTGCCGGTCGAGGAATGCTTCCATTGGATGGTTTCGGTCAGCACGTCGAGCCCGGCCTGCAGCAACAACTGCGGCAGCTCGCGCTCCAGCCCGGCGTCGGCCGAGCCCATCGTGCTGAGCTCGAAAACGCCGGGAAACTGGAAGCCGTGGTCGGGATTGTCGGAATGAGGGTCCATGGCGGCCATTATGGGTCCGCCGCCGGGGCAACCCAAGCGCAGCGGTGGGACGGCGGCGTGCCGGGCTTGGAACGGCGGGCGCACCGCGCCGGATGCCGCCAGGATCGGCATGGAGCGGGGCATGTCAGCCGACCAGGAGGCGACAGGCAACGGCTGCGGCCACCTGCCGCGCTATCTCCCACGCCCCCCGTTGGCGCCGCAAGTCGTGCAAAACTCCAATCATGCCCCCCGCTTGCGACCGCCTGCTGCTGGTGCTCGATCTCGACGAGACCCTGATCCATGCCAGCGAGGTGGAACTCGACCGGCCGGCGGATTTCCTCGCCCTGCACTATCACGTCTACCGCCGGCCGCATCTGCAGCGCTTTCTCGACCACGTGCTGGCGCGCTACGACGTCGGCGTATGGACCTCGTCCGGCGAGGTCTACGCCGCGGCGGTGGTCGCGGCCCTGTTTCCGCCCGGTGCGCTGCGCTTCGCCTGGGCTTCGCCGCGCCTGACCCTGCGCCGCAACTGGGACACCGGCGAGTACGAAGGCCGCAAGCGCCTGAGCAAGCTCAAGCGCCACGGCTACCGGCTGGAACGGGTGTTGGCGGTCGACGACAGTCCGTTCAAGCACGCCGACAACTACGGCAACCTGGTGCGCGTGCGCGAGTACCTCGGCGAGGACGAGCACGACGACGAACTGCTGCGGCTGACCGAATACCTGGACCGGCTCGCCGACGAACCGAACGTGCGCCGGATCGAAAAGCGGCGTTGGCGGGGCTGATGGCGGGGGAGCCGCTGCAAACCCCACCCACCTCATTCCCGCCCAGGCAGGCTCCGCTTCGCTTCTGCGCAACCGAACATCCAGGACTTCGCCGAAGCACGGCTCTGAAGTCTCGGGATCCCCGCCTGCGCGGGGATGACGGCCCGGAGACCCACCGGGCCCGATCGCCGCCGTTCATGGCCGAAGCGGCTGCGGCCTGCAACCGCTTTCTCACTATCCGCCGCGCGGTTCTCAACGCCTGCAATCCCCATCTGCTATCACTGTGGACCACCGACCACAGAACGGCGCCCCCGCGCCGTCGGGATTCAGCGCCATGCCCGTCGCCCAATCCACCGCCCTGTCGCTGCGCGGCCAGTTCCGCAGCCTGTACGCCTCGCTCAAACGCACCGGCCTGCTGCAACGCACGCCGGTGGTGTTCTGCGAGGGCGACTCCTGGTTCTCGACCCCGCTGGCGATGAACCTGCTCGACTGGATCGTCTCGCCGGCGCCGGACGAGGAGGAACGCGGTGTGCCGCTGTTCGGCCAGGGCGGGCTGTTCTTCCGGGTCGAGCGCAGCGGCGACCATGCCGCGCGCAACCCCGAGGCGCCCAAGCGCTCGATGTTCGTGCGCGAACACATCGACGAGTTGATGGGCTGGTATGCGCGCTTCGAATTCGACCTGATCCTGCTCAGCGCCGGCGGCAACGATTTCGTCGGCCCGTTCCTGGCCCGCACCTTCGCCGGACAGAGCGGCCTGGACGCGGACGCGGCGTTCCAACGCGTGCTCGGCAGCGGCCAGTACCAGCGCGTGCGCGAGGCCTATGCGCTGTTCCTGCAGGCGGCGATCGCGGCGCGGCCGCGCGTGCCGGTGCTGGCCCACACCTACGACTACCCGCGCCTGATCGGCCGCGCCGGCCCGCTGACCCTGGGCAATATCGGCGTGGCCGCGGCGTTGAAGAAGAGCGTCGGGCCGTGGATCGGCCCGCACCTGGGCGCGATCGCACAGGCCGACCCGGCGCGCACCGCGGCCGAGCGCAGGCGCTTCGCCCGCCTGCTGATCGACGGCTTCGAGCTGCATGTGCTGCGCGCGCTCAAGGCCGACCCGCGCTTCGCCGCCACTTTCGACTACGTCGACTTGCGCGGCGTGCTCGCCGACGACGGCGACTGGTTCGACGAGATGCATCCCACCGAAGCCGGCTTCCACGACCTGGCGGTGCGGTTCCGTCCGCGCATCATCGCCGCCCTGCCCGCGTCCAAGCGCTGACCGCGCCGCAGGCGATCCCGCCGCGACGTTCACAGCCGCCGCGCCGGGACGCTTGAACCGGTACCGCCGCGCGCTGCGCGGCGGCGCGCGCGCCCGCGCGAACGGTGCGCGCGCTCGTCGCCACTACGCGGGATTCCCTCATGAGAAACGTGTTCTTCGGCCTCGGCCTGAAATACGCCGACGATGCCGCCTATCCGCGCATCGCCCTCGGCGACGACGGCCGCCTGATCGCCGTGCACCAGGACCAGGGCGCCAACCTGGGCTATCGCATCGGCCGGCTCGACCAGATGGCGATCGTCTGGGGCGACGGCGCCGACTACGGCCGCGGCCAGCGGCCGGCGATCGCCCTGCACGGCAACCGCCTGGTCGAGGTCCACCGCGGCGAGGACCGCGACGGCCTGTACAGCCGGATCGGCCTGTGGACCGAAGAAGACGGCGTCGCCTTCGGCGAAGCCCGCCGCTACGCCAGCGGCACCAAGCCCGCCGTGGCGATGAACCGCGAGTGGGTGATCGAGGTGCACGAGTCGTCCTGGAACCCGACTTTGTGGTGCAACATCGGCCGCTTCAGGCTCGACCGCGACGAGATCGAATGGAGCGGCAACCTGCACTTCGACGACGGCGCCCGCCCCAGCGTCGCGATCAACCCGGCCGGGCAGATCGTGATCGCGCACGAGTCGGCCGACGGCGGCGAGCTGTATCTGCGGGTCGGCCAGATCGAAGCGCTCGACGACGACCACGGCCTCGACCCGCAGATCGTCTGGGGGCCGCCGCAACGCTACGCCGCCGGCGCGCGGCCGAGCGTGGCGATCAACCACGACGGCGACGTGATCGCGCTGCACGAGTCCGGCACCAGCGCCGCGCTGATGCAGATGTTCGGCCGCATCGTCGAGGGCGGGGTCGAGTTCGCCGGCGAGCCGGTGCAGTTCGACGACGGCCTGCGCCCGGCGGTGGCCTGCCGCGGCAACAAGGCGGTGCAGGTGCACGAGTCGGAGAACTTCTACACCGTGTGGGCGTCGAGCTCGCGCATCGTCGACCGCGCGCGCTGGATGCAGGACCACCTGCCGCAGATCGGCGCGCTGACCCTGCCGCAGCTGACCACCGGCGCCTCGCACGACGCCGGCATGTACCAGCACGGCGCCCTGATGACGCTGGGCAAGACCCAGGACCTGGACCTGTACCAGCAGCTCGGCAACGGCATCCGCTACTTCGACCTGCGGCCGAAGTGGAGCGACGGACGACTGTACGTCGCCCACGGCCCGATCACCGGTCCCGCGCTGAGCCAGATCGTCGACGACGTCGCCCGCTTCATGGCCGAGGGCCACCGCGAGCTGGTGATCCTCAAGTTCTCCCACTACGCCGGCTTCGACAGCCCGGTGTACGAACGCCTGGTCGAACTGCTGCAGAGCAGGCTCGGCCCCTGGCTGTACCGCGGCCTGCCGCGCGGCCGGCGCCTGGCCGAGGTTTCGCTGCGCGACTTCGTCCACCACAGCGGCGTGGTGCTGGCGGTCTGCGACGAGGAATACCCGGTGCGGATCCCGGCCGCCGGGATCTGGGTCTACCGCGATTCCGAATCGGCCACGGTCGCGCAAGGCGACTTGCGCGTGTTCGACCGCTATTCCAACACCACCGGCTTCGACAAGATGAGCGCCGACCAGCTGCAGAAATTCGCCGAGTACGACGGCCGCTGCATCGGCGACCCGGAGCTGCCCTGCGACCAGTTCCTGCTGTCGTGGACGCTGACCCCGTACACGGGCGTGTGGCTGGTGTCGCAGGAGGCCAACCGCCGGCTCGGCGCGTGGATGGCCAAGACGCCGCGCGAGAACGAACACGACCGGGTGATCAACCTGCTCTACGTCGACTACGTCGAATACGCCCGCGCCACCGACGTGGCGATGAGCATGAACGGCATCGACTGAGCCGCGCGCGCAGGGACGGAGGCGCGCGCGCAGGGACGGAGGGGGTTAAGCCCGTGCTTAACCCCCTCCGTCCCTTTCTCGTTCCAAACGACAACGAGCCGGCAATGCCGGCTCGTCGCGGTGTCCCTTGCTGTTGCCGTTCCCCCCTTTGAAAAAGGGGGGCTAGGGGGGATTTGCTCTTGCTCTTGCTCTTGCTCTACCTCAGCGCAACAGCCTCAAGACTCCCACCACATCCAGAACTCGTCCCACAGCCGCTTGAAGAAGCCGCCTTCCTCGACCGCGGCCAGCGCCACCAGCGGACGCTGGGCGACCACCTTGCCGTCGAGCATGACCTTGACCGAACCGATGGCCTGGCCCTTCTTGATCGGCGCGACCAGGGTCTTGGGCACGTCCATGCTCGGCTTCAGCAGCGGGTACTTGCCGCGCGGCACGGTCACCAGCAGCGGCTCGGCGACGCCGAGCTGGATTTCCTCGGACGCGCCCTTCCACACCTTCTGCTTGGCGATCGCCTTGCCGGCGTCGTAGAGCTTGTGGGTTTCGTAGAAACGGAAGCCCCAGTTCAGCAGCGCCTGGCTGTCGGTGGCGCGCTGCGCCTCCGAGGTCGAGCCCATCACCACCGAGATCAGGCGCTGGTCGCCGCGCTTGGCCGAGGCCATCAGGCAATAGCCGGCCTTGGAGTGGTGGCCGGTCTTGATGCCGTCGACCGAGCTGTCGCGCCACAGCAGCAGGTTGCGGTTGGGCTGGGTGATCGGCCCGACCGTCAGTTCCTTGATCTTGTTGTAGGAATACGCGACCGGGAAATCGCGCACCATCGCCCGGCCGAGCAGGGCCAGGTCGCGCGCGGTCGAGAAGTGGTTCGGGTCCGACAGGCCGTGCGGATTGACGAAGTGCGAGTTCTTCAGGCCGATCCGCGCGGCGTACTGGTTCATCAGCGCGGCGAACGCGTCCTCGCTGCCGGCGACGTGCTCGGCCAGGGCGATCGCGGCGTCGTTGCCCGACTGCACCACCATGCCCTTTTCCATCTCGACCAGCGGCGCGCTCTTGTTGACTTCGAAGCCCGAGTAGCTGCCGTCGGTGCCCGCGCCGCCCTTGCGCCAGGCGTTCTCGGTCATCATCACCTGGTCGGTGTCCTTGACCTTGCCGCCGGCCATCTCGGCGGCGATCACGTAGCTGGTCATGACCTTGGTGATGCTGGCCGGCTCGACCCGCAGGTCGGGGTTGTGGCTGGCCAGGACGTTGCCGCTGGCGGCGTCCATCAGCACCCAGGCGGTGCCCTGGATCGCCGGCGGCGGCGGCACCGGCAGCGCGTCGCTGGCCGGCGGCTGCGCGGCGGCGGGGGCGGCGGTCGCCGCGGCGGGCGCCTGCGCCGCGGCCAGGCCGGCGGCGGTGGTGACCAGGAAGGCCGAGGACAGCGCGAGGACGGCCGCGCGCGGGGTGAAGCGGAATTTCATCGTTGAACTACTCCGGGGGCCGCTGGCGCAGCGGCCGGGGACGGGAAAGGTCCGGCGCCGCCGTCCTGGCGCGCGCTGCGGATCGGGCCGGACCGGGCGCTCCTACCCGGTCCGCGAAACCGTGCATCCTGCCTCAGATCGACCGAGCTTGCAGCCCAAAAGGCCGTTGACGCCCGCTACGCGCGCTCAATCGCGCACGCGCTGGGGCTGGCCGAAACCCAGACCGACGATACGCGCGGCAAGTTCCGGCGCGGCCGCGGCCTGCAGCGGGCCGACCCGCAGACGCCAGACCTTCTGGCCGTTGGCGGCGTTGCCGTCGAGCAGCCGGGCCTCGTCGATGCCGGCGCCGCGCAGCATCGACAGGGCGCGGTCGGCATTGCTGCGGGCGGAGAAACTGGCCACCTGCAGGGTCACGTCGCCGTCGCGCGGGGTGGCCGCGGCGACCACCGCGGCGGCCTTGGCCGGGCTCGGCGGCGGTGGCGCGGCGGCCGGCGCCGGCAGCGCCGCCGCAGCGGCGGCGGCCGTCGCGACGGTCGCCGGAGCGGCCTTGCCGGCCTTCTTGGCGGCCTTTTCGGCCGCGGCCAGGGCCCGCGCCTGTTCCTTCTGCTGCTTGGCCAGGGCGCGCTTTTCGGCCCGGGTCAGCGGCTTGGGCGGCTCGAGCTGCACGCCCTTGCCGGTGGCGACGCGGACCTGGCGCGACTTCATCCAGGCGTCGAATTCGTCGGCCGTCATCGACTTGCCGTTCTGCATCATGTCGAAGCGGTAGTCGCGGGCGCCGCCGGCCGGCTTGGCCGCGCTCGCGGTCGCGGCGGTCGCAGCCACGGCGGCCGGCTTGCCAGTCGCGACCGTGGCCTTGGCCGGGGCGGCCGCCACCGCGACCGGCGCCGGCTTGCCGGTGGCCACGCGCACGCCCGGCGGCAGTTCGCCGGCGTTGGCGCTGGCGATCGGCATCGCCGAGACCAGGCGGTCGATCGCGCTCGGCGCGGCCGGCTTCTCGCTGCCCGGCGGCGGGTTGTTGCCGGCGCGGGCGTAGACCGGCGGCGGCGCTTCGCCCGGATGCAGGGCGCGCACCTCGACCCGGCCGGTGCCGCGCTGGGTGATGCCGAGCTTGACCGCGGCGGCGTAGCTGAGATCGATCACCCGCCCGTCGTGGAACGGGCCGCGGTCGTTGACCCGCACCGTCACCGCCTTGCCGTTGTCCAGGTTGGTGACCCGGGCGAAGCTCGGCAAAGGCAGCGACTTGTGCGCAGCGGTGAAGGCGTACATGTCGTACACCTCCAGGTTGGAGGTGCGGCGGCCGTGGAATTTCTGTCCGTAGTAGGACGCGGTGCCGGTCTCGACGTAGTCCTCGTGCGAGTCCAGCACCTTGTAGCTCTTGCCCAACACCTTGTACGGCGAACGGTTGCCGAACTGCGAGCGCGCCTCGGCGACGACCTCCGGCTCGGGGATCGCGTCGACGTCGGGAATGTAGTCCGGCGTGGTGTCCTTGACCCCGGGCGCGTACAGGCCGCCGGCCTTGTAGTTGCCGCGCTTGCTCAGGTCTTCCTGGGCCGGCGCGTACGGCGACTTCTTGCCGCGCGCCGGCGCATGCGCCGGCAGGCCGCTGGCGTGGACGCGGTCGCGCTCCGGCAGGGCCAGGGCTTCGGAGTTGGATTTCTTCGGAGCGCTGGCGCAGGCGGCCAGCGCCAGCGGCAACACAGCGGCGGCCAGCCGCCCGATCGTCGCGATCGGCGGCCGCTTCATGCCGTCGCCGCTCATGCCTGCGGCGCCTGGGCCGGGTTGGCGACGGCCGCCGGGCGGGCCGGCGCGGGAGCTGCGGGGTTAGCGCTATCGGTGGCCAAGGGATTCTCCCGTCCGGCGATCGCTTCCGCCAACTGGTACACCGCCATGCCGTAATGCTTGGAGATGTTGTAGCGGGTGATCGCGTAGAAGTTGCGGAAACCGAGCCAGTACTCGGGACCGTTGACGCCGTCCAGGTTCAGCAGCGTCGCGGTCTCGCTCGGCGCCACCGGGGTCAGCGGACGATAGCCGCGCGCGGCCAGGTCGCTGAGCGAGTACACCGGGTCCAGGTTGTCCGGCACGAAGTCCTGCGCGGTCGCGTCGCGGTTGGCGCGCGCCACCACCGGGCCGCCGCGCACCCAGCCGCCCTTCTTGACGAAGTAATTGGCGACCGAGGCGAACACGTCGTCGAGATCGGTGAACAGGTCGCGCTTGCCGTCGCCGTCGCCGTCGACCGCGAATTCGCGATAGCTCGAGGGCATGAACTGGCCCCAGCCCATCGCCCCGGCGTAGCTGCCGGTCAAGGCGCTGATGTCGATCTTCTCTTCCTTGCCGAGCGCGAACAGCTGCGCGAGCTCGCCGCGGAAGAAAGCCTCGCGGCGGTTCTCGCGATCGGCCTTGGCCGGGTCGCCGCTGCGCGGATAGGCGAAGGCCAGGGTGTACAGCGCGTCGACCACGTTGTACTTGCCGGTGTTCTTGCCGAAGCTGGTTTCCACGCCGACGATCGCCACGATCACTTCGCCCGGCACGCCGGTCGCGGCCTCGACCCGCGCCAGTTGCGCGCGATGCTCGGCGAGGAAGGCCTTGCCGCCGTCGATCCGGGCCTGGGTGATGAAGATCGGCCGGTAATCGCGCCACGGCTTGGCCTCGGCCGGCCGCGACATCGCCGCGACGATGCTGTCGCGGATCTGCGCCTTGGCCAGCACCGATTCGATGTAGGCCGGGTCGATCGCGTACTTGGCCGCGGTATCGCGCACGAACAACGCGCGCGCCTGCTCGATCGGCATCGGCACCACCGGGTCGGGCAAGGCGGGCGTGCCGACCACCGGGGTCGGCGCCGCAGCCGGAGCCGGGGCCTGTTGCTGGACGGGGGTGGAAGCGATCGGCGCCGTCGGCGCCTGCGTAGCGCAGGCGGCCAACGCCAAGGTGAGGGCGCCGAACACGGCGCAACGGGCGTAGGGACGTCGGGTCATCGGGGCGAGGTTAGCACGCGACCGCGACCGAAAAAACCTTGGCCCTTCGGGACTTAACGGATTTTATTCATGTGAGGTTGTCGAAGCGGAACACCAGGAGCGACGGCCCGGGCGGCCCGCTCGCGCCCCGGCGAACATGAACAGGCTGAGCGGCAAGGCAGACCGGGCGCCCGCTCTGGGCTGAAGGGGGACGCAGCGGGTTAAGCGCTCGCGCTTACCCTCCTGGGCCCTTGCGCGGCGCGGTCTCGATCATCCGCCCGCCGAGCTCCTTGACCAGCTTCGCCGCCACCACCGCGGTGAGGTTGGAGAGGTCGCAGCGCGGGTTGTACTCGACGATGTCGCCGGCGACGATCGGCTGGGCGATACCTTGCAGCAGATCGATCACCTGCCGCGGCGAGGCGCCGCCGGGCTCGCGGTGCGACACGCCCGGCGCATAGGCCGGGTCCAGGCCGTCCAGATCGATCGACACGTAGACCGGCGTATCCAGTTGCAGGCGCAGGCCCTCGCGCCATGCTCCCGCTTCGATCACCTCGACGCCGAAGCGCGCGAACTGCGCGCGATGCTCGTCGTTGATGGTGCGCAAGCCGATCTGGATCAAGCGGTCGGCCAAGCCTTCCTCCATGATCCGCGCGAACGGCGAGGCGTGCGAACGCGGATTGCCCTGGTAGGCGTGGTACAGGTCGGCGTGCGCGTCGACGTGGACGATGGTCAGGCGCGAATGACGGCGGCGCACCGCGCGCAGGATCGGATGGGTGATGGCGTGGTCGCCGCCCAGGCACAGCAGGGGGCCGCCCGCGGCCAGCGCACGTTCGACGCCGCGCTCGATCGTCCGCCACGGGTCGACGCCGTCGTCGAAGCGCAGATCGCCGTGGTCCAGCAGCCGCCCGGGCGCGCCGAAATCGATCCCGCTTTCGCTGCGTATGCTGTAGGCGTCGCAGTGCAGTTCGCGCCGGATCAGCGGCGGCGCCAACGCGCTGCCTTTCAGGTACGAGGAGTTGTCGTCGTTGGGAACGCCCAGCAGCGATAGCGCGGTCATGGCATGAGTCTCGCAAGGCGGTGAAAGCACCGGCGGCGACCTTAGCCCCGGCCTTTGCGTAGGTCCACTTCGCAAAACTGATCGATAGCGTTAGATTTTCTTCATGTTCGATCTGACCCGGCTGCGCCTGCTGCGCGACCTAGCCCGCCTGCGCACCATGACCGCGGTGGCGCAGGCGCATCGGCTGACTTCCTCGGCGGTGTCGCAGCAATTGGCGACGCTGCAGCGCGAGGCGCGCACGACCTTGTTCGAACAGGTCGGCCGGCGGGTGCGCCTGACCGGCGACGGCGAACGCCTGGCCGCGCATGCCGACGCCATCCTGCAAGCGGTCGAGGCCGCGGCGCTGGACCTGCGCGGCGCCGCGCGATCGCCGCAGGGCGAGCTGCGGGTCGCCTGTTTCGCCAGCTACGCCAAGCAGCATCTGCTGCCGGCGATCGTGCGCCTGCGCCAACGTCATCCGGCGCTGCGCGTGGCGCTGCGCGAACTCGAACCGCCCGATGCCCTGGACGCGGTGCGCGACGGTCGCTGCGACCTGGCCTTCGGCTTCGCCTACAGCCTGGTGCCGCGGCCGCCCGTGCCCGGCTTGGACCTGCGCACGGTGTTCGAAGAACCGGTGCGGCTGGCGCTGCCGCCGTCGTGGCGGCGCCGTCGCGGCGCGGTCGCGTTGCAGGACCTGGCCGAGGCCGAGTGGATCGTCGGCTCGCGCCAGAGCGACGACGGTCTGCTCGCCGAGCGCGCCTGCGCCGCGGCCGGCTTCGCGCCGCGGATCGGCCACACCGTCGACGACTACGAGCTGATGCTGCGCATGGTCGCGGCCGGGCTGGGGGTCGGTTTCGTGCCGCAAATGGCGCTGGAACAATCGTGCGTCGAGGGCGTGGCGGTGCGCTCGCCGGCCGGCGCGGCGCTGAGCCGCCGCGTGCAGGCCTCGACCCGCCCGGCCCTGGCCGCCTCGCCGAACCTGCGCGCGCTGCTGGCCGAACTGGGCGCGGCGCCGATCGCCTGAGCGCGCCCGCTCAGACCGTCATCGCGGTCTCGAACACGATCACCGCATCGCCGCCGATCCGCACCGACACCGGCGCCCCGTTCTCGACCGCGACTTCGACCCGCACCCGCCCCGGCCGCCCCATCGCCTCGCCCTGCCCCATCGTCGCCGCCAGGCCGTCGCGGTACAGCGCGCGCTCGATCAGGCCGTAGCGCACCAGGTAGGCGCCGAGCGGGCCGTTGGCGTTGCCGGTGACCGGATCCTCGGCGATGCCGATCGCCGGCGCGAACATGCGCCCGTGGGCGAGCACGCCGGGCTCGGGCGCGTCGAGCGCGAACACGTGGAAACCGTTGCAGCCGATCGCGCGGCTGATCGCCGCCAGCCGGGGCCCGTCCGGCACCAGCGCATCCATGCGCAAGCGCGAACGCAGCGGCACCATCACCTTGGAGTGGCCGGTGGACACGACCTGGATCGGGCCCTCGCCGAACTCCGCAGGCTCGATGCCGAGCGCGAGCGCCAACGCCTCGCGCTGCGCCGGATCCAGTTCGTGTTCGAACGCGGGCGGGTTCTGCCGCATCCACACCCGCACCTCGCCGTCTTCTACCGGCTCGATGTCGATCTGCATCACCCCGGCGCCGGTCAGCTGGCGCAGCCGGCCGCGCGCGCCCAGGACCTGCGCGCGCACGTAATGCGCGGCGACGGTGGCGTGGCCGCATACCGGCACCTCGACGGTCGGGGTGAAGTAGCGGATCCAGACCTCGTGGCTGTCGTCGCGCGGCGCCAGCACGAAGGCGGTTTCGGAATTGTTGAGCTCGCGCGCGATCGCCAGCATCTGCGCCTGGCTCAGGCCGTCGGCGTCGAGCACCACCCCGGCCGGGTTGCCGGCGTAGCGCTGGCGGGTGAAGGCGTCGACCTGGAATACGCGGTAGCTGCGGCTCATGAAGTGAAGGGACGCGACAGGGACGGAGGGGGTCAAGCGAGCTTAACCCCTGCGTCCCTGCGCGTCAGTGCGGCGCCTTGGCCCGCGTCGCCACCGTGTCGGCGCTGGCCGGCTCGCGCAAAGGCAGCAGGTACATGCGCCAGATCGACGGCTGTTCCGGGCCGATCCCGGTCTGTTCGACCGCGCCGCGGCCGTAGGTGCCGAACAGGCGATCCCAGACGATGGCGTTGCAGGCGTAGTTGCTGTTGCTGTGCTCGAACACCTGCGAGTGGTGGCGGCGGTGATGGTGGCCGGCGGTGAAGAACAGGTTCCACAGCGGCGTGTGCAGGCGCAGGTTGGCGTGGGCCAGGGTGGTGTTGAGCAGCGACAGCATCGCCGCCGCGGCGACGATCTGCGCCGAGATCCCGGTCAACGCCGCGACCAGGGTCAGCGGCAGGGCCAGGAACACCGCCTCGAAGGGATGGTTGCTGCCGACGTTGAGCGCGTGCAGGTTGTGGAAGCCGTGGTGGAAACCGTGCCCGGTCAGCCGCCACAGCCAGGCCCAACGGTGGATCGCACGGTGGATCCAGTAATAGATCAGGTCGCCGACGAAGAACAGCAGCAGCGCCTGCAGCGGCCATGGCCAGGTCTGCGGCCACAGCGCCGCGGCCACCGGCCCGCGCGCGCCGGCCAGCCACCGCGGCAGCCAGGCCTCGTACAAGCCGATCAGCACCGCGGCGACCGCGACGCCGAACAGATACACCCCGACCAGCTTGAGCTTGGCCACGCCGCTGAGCCGCCACTGCGGCATCGCCGGCAGCCAGCGTTCCAGCCCTTCCATCGCCAGCAACAAGGCGGCCGCGGTCGCCAGCATGGCGCCTTCGCCGCCGCCCAGCGCCCACCACAGCGCCAGACCGGCGGCGATCAGCAGGGGGTGGCCGCAACGTTCGAACAGACGCACGAACAGCGGAGGCTGGGACATCGCGGACGATCCATCGGCGGGCGCGCGCCACGGCGGCGCGCATCCCTGGCCAGAACGCACGATAGCGCCTGCGCCGGCCGCCGCCTTGGCCCGCGATTGCGAATCGGCGCCAGAGCGGGCGGTGCCGGCTAACCGTTGGCATTGCCGATGGTCAGGTGCAGCGCCGGCTGCGGCTCGCGCGGCAGGCCCAGTTCCTCGCGCAGATCGAGCAAGGCCGGGCAGCGCACCGGGCACCAGACATAGCCCTGCGCCTCGTGCACCTGCGGGTCGTAGTCGAAACCGACCGTCGCCCCGTCCAGGCGCTTCCACGCCGCCGGCCGCGGCGGCGTCTCGCCGCGGATCACCGAGATATGCGGCCCCCACAGCGGCGCCTGCAGCCCGCGCGTGCGCCGATGGCCGAGCAGGTATTGATGGCGCAGATAACGGCCGAGCTCGGGATCGCAGTCCACGATCAGCCACCACACGGTACTGCCGCCGTCGCGGCGCCGATGGCCGCCGCGGCCCAGTTGCGGGCTGTAGCGCAGGGTGCCGGTGGAGGGGAGCCAGAGAGGCGTCATGGGAATGCGACAGGAGAATGCGACAGGGACGGAGGGATTAAGCGCACGCGCTCAGCCCGCTGCGTCCCTACCGGCGCGCTGGAACGCCGCCTGCACGAAGCCCAGCCCGGCCAGGATCTGCGCCACCCGCTGCGGCGACAGCGCGCCGATGCGCTCGCCCAGCCGCGCCTTGTACAGCGACGACACCTGCGACACCACCACCACGCTCTGCCGCGGCAAGCCGCCCTCGCCCGGCGCCAGCAACACGTTGCCCGGCTCGCTGGCCCGGCCCAGGTTCGAACTCAGCGCGCACACCACCACGGTCGAAATCCGCGAAGCGTTGAACAAATCGTCCTGCACGACCACGTGCGGATGCGGCACCCCGGGCACCGAACCGCGCGAGGGGTCGGCTTCGATCCAGAAGAGGTCGCCTTGGCGGATGAGGCTGTGGCGGGGGCGGTCCAGGGCGGCGGGGTCTCGATCCATGGCAAGCGCAAATAAGGGACGGAGTGCATCGAGAGATGCCTAATGCTCTCACGTCACTCTTAACGCAGAACGAGAAAGCAGGCACCCGAGGTCGATGACGTACGAGCGGCTGGTGCCGCGCCTACGTGCGGCCCACGCATGGCGCGCATGGTCCGCGGTCGCGGCTCGCGCCGTCCCTGCCCCTGGGGATCCGGGAGCGACGCGAGCGGCCGCCTCAGCGGCCGCTATGCACGGGGCGGTGCGCCTTGACCGCCATCACCACGCCCAGGCCGGCCAGCAACGACACCGCCGAGGTGCCGCCGTAGCTGAGCAGGGGCATCGGCACGCCGACCACCGGCAGCAGGCCGGAGATCATGCCGCCGTTGACGATCACATAAACGAAGAAGGCCAGGCCCAGGGCGCCGGCGATCAGGCGCGAGTAGCCGTCGCGGGCCTCGGCGGCGATCCACAGGCAGCGGCCGACCACGAACAGGTACAGGGCCAGCACGGTGGCCACGCCGACCCAGCCGAACTCTTCGCTGAGCACGGCGAAGATGAAGTCGGTGGTGTGTTCGGGCAGGTAGTTCAGGTGCGACTGCGAGCCCTGCAGCCAGCCCTTGCCGGTCATGCCGCCGGCGCCGATCGCGATCTTGGACTGGATGATGTTCCAGCCGGTGCCGAGCGGGTCGGTTTCGGGGTTGAGGAAGGTCAGGATGCGGTCTTTCTGGTACGGCCGCAGCAGCCAGAACCAGGCCACCGGGGCGATCGCGGCGACCGCGCTGAAGCCGGCGCCGAACCACCACCACGGCAGGCCGGCCAGGTACAGGGCGAACGCGCCGCTGATGCCGACCAGCATAGCGGTGCCGAAGTCGGGCTGGAGCAGGATCAGCCCGGTCGGCGCGCCGATCAGCACGCCCGCGATCAGCACCGTGCCCAGCTTGGGCGGCAGCGATTGGCGGTTGAGGAACCAGGCCACCATCATCGGCAGGCTGAGCTTGAGCAGCTCGGCCGGCTGGAAATAGAACACCTTCAGGTCGATCCAGTGGCGGCCGTGCTTGCCGGTGCCGATCAGCAGCACCAGCAGCAAGGGCACCATCGAGAACGCGTACGCCATCGGCGTCCAGTTGCGCAGCTGCGACGGCGGCAGCCGCGACAGGCCCCACATCGCCGCCAGCCCGACCGCGAAGCGCGAGCCCTGGGCGAAGACCATGCGGGTGGAGTGTTCGCCGGCGCTGTACAGCACCGCCAGGCCGATCGCCATCAGCGCCAGCAAGGCGCCCAGCAGCGGCAGGTCGAGGGTGCGGGCGAAGCGCTGGATCAGGTCCCACAGGTAGCGCAGGATCACTCTCATCGCTGCGGCTCCGTCGCCGGCGCGGCGCCGCTGTCGGCGGCGGGCTCGGCCGGCGCTTCGGCGGCCGGTGCAGGCACGGTTGCGGACTCGGCTGCGGCGTCGCCGCCCTCGCCCGCCGCGCCCGGCTGCGGCGCCAGCAGGCCCGGCAACGCCGGCCGCGCCAGCGCCTGCGGCGCGCGACCGGGTTGCGCGGCCACCCGCGCATTGGCCTGCGCGACCGCCGCCGCCCAGGCGCCGTTGACCGGCACCGGCATCACCGCCGGTTCGGCCGCGGCCACGGTGGCGGCCTTGACCGAGACGTCGGCGAAGCTGGGCACCGCCGGCGCGTCCTTGGACGGCTCGGTCTCCGGCATCTTGCCGAGCAGCCAGGCGTCGAAGATCTTGCGCGCGATCGGCGCCGCGGTGCTGCCGCCGTAACCGCCGTGCTCGACCACCACCGCGACCGCGATGGTCGGGTTCTCGGCCGGCGCGTAGCCGACGAACAGCGCCTGGTGGCGCAGGTGGTAGGGCAGCGAATGCGGGTTCATGCTGACGTTGCCCTTGCGGCTGACCTTCTGCGCGGTGCCGGTCTTGCCGGCCATGCGGTAGGGCGCGCCGCGGGCCATGATCCGCGCGGTGCCGCGGCCGCCGTGGATGGTCGATTCCATGCCCTCGCGCACCGCGCGCAGGTGCTGCGGGTTGTCGGTGATCAGGCTCGGCGGCTTGACCACGTTCGGCACCCACGGCTGCTCGTAGCCGGTGCGGATCTCGCGCACCAGGTGCAGTTGCTGCAGGTGGCCGCCGTTGGCGATCGCCGCGGTGCCGCGCGCCAGCTGCAGCGCGGTCACCACCCAATAGCCCTGGCCGATGCCGGCGATGACGGTTTCGCCCGGGTACCAGCCTTCCTTCTTGTTGCGCTTGGCCTTCCACTCCGGCGACGGCAGGATGCCGACGTTCTCACCGGCCAGGTCGATGCCGGTCTGCTGGCCGAAGCCGTAGCGCAGCATGTACTGGTCGAAGCGGGCGATGCCCATCTCCAGCGCCAGCTTGTAGTAGTAGGTGTTGACCGACTGGGCGATCGACTCGCGCAGGTCGACCCAGCCGTGGCCGCCGCCGTGCGAGTCGCGGTAGCCGCGCTTCTGCCCGGGGATGTGGAACTCGCCGGTCGACAGGGTGCGGTCCTCGGCCCGGCGCAGGCCGCTGTCGAGGCCGGCCAGGGCCACGAACGGCTTCATGGTCGAGCCCGGCGGGCCGCCGCCGAGTACGTTGCGGTTGAACTGCGGCCGCGAAGGGTCTTCGTTGAGGCGCTTGTAGTCGGCGCTGGAAATGCCGTTGACGAACAGGTTGGTGTCGTAGCTGGGCAGGCTGACCATGCCCAGCACTTCGCCGGTGCGCGGGTCGACCGCGACCGCCGAGCCGTCCATTTCGCCGAACGCGGCCACCATCGCGCGCTGCAGGTCCATGTCGATGCTCAGGCGCAGATCGGCGCCGGGCTTGGCCGGGACGTGGCCGACCTGGCGGATCGGCCGGCCGTCGACGTTGGTCTCGATCTGCTCGTAGCCGATCTGGCCGCGCAGCTGCGATTCGTAATAGCGCTCCAGGCCGGTCTTGCCGGTGTGGGTCAGCACCCCGGCGTTGGCGCCCATCGACTCCTGGTCCTTGGTGTCGACCCGGCCGACGTAGCCGATCACGTGCGCGAACAGGTCGCCGTAGGGATAACGGCGGTTGAGATAGGACACCAGCTCGACGCCGGGAAAGCGCCAGCGGTCGACCGCGAACGCGGCGACTTCCTCGTCGCTGACCCGCATCTTCAGCACGATCGGCTTGAAGCCGCGGGTGGCCTTGCGCTCGTTCTGGTAGCGCTTGATGTCCTCCGGCGACAGGTTCACCACCGAGGCCAGCTGCGGCAGCCACTTGTCGCTGTCGCCGGCCTCCATCGGGGTGACCTCGAGCCGGAACGCGGGCACGTTGTCGGCCAGGATCCGGCCCTGGCGGTCGTAGATCAGCCCGCGCCCGGGCACCACCGGACGCAGCTTGACCCGGTTGGCCTCCGAGCGCATCGCGTAGTCGGCGTGCTGCCAGACCTGCAGGCGGAAGTACCAGAAGCCCAGCCCGATCACCCCCAGCAGGACGAAGCCGAAGGCGATCGCGGCGCGGGCGCGGAACTGGTCGGCCTCGGCCGCGTTGTTTTTCAGCACCCGTCGGCGCGGCCGCATCTCAGCGCCTCCGCCAGCTGCCCAGGCGCAGCGCGTCCAGCAGCAGGAAGATCGGCGGCCACAGCAGCATGCCGGCCACCGGCGCCAGCCAGAACGCCGCCGGCAGGGTCGGCTCGCGCAGCACGGTGTGGATGGCGAACACGACGATGCGGTCGTTGAGCATCAGCCCGCCGATCGCCAGCGCCTGCTGCGACAAGGGGAAGAAGCGCAGGCGGGCGCGGAAGCGCTGCAGGATGAAGGCCATGATGACCAGCCGCAGCGCCTGCTCGCCGAGCAGGCCGTCGGAAACCAGGTCGCCGGCCAGGCCGACCAGGAACGAGAAGCCCAGCCCGACCCGCTCGGGGTCTTCGATCACCCAGTAGGCCAGCACCAGGCCGAGCCAGAACGGCCGCAGCGGCTGCAGCAGTTGCGGCAGCGGCAACAGGCTCAGCGCGAGCGCGACGACCAGGCTGGTCGGCAGCACCCAATGGTGGCGGGCGCGGGTCACTGCGTGCTCTCCGAAGTGATCGGCTCGGCGGCGGCGGGCGCGGCCGGGGTGGTCGCGGGCGAAGCGGGGCGGCGCGACGGCGCGGCGCGGCGCTCGGCGGAGGGTGGGTTGCGCGGCGGCGTGGCGGCGTTGCCTGCAGGCGCCACGACAGCGTCGGGCCGGGCCGCGGCGTTCGCGGCGGCGGCCTGGTTCGCGGCGGGCGCCGCGGGCGCGCCCTCGGCCATCGCCGGCTGGGTGTCGAAGGGTTCGCTGGGCGCCGGCGCGGGCGGCAGCGACAGCAGCACCAGCACTTCGCGGCCGCGATCCAGCTGCGCCGCCGGCTGCACTTCGCCGACCAGGAAGGCGCGGCTGTCGTCCGGCTTGAGCGCGGTGATGGTGCCGACCGGGAAGCCCGGCGGGAAGCGCCCGCCCAGTCCGGAGGTGACCAGCACGTCGCCCTCGCGCACGTCGCTGGACAGCGGCACGCTGCGCAGGGTCAGGTGGTCGCTGCGGCCTTCGCCGTACACCACCAGGCGCACGCCGTTGCGCGCCACCGCCACCGGCACCGCGTGCGAGGGATCGGTGATCAGCAGCACGCTGGCGTGCATGGCGGTGACGCCGGTGATCTGGCCGAGCAGGCCGCCGGCGTCGATCACGCTCTGGCCGACCCGGATCCGGTCGCGGCTGCCGGCGTCGAGCACCAGCCTTTGCTTGCTCGGGTCCAGGTCGATGTCCAGGATCGGCGCCAGCACCACGTCCAGGTTGCCGCGCTCGGCCGCTTCCAGCAGCCCGCGCAGGCGCTGGTTGTCGGCGGCGACCGACTGCAGCCGCGCCATCCGCGCCTGGTTGACCAGGGCCTCGTTGCGCAGGCGGCGGTTCTCTTCGGTCAGCCGGCTCAGGGTACCGGCGTCGTCGCTGACCCGTTCGATCAGGCGCCCGGGCATGCCGGCCACCGCCCACAGCGGCGCCACCGCGGTGGCGACCTGCTTGCGCGCCTGGCTGAGCCAGCCGCCGCGATGGTCGAGCACGATCAGCACCACGGCCAACGCCAGGTACGCCAGCAGGCGCAACGTGTCGGCGACTTCGCCGCTACGGGCTGCGGTGGGGGGACCGGCGTAGGGGGGCATGGGGTGCCGGGACTCGGAACTCGGGACTGGGGACTCGGGAAAGCGAAAGCGCGGCGAACTTGCGCCGCGCACCGATCATGCCTGGACGAAGCGGTCGAGCTGACGAAGCGGGCCGAGCCTCGATCCGCAGGCTCTTGCGAGTCCCGAGTGCCGAGTCCCGAGTCGCGCCCTCATTCCGGCGCGAAAAACTCGTTGCCGTGCATGTCGACCAGCTCCAGCGCGCGGCCGCCGCCGCGGGCGACGCAGGTCAGCGGGTCGTCGGCGACCTGCACGTGCAGGCCGGTTTCCTCGCTGATCAGCCGATCCAGGTCGCGCAGCAGGGCGCCGCCGCCGGTCAGGACGATGCCGCGCTCGGCGACGTCGGCGCACAGCTCCGGCGGGGTCTGCTCCAGCGCCAGCTTGATCGCCGAGACGATGCCGGCCAGCGGCTCGCGCAGGGCCTCGAGCACTTCGTTCGAATTGATGGTGACCATCTTCGGCACGCCCTCGGCGAGGTTGCGGCCGGAGATCTCGATGGTGGCGGCGCGCTCCTGCGGGTAGGCGCAGCCGATTTCGAGCTTGATCCGCTCGGCGGTGGCTTCGCCGATCAGGGTGCCGTAGGTGCGGCGCACGTAGTTGATGATCGATTCGTCGAAGCGGTCGCCGCCGATCCGCACCGAGGCCGAGTAGACGATGCCGTTGAGCGCGATCACCGCCACCTCGGTGGTGCCGCCGCCGACGTCGACCACCATCGAGCCGCGCGCCTCGGTCACTGGCATGCCGGCGCCGATCGCCGCGGCCATCGGCTCCTCGATCAGGTAGACCTCGCGCGCGCCGGCCTCTTCGGCCGATTCCTTGATCGCGCGGCGCTCGACCTGGGTCGAGCCGCAGGGCACGCAGACCAGCACCCGCGGGCTGGGGCGCAGGAAGCGCGACTTGTGCACCTTGCGGATGAAATGCTTGAGCATTTCCTCGGTGTAGGTGAAGTCGGCGATGACGCCGTCCTTCATCGGCCGGATCGTGGTGATGTGGCCCGGGGTACGGCCGAGCATCTGCTTGGCCTCGCCGCCGACCGCCGCCACCGTACGGTTGCCGCCGATCATCCGGTCCTGGCGCACGGCGACCACGGACGGCTCATTCAGCACGATCCCCTGGCCGCGGACGTAAATGAGGGTGTTGGCCGTGCCCAGGTCGATGGACAGGTCATTGGAAAACATGCCGCGAAACTTCTTGAACATCGGGGGATTGGGCCGTCAAAAGTAAGGGCGAAGCGGGGCCGTTAGCCTAGCAATCGCCCCCCCTGCGAGCAAGGAAAATCAACGGTTTCACGGCTGCCCGGCTGTTCAGGAGCGGCGCCCGCCCCCTGGGGATAACCCTGGGTCGGCGGCCCCCGCCGGGCCGGTCGCGGGCCGGTCCAGGGACGGGTCGCGCGCCGTCGGCGGGCCGGCCCGGCGGGTCCGGAAAACCCGCCCGCGGCCCCTCGCCCATCCCCCGCCGTACGCAAAAACTGGCCGCGCGCCGCCTCAGCCGCTACCCTACGCCGCCGGGCGGTCCTGCGACCGCCCGCTTTTGCGTCGCGACTTCCAAAATCTTCGGGGTGAACATGTCTGCGCTGATCTGCGGCTCGCTGGCCTACGACACCATCATGGTGTTTCCGGACCAGTTCAAGAACCACATCCTGCCGGACAAGGTCCATATCCTGAACGTCTCGTTCCTGGTCCCGCGCATGCGCCGCGAGTTCGGCGGCTGCGCCGGCAACATCGCCTACAACCTCAAGCTGCTCGGCGGCGATCCGATCCCGATGGCCACCGTCGGCCAGGACTTCGGCCCGTACCGCGAGTGGTTCGACGAACAGCAGATCCGCCTCGACCACGTCAAGGAGATCCCGGAGCTGTTCACGCCGCAGGCCTTCATCACCACCGACCACGACAACAACCAGATCACCGCCTTCCATCCGGGCGCGATGATGCGTTCCTACGAGAACCACGTGCGCGACGTGCAGGGCGTGAGCTTCGGCATCGTCAGCCCCGACGGCCGCGAAGGCATGCTGCAGAACGCGGTCGAGTTCGCCGAGGCCGGCATCCCCTTCATCTTCGATCCGGGCCAGGCGATGCCGCTGTTCAACGGCGAAGAGCTGCGCGCCTTCATCGAGCAGGCCGACTACGTCACCGTCAACGACTACGAGTCCAACCTGCTGCAGGAACGCACCGGCTGGAGCGAGAGCGACATCGTCCAGCGGGTCAAGGCCTACATCACCACCCGCGGCCCGCACGGCTCGCAGATCCACACCCGCGAGAAGACCTACGACATCCCGCCGGCGCACGAGCGCCGGGTGACCGACCCGACCGGTTGCGGCGACGCCTTCCGCGCCGGCCTGATCTTCGGCATCGAGAAGGGCTACGACTGGCTGACCGTCGGCCGCATGGGCAACCTGATGGGCGCGCTGAAGGTCGAGCACCCGGGCACCCAGAACCAGCGCTTCGACTACGACGAATTCGCCGAGCAGTTCAAGCAGCAGTTCGGGTATGCGCTTTAAGCCGGGATCGGGGATTCGCGCTTGAGGATCGGTTTGAGGCGGTCGCTCGCGGACTGAGTCTGCGTCCCGGTGCCCGTGCCGTATCGCCATCGAAAAATCCCGGCCCCGGCCGGGATTTTTTTCGCCTGCGATTCGTTCGCGCCGCCCGCTCCGCTGTAGGAGCGGCGTAAGCCGCGCCGAGACCGCACAGAACCCCAACCACGACGTCCCCCAACCGAACCAACGCCCCCCGCCGTGGGTAGGAGCGACGCAAGTCGCGACCGCGCCCCAACGACAACCCCAGAGCTCGTCGCAGCCCTTGTAGGAGCGGCGTAAGCCGCGACAGGGAACGCGCAGCCCTTAAAGCAACGACACCGCCTCCGAAGCGACAGCCCCACCCTGGGGTAGGAGCGACGCAAGTCGCGACCGCGCCCCAACGACAACGACGCAACCTGCGGCACCACGGCCGCGACTCGCGTCGCTCCTACCCCCTCGAATCGTCGCCTGCGCTACAGGCGCTTGCGGAACACCGCCACCTGCACGTCGTGCTGCGGGGTGGTGTCCAGATACTCCCAGCCCAGCCGCCGCATCAGGCTGCCGGCGGTCGCGGTGCCGGTGTAGATCGCGCGATGGCCCAGCCGCATCGCCTGCGCCTCCAGGGCGACGATCAGCTGCGCGCCGATGCCGCGGCCGCGCCAGGCCGGCGCGACGCACGCCGCGGCGGCCCAGGGCGAGAACTGCGGGTAGGCGTCGATCGAAGCGGCCTTGAGCGCGGCCACGCCGACCGCCTCGCCGTCGAGCAAGGCGACCAGCCCCAGCGGCAGCGCGTCGTCGCGACAGAACGACGCCAGGTCCGCCGCCGCATCGCCCGGGCCGTCGCCGCCGTAGTAGTCCGGCCACTCGCTCTCGAACGAGCGCTGCAAGGCCGGCAACGCCCAGCGATGCGCGGCCAGCAGCCCCACCCGCACCGGCACGCCGCCGCGGCTCATGCGCGCCCTGCGGCGGCGCGACGCATGCGCAGCCTCGTCGTCGAATCGAAAACGGCATCCATGGCCTCGATCATATCGGCCGCCCTGCCCGCCTCCGCCGCGCCGAGGTCACAGTTCGCTCAGCGCGCCACCGCCACGCCCGCGCGCCAGGCCGCGAACGCCGCCGCATCGCCGACGTACACGTTCAGATCCACCGGCCCGTCGATGCCCGCGACCCGCGCCCTGTTGTGGTACTGCCACAGCGTCCACGCCGCCGACGCATCCGGTGCGCGCAGGATCGAGCGCCGCCACAACGGCCGCGCCGGCAATGCGGCGCGATAGGCCTCGAAGAACTCCGGCGTCACGTACAGCAAGGCCGGCTTGGCGTACGCCGCCTCGACCGGGGCCAGGAACGCGTCCAGCTCGGCGCGCATCGCCGCGGCGCCGGGCCGCCGGCCGCAATTGCCGCCGAACTCCAGATCCACCGCCGGCGGCAGCGCGTCGGCGCGCGCCGGCGCGGCGGCGAGGAAGTTCGCCGCCTGCTCGGCGCCGCTGCGGCAGAAGGTGAAGAAGTGGTAGGCGCCGACCGCGATCCCGGCCGACCGCGCGCCGCGTTCGTTGTCGGCGTAGCGACGGTCGCGATGATCGCCGCCTTCGCTGGCCTTGAGGTACACGAACGCGACGTCGTCGCGGGCGACGCTGCGCCAATCCACCGCGCCCTGATGATGCGAGACATCGAGACCGCGCAAGGGATGCAGCGCGCGATCGGGTTGCCAGTGCAAGAACCAATAGCGTGCCGAAACCAGCGCCGCACCGACCAACAAGCCGGCGACGGCCGTCCCCGCCAGCCATTTGCGGGCGCGACTCATGGGACGGCGTGCGACCGGCATGCGACATCGCCGCCCGAGTTCGCGCGTGCGCCATCCCCGCTATCGGCAGTTTGCGAAGGCCGGTCAGGCATCAATCTGGTTTCGCCGCCAACGCGATTCCGGCCCGGGCGAGGATCCCGTCCAGAGCGGCCTCCTCGCCCATCGCGTGGGTTTGCCCTCGATCGTATCGACCCTTCGCAGTGGATTGCCTTCGATCATCCGAATCGCCATCGACGTACACCGCGACTTGACCGCAGCCGTAGCATAACAACACGTCGTAGCGCTTGCCGGCACTGACAAAAGCCACGGCGTGACGGAATTCGGGGACGCAGGCTGCCGCGTAATCGGGCACTTGCCCCAGCGACTCCTGCAGGGCTCGATGCACATCGGACAAGTCCGACGCTTCGATGCGGGTTTTCCCCAACACGCGATTGTCGTAATAACAACGCTCACTGCTGCACCATTCGCGCTCGCTTCGCCGCCACAGCTCGGATGCACGCCGGGACTGCTCCTTGTAGGGCAGCCTGCGCCAAGCGTCCGGCGGCGTTGGCGGCTCCCAAGGCTGCAGCGAGTACAACGTCACATCCTGTGCCGTGTCCAACGCCGCCAATGCCATGGCCCGCGGGCTGCCCGGGTCGGGCCGGCTCAGCTCGACTTCGAAGTCCGCGCTCTCGACGACAGGCGCGAGCTGTTTTCCATCGAACGCAGTGGCCCCGGCCAGCGTCGCCGATAGCGCAACGACCAGCACGCCCGCAAGCTTGCGATACGCAACCATTCGCTCATCCTTGGCAATAGCGTCGAAACACAACCGACGGCGGCGACGCCGCTCACTTCCACCCCGGCATCTTCTCCGGCTTCAACCCGCCGACCTCGAAGTTCGCCGTGCGGGTGCCGCCGGCCTTGACCGGGAACTCGATGCTCAGCTCCTGCGCGCCGCCGGCGATGCGCCACAGGCCGCGTTCGTCTTCGATGAACATGGCGATCGCCTCATCGGTCTTGGGCCGGCTGCCGGGCAGGGTCTTGGGCTTGCCGTCGGCGACGATCTTGAGCTTGCAGCCGCCGTAGCAGTTGAAGTCGCCGGTCTGCAGCACCAGGTAGGCGCTGCGGCCCCAGTCGGGGTGATCGCGGAAGATCAGCTGCACCGGCCGCGGCACGCTGCCGTCGGTCTCCACGTTCGCCCGGGCGTAGATCGACGCCGACAGCTGGGTGCCGGCCTTGCCCTTGGCGGTCTTCACCGGCGTGCTCATGTACGACCACAGCGATTCGACCCGGCGCCGTTCGCGCTCTTGCTTGGCCTTGGTTTTCGCTTCCTCGTACTGCGCGGCGATGCGGTCGGCGGTGGGCGTGCCGGCGTAGCGCGAGGTGACGATCTCGCCGTAGGCCGAGGCCATTTCCCAATTCTGCTGGCCGTAGGCGGCGTCGAAGTTCTTGGCTTCGGTCGCGGCCGCCTGCTCGCGCTGCGCGGCCTTGGCCGCCTCGGCGATCTTCGGATCGGGTTTTTCGCACCCTGCGAGCAACATCGCGGCGGCGAGCAGGAGCGTGGCATGGCGCAGTGTCATCGTGCTTGGCCCTTGGCTATCAGTTGGTTGACGGCATCGGCGGCGGCGGCGGGACGCTCGACGATCGACATGTGGCCGCAGCCGTCGAGCAGCATCCGCCGCGCCTGCGGCAACCGCGCCGCGTACAGGTCCAGCGCGCTGGGGTCGATCACCGCATCCTGCCGGCACCATAGCAGCAGGGCCGGCTGGCGGATGCGCGCGGCTTCGTCGCCGGGCAGGAAGCGCTCCTGGCTGCGGCCGATCTTGTCCAGCACCGCCTGCTCGAACCCGGCGTCGCGCTTGCGCCGCTCGATGTAGATCCGGCTCGCCGGCCAGGGAATGCGGGGCTTGGCGGCATCGTCGTAGAACACGATGTCGAGGTAGCGCTGCAGCGAGGCGGCATCGGAGACCGCGAACGGATTGCGCCCGCGCAGCACCGCCAGGCCGAAGGCGTTGTCCTGGAAGCGCACGCCGGCGGCGTCGAACAGGCCGACCCGGGCCACGTCCCGCGGATGCCGCGCCGCGGTCAGCGCGACGATGCCGCCGCCCATCGAATGGCCGAGCAGCACGATGTCGCTGCCGGGCTTGCGCGCGACCTGCTCGATGAAACGCGCGACGCGTTCGCTCTGGGCCAGGAAACCGTAGTCGGCGCCGGCCCGGCGCTCGCTTTCGCCCCAGCCCGGCAGGTCCGGCACGAACAGCCGATAGCGGCCGCGCAGGCGCTGCGCCAGCGGATACCAGTTTTCCTTGCTGCCGGTGAAGCCGTGGACCATGACCACGGTCGGCGCGCCCGGCGGCGCCTCGTCGCTATAGGCGTAGACCCAACGGTGGTCGCCGACCTGGGCGGCGTTGCGGGTCAGGCCGGCGACCGCGCGCTGGCGCGCGTAGTCGGCCAGCACCACCTGGTAGGGATCGCGCCACAGCCAGAACGCCAGAGCGCCCAGCAAGACGGCCGCCACCAGGGCGGCCGTCTTGAGCGTGCGACGCAGGCGCATGGGCGTGCGCGGCGGCGCGGCTTACTGCGCCGCGGCCGGGTTCTTGGCCTTGGCGATGGTCGCCTCGACCGAACCGGTGGTGATCGGGTGATAGCCCGGCTTGGCCTTGGCGAAGGTCTCTTCGGCCAGCTTCAGTCCTTGCGGGGTTTTCACCAGTTCGCCGTAGGTCGGCATGATCAGCTTGCGCCGGCCGATCTTCTGCAGGAACGCCGCGATCGCCGGGTCGGCCTCGTGATAGCCGCTGCGCACCGCCAGCGGATACCAGCGCTGGGCGATTTCGCCGTTCGGCGTGCCGGTGAACTTGTAGGCCGCGTCCAGCGCCTTGAGCTGATCGACGCTGAGTTTTTCCGGCATACCCTCGATGAAGTGCACCCATTCCTGGGTGCTCCACTTCGCGGTCAGCGCCGCCTCGGGCAGCGCGCCGCCCTCGACCCAGGCCTTGCGCGCGGCGTCGACCGCATCGAAACGCGGCGACACCGTAGCCGGCGCCGACTTCGGGATGCCCGGGCCGTAGATCCACTCTTCCAGCTCGGCCTCGCTGACCTTGCCCGGATGCTTGGCCAGCAGGTTGGCCTTGGCATATTCGACGAACTTGGTGGTCGGGATGCTCTGGAAGGCGAAGTGGTCGAAGTAGCCGCGCAGGAACGGGTCGAACACTTCGCGGCCGTAGCGCTGTTCGAGGAACTGCAGGAACCAGGCGCCCTTGGTGTAGACGGTCGCGCTGCTGGCCTCGTCCGGATCCTTCAGGGTGCCGGGCTTGAGCGCCAGCGCCTGCAGCTTGGGATCGATGGTCTTGAACTCGGCGGCCAGCTCGTTGCGGCCGATCACGTTCTCCATGTCGGAACGCTCCTTGCCGTACAGCGCCTCGACGATGCGGTTCTCGACGTAGCTGGTGAAGCCTTCGTTGAGCCAGCCGTCCTTGCTGCTGGAGAAGGTGACCAGGTTGCCCGACCAGCTGTGCGCCAGCTCGTGCGCGACCAGCGAGACCAGCGACTTGTCGCCGACGATCACGGTCGGGGTGGCGAAGGTCAGACGCGGATTCTCCATGCCGCCGTACGGGAACGAGGGCGGCAGGACCAGGATGTCGTAACGCTCCCAGCGATAGGGACCGTACAGCTTCTCGGTGGTCTCCATCATCTTTTCGGTGTCGGCGAACTCGGTCGCGGCCTTGCCGACCATCGCCGGCTCGGCCCACACGCCGGCGCGCGCGGAGATCGGCTGGAACACCAGGTCGCCGGCCGCGATCGCGAGCAGGTAGGACGGGATCTTCTGCGGCATCTTGAAGCTGTAGTCGCCGTCGCGCGCCGCCTTGGGATCGTTGTCGGCGCTCATCAGCACCATCGCGTCCTTGGGCGCGGTGACCTGGGCGGTGTAGGTGAAGCGCACGCTCGGCGTGTCCTGAAGCGGCACCCACGAGCGGGCGTGGATCTGCTGCGACTGGCTGAACATGAAGGGCGTCTTCTTGCCCTCGGTCATCGACGGCTCCAGCCACTGCAGGCCGGAGGCGCCGGGCGAGGTCGCGTAGCTGACCCGGATGCGCTTGTTGCGCTGCGGCGCTTCGATGGTGAGCTTGCTGCCCAGGGTCTTGTCGGCGGGAGCCAGGCTGAAGCTCAGATCGCCCCATTGGCCGTCGGCGCGCTCGCCGACCACTTTCTCGATCTTCAGCTCGCGGGTGTCGAGCACCAGTTGGGTGGCCTTCGGATCGGTCCAGTCGAGCGTGTAGGTGGCGCTGCCGGTCAGGGTCTTGGCGCCGAAATCCACCGCCAGCAGCAGGGCGAGGTCGTCGATGCGGACCAGGTCGGGCTGGGCGTAGGAATGCTCGTCGCGGTCGGCTGCGGCAACGGCGGTGTCGCTCACTTTGGCCTCCGGTGCGGCGCTCTGGGACGGATCGGTGGCGGGCGCCGCGCTGTCGCGCGAGCAACCGGCGGCGGCGCTGAGGGCCGCGACGAGACAGACGGTGAGGATCGAAGAACGCATGAACGGACCACGGCTGCGGGTGAAGCGCCGAGTGTAGCGCCTCGCCCCGGGGCGGGGCTTGTGCAGGTTGGCCGTTGCGCGGCCGCGATCGCGGCCTCGCCGGCGCGGGATCGGCTGCCTGGGCGCCGCAGGGCCGGGCGCTCGCTGCCGTCGTGCGCAGGCCGGCCTGGGCGGGGCGGTCCGGACCGGTCGGCGTCCGATCGCGACGCCGGGCGCGACAACGCGACGAACCACCGCCTTGCGATTCTGCGGTACGCATCATCCCAAAAATCCCGGCTGCCCAAGCCGCGGCGATGACGCTAGCCTGGGCGTCCTACTTCCATTATTCGGAACTTCAAACATGAGCCTTCCCCTCGCAGGCAAAGTAGCCCTGGTCACCGGCGCCAGCCGCGGCATAGGCGCGGCGATCGCCCGCCGCCTGGCCGCCGACGGCGCCGACGTGGCGCTGACCTACGTCAGCTCGGCGCAGCGCGCCGAGGAGGTGGCCGAGCAGATCCGCGCCGGCGGCCGGCGCGCGGTCGTCATCGCCGCCGACAGCGCCGATGCGGCGGCGGTGAGCGCGGCGGTCGAGCGCACCGTGGCCGAACTGGGCCGGCTCGACATCGTGGTCAACAACGCCGGCGTGTTCGCCTACGGGCCGTTCGAAGAGGAATCGCTGGAGAACTACGAGCGGGTCATGGCGATCCACGTGCGCGCGCCGTTCGTGGCCGCACAGGCCGCGTCCAGGCACCTGCCGCGCGGCGGCCGCATCATCACCATCGGCAGCTGCCTGGGCGAGCGCGTCGGCGCGCCGGGCATGGCCCTGTATTCGCTGAGCAAGGCCGCCGTGGTCGGGCTGAGCAAGGGCCTGGCGCAGGACCTGGGCAAGCGCGGCATCACCGTCAACACCGTGCAGCCGGGCCCGATCGACACCGACATGAACCCGGCCGATGGCGAAGGCGCCGACCACCAGCGCGCCGGCTTGCCGCTGGGCGAGTACGGCCAGGCCGACGACATCGCCGCCGCGGTGGCCTACCTGGCCGGCCCGGGCGGCGCGTTCGTCACCGGCACCCAACTGTCGGTGGACGGCGGGTTCTCGGCCTGAGGCCGGGGCGTTCGTCGCGGGCAATGCGCAAGGGACGGAGGGGGTTAAGCTCGCTTACCCCCTCCGCTCCTGCGTCTTACCCGATGTTCTGATTCAATCGATGCGGCCGCAACGCTTCAAGAGCAAGCCACGGCCAGCACGAAACCTGCGCCGCCGAGCACGGCATATCCGACTAGCGCAAGAAAAGTCAGACCCGCGCCGCAATCCTTGCAGCGCCCTGCCTCGAACCGTATCGGCAGCAACAAGCACCAAGGCGCCAACAGCCACCAGCTCACCGCATCGGCCTGCGCCGGCTCGCGTCCGCACTGGCTGCACTGGCCGTGCACCGAACTCAGGCCTTGTAGCCGGTATGGATCGCGCAGATCCCGCCCGACAGGTTCTTGTAGTCGACCCGGGCGAAACCGGCGTCGGCCATCATCTGCTTGAGCTCGTTCTGCGGCGGGTGCTTGCGGATGCTCTCGGCCAGATAGCGGTAGCTCTCGCTGTCGTTGGCGAACAGCTTGCCCAGGCGCGGCAGCACGTTGAAGGAATGGAAGTCGTAGATCGGCTTGAACCACTGCGCCGTGACTTCCGAGAACTCCAGCACCCGCGCCTGGCCGCCGACCTTGAGCACGCGCAGCATCTCGCGCAGCGCCGCGTCCTTGTCGGTGACGTTGCGCAGGCCGAAGGCGATGGTGACCAGGTCGAAGCTGGCGTCGGGGAACGGCAGCGACTCGGCGTTGCACTGCACGTACTCGAAGCCGGACACCCGGCCGCGGTCGGTCATGCGGTCGCGGCCGACCCGCAGCATGTCGTGGTTGATGTCGCCGAGCACGATCATGCCGGGCTCGCCGACCCGGTCGCGCAGCAGCGCGGCGATGTCGCCGGTGCCGCCGGCCAGGTCGAGCACGCGGTCGCCGCGGCGGACCTGCGCGGTGGCGGTGAAATAGCGCTTCCAGACCCGATGGATGCCGAGGCTCATCAGGTCGTTCATCAGGTCGTAGCTGCCGGCGACCGAGGAGAACACTTCGCCGACCAGCTTGCGCTTCTGCTCGCGCGGCACGTCGCGGAAGCCGAAATGGGTGGTCTCGGGCTGGGGCTTGGATTCGTTCATGGGCGCGATTATCGCACGCTCGCCGGGCCCGGGCTTCGCGGCATGGCAACGGTTCGGGCCCGCCGCCCGGGACACGGCGTCGCGGGCCGGCACCGGGCGCAGTCCGTCGGTCGGACCCCGCCCTACCCCGAAAGAACTAGCCCCGCCCCGCTCCGGCCAGCGGCGGCTTTGGCATGATGCGGTCATGACCGCCTCCGTGACCTGGCAAGCCAAGCGCTATGCCGACCTCAGCCTGGACGAGCTGTACGAACTGCTGCGCCTGCGTGCGCAGGTGTTCGTGATCGAGCAGAACTGCGTCTACCTCGACCCCGACGACAAGGACCGCCATCCCGAGGCGGTGCACCTGCTCGGCCGCGCCGAAAACGGCCGTCTGGCGGCGTATTTGCGGATCCTGCCGGCCGGGCTCAGCTATCCCGAAGTCAGCTTCGGCCGGGTGCTGACCGCGGCCACCCACCGCGGCCAGGGCCTGGGCGGGCCGATGCTGGAAGCGGCGTTGATCGAGATCGAGCGCCGCTGGCCGGGCGCCGATATCCGGATCGGCGCCCAGGCCCATCTGCAGGGCTATTACGGCCGCTACGGCTTCGCGCCGGCGTCGGAGGTCTACGACGAGGACGGCATTCCCCACGTCGACCTGCTGCGTCCGGGCCGCGCGCAGGCACACTGAGCCGCGCCGCACAGGCGGCGCACTCGACCGCGTCGCTCCGGCAGCCCAAACTGGCCGCCATCGACACGGAGTCCCTCATGATCGCCACCCCCGACTATCGCGCCTTGCTCAAGACCGCCGTCGCCGAAGCCCGCCAGGGCCTGGCCGAAGGCGGCATCCCGATCGGTGCGGCGCTGTACCACGACGACGGCCGCCTGCTCGGCTGCGGCCACAACCGCCGCATCCAGGAAGGCGACCCTTCGGTGCACGGCGAGACCGATGCGTTCCGCAAGGCCGGCCGCCAGCGCCGCTACCGCGACACCATCATGGTCACCACCCTGGCGCCGTGCTGGTACTGCAGCGGCCTGGTGCGCCAGTTCAACATCGGCACGGTGGTGGTCGGCGAATCGGTCAACTTCCAGGGCGGCATCGACTGGCTGCGCGAGTCCGGGGTCAAGGTGATCGACCTGGCCGACCAGGAATGCATCGACTTGCTCGGCGGCTACATCGCCGCCAATCCGGACGTCTGGAACGAGGACATCGGCGAGGACTGAGTTTCCCCGCCCGCAACGGAAAAGGAGTTTCCATGCACCCCACCGCTTCCTGGCCCCTGCTGTTGCTCGTCGCCGCGCCCGCGGCGGCGGTGCAGCCTGCGGCCTGCGGCGCCACCGCCGAACTCGCGCTGATCTGCCAGCAGTCCGACGCCGGCGCCAAGGCCACCCTGGTCCGCACCGAGTTGCCGGCGCGCGGCGGTTGCGCCCAGCCGCAGGTGGAGAGTTTCCCCGCCGGCGATCTCGACCGGCCGCGCAGCCTGGCCCTGGCCGCCGGCCAGACCGGCGAGTGCCGCTTCGCCAACGGACGCACCCTGCGGGTGCGCCTGCAGCAGGAATCCGAACCCGTGCTCGGCGCGTGCAATGCCGATGCGGCCACGCGTTTTTCGCTGTGGGTGGACGGGCGCAAGCTGATCAGCCGGCATAGCGTGCGCGAACGCTGCGAACCCGCGGCGGCGCCGTGGAGCTATCGGCTCGAAGGCGAGCTCGTCCACGACTGCAGCAAGCCGGAGGCCTGCACCGCCTGGTCCGGCCCCGACCACAGGATCGGCTCGCTGCCGATCGACACCGCCGAGTACCCGCCCGACGCGCCGGGCCCGGCGCCCGGCAGCCTGGAACGGCTGCTCGACCGCGGCCCGGTCTGCGCCGAAGCCGAACGCGAGTTGGCCGCCTCGTGGTCGGCGTTGGACGCCTACGGCCGGCGGACCGCGCCGGGGCCGATCCAGCGGCTCAACGCCGGCGGCCCGCAGGCCGGCGCGGCCCTGCCCGACGGGCTCGAATTCGCCTACGGCGGCGCGCGCGTGGACGAGTTCGATTTCGACAACGACGGCCGCATCGACCGGGTCTATTCCGGCGACAGCGACGGCCAGGGCGGCTGGTACTACGCGCCGCTGCTGGTGCTGGCCGGCGCCTCCGCCGACGGCTTCGTCGCGCGCGACGATGCGGACGCGGTCCGCGCGCTGCCCTGCCAATGGGATGCCGCGCAGCCGACGCTGTCGCAGTGCGACGACCTGCGCAACCCGGCCTGGAAAGATCATCGGCCCTCGACCCAGTCGGTGCCGGCGCCGTTGCCCGGCATCGCCGGCGGCGACGAATTCTTCCGCACCCGCTACACCACCGCATTGCCGTTCCGGTTCGGCGACGCGACCTACGTGGCGCTGGCGAGCGCAGGCACGCCGTCGCGCGATTACGTCGGCATCTATCGCCCGCGGCCCGGCGGCGGGCGCGAAGCGGTGTGCCTGATCCGGCGCGTGCCGGCCAACCTGTGAGGCGCCGCGCGCGGGTCCCGGCCGCGGGTGGCCGGTCCGCGCGCTTACCTTCGTCACTGGGCAAGCACCGGGTGCGGGCGCAGAATCGCCCGCAATGCCCGCCGCCCCCGTTCCGCTGTCGATCCGCGCCTACCAGCTCAGCGACTGGCCGCGCCTGTGCCAGATCCACGACCGCGCGCGCCTGGACGAACTGCAGCGCAGCGCCGGCGTCGCCGCCTTCCGCAGCCTGGCGCGCACCGCGCACAGCGAGGGCCTGTTCGACGGCCGGCTCGACGTGGCCGAGGTCGACGGCGTGGTGCGCGGCTTCGTCGCTTTCCAGCCCAAGTCGCTCAACTGGCTGTACGTGGACCCCGACAGCTACCGCCAGGGCGTGGGCCGCGCGCTGTTGCGCCACGCCATCGCCTGTTCCGGCCCGGTGATCTCGACCCAGGCGCTGGAAGGCAACGAACCGGCGATCGCGCTGTACCGCTCGGAAGGCTTCGTCGAACTGGAACGGCGGCCGGGGCGGTTGGCGGGCAGCGACGAGTTTCCGGCGGTGGGGGTGATCTTGGAGCGGCGGGTTCGGGGGTGAGTGGTAGAGCGCGAGGCGCTGGGCGCCGACTCAGATGCGGGAGTGCTGCGCGGGTACGATCCATGGCGCGGCGAGTGCGATGTTCTGCGCTTCAGCGCTTGAGGTTCCTGACTTCGGCTGGACCGGCGGAGCTACACCGCTGCGGTTGGCTTCGGCAGAATCGGCAGAGCTACACCGCTGATGCAAGAGAGCTACGCGGGCACGATCGGTTACACGGCGAGTGCGGTGCTCTGCGCCTTAGCGCTCGGGGAGCCGGACTGCGGAGACTGCGGCGGTGCTACATCGCTGCGGTTGGCTTGACCACCATCAGCCAGAAAATCGCGATCACGCTCAGGAATGCCGGCCAGCCCAGCCAGAACCACCACAACATCGTGCGGCGGTAGCTCGCCGGCAACGGCGCGTGCTCGGCCGCGGCCTGCTCCGCCAACCGCCGCGCGCGCGCCTGCAGCCACAGCACCGGCAACCAGCAGGCGCCGACCACGAAGAACAGGATCAGCGCGGTCTTGAGCCAGAACACGGTCGGCGGCATGCCCAGCAGGTGCATCAGCCACAACCCGGTGCCGAACTGCACCATCACCGCCGGCGCGGTGAAGCAGGCGTCGGCGATGACCACGGTGCGCGCGGTTTCGGCGATGACCTTGGGGTCGCCGCGGCGGTGCGCGATCCAGAAGAAGAAGGCGATGCCCAGGCCGGTGCCGAACAGCAGGGTCGAGGACAGGATGTGGATCCACTTCACCCACAGATAGACCATCGGCTTATCTCCGTTCCGCCAACACCCAGGCCACCGCCAGCGCCGGCAGCAGGACCAGGTTCTTGGCCAGCCCGCCGAGCGGGTCCAGCCACTGCCCCGGCAACAGCGCGCCGAACGCCAGGGTGTAGGCGAGCACGCTGAGCCCCATCAATCCCAACATCAGCCGCGGCCGCCAGCCGAGCAGCAGGCCCAGCGCCAGCGCGGCGTCCAGGCCGGCGGTGACGCGCGCCAGCGCCACCGGCTGCCAATGCGCCAGCGGCGAACCGGCGACCATCGCCTCGATCGTCGCGGCCGGGGTCAGCCAGCCCGCGGCGGCCGAGATCAGCCACAGCGCGACGATGGCGATGCGCAAGCTCGGCGCCAAAAAATACAGCTGCGCCTGCCAGCGGTCCTGGACCTGGCTCGGCGTCGCCGCCAGCGCCTCGTCCAGGGCGGCCGGCGCATGATCGAAATCGGCCCGCAACCGCGCATGCGCATCGGGCCGGGTGACGTTGCCGCGACGGAGCATGCGCCACATGGTCTCGCCGACCGGCCCGCGGCCGAGCCGTTCGCCGATCGCCACCTGCAGGCTCACCAGCGACTCGGGGAACGCGACCGCAGCGTCGCCGTCGATGCGCAGCCAACGCCGCCAGGCCGCCTGGTACTCGCGCAGGCTCAAGGGCTGCGGCGCGCCGATCTCGTACACGCCGCGCTGGGCTCCGCTCGCGGCGCGCGCGGCGATCTCGCCCAGGTCTTCGGCCGCGACCGGCTGCAGCGGCCAGCGCCCGTCGCCGGGCAGCAGATGGCGTCCCGGGAACGCGGCCAGCGCGCGCAGCAGCGAGGTGCCGCCATAAGACCCGGACGCCGCGTAGACCACCGACGGGCGCAGCGCCACCGCGCTCAGCGGCAGTTGCAGCAGGGCGTCGTCGAAGCGGTGCTTGGAGGCGATGAATTCGCCGTCGGCCGGCTCGCCGAGCGCGGACAACTGGACGAAGCGCGGCACTCCGCCGTCGACGCAGGCCCGTGCCAGCGCCAGCGGGCCGTCGACGTGGATGGCCTGGAAGGTTTGCGCGCCGGTCTCGCGCAGGATGCCGGCGGCGTTGATCACCGCATCGACCCCGCGCAGGGTGTCGCGCCAGTCCTGCGGCGAGGTCATCCGCGCCAGATCGGCGCGGCGTTCGTCCGCGCGCAGCGGGCGGTGGGTGTCGCGGACGCCGCGCAGCACGCGCCAGCCGTGGCGGCGCAGGGCGGCGATCAGGTAACCGGCGAGAAAGCCGTTGGCGCCGACGACGAGCGCGGTCCTGGTCGGAGCGGCGTCGGTCCGTGGCGCGCTTGCGCAAGCAGGGTCGTCCATGGGGCGACACGGTAGCAGAGCGCGTCGGCGGCGGGGACTGCCAGAACCAGCGGCTCGCGGCGCGGGCTATCGCGGCCCTGCGTTGCCGTCACCCCAGCCCTCTCCGCTTTGCACTTCCCGCGGTCGCCGCAAGCGGGAGAGGGAGCCGTTGCGTCGCAACGAAAGGCCTCGCACGCAAAGCCCCTCTCCCGCCTGCGGGAGAGGGGTTGGGGTGAGGGTTGTGGCCGGCCTCAGAGGATGTAGCGGCTCAGATCCGGATCCTGCACCAGCTCGCCCAGGTGCTGGTCGACGTAGGCGCGGTCGATCGTCACCGCCTGGCCGTCGCGGTCCGGCGCTTCATAGCTCAGCGCATCGAGCAGGCGCTCCAGCACCGTGTGCAGGCGGCGCGCACCGATGTTTTCCTGGCGCTCGTTGACCTGCGCGGCGATCTCGGCGAGGCGATCGACGGCGTCGGCGCTGAACTTCAACTCGACGCCTTCGGTCTTGAGCAGCTCCACATACTGAGTGGTCAACGCGGCCTTGGGCTCGGTCAGGATGCGGACGAAATCGTCCTTGCTCAACGCGCCGAGCTCGACCCGGATCGGGAAGCGGCCCTGCAGTTCCGGGATCAGGTCGCTGGGCTTGGCCAGATGGAACGCGCCGGAGGCGATGAACAGGATGTGGTCGGTCTTGACCGGGCCGTACTTGGTGCTGACGGTCGAGCCTTCGACCAGCGGCAGCAGGTCGCGCTGCACGCCTTCGCGGCTGACGTCGCCGCCGATCGTGCCGGCCTCGCTGCGCTTGGCGACCTTGTCGATCTCGTCGATGAAGACGATGCCGTGCTGTTCGCAGGCCTCGATCGCCGCCTGGCGGATCTCGTCCTCGTTGACCAGCTTGGCCGCCTCTTCCTCGATCAGCTGCGGGCGCGCGGCCTTGATCGCCAGATGCTTCTTGTGGGTCTTGCCGCCGGCGACCTGGGAGAACATCTGCCGCAGCTGCTGGCCCATCTCCTCCATGCCCGGGGGGGCCATGATGTCGACGCCGACGTTGACCGCGGTTTCGATCTCGATCTCGCGCTGGTCCAGTTCGCCGGCGCGCAGTTGCTTGCGCAGCTTGGCGCGGGTGTCGCTGTCGGGCGCGCTGGTATCCTGGGCCGGGGTCTCCGAACCGAAGCCGAAACCGCCCGGCACCCGCTTGGGCAGCAGCGCGTCGAGGATGCGGTCCTCGGCGCGGTCTTCGGCCTGGGTGCGCAGACGCGCCTTGGCCTGCTCGCGATACAGCTTGACCGCGGTGTCGGCCAGGTCGCGCACGATCTGCTCGACGTCCTTGCCGACGTAGCCGACCTCGGTGAAGCGGGTCGCCTCGACCTTGACGAAGGGCGCGTTGGCCAGCGTCGCCAGGCGCCGCGCGATCTCGGTCTTGCCGACGCCGGTCGGACCGATCATGAGGATGTTCTTGGGCATGACTTCGTTGCGCAGATCGTCGGCGAGCTGCATCCGGCGCCAACGGTTGCGCAGCGCGATCGCGACCGCGCGCTTGGCCGAATGCTGGCCGACGATGTGACGGTCCAGTTCCTGCACGATCTCGCGCGGGGTCATGGTGGCGTGTGAGTTGTCGGGTTTCATGATGGGGGGGCGGGAATGGGGAATGGAGAATCGGGAATCGTTGGAGCTGAGCGGGCGAGCGGGACGGAACGGGACGAATCGCTTCTACGATTCCCCGTTCCCTATTCCCGATTGCCGGCTTACAGCTCCTCGACCACCACGTTGCGATTCGTATAGATGCACACGTCGCCGGCGATGCCGATGGCTTCGGTGGCGATGGTGCGGGCGTCGAGCTGGGTGTGGGCGATCAGCGCGCGCGCGGCGGACAGGGCGTACATGCCGCCGGAGCCGATCGCGATGATGCCGTCTTCGGGCTCGATCACATCGCCGGTGCCGCTGATGATCAGCGAGGTTTCCTTGTCGGCGACCGCGAGCAGCGCTTCGAGCTTGCCCAGGCGGCGCTCGGTGCGCCAATCCTTGGCCAGCTCCACGGCGGCGCGGGTCAACTGGCCGTGCTTCTCGAGCTTGGCCTCGAACAGTTCGAACAGGGTGAAGGCATCGGCGGCGGCGCCGGCGAAACCGGCGAGCACCTGGCCTTCGCGGCCGAGGCGGCGCACCTTGCGGGCGTTGCCCTTCATCACCGTGTGGCCGAGCGTGACCTGGCCGTCGCCGGCGACGGCGACGCGGCCGCCGCGGCGGACCGAGACGATGGTGGTGGCGTGGAAAACGTTGGGATTCTGGCTGGGGTCCATGGCGGGCTCCGGGATAACTCTCCCGAAGTGGGGCTGGCCCCGGCCGGTTCAAGCCCCGCGCCGGGAGCGGCGACGCCGCTCCCGAGCCGCGTTCACTCGGCGTAGTCCTGCTTGCGGCAATCGGTTTCGCCGCCGGTTTCGACTTCGTAATCCAGATAGTAATAGGCATGCCACAAGCGCGCGCTGCGCAGCGGCTTGCCGCTCCAGGCAGTGAAGTGCACGCCTTCCCTGCTGACGCAGGCGCGCAGCGAAGCCGGCGCGGTCGCGTCGAACGCGATCATGCCGCTCCATACGCCCTCTTCAGCCCGGTCCAGGCGCACCGCATAGGCCCGAGGCGCCGGCTCGTCGGGGGCCACGGTAGCGTCTTCCAGCCGCTCGCAGGGCTTGGCCAGAGCCGACACCACCTGCCCGCGCAGCGGCGCGGACGCTTCCAGCCCCGGCCCCGGGGCGAGGATGCTCACCGCCAGCGGAAACCGGGCGATCTTGCGATGGGTCATGACGCAGCCGACCCGGTCCCGGCCGCCGGCCAGGCCGTAACTTTCGCGGGCGGGCGCCTGCTTCGCCGCCGGCGCGTTCGCCGCCGCGCCCATCGCCAGCATCGCCGCCAGTATCGTTTGCATGACACCGTTCCTTGGTTTGCCTGAGAGGTGCGGGATTTTAGTTCCCGCCGCGCCCATCGCGCGCTGCCGATAGCGACGACCCGATCACGCTTGCACAGTCAGTGCGAGAAATCGGCGCGCAGCAGCGGGCAGCGTGCGAACGCCGGCCCCCTGCCCGCTTACTCCTCGCGCTTGCGCTTGGCCCGCGGATGCGCCGCGTCGTAGACCTTGGCCAGATGCTGGTAATCCAGATGGGTGTAGATCTGGGTGGTGGCGATGTCGGCGTGGCCGAGCAGCTCCTGCACGCCGCGCAGGTCGCCGGAGGATTCGAGGATGTGGCTGGCGAAGGAATGCCGCAGCAAGTGCGGGTGCACGCGTTTGAACAGGCCCTGGCGCTGCGCCAGTTGGCGGATGCGCAGTTGGATCGCGCGCGGCGTGATCGGACCGCCGCCGCGGCCGGGGAACACCGGCGCGTCGTTGCCGGCGCCGTTGGAGGCGCGCCATTCGCGCAATGCCGCCGACGCGTACGAGCCCAACGGCACGCTGCGCTGCTTGTTGCCCTTGCCGAGCACGGTGACCAGGCCGTCGCCGAGGTCGAGGTCGCGCCAACGCAGGGCGCACAGTTCGCTGAGGCGGATGCCCGAGGAATAGAACAGCTCCAGCAAGGCGCGGTCGCGCAGGCCCAAAGGCGCGTCGGTCGGCACCTCGACCAGGGCCTTGGCCTCGTCCGGGTCCAGCACCTGCGGCAGCTTGCGCGGCGCCTTGGGCGCGCGGATCGCCGCCGCCGGGCTGGCCGCCAGCGCGCCCTGCTTGACCTGCCAGCCGTAGAAGCTGCGGCAGGCCGACAGGCGCCGCTGCAGGCTCTTCGCGGTCAGCCCGCGCCGATGCTCGGCGGCGATGAAGCCGCGCAGGTCCTCGGCCTGCAGCGCCAACACGTCCTCGTCGCCGCGCTGGCGCTCGCTCCACTGGCTCAGCGCGTCCAGATCGCGCCGGTAAGCGTCCAGGGTATGCGCGGACATGCGCTTCTCGACCTGCAGATGGGCGAGGAAAGCTTCGACGGCGGCGACGGACACGTTACGGGCGCTCCACGACGGCGAACGCCGTCGTCGACCGCATCTTGCGACCGCCTGCTGTAGATGTCGAGCGCGACCGATGCAGCGAGGTCAGCCGTCGAGCCGGAGGTTCAGCTGGCCGAGCCGGTAGCGCATCTCCTCGCGTACTTCCGGCTCCGGATGCGAAAGCGCGTAATGCCGCAATGCCGCCATCGCGTCGGGCGTGCCGATATCGGCGAAGGCGTGGCTGAACCACTTGGCGATCGCGCCGATGCTGGAGCAACCGCCGTCCTGCATGACCTGCAGGTCTTCATCCAAGGCGCGGCGCAAGAACGGCAGGCTGTCCGGGTCGGCCGCCAATTGCAGGCAGCGCACGATCCGCTGGTGCTGGCAGTGCCCGGGCAACGCCAGCAGGCGATGCAGGGCTTCCAAGCCCGGCGGGTCTTCGCGCCGCAACGCCAGCTCGACCAGCAACTCGGCACGGTCGGAATCGCCCGCGGCCGCGGCACGTTGGAACTCGGCGATCAGATGATCGCAGCGTTGCGACGGCAGGACCGGAGTGTCCTGCCAAAACGCTCGCAACTGGCGCTGGCGGGCTTCCAACCACGCCGCCGCTTCGGGCGAATGATCCCAGGCCATGCCGCCGCTTCGATTCAGTCGAACCGCTTCAACGCCACCGCCAGCGACTCGCCCATCATGCGCAGGAACAGCGTGCCCATGCCGGGGAAGAAGCGGTTGGCGTCGCGGCTGCCGACCGCGATCAGGCCGGTGCCGGGCAGCGGCAGCAAAGCGGTGGATTGCACGTCGTCGGCGCGCTCGCCGTACAGCAGGGCGTGCTTCTCCGGCTGCAGGCGGCCGCACAAGGGTTCGCCGCTGGCCAAGGCGTCGCGGAACGATTGCAGGCGCGGATCGGCCTCGTCGACCAGTTGCAGCCAGTCGCTGTCGTTCAAGCCCGGGACCGGCTTGAAGATCACCAGCCGCACCAGGTCGCCGTTGAAGTCCTCGGCCAGGCTCGCGGCCATCGCGCGCAGGGTGTCGGCGGCGCTGTCCTGGCGCAGCAGGGCCAGGGTCAGTTGGTGGGTGCGCACCGCCAGGCGTTCGTTCTCCTGGGCGTTGCCGAACAATTCCTGCAGGCGCCGCGACAGTTCGCGGTTCTTGTCGCGCAGCACTTCCAGCTGATAGCTGGCCAGCGACGAGGCCGAACCCTCTTCGCGCGGCACCACCAGGCTCATCGCCAGATCGGGAAACTGCTGGAGGAAACGCGGGTGCCGGCGCAGCCAGTTGGCCACTTCATGCGCGCCGAGCGCGTCGGCGGGCTTGTCGGCGAACCTATCGCTCATCGATTCCATTCTCCTTCGAACACGAATGCGGCTGGGCCCGCCATCGACAGCGGCGCATCTTCGCCGCTCCAGTCGATGCGCAGTTCGCCGCCGGGCAGTTCCACCGCGACTTCGCGGTCGATGCGGCCGCGCCGCATCAGCACCGCGGCCGCGGCGCAGGCGCCGCTGCCGCAGGCCAGGGTCTCGCCGACGCCGCGCTCGTACACGCGCAGGCGGATGCGGTCGCGCGCGACCACCTGGGCGAAGCCGACGTTGGCCGACTCCGGCAGGGCCGAGCTGGACTGAAGCAGCGGGCCGATGCTTTCCACCGGCGCCGCGTCGACGTCGTCGACCTCGATCACCGCATGCGGATTGCCCATCGACACCGCGCCGAAGCCGATCACGGTGTCGTGGATGTCGACCACGTACTGGTCCAGCGGCGCGTCGTAGCCGCGCAGGGGAATCCGCGACGGCTCGAAGTCCGGGCGGCCCATGTCGATGCGGAACCGGCCTTCGCCGAGCGGCACCACGGCGTGGCGGCCGGCCGGGCTGTCGACCGCGAACGCGCCGTCGCCGGCGGCGCCGTCGCGCACCAGCCAGGCGGCGATGCAGCGCGCGCCGTTGCCGCATTGCTGCGAGCCGGAGCCGTCGGCGTTCCAGATCCGGTAGGACGCCGCCGCGCCTTCGCTGAGCGGCGCCTCGATGGTCAGGATCTGGTCGCAGCCGATGCCGAAGTGGCGGTCGGCCAGGGCGCGGCACAGGCTCGGGTCCGGAGCGGGCTCGCCGCCGCGCAGGTCGAGCACGACGAAATCGTTGCCGGCGCCGTGCATCTTGCTGAAGCGCAACGGCCCGCTCGCGGTCGGCTTAGCCATCGCCTTGTCCGTCGCTGGGCACCGGCTCGGCCGGCTTGGCTTGGTCCTGGTCGGCCTCGGTCTTGTCGGCGTCGCTGTTGGGCGGCGGCAAGGCCTGGTCGATCGGCGGCAGCGACGGCACCGAGCCGCGCGCCTTGGGATCGGACGCGACCGGCGGGTCGTTGACGTTGGAAATGGTCACCGGCACTTCGCCGGGCTTGGTCGGCGGCGCTTCCTGCGGCGCGGGCTGGGTCGGCAGGACCAGCGGGCCCTTGTTGCCGCAGGCGGCCAGGGACAGGGTCAGCGCGGAAAGGAGGAGCGGCGTAACGAGGCGTGCATTCATGGGCCGAAGTGTAGCCCGCAGAAACGACGGAAACGAACCCGTCCGGTCCTCCGCGCGGCGAGCCGGCTGGGCAGGTTCAGCTGCGGCCGCGGCGCACTGTGACCCGGGTCGCTGCCGGCGTTGCGCGAGGGCTCAGCGCGGGGGCGGCTCCGGACGCCGCCACAGCCAGACCGCGACGACGGTCATGATTGCCGTGCCGGTCGCGGCCATCCACCACTTCGGCGCGGTCAGGAACATGACGACCGCGCACAGCGCCATCATCGTCGTCGCCAGCCGCTTGGCCCGGCGGCCGACCGCGCGGTACGCCTCCCAGTCGCGGATCATCGGCCCGAAGCGCGGGTCGGCGAGCAGCCGCGCATGCAGCCGCTGCGAGCCGCGCGCGGCGGCGAACGCCGACAGCAGCACGAAGGGCACGGTCGGCAGCCCGGGCAGGACGATGCCGACGATGCCCAGGCCCAGGCTCAGATAGGCCAGCAGCCACCAGGCCCAGCGCCAACGCCGCGGCGCCGGCGCGCCGGACGCCTCGCGGGCGGGGCCGGCCGCGGATTCGGGCTCGACGGGAGGCGGCGGCAGGGGCATGCGGAGAGTATGCGGTCGGCGACGGCGGCGGGAGCGGTTCAGATGGCGCGGGCGCGGCGCGGTTTCAAGCGCTGCGGCGGGCGGCGGCAGCGCTCGCGCGATCCGCACGCACCGTGCCGGCCCGCAAACGCCGACGCCCGGCCGCGGGGCCGGGCGTCGAGGGGCGCGCAGGGCGCCGGCGCGGTTCAGCGCGCCGCCGGCGCGTTGACCCCGAGCTGGTCGAGCATGAAGGCGTACATCTCGGCCTGTTCGCGGTAGCGGCGGAACCGGCCCGACTTGCCGCCGTGGCCGGCTTCCATGTTGGTGCGGAACAGCACCGGCTGCTTGCCCGTGTCCAGGTCGCGCAGGCGCGCCACGTACTTGGCCGGTTCCCAGTACTGCACCTGCGAGTCCCACAGGCCGGTGCCGACGAACATCGCCGGGTAGGCCTGCGCCTTCAGGTTGTCGTAGGGCGAGTACGACAGCATGTAGTCGTAGTAGTCCTTCTTTTCCGGGTTGCCCCACTCGTCGTATTCGTTGGTGGTCAGCGGGATGCTCGGGTCGAGCATGGTGGTGACCACGTCGACGAACGGCACCTGCGACAGGATCGCGCGGTAGCGGTCCGGCGCCATGTTGGCGATCGCGCCCATCAGCAGGCCGCCGGCGCTGCCGCCGTAGGCCGCGACCCGGTCCGGAGCGGCGTAGCCGGCCTCGACCAGTTGCCCGGTGACGTCGATGAAGTCGGTGAATGTGTTCTTCTTGTGGAACAGCTTGCCGTCGTCGTACCACTTGCGGCCCAGTTCCTGGCCGCCGCGGATGTGGGCGATGGCGTAGACCATGCCGCGGTCGAGCAGGCTGACCACGGTGTTGTTGAAGCCCGGGTCGGACGAGGAGCCGTAGCTGCCGTAGGCGTACTGCAGCATCGCCGCCTTGCCGTTCTTCTCGAAGCCCTTCTTGTACACCAGCGACACCGGGATCTTGACCCCGTCGCGCGCGGTCGCCCAGAAGCGCTCGGTGACGTACCGCTCGGGGTCGTAGCCGATCACCGGCTGGCGCTTGAGCAGCTTGCGTTCGCCGGTGCGGGTGTTGAGCTCGTAGGTGGTCGCCGGCGTGGTCATCGAGGTATAGGTGTAGCGCAACCACTCGGTGTCGTGCTCGGAGTTGGTCGACAGGCCCATCGAGAACGCCGGCTCGTCGGCCTTGACGAACTCTTCCTTGCCGTCGGCGCCGAGCAGGCGCAGGCGCTCGAGCGCGTTGGAGCGCTCGGCGATCGCGGTGAAGCCGTCGAACAGTTCGAAGCCCTCGACGAACACGTCGTCGCGGTGCGCGACCCAGTCCTGCCAGTCCTTGCGCGAGCGCGCGCCGTCGGCGGCGGTCACCAGCTTGAAGTTCGGCGCCGGCTTGCCGTCGGCGTCCGGCGCGTTGGTGCGGATCACCCAGCGCCCGGCCAGGTGGTCGGCGTCGTACTCGACGTCGCGCTCGCGCGGGGCCAGGACGAAGAACTCCTTCGGGTCGGCCGCCGGCGCGCAGCGGAACTCGCTGGACACCGTGCTGTGCACGCTGATGCAGATGTAGGCGTCGTCGCGGGTGCGGTCGATGCCCATGTAGAAGCTGTCGTCCTTTTCCTCGTAGACCACCACGTCGCTGGACGCCGGGGTGCCGAGCACGTGCTTCTTGACCCGCACCGTGAGCAGGGTCTCGGGGTCATTCTCGACGTAGAACAGGGTCTTGTTGTCGTCGGCCCAGACCAGGTTCGGCGACACGCCTTCGATGACGTCGGCGTAAGTCTCGCCGGTGGCGAGATTCTTGAAGCGCACCGTGTACTGGCGGCGGCCGACCGCGTCGTCGGCCCAGGCCAGGATCTGGTTGTCCTGGGTCACCGCATAGTCGCCGACGCTGAAATAGCCCTTGTCCTTGGCCATGGCGTTGACGTCGAGCAGGATCTCCTCGGCGCCTTCCATGCTGCCCTTGCGGCGGGCGTGGATCGGGTAGTCCTGGCCGGTCTCGAAGCGGCTGTAGTACCAGTAGCCGCGCTCGCGGTACGGCACCGAGCTGTCGTCCTGCTTGATCCGGCCGACGATCTCGGCGTACAGCGCGTCCTCGACCGGCTTGAGCGGCTGCATGAAAGCGTCGACGTAGGCGTTCTCGGCATTGAGGTACGCCAGCATCTCCGGGTTCTTGCGCTTGTCGTCGCGCAGCCAGTAGTACTCGTCGCCGCGCTGGGCGCCGTGCGGCGCCTTGACCGTGTACGGCTTCTTGGCCGCGTCGGGCGGGGCCGGCAGACCGGCGGCGGGGGCGGAAAGGGTCGTGGTCATCAGGAACGTGGCCGCAAGCGTGAACAGGATCGGTTTCATATGGGGTCCGGGCGCGGGAGACGCAATGGCGGGGGTCGCCGCGCCGCCGCGGCGCGCGCCGCGGCGGCGATTGCGGTCACTTCTGCGACAGCTGTTGCCACAGGAAGGTGTAGGCCAGCGCGTTCATGTGCGCGGCCTGGGCGTTGTTGGCCGCGCCGCCGTGGCCGCCTTCGATGTTCTCGTAGTAGCGCACGTTCTTGCCGGCCTCGAGCATCTTCGCCGCCATCTTGCGGGCATGGCCCGGATGCACGCGGTCGTCCTTGGTCGAGGTGGTGAACAGCACCGGCGGGTAGCTGCGCGTGGGGTCGAACAGGTGGTAGGGCGAGAAGGTCCGGATGAACGACCAGTCGGCGCTGTCCGGATCGCCGTACTCGGCCATCCACGAGGCGCCGGCCAGCAGGTGGCTGTAGCGCTTCATGTCCAGCAGCGGCACCTGGATCACCACCGCGCCGAACAGGTCCGGGTACTGGGTCAGCATGTTGCCGGTGAGCAGGCCGCCGTTGCTGCCGCCCTGCACGCCCAGGTGCGGGGTGCTGGTGATCTTGCGCGCGATCAGGTCGCGGCCGACCGCGGCGAAGTCCTCGTAGGCCTTGTGCCGGTTGGCCTTCAGCGCGGCCTGGTGCCAGCGCGGGCCGTACTCGCCGCCGCCGCGGATGTTGGCGACGACGTACACGCCGCCCTTCTCCAGCCAGCCCTTGCCGATGCTGCCGGAGTAGTTCGGGGTCAGCGAGATCTCGAAGCCGCCGTAGCCGTACAGGATGGTCGGCGCCTTGCCGTCGTAGGCCAGGTCCTTCGGCCGGACCAGGAAGTACGGCACCCGGGTGCCGTCCTCGCTCTTGGCGAAGTGCTGCTCGATCACGTTCCCGGACGCGTCGAAGAAGCTCGGCATGGTCTTGAGCGTTTCCGGCGGCTTGCCGTATTCGGCCAGGGCCAGGGTGCTCGGGGTCAGGTAGTCGCTGGCGCTGAGCCAGACCGCGTCGCTTTCGTCGGCGTCGACCGCGCCGACCATGATCGTGCCGAACGCCGGCGCGCCGACGAACTCGCTGCGCTTCCATTCGCCCGCGCCCGGGGTCAGCACGCTGAGCTTGTACTTGACGTCGTCGAGGACGTTGAGCACCAGGTGGTTGCGGGTCCAGGTCGCGCCGGCCAGCGAGGTGGCGTCGGTCGGCTCGAACAGGCTGACGAACTCGCGCTTGCCGGCCTGGAAGTCGTCGAAGCGCGCGGCGATCAGGCTGCCGGCCTTGTAGCGCTTGCCGCCGGCCTCGTAGGGATCGCGCAGCTCGGCGATCAGCCATTCGCGGTGCACGTACTTGTTGGCCGAATTGGGCAGGTCGATCTTGCTCAGCTTGCCGTCGGCGCCGCGCAGGTACAGCTCGTCGTTGTAGAACGCCAGGGTGCGCTGGACGAAATCGCGCTCGAAGCCCGGCGTGTGGTCGCGGTAGGCGCCGATCATCATGTCGCTGTCGCGGCCTTCGTACACCGGCGTGGCCGAGGCCATCGGCGTGCCGCGCTTCCACAGCTTGACCGTGCGCGCGTAGCCCGAGGTGGTCATCGAGCCGGGGCCGAAATCGGTGGCGACGTAGACGTGGTCGCGGTCGATCCAGTTCAGGCTGCCCTTGGCCTCGGGGCGATAGAAGCCGTCCTTGACCCAGGCCTTGTCGACCAGGTCGAACTCGCGGGTGACGTCGGCGTCGGAGCCGCCGCGCGACAGCGCGATCAGGCAGCGCCGGTAGTCCGGACGCAGGCATTCGGCGCCGTGCCAGACCCACTGCTCGCCCTCTTCGCGGTTGAGCGCGTCCAGGTCGATCACCGTCTCCCACTGCGGCTTGTCCTTGCGGTACTCGGCCAGGGTGGTGCGGCGCCACAGGCCGCGCTGGTGCTGGGCGTCCTTCCAGAAGTTGTAGTAGTGCTCGCCGATCTTCTGCACGCCGGGGATCTTGGCGTCGGAATCGAGGATCGCGCGGATCTGCCCTTCGAGCTGCTTGAACTGCGGGCTGGCGCCGAGTTCGCCCTCGGTCTGGGCGTTGCGGGCGCGCACCCAGTCGAGCGAGCGCTGGCCGTCGACGTCTTCGAGCCAGGCGTGGGGATCGGCGGCGGCGGGGCTGGTCACGGCGGACTCCTTGGCGGGGGCGGCGCCGGCGGCCGTCGCGGCGGCCAGACCCGCTGCGAACAACAACGACTGGCAGGTCTGCGACATCGTGGACATGACGGCTCCGGACAAAGGAAGGCCGCCACGCTAGCACAGCCTCCCAGGGCCTCCGCCCTGTCCAAGGTCACGTAGGGGCTTGCCCAGTCTGGCGCGTTGCCGGGCTGCGGCCGGCGCGGCGCCGGGGCCGGGCCGCGAGCCGAAAACGGCTCCTGCCCAGTTCCCCAGCGTCGCCAGGCGCCGAGCCGAAAGTTCATTGACGACAAGAACTTAGCCGATGGCCTGGCCGCCCTCGCGGTACCGCCGCATCGAATGAGCGCCACCCAGGAGCGTCGTGGCGACAGCGCAGACGGGTCGTCGCGGAGAGATCGCAGGCGGCGGACTACTCGGCCCGGGAACCACAAATCCGGTCTCGGCCACGTTCGCCCCGGAAAACCGCAAGCGCGCTTCCCGGGCCGCGTTCCGAGCGACGACGGCCGATAGCCCTCGCGCCGTCGCGACGCTTCCGGCGGCGCGGCCCCTGGCTTCCCGCCGCCCCACTCGCCCGCCCCGCCGGCCGCCGTGCGCGCGCGGCCCGTTCCGACGATTGGGTCGCCCTGGCGCGCCTTCTCGCCCAGCGCTGTTCGGCCCCGCGGTGGCGGGCACCCTTCGAAGCGGCGGATTCGATGATCCCAGGCCTTCCGCCGCCAACGCGCCAACAGCAGGAAAAGCGCGACTCTGCAATGCCGCGGGCGAAGCCACGCGCGCCCGATCGTGGAAACCGCCGACCGCTGCATCGACGCAGCCGCAGGCCGCGGCAAAGCGGTGAAGACATGCCGCATCGGCCCGTGAACACGCGCCCTGCACCGCTCGGCCGGGCGTTGCGCGAGCCGCTTGCGAACAGCGACAAATCCGATGCCACTCGCTGCCCCGCCGCGTCCGTTCGATGCGCCGCGCCGCGCGAGCGAGCCGAATCCCTCGGCGCTGGCCGTCCAATCGCGCAGGCGGCGAACTGCCCCGGATCCGCTTTCCGAGTCACCGCAAAGGGACGGACAAGGCCGCCCCAAGCGCCCGCCACACGACTTCCGCTTGATTTTTGTTGCGCTACCATGTGCGGCCTGCCGCGACCGCGCGCCCCGCACGACCGGCATCGAACGCACCGCCTGTCGGCTTTTCCGCGGCAACCAGGCGCACCGGCAACCGGCTATATGCCGTCGCCCGACGAATTTGCTTGACAGCGCATAAGGAACCGCCCTCATGTCGGACTACTCCGATGCATCCGCCCTTCTCTGCAACTGCACGGCGATTCGTCAGGCGGCAAGGCATGTAACGCGCTTCTACGACGCTTGCATGGCCGAAGTCGGCCTGCGCGGCACGCAGTACATCATCTTGTTGTTTCTCTCGCGCCGTGGCCCGGTGTCCATGGCCGAACTCGCGCAAGCGGTGGTCATGGACCGCACCACGATGAGCCATAACCTGGAACCGCTAGCCCGCGATGGACTTGTATCGGTCAAGGTCGGCGCAACCGACAAACGCTCGCGAGTGATTGCGCTGACCGCCGCCGGCCGGCGCCGGGTCGAACAAGGACGAGCCGCCTGGCAGCGGGCGCAGGATCATTTCGAGGAAAAATTCGGCCGCGCCCCGGCGCAGAAGATGCGCAAGATGATGGCGGCGGTCGTCGCTACGGAACTGGATCTCGCCGGATCATAGCCGTCGGCGCCAATCGGGCTTGAGCCGACGCCGGGCCCGCGCGCGCCGCTCGGTGCCGGGTTGCGGACCGGCGCGATTTCCCGCAGGCGGCCGGATGCGGATCATCGGCGCATCGAGGAGGAGAGCGGCGAATCGAGACGACATCCGGACTCGTGGCCTCCCCGATACGAGCCGGCGCAGCCATCGAGAGCGTCGCGCGCAGCGGCGCAATCAATGCGGCGTCCGACTGCGGGCGCAAGCGCCGTTACCGCAGGTTGACCGCGGCCCGACGCCGCGGCGGGAGAACCCGGATCGGCGCAGGCGACGCCGATCGCGCCTCGTCGGCTGGCGCGATGCTCGTACCGGACCGGCGGCCGGACGGACCGGCTGGCTCGACAACAGCGGACCAGACCACCGGCGTTGCCGACGCGACGCCTGCGCTGCGGCCGATGGCCGCGATGGGCCGGGATCGTGGACAGGCGTGCGCCGACCACCGAGGTGGCTTGCAGCCATACCCGTCGCGATGTCCGCGACAGCGGCATACGAACCTGCCGCATCCGGAATTATGGATTGTAGAAGTACCCGCTTCCGATGGCCGCCTCGGTCCTCCTGCCCATCTCCTCGGAAAACTTCAGCGCCCCCAACAACGGGCTGTGGTAGATGCCGATGGAGGAGATCGACCCACGCGGGTTTTTTACCAGCACCGTCACGCCTTTGAGCTCGACGCCGCCGAATGCCGTCGCGCGCCAGCGCAGATACGTGGTTTCGCCGGCGCTGTGCTGAGAAGTGAACTCGAGGCTTTCGTACAGATGGCTTGCCTGCCCCATCGTGAACTTGACCTTGTCGCGTCCGCGTATCGGCGCGACGAGGACGGCCGCTTCGAGGACGACGTCCTCGGCAAGGGCCGCAGCGAACGCCTCCGCCGACTTGTTTTGAAATGCGCCCACCCACCGGCCGTCTGTCTCCGCCATGTTCTTCGCTCTCCCGTAAGTTCGACGCTGCGGCCAAAGCACGAGGCCGGCACCTCGCTCCGGAGGCGCGGCCGAAGTCACCGCCAGATTCCGATCCGGCATCCTCCGCTCCCGCCTCGGCAGCGGCGCCTGGCGCCTGCCCGGCCGCGGACAAGCTAGATTTCGGCCAGAAACCGTTCGATCTGCAAGGCGATATCAGCCGGCCTCTCCATATGAGGCCAATGGCCGGCATTGGCGATGCCGACCAAACGCGCGCCGGGAAAGCGCGGAGCGATCGTGGCCGCCATCAACTCCGGGCTTGAGACGCTGTCTTCCTCGCCGGTCATGATAAGCACCGGCGCATCGATGCGGCTTCGCTGATTGCCTTCCGGAACCCCGGTGCTCCAGGCGTTGAAAGCCGATACGACCACCGGCGTCTTGACCTTGAGGCCGATCCGCACCAACCGGTCGAGACTTTCGTCTTCGAGCGAGGGCGAGAACTGGGCCCGAAGGGCGCGCTGGCCCGCTTCGTTTCCGCCGAGATTGCGCATCGCTTCGGCCACTTCCGGCGGCAAGGACAGGCCGCCCAGCGGTATCGGACTCAGCAGGATCATCCCCCTGACGACGGCCGGCCGCGCAACGGCGACAAGCTCGGCGATCTGCGTGCCCATGCTATGCCCGACGATCACGATAGCGCCGCCGATCCGGTCGACGACTTCGAGCACGGAGCGCGCCAGTTCATGCAGATCGCGCGGCGTCGCATCCTCGGCCCGACTCCCCATTCCGGGAAGGTCCGGCGTATATGCCTTCAGCCGGATCCTGGATTGGAGTTCGTCCAACAATGGACGCCATACGCTGCCCTCATCCAGAAACCCGTGCACGAACACCAGGCAGGGTTGCGCGCCCTTATTTTCTGCGAATCCTTTCGCTCCACTAGTCACATTAGTCGCACCATTCACATTCATTTCTCATCTCCTTGCGCAGCACACTCGAATGCTTCATTGACACGTTAGGAGCATATGCACATACTTGGATTTATCGCATACCTACCCACATGTCAACACGGAGGAAAGGAATGTGATATCCAGAACAGAAGTGGCGTTTCCTGTCGAAGGCGGCGTCGATTTGTCGGGCTGGCTGTATTTGCCCGAAGGCCAGGCGCGCCGTCCCGCAGTAACCATGGCGCACGGATACGGCGGCACGCGCGAACACGGCATCGAACGCTTTGCGACGACCTTCGCCGAAGCCGGGTTCGTCGTGTTGCTCCACGATCATCGTGGGTTCGGCAGAAGCGGCGGCAGCCCGCGGCACGATATCGATCCGTGGCGACAAATAGCCGATTGGCGCCGGGCGATTTCCTTTCTTGAAGCCAGGCCGGAAGTCGATCCGGATCGGATCGGCTTGTGGGGCACCAGCTACGCCGGCGGACACGCGATAGTTTTGGGGGCCACGGACCGTCGGCTTCGTTGCGTCGTGGCGCAGGTGCCGACGATCAGCGGATACGAACAAGGGTTGCGGCGAGTTTCGCCCGACGCTTTGCCCGCGCTGGAGCAAATGCTGACCGAAGACGAACGGGCGCAGTTGCGCGGCGAGCCGCTTCGCTACCAGGCCCTTTACAGCGCCGACCCTTCGGTTCCGGCGTCTTATCGCTCCCCGGAAGCCATCGAGTTCTACTCGCAACAGGTGCCTGGCGACACCTGGGAAAACAAGGTCACGGTCCGCTCAACACGCCTTGCGCGGATGTACGAGCCCGGCATCTGGGTTTCCCGCGTCTCGCCGACGCCGCTCATGCTGATCGTCGCGCAGGACGACAAGGTGACGCTTACGGACCTCGAACTCGCGGCCTATGAGCGGGCCCTCGAACCCAAAAAGCTCGTGCTGGTGCCGGGCGGGCATTTTGACCCGTATCTCGCCCAGTTCGACCGCGCGGCCGGGGCGGCAACGCAATGGCTACGAACGCACCTGGGCTGAACACGCCCGGCCAAGCAACCCAACGACTTTGCAGTCGTCAAGAAAGGAACATCGAAATGTCCAATGCGCACACTCCGCAGGCTCCGTTGCAGTTCAAGACGCTTACCAAGAAACGCAACAGCTCCACTCAAGGCGTGCCGCCGGGCAAGGAGGCCCTGGCCTGGGTGACCAACACGGTGACCATGATCCACGGAGCGCGGGATGCCGTCCTGGTCGACACATTTTTGTCGGAACAACAGTCCAAGGAGCTTGCGGATTGGGTGGCCGACAGCGGCAAGAATCTTGCCGCCATCTACGTGACCCACGCACATGGAGACCACTTTTTCGGCCTGAAGCTGCTGCTCGACCGTTTCCCGCAAGCCAAGGCCATCGCAACCCCCACCGTTGCCGCCAAGGTCCGCGACCAGATCAACCCCGAGTTCATCCAGGGTTTTTGGGAAAAGCGCTTTCCCGGCGTGCTTCCCAAAGAGTTCGCGGCTCCGCAACCCTTGCAAGGCAATGAGTTCGAACTGGAAGGCCACAAGCTGGTGATCCACGAAATCGGACACACCGACACCGCCGACACGACCTGCCTGCACGTCCCGTCCATCGACTTGGTGATTTCCGGCGACTGCGTCTACAACAACACTCATCCCTACCTGGCCGAGTGCGACGCCGCCGCGCGCGCCGGCTGGCTTGCGGCCCTGGACCAGATCGAGTCGCTTCGTCCGCGCTGGGTGGTGGCGGGACACGGCGATGTCGACCCGGACCATTCCCCCCGACACATCGAGCAAACGCGCAGGTACATTCTCGACTTCAACCGAGCAGCCGATGCGGCCGCGTCCGCGCGCGAGCTCTATGACGCAATGCTTGCGCGGTATCCGGACTTGGTGAACCCCGGCTCGCTCTGGGGCGCGGCGAACGCCGCCAAGCCTTCCTGAGCGCTCCACCTGCAAGCCCCACGCAGCGGAGCGACGCGTGGGCTTGCAAGTCATCGAGTGCCGCGCAGGAGTGGAGTTCAGCGTTACGCACAACGCCGGCCGCTTGGGTCGCCGCTGGAAGCTAGCGCGCAAGCAGGCCGGCGGACGTCCGCAGCTCATGCGGCTCGAGCCGCATGAGCTGCGGCTGCCGTTATCGGGAGCGTGAGCACCGCGGGGAACACCCGCCATCCGCGGAAGATGGACCGCATGCGGCCCCAGGCCGGATCAGCGCTATTCCTACGGGGAGGCCGCGGTCGTCGGGCCGACGTCGATCCGGCCTGCCTTCATAGTGACAGATCGTGCCGGCGCCGCCGGACCGGATCGGGCGGGCCGGTCGCAGACGCGGATTCCTGACAGCCGATGGGCTCAGGCCGCCCGCGGCCAGGCGCGCACGCCGGCCGGGCCGCGCGCGCGCCGGCGGGCCTGGACCGCGCCGCGACGGCGGCGGCGCAGGCCGGCGGCGACCGGATCGGCCACGCGGCGGGCGCGCAGCGGCAGGGCGAAGCGGTGCAGGGCCCACCAGGCCATCGCGGGCATCGCCACCAGCCACAGCGGCAGCCAACCCAATGCGCCGTGATGGCCACGCGCGGCCGGCAGCATCAGCACCAGCAAGGCGCCGATCGCCACCGCGTAGCGCAGCACGGTGTCCAGTTCGGCACGGACGGTATCGGCGTGGTGGTCGGCGGCGGTCATGGCAGGCTCCGGTAGCGGCTAAAGGGCGTTGAAGCCACCTTCGCCGCGCCACGTCTCAGAAGCTGCGATGCCCCGCGCCGTTCGTCGGCGCTTCGGCCGGGCTCAGTAGCCGGCCTTGTCCAGCGCCTTGTCGGCCTCGGTCCGGCCGAGCGCGATCAGTTCCTTGGCCCGCCAGAACTCGTAGAACTGGCAGGCGTCGCGCGGAATCCGGATCACCAGCTCGGGCGGATCCAGGGCCAGCTGCACCCGCGCGATCTGCGCCTGCATCATGTCCAGCGAGCGCGCCATCAGCTCGCTGAAGCCGAGTTCGTTGGGCCGCTCTTCGTCCTGCGCCGGATCGCTGGCGATCGCGTCGCGGCGCAGCCAGCGGGTCAGCAGCGAAGGCCTGGGCCGGGTCTGCGCGCTCTCGTCGCCGGCCACCGGCAAGGCGCCGGGCGGACGCTCCGGCCAGCCGTGCATGTCGACCGCGATCAGGCGGTGCGCATCGCTCAGGCGGGTGGCGGCGATCGGCAGCGGCGCCAGCAGGCCGCCGTCGACCAGCTCGCGGCCGTGCAGTTCGTAAGGCGGGAACACGCCGGGGATGGCGATCGAGGCGCGCACCGCATCCCACAGGTCGCCTTCGCGCAGCCACACCTCGCGCTGCCGGATCAGGTCGACCGCGACCGCGGTGAACGGCACCGGCAGGTCCTCGATGCGCGGCTCGCCGGTCAGCTCGCGCAGCGCCTGCATGAGTTTCTCGCCGCGGAACAGCCCCGGCTGGCCGATCCCGGGATCGAGCAGGCGCAGCATGTCGGTGCGGCTCATCCGGAACAGCCAGTCGCGGTAGACCTCGAGCTTGCCGGCGGCGAACAGGCCGCCGACCAGGGCGCCGCTGGACGAGCCGGCGACCGCGACGATGCGCAGGCCGCGCGCCTGCAGGGCTTCGATGACGCCGATCTGGGCCAGGCCGCGCGCCCCGCCGGCGCCCAGCACCAGGGCGACCGGTTCGCCGGCGGCGATGTGCGGGGCGTCGGCGCCGGGCATCAGCGTTCGTAGTTGCTCAGCGCCAGTTCCAGCATCGACTTGGCCTGTTCGCGCAGCACCACCGGCTCGACGATCTCGGCGTCGCTGCCGTAATGCATGACGTCCATCAGCAGCTCGCGGCCGGCGCTGTAGGGCACCTTGAGCTCGTAGCGGCCGTCGGGCAGGAAGCGGCCCTGCTGCTGCGAATGCCAGTGCTCGTCGGCGACCCAGCGCGCGGCCTTGGCGCTGAACACGATCGTCGCCCAGCCCTTGGGCGCGCCGGAGAAGATCCCGTAGCTGGAGGCCAGATGGCGGTCGAGCTCGTCGTCGGCGACGTCGCGCGCCGCCGCCTCGCCGACCTTGGCCGCGCTGATCCGGTCGACCGAGAAGCTGCGCAGCGCATCGCGCTCGTGGTCCCAGGCGTCGAGGTACCAGTTTTCGCGGTAGTGGGTCAGGCGCTGCGGCGAGACGCTGCGGCGGGTGCGCTCGTCGGTCGAACGCGCCCGGTATTCGAAGGTCAGCTGCTTGCGGTCCAGCACCGCGGTGGCGACGGTGCGGAACGCGGTCTCGTCGAGGCGGCGGGTGCGGTGCGGGATCACCCGCACCCGCTCCACCGGCAGCCGGCGGCCGCCGGCGTGCTCGTCGAGCAGCTTCTCGATCCGTTGCTGCAGCGGCGCCAGCGCGTTCGACAGCACCCCGCCGCCGCTGCGCATCAGCAATTGCTGGGCGGCGAGCAGCGAATGGAGCTCTTCCGAGCTAAGCCACAGCCCGGGCAGCTCGAAGCGGTCGCCTTCGCTGGTGTCGTAGCGGAAACCGGCCTCGCCGTTGCCCACCACCGGCGCCATCAGGTAGTCGCGCAGGTAGGCCAGGTCGCGATACACGGTCGCGCGCGAACACTCCAGGTCTTCCTGGAGTCGCTGAACCGTGACCGGGTACCGGGCCGCGGTGAGAATCCTGTGCAACGCGTGGATGCGTTCGATACGTTCCATGTCGGCGGGGTCTGGAGGAGGCGGTGGGGACGCAATTAGCATGGCACCGGCCGCTGTCCGGCCGCCACCATCGAACTGAAGGATCGTACGTGATCAAGCCCGCATTATCCGCAACGCCGGCCCGGGCGGCAGTGCTGATCGCCCTGCTCGCCTCGGCGCCGGCCGCGGCCGGCCCCAAGGAAGAGCTGATCGCGGCGGTGGACCGGCTCAACGCCGCTCGCAGCTACCGCTCGGTCATGAGCGCAGACACCGGGCTGACGGTGGAAACCCAGTTCGTCGCCCCCGACCGCCTGCGCGTGCGCATGGGCCAGTTGGGCGAACGGGTCGTCATCGGCAGCACGGTGTACGAAACCTCTGCAGGCAATACGCAAAAAACGCCGATGCCCGGCAACTGGGCGGCGACGATGCACAGCCGGACCAAACTGCTGGGCAGCGAGGCGGGCCTGAGCGTGACCCTGCTCGGCAGCCAGACCGTGGACGGCCAGCCGATCCGCCTGTACCGGGCGGACAACACCCAGCCGCGGATGTCGGCGACGTTCTGGATCGGCGCTCACGGCTACCCCCTGCAGGTCAAGACGACGCTCACCACGGCCAAGAACAAGAGCTATACCTCGACCGTGCGCTACTCGCGCTACAACGATCCGGGCCTGCGGATCGAGCCGCCGGCGATGCCGGCGCCGAAGCGATAGTAGACACCGAAGCGGTCGCACACGTTGCGACCGCTCCGCGCAAACGTTTGCTGCAATGCGATAAAAAGCCGCGTCCGGCTGGCACAAGCCCGGCGCGGGCGCAAGCTCGCCGGACCCCGCCGGGGTGTGCACAATGCCCGCATGCGAGAGCGCGCTCCCCCTGGGCCGGGTCCCCAAGAGCCAGCCATCGATCTGTCGCCCTCGCCCGGCGACGAGGTCAAGACCACGACCTGCTACATGTGCGCCTGCCGTTGCGGGATCAAGGTCTGGCTGGCCGACGGCGGCCCCGCGGGCAAGACGATCCGCTACATCCAGGGCAACCCCGAACATCCGGTCAACCAGGGCGCGCTGTGCGCCAAGGGCGCGGCCGGGATCATGCAGCACTACTCGCCGGCGCGGCTGCGCAAGCCGCTGCTGCGGGTCGGCGAACGCGGCCTGGGCGAGTTCCGCGAAATCGAGTGGGAGCAGGCGCTGCAGATCGCCGCCGACTGGCTGGCGCCGATCCGCGCGCGCAATCCCGACGAGCTGGCCTTCTTCACCGGCCGCGACCAGTCGCAGGCGCTGACCGGCTGGTGGGCGCAGCAGTTCGGCACGGTCAATTACGCCGCGCACGGCGGTTTCTGCTCGGTCAACATGGCCGCCGGCGGGCTGTACACCCTCGGCGGCTCGTTCTGGGAGTTCGGCGAACCGGACTGGGAGCACGCCCGCTATCTGATGCTGTGGGGCGTGGCCGAAGACCACGATTCCAACCCGATCAAACTCGGCCTGGGCAAGCTCAAGGCGCGCGGCGCCAAGATCGTCGCGGTCAATCCGGTGCGCAGCGGCTACGGCGCGATCGCCGACGAATGGATCGGCATCCGCCCGGGCACCGACGGCCTGTTCGCGTTCGCGCTGATCCACGAATTGCTGCGCGCCGACCGGATCGACCTGGACTATCTGGTGCGCTACGCCAACGCGCACTGGCTGGTGATCCGCAACCCGGGCGGCGCCGACGACGGTTTGTTCGCGCGCGACGAGGAAGGGCGCGCGCTGTGCTGGGCCGGCGGCCGCGCGCTGCCGGCCGACCGCATCGATATTTCCCCCGCCGTGGTCGGCGAATACGTCCTCCCCGACGGCCGCCGCGCGGTGCCGGCCTTCCACCTGGTCGCCGAGCGCTACCTGGATCCGCGGTACGCGCCCGACGCCGTCGCCGAACGCTGCGGCATTCCAGCCGGCACGATCCGCCGCATCGCCCGCGAACTGGCCCAGGCCGCGTTCGACGATCCGCTGCGGCTGCCGATCGCCTGGACCGATGCGCACGGCCGCGAGCACCCCGACATGCTCGGCCGCCCGGTCGCGATGCACGCGATGCGCGGCATCAGCGCGCACAGCAACGGCTTCCACACCTGCCGCGCCCTGCACCTGCTGCAACTGCTGCTCGGCGCGGTCGACACGCCGGGTTCGTTCCGCTATCAGCCGCCGTTTCCCAAGCCGCTGCCGCCGCCGAACCGCCCGGGCCGCAAGCGCCAGGCCAACGGCGCGCTCGACGCCGCGCCGCTGGGCTTCGTTCACGGCCCCGAAGACCTGGTGGTCGACGACGACGGCGCGCCGCGCCGGATCGACCACGCCTACTCCTGGGCCTACCCGCTGTCGGCGCACGGCATGATGCACACCGTGATCCGCAACGCCTGGGCCGGCGACCCGTACAAGATCGACACGCTGATGATGTTCATGGCCAACATGAGCTGGAACTCGGCGATGAACACCGGCCAGACCATCGCCTGGCTGACCGACCGCGGCGAGGACGGCGAGTACCGCATTCCGCGCATCATCTACGCCGACGCCTACGCCTCGGAGATGACCGCTTACGCCGACCTGGTGCTGCCCGACACCACCTACCTGGAACGCCACGACGCGATCAGCCTGCTCGACCGGCCGATCTCCGACGCCGATTCGGCCTGCGACGCGATCCGCCATCCGATCCTGGACCCCGCCCGGCAACGCCTGGACGAGAACGAGCCCGAACGCGACGTGCGCGGCTTTCAATCCGTCCTGCTCGAGCTGGGCGCGCGCCTGGGCCTGCCCGGCATGGTCCACGACGACGGCAGCCCGCGCTATCGCGACTACGCCGACTACATCGTCCGCCATGAACGCGCGCCCGGGGTCGGCCTGCTCGCCGGCTGGCGCGGCGAACATGGCGAGCTGGAGGCCAAGGGCCCGCCGAACCCCGAGCAGTTGCAGCGCTACATCGAGCACGGCGGTTTCTGGAGCAGTCCGGTGCCGGAGTCGGCGCGCTATTACAAGATGGCCAATCGCACCTACCTGGACTGGGCGCAGAAAATGGGCTTCCTCGGCCATGCCGAGCCGATCGTGCTGCAGCTGTATTCGGAAACGCTGCAGAAGTTCCGCCTCGCCGCGCAGGGTTTCGGCGAACGCCGGCCGCCGCCTGGGCAATGCGAGCGCGTGGCGACCTATTTCGATCCTTTGCCGATCTGGTACGAACCCTTCGAAGGCGCCCAGCTCGACGACGCGCAGCGCTACCCGCTCAGCGCGGTGACCCAGCGGCCGATGTTCATGTACCACGCCTGGGGTTCGCAGAACGCCTGGCTGCGGCAGATCGCCGCGCGCAATTATCTGTATCTGCATCCGGATACCGGCGCGCGCCACGGGCTCGCCGACGAGGACTGGATCGAAGTCGAATCGCACCACGGCCGCATCGTCGTGCAGGCCAAGTTCGCCGCCAACGTCCAGCCCGATACGGTCTGGACCTGGAACGCGATCGGCAAGCGGCGCGGCGCCTGGCGCCTGAGCAAGGACGCGCCGGAAGGGCGCAAGGGCTTTTTGATGAACCACCTGATTTCCGACCTGACCCCGCGCGGCGATTACGCCAACGCCGATCCGGTCACCGGCCAGGCCGCCTGGTTCGACCTGCGCGTGGCGATCCGCAAGGCCGAGGCCGTGGCCGACGGCGATACCGCCCAGCCGCAGTTCGCGCCGCTGCATTACCCGCCGGCCGCGGCCGCGCCGCTGCGCTACGGCGCCGATTTGCGCGCCGCGCGCGAGGGACGCGACGATGACGCGGGCTGAGCGCGAACCCAAGCGACGCCTGCGGCCGGTACGGCTGTTCGCCGGAGTGCTGTGCCTGCTGCTCGGGCTGACGCTGATGCTGCTGCTCGGCCTGGGCGTGCTCGGCCCGGGCGCCGGCGTCGGCGGCGCGCCGGCATTGATCGCGCTGATGCCGAGCGTGGCGATCGGCGCGACCGTATTCGCGCTCGGCCTGTGGCTGGTGGCGACCGGGAGAGGGCGATGACCGACCTGCCGCCGCCGTCCAAGAAAAAACTCGGCCTGGTGATCGACCTGGACACGTGCGTCGGCTGCCATGCCTGCGCGGTCAGCTGCAAGGAGTGGAACGCCGGCGGCTTCGCCGCGCCGCTGACCGACGAGCAAGCCTACGGCCGCGAGCCGTCGGGGGTGTGGTTCAACCGCGTGCACAGCTACGAGCTGGAGGCGATGCCGTTGGCCGATCCGGTGCGTGCGCCCGCGCCCGCGGCCAGCCCCTGCGCGACGCCGGCGCAACCGGCGATGACCCTGCACTTCCCGCGCTCGTGCCTGCACTGCGAGCAGCCGGCCTGCGTCACCGTGTGCCCGACCGGGGCCAGCTACAAGCGCGCCGAGGACGGCATCGTCCTGGTCGACGAAGACAAGTGCATCGGCTGCAAGCTCTGCTCCTGGGCCTGCCCCTACGGCGCGCGCGAGTACAGCCCGGTCGAAGGGGTGATGAAGAAATGCACCCTGTGCATCGACCGCATCTACAACCAGAACCTCAGCGAAGCCGAACGCCAGCCCGCCTGCGTCCAGGCCTGCCCGACCCGGGCGCGGCATTTCGGCGACCTCGGCGATCCCGAATCCGCGGTGTCCAAGCTGGTCGCCGAACGCGGCGGCGTCGACCTGATGGCTTCGCTGGGTTATCGGCCGACCAACAAATACCTGCCGCCGCGCCCGCGCCGGGCCGGCGGCGAGGCCGCGCCGGCGCCGGCCGAAACCTTGGACACCGGCGCCCTGCCCGGCGTGCTGCGCTGGCTGGACAAGGTGCTGTCGCGATGACCGCGCGCGCTGCCGGCGTGCGCCTTCGCCCGATCGGCCTCGCCCGCACCGCGGCGCCGCTTTCCGTACTCCGCTCGTCCGCAGGCTGATATGCATCCCGCGTTCTCGGTCATCTTCTTCACCACCCTGTCGGGCGCGGGCTACGGCCTGCTGACCTGGCTGAGCGCGCTGCTGTTCTGGCGCAGCCTGTCCGGCGACCAGGCGACCTCGTTGCCGCCGCCCGGCCTGGCCTGGGGCTTGGCGCTGGCGCTTTCGCTGGTCAGCGTCGGCCTGCTCAGCTCGACCCTGCACCTGGGCAAGCCCGGGCGCGCCTGGCGCGCGTTCTCGCAATGGCGCAGCTCCTGGCTGTCGCGCGAGGGCCTGCTCGCGGTCGCGACCTACCTGCCGGCGCTGGGCCTGGGCCTGTGGCTGATCGGGCCGTTGCGCGGCGCCGGCGCGTGGCTGCCGGCGGCCTTGGCCGCGGCGACGGCGGTGCTCGCGCTGCTGACCGTGGCCTGCACGGCGATGATCTACGCCTCGCTGCCGCCGATCCCGGCCTGGCGCCATCGCCTGGTCGTGCCGGGCTACCTGCTGTTCGCCCTGCTCGGCGGCGCCGCCTTGCTGGCGGCCCTGCCCGGCGTCGCCGACCAGGCGCGCTGGGCCTGGGCCGCGCCGGCCCTGCTGGCGCCGCTGGCGGCGCTGTTGAAACTGGCCTACTGGCGCGCGATCGACCGCCAGCCGCTGCCGGTCGATCGCGGCGACGCGCTCGGCCTGCCCGGGCGCGGGGCGACGGTGTTCGAGCGCCCGCACACCGAAGCCAACTACCTCACCCGCGAGATGGGCTACGTGCTCGCGCGCAAGCACGCGGCCAAGCTGCGCCGGATCGCGGTCGCGCTGTTCGCGCTGGCGCCCCTGCTTGCGGCGGTGCCGGCGTGCTGGCTGCCGGCAGGACCGGCGGCGGCGTTGGCCGCGGTCGCGGCGCTGGCGGTGCTGCTGGGAACCCTGGTCGAACGCTGGCTGTTCTTCGCCCAGGCCCGCCACGTGGTCACGCTGTATTACTGAGCGGCCCGATTACCGAGCGGCCCGCGGTTTCGCCCCAAGCCCTTGATCGCCAAGGCGATCCAAGGCGCCTGCCGGACGCGTGCGGCGGTCTGGACGCTTGAACGCCGCCTATCCGCAGGCGACCGCCGTCGCAGGCCTGTAATCGCTTTCATGGCATGATGGCGACCGTTTCCGCTGAACCCTTCAGACGACGATGCTCGGTGCAATCGGGCTCGCCCTGCTCGGCGCGCCCCTGGTCACATTGCCGACGCCCGCCTTCGGCGGCGACCCGACCCTGATCGCCATCGCCAGCGATCCGGCGCGCATGCGCCTGTACTGCCTCTCGACCCGCTGCGGCGACGAGGAATGGCGCCTGGCGCTGTCGCCGCCGCCGGCCCAGGCTCCCGTCATCGACCCGCTGGACCTGCCGCCGTTGCGCAAGGTGCAACTGCCCGGCTCGCAGCGCCGGGTCGGCGGCATCAGCGCGCCGGCGACCTCGCGCGAAAGCCGCGCCATGTACTCCAACGACTACCGCATCGGCACCCGCTACGGGGTGCAGGCGCTGCGCGACGGCCCGACCCAGCTCGGCCTGACCTTCGGCGCCGGCTACCGCCTGGCGCCGCTGCACGACGACGGCATCAACCGTCCGGGCGCGGTGTTCCGCGGCGAGCTCAACCTCGGCCAGAAGATCGGCGACCGCGCGCGCTGGACCCAGCGGGTGCAGGTCGAGAGCGGCCACGGCGACACCTTCGTCAAGCAGAGCGTGCGCCTGGACGTCGACGTCTGGCGCAACTGGAAACTGGAAACCGACTTCGCGATCCGCCACGACTCCAACGGCGGCGGCGGCAGCGAAAGCGCGGAAAGCTCGATCGAGCTGATCCGGCGCTTCTGACGGCCTGTGGGAGCGGCGTCCCACGGGATTTCCTCCGGTCATGAGCCGCGACCGCCGCAGCGCCGTCATACCACCGCGCGGTCCGAAGCCGATTGGTCGATGGAACGCCCCGCTTGCGCGGGCTGCGGCGATTCGCTGGTCGCGGCCACGACCGGAGCAAATCCCACGGGACGCCCCCGCTGCCGAAAGCGGCGCCGCTCAGTCGGCGGCGTCGGCGATCGCCGGCAGCGACTGGGCGATGAAATCGGCCGCGCCCTGCTCGAGCAGGCGCTGGGCGACCTCGATGCCGAGGCAGTCGGGCGCGTCGCCGCGGCCTTCGCCGTGGGCGCGCACGGCGCGGCCGTCGCCGGCCGAGCCGACCAGGCCTTCCAGGCGCAGGTGGGCGCCGTCCAGGCGCGCGTGCGCCGCCACCGGCACGTGGCAACTGCCGTGCAGGGCGCGGTTCATCGCCCGCTCCGCTTCCACGCAGGTGCGGCTGTCGGCGTGGTCGAGCGCGGCGCACAGCGCGCGCGTGTCCAGGTCGTCTTCGCGGCATTCGATCGCGATCGCGCCCTGCGCCGGCGCCGGCAGCCAGTACGGCGATTCCAGGCGGCGACGGATGCGCGCGTCCAGCCCCAGCCTCAGCAGGCCGGCGCAGGCCAGCACGATCGCGTCGTAGTCGCCGTGGTCCAGCCGCGCCAGGCGGGTGTTGACGTTGCCGCGCAGGTCGAGCAGTTGCAGGTCGGGACGCAGCGCGCGCAGCTGCGCCTGACGGCGCAGCGAGGAGGTGCCCACGCGCGCGCCCATAGGCAGGCGGTCGATGCCGTCGTGGGCGTTGCTGACGAAGGCGTCGGCGTAGTCGGCGCGTTCCAGGACCGCCGGCAGGGCGAAACCCGGCTCCAACTCCATCGGCACGTCCTTGAGCGAATGCACCGCGCAGTCGGCTTCGCCGCGCAGCATTGCCAGCTCCAGTTCCTTCAGGAACAGGCCCTTGCCGCCGATCGCGGCCAGCGAGCGGTCCAGCACCTCGTCGCCGCGCGTGCTCATCGGCACCAGCTCGACCGCCAGCCCGGGGTGGGCCGCGCGCAGGCGGTCGGCGACGTGCTCGCTCTGCCACAGGGCGAGCGGGCTCTTGCGGGTGGCGATGCGCAGGGTCTTCATGCCGGCATTATCGCCGCTGGCGGGGCGGGGCCCAAGGCTCAGTTGCGAGCGGGGTGCGAGGGGCGCGCGGATTGCGCGGCCGCTGGCCCGGGAGCGCGCCGTCTTTGTAGGAGCGGCGCGAGCCGCGACCGCCGAAGCGACGTGCGCAAGCGCAGCCGCCCAGGCGGTCGGGCCCCGGGCGGATACGTGGTATTCGGCCGCTTCGTGGTCGCGGCTCACGCCGCTCCTACAAGAGCGGGGCCGCCGTTTTACCGAATCCCGAGTCCCGAGTCCCGAATCAAAGATGCTTGAGCGTCTCGCGCAAAGCCGCCACGCAGCGGCGGCTGACTTCCAGCGGTTGCTTGCCGTGGCGCAGCACCGCCTGGACGTGCCCTTCCGAATCGCGCTTGAGTTCGACGATCTCGTGCCGGGCGACCAGGCAGTTGCGGTGGATGCGCACGAAGCGTTCGCCGAATTCGTCTTCCAGCGACTTCAGCGACTCCTCGATCAGGTCCTCGCCGCGCGCGTGGTGCACGATCACGTACTTCTCTTCGGCGTGCAGGTAGTGCACGTCCTCGATCGGGATCAGGCGCAGGCTGCCGCGCAGCCGCGCGCACAGGTGGCTGCGGCTCTGCCCCGGCGCGGTCCCGGCCTCGCCGTGGCGCTCGCGCCCGGCGGCGAAGGTGCGCACCCGTTCCAGCGCCGCGTCCAGGCGTTCGGCGCGCACCGGTTTGACCAGGTAGTCGATCGCCTCGGCCTCGAACGCCGACAGCGCGTGCGCGTCGTAGGCGGTGCAGAACACCACCGCCGGACGCGGATCGAACGCGGCCAAGTGGCGCGCCGCCTCCAGGCCGTCGATGCCCGGCATGGCGATGTCGAGCAGGACCAGGTCGGGCCGGTGCTCGGCGCAGGCGTGCAAGGCGTGTTGGCCGTCGGCGGCTTCGGCGACGATCTCGACGTCGTCGCGTTCGCTCAGCAGGCCGCGCAGGCGCTCGCGCGCCAACGGTTCGTCGTCAGCGATCACCACTCTCATGGCCTGCCTCATCGGACCCTTCATCGGCTCTGCGCCTCCACCCCGGTCGGCACGTGCAGTTCGCACAGATAGTAGCCCCCGTCCCAGCCTGCGGTCATCCTGGCCGTGGGTCCGTAGGCGTAACGCAGCCGCTGGCCGATGCTGTGCTGGGCGTGGCGCGAGCCGCCGGCCCGGCCCTCGGCCGGTGTCGGCGCCGGGTTGCGTATACGCAACAGCAGCCGGTCGGCGAGCTGGGTCAGCTCGATCTCGACCTCGCCGCCGGCGGGCAGGCGCGAGATCCCGTGCAGCACCGCGTTCTCGACCAGGGGCTGCAGAATCAGCCGCGGCAGCGGCATCTTCCACGGCAAGGGCTCGCGCTTGCGCCATACCACCCGCAGCCGCTCGCCCAGGCGCAACTGCTCGATCGCCAGGTAGCGCTCGGCCAGCTCGACCTCCTCGTCCAGGCTGGAGTCGCTCTGCGAGGCGCCCAATGCGGCGCGGAACAGGTCGGACAGGTCCAGCACCGCGCGCTCGGCCACCACCGGGTCGCTGCGGACCAGGCCGGCGATGGTGTTCATGCTGTTGAAAAGGAAGTGCGGCTTGATCCGCGCCTGCAGCGCGTCGACCTCGGCGCGGGCGTTGGCGCGCACCTGCGCCTTCCAGCTGTCGTTGACGTACAGGTAGCGCAGGACCACGCCGACCGCGAGCGCGGCGACCGCGGTGGTGCCGCCGACGAAGCGGGCGAAGCTGATCCCCTCGGGCACCAGCGCGACCGAGGTCGCGTCGTCGATCCGGTGGGTGACCGCCGCCAACGCGGCGGCGATCGCGGCCGCGCTGATCGTGGCCAGGAAGCCGCCCAGCGCCGGCGGCAATTGGGCGAGCAGGCGCCGCGAGCCGCACAGCAGGACCGAGATCGCCAGCGCCAGCCACAGCGCGAAGGCGCTGGAAGACACGAACCGGCCGTAGTTCCAGTGGCTGCCGTCGGGCACCAGGGCGAGCACGATCACGATCAGCTCGGCCATGCTCAGCATGACCAACAGGCGCGGCAGCCGGCACAGGTCCGGCAGCCAGGATTCGCGCTCGCCGACCGGTTCGCTCATGGCCCGGGACGCTCAGCCGGCCGCGAAGCGTTGCGACATCCAGTCGCCGAGCGCCGCGATCTCTTCGGCGCAGACCTGGTGGGCCATCGGGTAGGCGTGCCAGTCGACTTGGGCGCCCAGGGTGCGCAATCGCGCCGCGGCCAGTTCGCCGCCGCGGTAGGGCACCACCGGGTCGTGGCTGCCGTGGGCCATGAACACCGGCTGGGCGCGCACGGCCGGACCGGCTTCGCGGATCAGCCGATCGGCCATCGGCAGGTAGGTCGACAGCCCGACCAGCCCGCCCAGCGGCTCGCTGCGGCGCAGGCCGGCGGCCAGGGTGACCGCGCCGCCTTGCGAGAAGCCGGCCAGCAGCACCCGCGCGGCCGGCACGCCGCGCTCGCCTTCGCGCGCGATCAGCGCCTCGACCTGGGCCACCGATTCCTCCACTCCGGCCTCGTCGGCGCGGTTGGCCAGGTCGTTGAAGTCGCGGATGTCGTACCAGGCGCGCATGCGCAGGCCGTTGTTGATCGTTACCGGGCGCACCGGCGCGTGCGGGAACACGAAGCGCAGCGCCGGCCAGTCGCGGCGGACCAGTTCCGGCACGATCGGGGCGAAGTCGTGGCCGTCGGCGCCGAGGCCGTGCAGCCACAGCACGCTCCAGGCCGGCGCCGGGCCGGTGGCGTGTTCGACGGTTTCCAGCAGTTGGGGAGCGGGCAGTTCGGGAGCGGACGTGGTCATCGGCCGCATTGTGGCGGTGCGCGCACGCCGCGCCAAGCGCGGGCGGCGCCGGCGTGTCCGCCGTCGCATTCGCCCGCGCCGGGGGTCAGCGCGTGGGCAGCTTGAAATTGAGCGTGCGGCGGGCGCTGTGGGCCTCGCCGGTGGCCTCGAAGCGCAGCCGCGACACCGCCGCCAGCGCGGCCTCGTCGAAGATCCCGGCCGGTTGCGCCGAGACCAGCCGCGGCGCGCCGACCCGACCGTCGGGCAGGATGGTGAAGCTGACCTCGACGCTGCCTTCGATTTTGCGGTTCAACGCCGACAGCGGATAGCGCGGACTGGCGTCGGCGAGCAAGCGCGGCGCGGTGCGGCCGCTGCGGGCCGCCGTCGGCGCGGTCGCGGCGGGCGCCGCGGCCGGGGTCGAGGCCGAAGCCGGCGGCGCCACGGCGGGGGTTTCGGTCGCGGCGATCGCGCTGGCGCGCTGCGCGGCCGCGTCGGCGGCGGTCGCGCTGGCGGCGGCTTCGGCCTTCAGCGCGGCGCTCGACAACAGCGCCGCCTCGCGCCGCGCCGGCGCGGTCTGCGCACGTTCGGCGATCAAGCGCTGGGTTTCGTCGCGGCCCTGCTGCTGGCGCGCCAGTTCCGCCCGGCGCAGGCCGTCGCGCAGGCGCGGCAGCGCCGGCGCTTGCGGATCCATCCGCGCCAGCAATTCGAGCAAGCGCTTGGTCTCGACCAGATCGTCGTCGACCAGGGCCTGTTCGCCAGCGATGACCACGTAGGGTTGCAGTTCGCTGAGCGCGCCGATCACGTCGATCTGCCCGGCTTCGCGGTCGCGCAGGGCCAGGTAATAGTCGACCGCGCTGTCGCCGGCTGGGGTGTGGATGCGCTGCTCGCGCAGCGCCTGCGAAGCGCGCGCGCGCAGGCCTTCGGAATCGAGTTCGACCAGCGGCGCCGGCAAGGCCACGGCCGCATCGAGTTCGGCGCCGGTCTGCGGCTTCTCGTTACCGCCGCCCGAGCCGCATCCGCCCAGCAGGACGGCCAGGCTCAGGGCGGCGCCGAGCGCGGCGCCGCGGCGCGTTCCGGCGGCGCGACGGCGCGCCGGTGTGGCAACTAGCTTCACTGCACAAATCCCCTGTACCGCCCACTGCAGAAATCGCGCGCAGACTAGGCCCGGGATGTGACGGCGGTACTGCATCGCCCTTGCCAATCCTGGTGAACGCATGACGTTCTCCGGTGCCGAGCTTCCTGCCGCGAACCGCGGATTATGCGGCCAGCCGGAACGTGACGCGATGCTCAATCGGGCCATACGGTCAGCTCGCGCTCCGGAAGCTGACCAGGGCGCGAGGGTCCGTACGGTCGCCGGGGCGCGGTGAAATTGTATTGCGCCGCGGCCGGCGCCTATCCTCTGGCCCCATGTCCGCCCCTTCCGCCTTCGCCGCCGCGCTGCGCTACCTCGTATTCGGGGTGCTGATCGCGGTGATGCTGGTCAAGCCGGCGCTGGCCTTCGCCAGCGAGGCCGGCGAACCGGCGGCGGCCGTCGCCGCGCACGCGGGCGAGGCGGGCGGAGAGGCGCCGACGGCGCCGCACGACGAAGACGGCTGCGGCGACGCCAGTTGGCATCTGAGTCACTGCTGCGCGATGCAGGCGGCCTTGCTGCCGCGGATCCAGCTCGGCCTGGCCGCCGAGCGCGCCGCCGCGCCTTTGCCGGCCGGCGCCGGCAGCGACGCGATCCGCCCCACCGCGAACCCGTTCCGCCCGCCGATCCGGGCCTGATCCCGAACTCGCTTCCGCACCGCCCTGGCCGACCCGGCCAGTGCCTGCCGTGCGCGGCCGTCAGCCGCCGCGGCGTCCCAAGAGATTCTCGGAGATCGCTCCCATGTGGTTACGTCCGGCGGCCTTGGCCGTCCTGACGGCTGCGCTGTGCCTGTCGGCACAGGCGCAGCCGCGCCCTGCCCTGCCCGCTCCCAAGCCGGAGCCCGCCGCGCCGCGGCCGGCTTCGGTATTCACCCTCGACGACGCCCTCGCCCGGATCGGCCAGGCCCATCCCGACCTGCGCCTGTTCGGCGGCCAGCGCGACGTGCTGCTGGCCGAACGCGATCGGGCCGCGCAAACGCCGCCGTGGATGGTCGGCGCCGCGGTCGACAACGTGCTCGGCAGCGGCGCGGTCGCCGGCGCCAAGGCCGCCGAGGTCAGCTTGAGCCTGGCCTCGGTGTTCGAACGCGGCGGCAAGCTCGATGCGCGCCGGGCCGTCGCGCAAAGCCGCATCGACGCGCTCGCGGTGGATCGCGAAGGACGGCGCCTGGATCTGCTGGCCGAAGCCGCGCGCCGCTACCTGGCCATCGTCGCCGCGCAGCGCGGCATCGAGCTGGCCCAGTTCGACATCGGCCAACGCAAGCGCGCGGTCGCCGCCGCTCGCCAACGCCTGCAGGCCGGCGCCTCGCCCGAATCGGGCCTGCTGACCGCCCAGGCCGCGCTGGCCCGCGCCGAGCTCGACCGCCGCCGCAGCGAACAAAGCCTGCTCGCCGCGCGCCAGCACCTGGCCGCGCTGTGGGGCGAACGCGACCCCGGTTTCGCCAACGTCGCCGGCGATCCGTACGCGCTGCCGGCGATCCAGGACGCCACCGCGCTGGCCGGCCTGCTCGACCGCAGCCCGGAGCTGGCCCGCTTCGCCGACCAGGCGCGCATCGCCGAGGCGCGCCTGCGCCTGGCGCAAACCGAAGCCGCTCCCGACCTGTCCTGGCAGGTCGGCCTGCGCCGGCTGCAGGACGGCAGCGACTTCGGCCTGATCGGCAGCGTGTCGATGCCGCTGGGCGCGCGCCGCCGCGCCGAACCCGGCATCCGCGGCGCCCAGGCCGAACTGGCCCTGCTGGAAACCGAGCGCGAAGCCAAGGGTTTGTCGCTGTATTCGACCCTGGTCGAAGCGCACGGCCGCTATCGGGTCGGCGCGCTGGAGGTCGCGCGTTTGCAGGACGAGGTGCTGCCGCGTCTGGTCCGCGCCGAGGCCGCGGCCGACTACGCCTACCGCGCCGGCGCGATCGGCTATCTGGAACTGGCCCTGTTGCAGGCCGAAAGCATGGCGGTGCGCAGGCAGCGCCTGGATGCGGCCGTGGCCGCGCAACTGGCGCTGATCGAGATCCAGCGCCTGACCGGCGAGGGCTTCCTCGCCGCCTCTTCCGCCGAGCCCGCAGGAGCCGCCCGATGAAGTACCCACTGTTGATCGCCGGCATGCTGGCGCTGTCGCTGAGCGCCTGCGCGCCGCCCAAGCCCGCGGCGCAGACCGGCGCCGGCGAGCACGCCGACGAGAATGAAGCCGGCCACGAACACGGCGCAGGCGAAGCGGGCCACGGCGAAGCCGCGGCCGAGGAACAACCCGAGTCGACCGTGATCGCCGCCGAAATCGCCCGCCGCTCCGGCATCGCGGTCGCCGCCGCCGGCCCCGGCACCATCGCCGACGAGCACGAAGTGCAGGGCCTGGTCACGCCGCTGGAAGGCCGCGTCGCCCGCATCACCGCGCGCTATCCCGGCCCGGTGCGCTCTCTGCGCGCCAACGTCGGCGACCGCGTCCGCGCCGGCCAGACCCTGGCCACCATCGACAGCAACCTCAGCCTGACCACGTATTCGGTCGCTACGCCTATCGCCGGCGTGGTGCTGGCGCGCAACGCCTCGGTCGGCGAGGTCGCGGTCGAAGGCACGGCCTTGTTCGAAATCGCCGACCTGTCGACGCTGTGGGTCGACCTGCACGTGTTCGGCGCCGACGCCACCCATCTGCGCCCGGGCCTGCCGGTGACGGTGATGCGGATGGGCGACGAACGCGGCGTGCAGACCACCCTCGACCGGATCCTGCCCGGCACCGCCACCGCCAGCCAGAGCACCGTCGCCCGCGCCTCGATCGCCAACGCCGACGGCCTGTGGCGGCCGGGCTCGGCGGTGCGCGCGCGGGTCACGGTCGAGCAACAGCCGGTGGCCCTGGCCGTGCCGCTGACCGCGCTGCAGCGGATGGACGAGCGCGACGTGGTGTTCGTGCGCCAGGGCGAGCGCTACCTGGCCCGCCCGGTGCGCATCGGCCGCCGCGACGCCGCGCGCATGGAAGTGCTGGAAGGGCTGAAGGCCGGCGAGCAGGTCGTGGTCGAACAAAGCTTCCTGATCAAGGCCGACATCGAGAAATCGGGGGCCTCGCATGAGCACTGAGCCCCTGCCCGCCGCCCCGCCCGGCCTGCTCGAACGCATTCTGCGCTTCGCCATCCGCCAGCGCTGGCTGATGCTGGCGCTGACCCTGGCCCTGATCGGCATCGGCGTGTGGAGCTTCGGCAAGCTGCCGATCGACGCCACCCCCGACATCACCAACGTCCAGGTGCAGATCAACACCCAGGCGCCGGGCTACTCGCCGCTGGAAGCCGAGCAGCGGGTCACCTTCCCGATCGAAACCGCGCTGGCCGGCCTGCCCAGGCTCGACTACACCCGCTCGCTGTCGCGCTACGGCCTGTCGCAGGTGACCGTGGTGTTCAAGGACGGCACCGACCTGTACTTCGCCCGCCAGCAGGTCGCCGAGCGGCTGCAGCAGGTGAAGTCGCAGATACCGGCCGGCCTGGAACCCGAGCTCGGCCCGACCGCGACCGGCCTGGGCGAGATCTTCATGTACACCGTCGACGCCGATCCCAAGGCGCGCAAACCCGACGGCAGCCCCTACAGCGCCACCGACCTGCGCACCCTGCAGGACTGGGTGATCCGGCCGCAGTTGCGCAACACGCCCGGGGTCACCGAGGTCAACACCATCGGCGGCTATGCGCGGCAGATCCACATCACCCCGGATCCGGCGCGGCTGATGGCCCTGAACCTGAGCCAGCGCGACCTGGTCGCCGCGCTCGCGGCGAACAACCAGAACGTCGGCGCCGGCTACATCGAACGCAACGGCGAACAGTTCCTGGTCCGCGTGCCGGGCCAGATCCCCAACCTGGCCGCGATCGGCGACATCGTCCTGGACCGCCGCGACGGCGTGCCGATCCGGGTCCGCGACGTCGCCGCGGTCGGCGAAGGCCCGGAACTGCGCAGCGGCGCGGCGACCCAGAACGGCCACGAAGTCGTGCTCGGCACGGTGTTCATGCTGGTCGGCTCGAACAGCCGCGAGGTCTCGCAGGCCGCCGCGGCCAAGCTCGAAGCGGCCAACGCCAGCTTGCCCAAGGGGGTCAGCGCCAATCCGGTCTACGACCGCACCTCGCTGGTCGACCGCACCATCGCCACGGTGTCAAAGAACCTGGTCGAAGGCGCGTTGCTGGTGGTGGTGGTGCTGTTCCTGCTGCTCGGCAACATCCGCGCCGCGCTGATCACCGCGCTGGTGATTCCGCTGGCGATGCTGTTCACCATCACCGGCATGGTCCGCGGCGGCGTGTCCGGCAACCTGATGAGCCTGGGCGCGCTCGACTTCGGCCTGATCGTCGACGGCGCGGTGATCATCATCGAGAACTGCCTGCGCCGCTTCGGCGAAGCCCAGCACGCGCTGGGCCGGGAAATGAACGACGAGGAGCGCCACGACCTCACCGCCGCGGCCACCGCCGAGGTGATCCGCCCCAGCCTGTTCGGCCTGGGCATCATCACCGCTGTGTACCTGCCGATCTTCGCCCTCAGCGGGATCGAGGGGAAGATGTTCCACCCGATGGCGATCACCGTGGTGCTGGCGCTGACCGGCGCGATGCTGCTTTCGCTGAGCTTCGTGCCGGCGGCGGTGGCGATCTTCCTCGGCGGCAAGGTCGCCGAGCAGGAGAACCGGGCGATGGCCTGGATCAAGCGCGGCTACGCGCCGGCGCTGGCCTGGGCCTTGCGCAGCCGCGCCTGGGTGATCGGCGGCACCGCGGCGCTGGTGATCCTCAGCGGCGCCCTGGCCCTGCGCATGGGCAGCGAGTTCGTGCCCAGCCTGGACGAGGGCGACGTCGCGGTGCAGGCGATGCGCATCCCCGGCACCAGCCTGAGCCAGTCGGTGACCATGCAGAAGCATATGGAGCAGGCCTTCCTGGCCCTGCCCGAGGTGCAACGGGTGTTCAGCAAGATCGGCACCGCCGAAGTCGCCAGCGACCCGATGCCGCCGTCGGTGGCCGACACCTTCCTGATGCTCAAGCCGCGCGAGCAATGGCCCAACCCGGGCAAGTCCAAGGCCGCGCTGATGGCCGAGATCGAGTCCATCGCCGGCACCCTGCCCGGCAGCAACTTCGAATTCACCCAGCCGATCCAGATGCGCATGAACGAGTTGATCTCGGGCGTGCGCGCCGACGTCGCGATCAAGGTCTACGGCGACGATCTGCAGCAACTGCTCGAGCTCGCGCAGCGGATCGAGGCGGTGGCGAAGAACGTGCCGGGCGCGGCCGACGTCAAGGCCGAGCAGGCCACCGGCCTGCCGATGCTGAGCATCGAGCCGGACCGGCGCGCGCTGGCGGTGTACGGCCTCAACCCGGCCGCGGTGCAGGAGACCGTCGCCACCGCGGTCGGCGGCGAGGTCGCAGGGCAGTTGTTCGAAGGCGACCGCCGCTTCGACCTGGTGGTGCGCCTGCCCGAACGCCTGCGCCAGGACACCGCGGCCCTGGCCGACCTGCCGATCCCGCTGCCGGCGGACACCGGCGATCGCGACGAGTCCAGCTTTGATGCGACCTGGAGCGGCGGCGCGCCGCGCACCGTGCCCTTGCGCGAGGTAGCGCGGATCCAAAGCGTGCTCGGGCCGAACCAGGTCAACCGCGAGAACGGCAAGCGCCGGATCGTGGTGACCGCGAACGTGCGCGACCGCGACCTTGGCGGCTTCGTCGCCGAACTGCGCCAGCGCATCGATGCGCAAGTGCAGGTGCCGGAGGGCTACTGGATCGGCTACGGCGGCACCTTCGAGCAGCTGATCTCGGCCAGCCAGCGCCTGGCGGTGGTGGTGCCGGTGACCCTGGCGCTGATCTTCGCCCTGCTGTTCATGGCCTTCGGCTCGGCCAAGGACGCCGCGATCGTGTTCAGTGGGGTGCCGTTGGCGCTGACCGGCGGGGTGATCGCGCTGGCCCTGCGCGGGATCCCGCTGTCGATCTCGGCCGGGGTCGGCTTCATCGCCCTGTCCGGCGTGGCGGTGCTCAACGGTCTGGTGATGATCGCCTTCATCCGCAAGCTGCGCGAACAGGGCGACCCGCTCGACCACGCCGTGGTCGACGGCGCGCTGGGCCGCCTGCGCCCGGTGCTGATGACTGCGCTGGTGGCCTCGCTGGGCTTCCTGCCGATGGCCTTCAACGTCGGCGCCGGTTCGGAAGTGCAGCGGCCGCTGGCGACGGTGGTGATCGGCGGCATCGTCTCCTCGACCCTGCTGACCTTGCTGGTATTGCCGGTGCTGTACCGCTGGCTGCATCGCGGCGATGCGCGGCGCAGTGCGGCCGCAGACGAAGACGGCTCGACCCCGGTGCCGTTGCCGGCCGCCTGAGCCGCCACCGCGCGGATCGCGGCGACCGCGCGATCCGCGTCCTCGCCGGCCGCTCACGGGCGGCCGGCTTCAATGGGTCTTCGCGACATCGACCGGTGGAGCATCGATATGGGCAGTGGACACGATCACGGCAGCAGCGCGATCCGCCACGAACGTCCGCTGTGGTGGGCCTTGGGCCTGACCGGCGGCTTCCTGATCGCCGAAGTCGTCGGCGCCTTCCTCACCGGCAGCCTGGCGCTGCTGTCGGACGCCGCGCACATGGGCACCGACACCCTGGCGCTGAGCATCGCCTTGGTCGCGGTGCGCCTGGCGCGGCGCCCGCCCGACGCCCGGCGCAGCTACGGCTATGCGCGGATGGAAGCGATAGGGGCGATGGTCAACGGCCTGCTGCTGTTCGGCGTCGCCGGCTACATCCTGTGGGAAGCGGCCGCTCGTTTCCGCGAGCCGAGCGAAATCGCCACCACCGGCATGCTGATCGTCGCCGCGTTGGGCCTGGCCGTGAACCTGGTCGCGATGCGGCTGTTGCGCGCCGGCAGCGGCGAAAGCCTCAACCTCAAGGGCGCCTACCTGGAGGTGTGGAGCGACATGCTCGGCTCGGTCGCGGTGATCGCCGCGGCGATCGCGATCCGCGTCACCGGCTGGGCCTGGATCGACCCGGCGCTGGCGGTGGCGATCGGCCTGTGGGTGCTGCCGCGCACCTGGACCCTGCTGCGCGAAGCCGGCAACGTGCTGATGGAAGGCGTGCCCGCCGGCATCGAGTTGGAAGCGCTGCGCCGCGACCTGGCCGGTCTCGACGGGGTGATCGACGTGCACGACCTGCACGTCTGGTCGCTGGCCTCGAACGCGCCGGCGCTGAGCGCGCACCTGAGCGTCGCCGCGGGCACCGACATCGGCGCCCTGCGCCGCGCGGCGAACGCGCGGCTGGACCGAGGCTACGGCATCGGCCACAGCACCTTGCAGATCGAGTACGAGCGCTGCGACACCGCGCATGCCTGAGCCACGGCTTCGATCATTGGCGACGGGCCGGTCGCGCCTGCGCGTTCCCGTAGCGGCTTACGCCGCTCCTACAGGCGACGCGCAACCTCGCTCCTCACTCCTCTCTTCTCGCCCCTAGCCCTCTGGGCAGGGGCCGCCCGCGTCGGCCCAGGTCTTGAACGCGGCGACGAACTCCGGATGCGGCACCGGCACCGGCGCGCGGTTGCCGCCGGGCGCCCAGCCCCACAGCACCAGCTTGTCCTCGGCCACGTGCTTGAGCAACGCGGCGAAGTCGCGGCCGCCGTTTTGCTTCTTGTCCTGGATCATCTTGCACAGCTGCGGCGCCGGCAGGCCGATCCAGGCCATCTTGTGCTCGGGCGGCGGCAGCTGCCAATGCGGCGCGCCCGGCGGCGCGTTCGGACCGTAACTGGCCGGCAAGTTGGCTTCGCCGTGGCAGGTCGAGCACGGCAGACCGGCCGCGCCCTTGCCTTCCGGGCCGCGCACCACGCCCATCGCATGCGGCAGGCCGGCGTCGAACTGCAACGGCTGGTCGCCGGGAATGTGGCAGTTCTGGCAGCGCGGATGCTGGAACACCTTCTGCACGGTGGCGAAGGCCGCCACCGCCTGGGCGCGTTGTTCCGGCGAGGTCTTGGGGCCGCAGGCGCTCAGGGCCAGGGCGGCGGTCGCGGCGATCGCTAGGGTTCGCATTCGTCGGTCTCCCTCAGGCCAGGCGCAGCGGCAGCTCGCGCAGCCGCTTTTGGGTCAGGGCGAACACGGCATTGGCCACCGCCGCCGCCACCGGCGCGGTGCCGGGTTCGCCGGCGCCGCCCATCTTTTCTTGGCTGGGCACGATGTGCACCTCGATCTGCGGCGACTCGTCCAGGCGCAGCACGCGGTAGTCGTGGAAGTTCGACTCCTGCACGCGTCCGTCCTTGAAGCTCAGCGCGCTGTACAGCGCCGCGCCGAGGCCGAAGTTGATGCCCGATTCCATCTGCGCGCGCACCCCGTCGGGATTGACCGCCAGGCCGCAGTCGATCGCGCAGACGAAGCGATGCACGCGGATCGCCTTGCCGCCGCCGGGCGCGTCTTGCAGCGAGACCTCGGCGACCTGGGCGATGTAGCTGCCGAAGGATTCGTGCACGGCCACGCCGCGCGCGCGGCCCTCGGCCGGCTTGCCGCCCCAGCCGGCTTTCTCCGCGGCCAGGTTCAGCGCGGCGAGATGGCGCGGATGGTCCTTCAGCAAGCCGCGCCGGTACGCGACCGGGTCCTGGCCCGCGGCGTGGGCGAGTTCGTCGATCAGGCTTTCCATGATGAAGCCGTTGTAGCTGTGGCCGACCGATCGCCACCACAGCACCGGGATGCCGGTGGCCGGCGAATGCAGGTCGACGCGGTGATCGGCGATGGCCTTGATGTAGGGCGAGTCGGCCACGCCCTCGACCGAGGTCGCGTCGACCCCGTTCTTCACCATCACCGCTTCGAACGGCGAGCCGGCGGCGATCGACTGCCCGACCAGGACATGTTTCCAGGCCACCGGGCGGCCCTGCCCGTCCAGGCCGATCTTGGCCTGTTGCAGGTACATCGGCCGGTAGTAGCCGCCGCGCACGTCGTCTTCGCGCGTCCACACCGTCTTGACCGGTTTGCCGGCGGCCTTGGCCACCTGCACCGCTTCGGCGACGAAGTCCGAAGTCGGCGTCGCGCGCCGGCCGAAGCCGCCGCCGAGGAACATCGTGTGGATCTTGACCTGCTCGGGCTTGAGCCCGGCGATCTTGGCCGCGACCTGCTGGTCCAGGGTCTGGAATTGGGTGCCGGTCCAGATTTCGCACTGGCCGTCGGCGATCTTGACCGTGCAGTTCAACGGCTCCATCGGCGAATGCGCCAGATACGGCACCTGGTATTCGGCCTGGACCGTGCGCGCGGCCTTGGCCAGCGCCGCGTCGACATCGCCGGCCTGGCTCGCGACCGCGCCCGGGGTGGCGGCGAGCCGGCGGAACTCTTCGCGCAACTGGCCGCTATCCAGGCCGGCGTGCGGGCCGAGGTCCCAGTCGATCTTGAGCGCGTCGCGGCCGAGCTTGGCCGCCCAGTAATGATCGGCGACCACGGCCACGCCGCTGGGCACCTGGACCACCTCGCGCACCCCCGGCACCGCCTTGGCCGCGGCGGCGTCGTAGGACTTGACCGTTCCGCCGAACACCGGCGCGCGCGCGACCAGCGCGGTCAGCAGGCCTTCGAACTGCACGTCCATGCCGAACTTGGCCCGGCCGTCGATCTTCTCCGGGCCGTCCAGGCGCTTGGTCGGCTTGCCGATGATCTTCCAGTCCTTGGCGTCCTTGAGCTTGGGCGCTTGGCCCGGCGCCGGCAGCTTGGCCGCGTCGGCGGCGAGTTCGCCGTAGCGCGCGCGGCGCTCGCCGGCGATGGCCACGCCGTTCTCGGTGCGGACCTGGTCGGCCGCCACGCCGAAACGCTGCGCCGCGGCCGCGACCAGCAGCGCGCGCGCGGTGGCGCCGGCCTGCCGATAGCGGTCGAACTCCGACCAGGTGCTGGTCGAGCCGCCGGTCATCTGCATGCCGAACGCGGTATGCGCATAGGCCTGCGCCGCCGGCGCGTGCTCGACCCGGATCTTCGACCAGTCGGCGTCGAGCTCTTCGGCGATCAGCATCGCCAGGCCGGTCCAGATGCCCTGGCCCATCTCCGAGTGCGACAGCAATACGGTGACGGCGTCGTCCTCGCCGATCCGCAGGAACGCGTTCGGCGCGAACCCGGCCGACACGGCCGCGGCCTGCGCCGGCGCGGCGGCGGCGAAACGGCGCGCGCCGGGAACCACGAAACCGACCACCAGGCCGCCGCCGATCAGCGCGCCGGCCTTGAGGAATTGGCGCCGCGAAGGCGCGGGTACGGTGCTCACATCGACCTCCTGGACGTGGCGGATCGCTCGGGCGGCTGCGCTGCGCGCAGCGGCGCCGGCGGATCGGCTGCGTAAGACGGAACGGCGGAAAGCGGACTACGGGGCGCGTCAGGCCTTGCCGATTTCGGCCGCGCGCTTCACCGCCGCGCGGATGCGCGGATAGGTGCCGCAGCGGCACAGGTTGCCGGACAGGGCCTGGTCGATATCGGCGTCGCTGGGCGCGGGAATCTTCGCCAGCAGGGCCGCGGCGGACATGATCTGGCCGGACTGGCAGTAGCCGCACTGGACCACGTCGACCTCGGCCCAGGCACGCTGCACCGGATGGCTGCCGTCGGTCGACAGGCCTTCGATGGTGACGATGGTCTTGCCTTCGACGCTGGACGCCGGAGTCACGCAGGCGCGGCGCGGGGCGCCGTCGACATGCACGGTGCAGGCCCCGCACTGGGCGATGCCGCAGCCGAACTTGGTGCCGGTGAGCTGCATCAGGTCGCGCAGTACCCACAGCAGGGGCATGTCCGGCGGCGCATCGATCTCGTGCTCGCGGCCGTTGACGTTGAGCTTCATCGGAATCCCTCGCGGCGGCTGGGGTCGCCCGAGCCTACTCCGCAAATATCGCAGCCGCCATATCGGCGCGCGCATCCTGCGACCAAAGGACGATGCGCCGCAGCAACGCCGATGCGGCGACGCGGTCGCGAACGCTTGCCGGATTCTGCGCGTCGGATCGGCGCCGGGCGACCCGGCGGACCGCCGCGGCGCGGCCCAACGCGCATCCGCGCAGGCTCCGCGCGCGCGCGCGGCGCTTGCCCAAAACTGCCTGCCGCGTCGCAGCATCGCCGCGCCGCGTGCGGCCGGCGCGCAGATCGTTCTAGACTCGGCCAACTCCGTCTGCGCGAGCTCCGCATGGCCGATTCGCCGGACCCGACGATCCCGCAGCGCAGCGCGCCCGGCGGCGCGCGCGCGGTGCTCGAAGCCAGCGCCGTCGCGGCCGCGCGCGGCGACCCCGCGGCGCTGGCGGTGGTGCTGGAAACCCAGGGCTCGACCTACGTCCGTCCGGCGGCGATGGCCTTGTTCGGCGCCCGCGGCGGCCAGGTCGGCTGGCTCAGCGGCGGCTGCATCGAGCCGGAAATCGAACTGCGCGCACAGGAAGTCGCGCACAGCCAGGGCATCGACTGGCTGGAGATCGACACCCGCCACGACGAGGACCTGTTCGCCGGCTCCGCGGTCGGCTGCCGCGGCCGGCTGCGCCTGGCGCTGTTGCCGCTGGCGGCGCTGCGCGACTGGCCGGTGCTGGTCGACGAATGGCGTCGCGGCCATGGCGACCTGCGCCTGGAGATCCGCGGCGACGGCGCGCTGCGCGCGGCGGTCGGCGACGAGCGCTTGCGCTGGCCCCTGCCGGTCACTCCCCCGCCCTGGGCCGGCGGCGCGACGGCGGCCTGGTCGCTGGAGGTCGCCGCGCCGCCGTCGGTGCTGGTGCTCGGCGCCGGCCCGGAAACGCCGGCGCTGCTGCCGCTGCTGCGCACCCTGGGCTGGATCACCAGCCTGGCCGAACGCCGGCCGCGCTGGGCCGGCCTGGCCGCGCTGGCCGACCATGCGATCGAACGCAGCCCGGCGCAGGCCTTGGCCGTGACCCGACCGCACGACGCGGCGGTGGTCATGCACCACCATTTCGAACTCGACCGCGAAGCCTTGGAGCACCTGGGCGACAGCCCCGGCGGCCAGGCGATCGGCTTCGTCGGCCTGCTCGGCCCCGCGGCGCGGCGCGACGATCTGTTCCGGGTGCTGCCGGCCGGCGCGCGCGATTCGCTGCGCCCGCGCCTGCACGCGCCGATCGGTTTGCCGCTGGGCGGCCACGGCCCGGAAGCGATCGCGCTGAGCGTGGCCGCGCAACTGCAGCGCCACCGCCACGGCGGAGACTGAGCGATGGCGCATGTGGCGGTGGTGCTCGCCGCCGGCGGCAGCCGGCGCCTGGGCCGGCCCAAGCAGTTGCTGACCCGCGCCGGCGAACCGCTGCTGCGCCGCAGCGCGCGCCTGGCCCTGGCCAGCGGCGCGGCGCGCACCGTGGTCGTGCTCGGCGCCGAACCCGACGCCATGACCGTGGCCTTGTTCGGCCTGGACCTGGAATGCGTGCTCAATCCCGATTGGGCGGACGGCTTGGCCGGCAGCCTGCGCTGCGCCGCGCGCGCGCTGGGCGCAGATGCGGCCGCGGTGTTGGTGCTCGGTTGCGATCAGCCGGCCTTGGAAGCCGATCACCTGCAGCGGCTGCTGCACGGCGCGACGACCGCGGCCAGCGGATGCGCGGCGACGGTGCATGGCGACGAGTTCGCATTCGACGCGAGGGTCGGTCCGGCCTCAGCCGTGGCGACGGCGGCCGAGGCGCAGATCGCTGCGATCGCGGCGAGAAGGCCGAACACAGCGGGGATTTTTTCGGGCACGGCGATCGCGCCGCCCCTGGGCGTGCCGGCCGTGCTGTCGCCGGCGTTGTGGCGCGAAGCCGCGCAACTGCACGGCGACCGCGGCTTCGGCGCCGCCCTGCGTCGCCTGCCCGCCGATGCGGTGTGGCGGTTGCAGGCGCCGGAGCTGCAGCACGATCTCGACACGCCAGAAGACCTGGCGCTGGCGGTCGCGTGCGGTTGGATCGATGCGCCGGCGGCCTGAACCGGTAACGTCGTCGTTTAGGGTGGGAGCGGCGTGGCTTTCGGTGAAGCGCCGCACGAGGGCAGTTCGCCGCTCCAGGTTCGTTGCGCCGGGTCGTGGGGTCGCGGTCGCGACTTGTGGCCGGAGGAAATCCCGCGGGACGTCGCTCCTACCCCGGGGCTGTGTGTGCGGCCACGCAGCGAGCGCGCGCCGGGCATCCCGGGCTTCGACCGCCGAACCCCGAATCCGCGATCTCGAATCCCGGCCATCGATTCCCGCCCCGCGAATACCGGCAACAGGAGGCCCGCGCCGCCCGGCCAGACTCCCTGTCGGCCGGGCGGCGCAAACCGCACGCCGGCCCTAGGGAACCAACGTGCCAAACACGGGTCGCGACTCGTCGTCGACGACATGCAGCCACAAGCCCTGCGGTGCGTGCGCGGCGTATTTGCGCGCCTGCGGCAACACCGCGCGCAGCGCCGCTTCCGGGCTGCGGTATTCCTGCGCGATCTCGGCTACCGCTACCGCCAGCGCCTGATCGTCGCTGCCATCACGTTGCTTCAGTTCGACGCGAAACATGGCTCATCCTTGTGAAAAGCGACCGGCTCGGTCTGGGGGATTGCCCGCTTGCGGCGGGTCTGGATCCGGGTGCCGTCGTGCAGATCAAAGATGCGTCGTGCGTGAACAAGAAACCGTCGTCGGAGTCCTCCTAAGCGTGTAGGAATTTTCCGAATCATGTGTGCTACGAGTCACAAGTTTCAAAAGAAACAGTGGACTTCCGTGAGTAAACGGATAGGCAACGCGATTCCGGCCGCTCCCATCCGGCCGCGGCGCCTGCAAAGGCCGCCTTGCGTCGCAGCGATTCTCGACAGCGGCTGAGCGCAGGCCCTGCCCGCGAGGGACGCAGAGGACCAAGCCAACTCAATCCGCTCCGTCCCCGCCCCCGTCCAGCCTCGGCCGCAAACCGGCGAAGCCCTCGCGCATGGCGTCGCTGAAGGCGCGGATGCGGGCGTTGCGGCGCAGGTCCGGGTGGCTGAGCAGCCACAGGTCGGATCCCAGCCCCTCGATCGGCGCGCCGACCCGCGCCAGGCGCCGGTCGGCATCGCCGAGGTAGCACGGCAGCACGGCCAGGCCGATCGCGTTCGCCGCCGCTTCGCGCAGGGCCAGCAGGCTGTCGGCGCGCAGCGCCGCGCGCTGGTCGTAGCCCTGCCGGCGCAGCCACTGCGCCATCGCGATATGCGCCAGGCTGCCGTCCGGCACCACCCAGTCGGCGCGGTCCAGGGCCTCGGCGGCGCCGCGCAGGCGCAGGTTGCGCGCCCGATACACGGCGACCGCGATGCGCGCCAGGCGGCGCCCGATCAGCCCCTCCGGCGGCTGCCCGCCGGGACGCAGGGCGACGTCGGCCTCGCGCCGGCCGAGGTCGCGCACGACGTTGTCGGCGTACAACTCGATGACGATGCCGGGATGATCGCGGCGGAACTTCGCCAGCAACGGCAGCAACAGCCCGTGCAACAGCGGCTCGACCGTGGTCACCCGGATCCGCCCGCTCGGTCGCGCATCCGCGCCGGCGAGACGGCGCTCGGTCTCGCCGATCCGGGCCTCGATCTCGGCCGCGACCGCGATGACCTCGTCGCCGGCCGGCGTCGGCGTGTAGCCGTCGCGGGCGCGTTCGAACAGGCGCGCGCCCAGGCGGCGCTCGATCGCGTTGATCCGGCGGAACACCGTGGGGTGGCTCACGCCCAACCGCCTGGCGGCGCCGTTGAGCGAACCGGCGCGGCCGATGGCGAGCAGGAACCGGTAGTCGTCCCAGGCCAGGGGTTGTTCGTTCATGCAAACCCAGCTTGCGTTTCTGGCGGAATGTATTTCATCGACGAACATCCTAGCCTGATCGGGTCGCATCCCCGACGCCTCCCCGAGGAACCCCGATGTCCGCCCGCCTGGATTACAACGCCGTCGACCCGCAAGGCACCCGCGCGCTCGCCGGCCTGCAGCGCTACGTCGACCACAGCGGCCTGGAACGCGCGCTGATCGACCTGGTCAATGTCCGCGTCTCGCAGATCAACGGCTGCGCCTACTGCATCCGCCTGCACACCGAGGAAGCGGTCGCGCGCGGCGAAAGCCACCGCCGGCTGCATCTGCTGCGGGTCTGGCCGGAAGGCCCGTTCAGCGCCCGCGAGCGCGCCGCGCTGCGCTGGGCCGAGGCGGTCACCGACGTCAACCGCGCGCCTGCCTCGGACCAGGCCTATGCCGAAGCGCGCGCGCAATTCGCCGACCAGGATCTGGTCGCGCTGACGTACGCGGCGATCGCGATGAACGCCTGGAACCGGCTCGCCATCGCCTTCCGCAAGCCCGATCCGGCCTTGACGGAACCCGCGCCTTGAGGGCAGCGGCGATTCAAAACCGGTAACGCACCACCCGGCCGAGGCGGCGCAGCCAGACCCAGCGGTCGTACAGCGCGAACGGCCAACGCTGCGCCGGCGGCAGCGCGGCGATCTCCGGCAACTCCGACACCCGCGGCTCGTCGACGAACTGCAGCCGCGGATGCCAGCGGCCCAGGTCGGTCTGCTCCCAGTCGCCGATCCGCGCCCGGGTGGCGCGGATCATCGGCGCCTTGCGCAACAGGCGCAGCGCCAGCGGGCTGTAGACGTCGCACAGCAATTGGCCGCCGTGCGGGAACGCCTCGACCAGCCGGCGCACCAGTTCGCGCGCGCGGTCTTCGTCGAGGTAGGGAAACAGGCCTTCGGCGATCACCAGCACCGGCCGGTCGCGGTCCAGGCGCGCGATCCAGTCCGGCTCCATGACGTTGATCGGCAGCGTGCGGTAACGGCCGGCGCGCTGCGGCAGCAGTTCCTGCCGCAAGCGGATCACTTCGGGAAAATCCAGGTCGATCCAGTCGACCTCCACGCCCGGTTCGACCCGGAACACGCGCGAGTCCAGTCCGCAGGCCAGATGCAGGACCAGGGTGTCGGCGCGCGACTGCAGCGCGGCGCGGGTCCAGCCGTCGATGACCCGCGCGCGCAGAGCGATGCCGCGGATGTCGACCGGGCGCAGGCGGAAACGGGCGAAGTCGTAGTCGACGCGCCGGATCAGGTCGTCGGCCAGGCCGTCGCGCAGGATCGACGGCGTGGCGCGGTTGTCCATCGCCTTGGCGTACAAGGTGATGAGCAAAGTTTCCTGGCTGCCTTCCAGGCGCATCGGCGGCTCCGCGGACACCGCCCGCGGATCGGGCGGCCCCCGGCATTGTGCGGCCGGCGATGTTACGCGGCAGCGTAGGCGCCGGACATCGCGCAGCCGATTTGCGCGAGCGGGTTCACGAACGCGAAGTTTCCGGCGCGCTCGCCGGAGGTCGCGACGGCATCGGCGCCTCATGCGCGAGGGTGGCGGCCGCGCGCCTTGGCGCGCGCCGCCGGCGCCGTAGGCGCCCGAACGCTGCCGCAACACTGCGTCGCCGCGAAGCGATTGCGCCGCCGCCGGCGCCGGCCGAGACTGGCGTCCGCCCCGCCCGGAATCGCCCGATGGACACCCTGCTGCACCTGATCCAGACCTACGGCCTGCTCGTGGTCTTCGTCAGCGTGCTGCTCGACCAGGGCGGGCTGCCGGTACCGGCCTATCCGCCGATCATCGTCGCCTCGGCGATCGCGGTCGACCAGCACCAGCCCTTGTGGCCGATCGTGCTGATCGCCGCGCTCGCCGCCCTGCTCGCCGACAGCCTCTGGTACCTGGGCGGGCGCCGCCTCGGCGCAGCCCTGCTGCGGCTGATGTGCAAGGTCTCGCTGTCGCCGGACTCGTGCATCCTGATGACCCGAGGCGTGTACGCACGCTGGGGCGCGCCGTCGCTGATCGTGGCCAAGTTCGTGCCCGGCTTCGCCGCGGTCGCCACCACCTTGGCCGGGGAAACCGGCACCGGCGCTCGCCGCTTCGCCTTCTACGACGGCCTCGGCGCGCTGTTGTGGGCCGGCGTCGCGGTGGCGATCGGCGCGGTGTTCCATCGCGCCGTCAATCAGGTGCTGGCCAGCCTGGAGACGGCCGGCCGCTACGGGTTGCTGGCGGTCCTGGCCGCGATCGCCGCCTTCGTCGGCTACAAGCTGCTCAAGCGTCAGCTGTTCCTGCGCGAGTTGCGGATGGCGCGGATCTCGGCCGGCGAACTGTATCGCTTGCTGGAAGACGGCGCCGGCCCGCTGATCCTCGACGTGCGCTCGCACCAGCAGCGCGACGCCGCCGGCTGGATTCCCGGTGCGGTGTTCGTCGCCTCGCTCGACGACGTCGGCGTGGCGCCGCGCGACGAGGTCGTGGTGTATTGCGATTGTCCCAACGAGGCCTCGGCGGCGACCCTGGCGCGCGCGCTGCGGCGGCGCGGCTTCAAGCGGGTGCGGCCGCTGGCCGGCGGCTTCGAGGCTTGGCGCGCGCAGGGCCACGCGGTCGCGCGCGGCTAGGATCAGCGCTCGTAGAACTCGATCGGCAGGCCGTCCGGGTCGGCGCAGAACGTGAAACGTCGACCGGTGTACTCGTCGACCCGCACCGGCTCGACCGCGACCGCATGCGCCTGCAGTTCGGCTACGCAGGCGTCGAGATCGGCGACCGCGAAGGCCAGGTGGCGCAGGCCGCAGGCCTCCGGATAAGACGGCCGCGGCGGCGGATCCGGGAACGAGAACAGTTCGATCTGAGCGCCGTCGGGCAGGGCCAGGTCGAGCTTGTAGGAGCGCCTGGCCTCGCGGTAGACCTCGGCCAGCGGACGCAGGCCCAGCACTTGGGTGTAGAAGCGCTTGGAGCGCGGGTAGTCCGAACAGATCAGGGCGACGTGGTGGATGGCCGACAGTTGCATGGCGACTCCGGCGAACGGCGGGGGTCGCTCGCGATCGGCCGATTGTCGGATACTGGGCGCATCCTGTCGCCGCCGCGCGACGTCCGCAATGCAGGGAGCCCCACCGTGGCCGTGTACGTCGACGATGCCGTCTGGCCCTGGCGCGGCGAGCGCTGGGCGCATTTGATGGCCGACACCCTCGACGAGCTGCACGCCTTCGCCCAGCGCCTGGGCAAGCCGCGGGTGTCGTTCCAGAACAAGGCCAGCGGCTGCCATTACGACGTCAACGCGCCGATGCGCGAGCGCGCGCTGGCGCTAGGCGCGATCGCGATCTCGCGCCACCGCGACCGCGCCCAGGTGCGGGCGATCATCCAGCGCGCGCGCGACCAGGCCGCCGGCCGCGCGCCCTGAAGCGCGCCGGCTCGGGTCGGGATAGCAGGATCGCCGGCGTTCGGGCGCCGGCCCGCCAGCGCGCAGCCCGGCGGTTCAACGGCGCGCGTCGGCCGCCATGCGCAGAGCCAGGCCCGACAACACCCCACCCATGACCCAGCGCTGCGCCGCGATCCAGCGCGGCCGCCCGGCCAGGAACGCGGCGATCGCGCCGGCGCCGGCGACGATCAGCGCGTTGACGCTGACGCTGACCGCGATCTGCATGCAGCCCAATACCAGCGACTGCAGCATCACGTTGCGCTGCGGGTCGATGAACTGCGGCAACAGGGCCAGGTAGAACATCGCCACCTTGGGGTTGAGCAGGCTGGTCAGCAGGCCCATGACGAACAATCGGCGGGTGCTGTCCGGCGGCAGGTCGCGGACCTGGAACGGCGAGCGCCCGCCCGGCCGCACCGCCTGCCAGGCCATCCACAGCAGGTAGGCGGCGCCACCGATGCGCAATGCGTCGTAGGCATACGGCACGGCGAACAGCAAAGCGGTGATGCCGAACGCGGCGGCGAACAGATAGAACAGGAAGCCGACCGCCACCCCGGCCAACGATACCAACCCGGCCTGGCGGCCCTGGCAGATCGAACGCGAAACCAGGTAGACCATGTTCGGCCCCGGCGTCAGCACCATCACCAAGGCCAGGCCGACGAAAGCCAGCAACGACGACAGCTCGAACATGGGCATCTCCGGGTGAGATCTGGGTCGCCGGCCTGCGACGCAACGCCCGTCGTGCCGGGTGTTCATCATCGCCGATGCGGGCGCGCGGGGCGAGTGCGCCGGCGTGCCGTGGACGGTTTCGGTGCGGGAAAGAGCAAATCCCCCCTACCCCCCTTTTTCAAAGGGGGGAACAGCAAAAGGCGGTCGACATAGGACGGCTGCAAATCGGTCCGGTCGCCTCCCCCTTTGAAAAAGGGGGGGGCAAGGGGGATTTGCCTTGGCTTTGGCTTTGGCTTTGGCTTCGCTCCTCCCAACCCGCGACCTAGCCCAAAAACAAAACGCACCGGCCCGAAGGCCGGTGCGTTCTGCCGGGATCGTCTGATCGGCGGAAAAGGGACGAAGGCATCGAGTCGACCCGATCCCCTCGTCCCCCGCCTCAGAACCGCAGCGAGTAGCGCGCGTTGATGCCGTGGTCGCGCGCCTCGTCGGCGAACTGGCCGGCGTAGTGCAGCTCGAGCAGGCTGTTGGCGCTCAGGCGCGCGGCGACGCCGGTCTCGACCAGGGTCGCGTCGTCGGCCAGCGGCGCGCCGTGGATGCGGAACGCTTCGCCGCCGCGCCAGGCCACGTCGACCTCCGGACGCAGGTCGCCGCTGGCGTGGCGACGGCCGATGCCGCCGCGCAGGCTCAGCCAGCTGTCGTCCTGCTGCGAACCCTTGAGGTTGACGTTGAAACGCACGCCGAGCGTCGACAGGTTGACCCGGCTCTCGCCGCTGCGGCCGTTCAACGCCGCCGCGCCGCCGTCTTCCTGGAAGCGGTCGCTGTCGACCCGCACCTGGGCGAACTGGGCGTAGGGCTCGAACTCCCACGCGCCGCGCGCCAGGCGGTAGCCGCCCTCGACGAAGGCCTGCTGGCTGTCGGCATCGTACGAAGCGCGGGTGCGGTCGACGAAGCCGTTGAAGCCGATCCGGCGGTCCAGGTCGATGTCGTGGCGGGCGAAGCTCAGGCCGGCGCTGAGGCCGAACGCACCCCAGTTCTGGCCCGCGTACAGGCCCAGGTGACGGGTGTCGACGCGGCCCTTGTCATTGCGGTTGGAGTCGCTGTCGGTGCGGCCGCTGCCGGCGAGCACGCCGACACGCCAGCCGCCGTCGAAGCGGTAGTCGTAACCGACCAGGGTCGCCGAGCCGTTGTACTCGTTGCGCGCGGCGTTGCCGTCGCCATCGAGGGTGCCGCCGGACTTCAGCAGTTCGATCCAGGCGCCCTGAGCCCCGCCCTCGGCGTTGTCGGCAGCGAACGCGCCGCGACCGGCACGGGCGCGGTTCAACGCCGCATCGCGCACATGGCGACCGTCGTCGACCAGGATCGAACGCAGGCTGGCGTGGCTCTCGCCGCTGAGCGAGTCCAGCGCGGCCAACGCCTGCTCCGGGAACAGCTGGGTCAGCGGCTGCGGAATGCCCTGCCCGACCGCCAGGCGATCGGCGGCGGCCGCGGCCGCGCGCTGGTTCTCGGTCTGCGCCGCGGTCGCCAGCGAAGCACCGCGGGTCACATCGACCGACACCGCATTGGCGGCGTAGCTGAGGCCGAACTTCAGGAACGGCGAGAACGCGGTCTGGTCGATCGAGGCGAACTGGCCGGCGACGCCGCCGGCGGCGTTGAGGATGTTGAAGTTCTGGCCGAGCAGGTACTGGCCCGGCGCATGCAACACGATCAGCTTGCCGTCGAGGCTGGCGCGGCCGGTCACGTCGAGGCGGTCGGACTGGCCGCCGGCCGAGAGTTCGGCGACGTAGCTGCCGCCGGCGCCCTGCGCGTAATCGCCCTGCACGGTCAGGGTGCCGATCGAATTGCCCGGCGACAGCGCGCCGTCGAGGCGCACGTTGCCGACGATGCGGCCGCTGCCGCCGAGGCTGCCCTTGGCCAGCACCGGCAGCTCGGCCGTGGTCAGGGTGCCGTTGACCACCAGGGTGCCGCTTTCGACCTGCGCCGCATAGGCGTTGTTGCCGGTCAGTTCGAGCACGCCCTGCTTGACGTTGAGGCCGCCGAAGCTGTTGTCGCCGCTCAGGCGCAGCCAGCCGGCGCCGGACTTGGTCAGCTTGCCGCTGCCGCCGATGTCGTTGCGCCAGTCGTCCCAGGCCTTGCCGTCCCAGACCTTGGCGCCGCCACCCGGGCGATCCATGACCACTTCGGTGTCGACGCGCAGCTGGCCCGGACCGTCGATGGCCTTCTTCAGGTCCACCATGCCCCAACCGTAGATCTGGTCCACGCCCGGCGCGCCGAGATCGCGCGCGGTGGTCAGCAGCACGTCGCGTACCTGCGGACTGCTCAGGTAGGGGAAACGCTCGAACAACAGGCCGAGCGCGCCGGTGACGTGCGGGGCCGCCATCGAGGTGCCGGTCTTGAGGCCGTAGCCGTACTCGGGCTGCTCGTTGTCGATGCGGAAACGCAGGTAATCGTCGGTCAGTTCCACGGCGCCGTCGATGCGGCCGCCGACGACGGTGCTGCCGATGTCGGTGCCCGGCGCCGAGACGCACCAGTTCATGCTCAAGCCGCAGATGCTGGAGCCGTCGTTGATGACGTAGTCGGCCTCGCCCGCAGCCGCATCGGGCTGACGCACGTTGGCGACGCTGACCCAATACGGTTCGACCTCGGGCCGCCAACGCGGCAGCGTGGCCGGGATGCTCGCCAGGCCGCCGCTCTGGTTGCCGGCGGCCCACACCTGGATCAGGTCGGACTGCGGTTTGCCGTCGGCGCCGGGCGCATAGATGCTCGCGTACACCGCGTAGCCGGCGCCGGTGCCGGCGTAATGCGCCTCCAGGTCGGCCTCGGTCGCGTTGCGCCGGGTCGGGCCCCAGCTGTGGTTGAGCACCCGCGTGCCCAGCGCCTGCGCCTGGTGGTACATGTCCAGGGTCGCCGGATCTTCCGGATCGGTGCGGTAGAGCGGACGCGGACGGTAATAGCCGTCGGGATCCAGGCGCCACTCGCTATAGGTATCGCCGAACACGCGCGCGGCGGTGAGATCGGAAGCGAACGCCACGCCGTGGGAGCCCTGGCCGTCGCGGTTGGCGCCGATGGTGCCGGCCACGTGGGTGCCGTGGTCGTCGTAGAGGAAGCCCAGGCCGAAGCGCTGGGCGATGAGCTGGCGAATGCGCTCGGGAACGTTCGCGGCCACGCCGGTGTACTCGTAGCCCGGCTTGTCGCCGCGGGTCGCTCCGCACGCGCCGTCGCCGGCGACGATGGACGGATCGGCGCAATGGGCGAGGTTGCTGATGTTGATGCTGTTGGTGTTGCGGCCGCCGAATTCCTGGTGCGCCAGCGCGGTGCCGGAATCGAACAGGCCCAGGCGCACGCCCTTGCCGGTCAGGCCGCGCGCGTAGGCGTAATGGGCGTTCATCGCCGCCAGGCCCCAGTCGGCCTCGAACTCGGCGCTGCGCCAGCTGTCGGGGTTGCCGATCTGGCCCGTGTTCTGCGCGCCGGCCGGCGCGGCCGCGCTCAGCAGACCGCCGAGAATAGCGAGAGAAAGCAGCGAACGCGCATGCGCGCCGCGATTGGTGCGGGTCTTGCCTTGCATCTTGCGGTGATCTCCTATCGTGTCGAATGGCGCCGCTCGGCGGCGCCCGCTGTCGTACAGGCGCATGAGCGCGCCTCGTCCAAGTGCATGGGCCGGTGCATGGGCGCACCGTTCGCATGAGGCCGCTAGGGCGGCCGGTCTCTCCACAAACGCATCCATGCGGACAACACCCTACCGTCGAAAGACGGATACGTGGACATGACTTTCGCCACGCGCGCACGATCGCGACCCGCATCCGCAGGTCGCGTTCGCATTCGTGGTCGAACGCGAAGCGCTCAGTCGCCGTCGTATTCGGCGTGCATCAATCCGCGTCGCCAGGCGAACGCCACCGCCTCGGTGCGGTCGGCCAGGTGCAGCTTGGCCAGGACGTTGCCCAGATGGGACTTCACCGTCTTCTCGCCGATGTTCAACGCCGCGGCGATGCGCGCGTTGCTGCCGCCTTCGGCCAGTTTGCGCAGCACGTCCAGCTCGCGCTCGGTCAGGCAGGCGAAGGGATCCTCGCGCGGCTCGCGCTTGCGCCGCACCGCCTTGAGGATGCGCTGGGCGACGAAGGGATGGATCACCGCCTCGCCGGCGGCGATCCGGCGCAGGGTCGCCAGCAGCTCGTCGCCGAGCATGCTCTTGAACAGCAGCGACTGCGCGCCGGCCTCGATCGCGGCGAAGGCCAGGTCGTCCTGGTCGGTGGAGGTCAGCACCGCGATCGCGCTGCGCGGGCTCAGCACCTTGATCGCCCGGATCGCCTCGACCCCGTCGACGTCGGGCATCATCAGGTCGATCACGATCAGGTCCGGCGCCAGTTCGCGCGCCAGCTCGATCGCCTCGGCGCCGCCGCCGGCCTCGCCGACCACCTCGAAGTCGTCGGTCAGCATCAGCAGGCTGCGGATGCCCTTGCGCACCACGTCGTGATCGTCGGCCAGCAACACGGTCGTACTCATGCCGGAACTCCTTGCGATTCCAGGTTGAAGGACACGGTCACCACCGTGCCGCTGGAAGAACTGGCCAGACGGAAGCGTCCGCCCGGCAGGCCGCGCGCGCGCAGGCGCATGTTGGCCAGGCCCATGCCGCGGTCGCGCTCGTCGGCGACGAAGCCGCAGCCGTCGTCCTGCACGGTCCAGCCGTAGCGCGAGCCGGCGCGGTTGAGCACGATCTCGATCCGGCGCGCGCCGCTGTGGCGCAGGCTGTTGGACACCGCCTCGGTGGCGATCATCAGCAACTGGCCGGCGTGCTGCGGCCATCCGGCCAGGCCGCGCTCGGCTTCGTCGTCGAGCAACAGCCGCCATTCGATCTCGCTGCCGGCGAGCAGGTGCTCGCAGGTGTCCTCCAGGGCCTTGCGCAGGCCTTGCTCGGTCACGGTCGGCGCGGAGAAGCGCTGGATCACGTCGGCGAGGTCGCGCTGCAACTGGCCGGTCAGGCCCAGCGCGGCCTTGATCAGGGTGTCCTGGCGCGGGTCGCGCTGGCCGTCGCGGCCGGCCAGGTGGTCGAGCACGCTCAACTGCAGGCCGAGAGCGAAGCTGCGCTGCTTGGCGGTGTCGTGCAGGTCGCGCGCCAGGCGATTGCGCTCTTCCGAGACCGCCAGCGCCTGACGCACCTGGATCAGCTCGCCGAGCCCGTCGGCCATGCGATCGAAGCGCTGCGACAGGCGGCCGAATTCGTCGCGGCCCGGGTCGTGGATGCGGGCGTCGAGCTGGCCCGCGGCCCAGGCGTCGGCGGCGCGCTCGGCATGGCGGAAGCGGCGGGTCAGCAGGGTCGCCACCGCGACCGCCGACATCGCGCTGATCACCGCCAGGTACAGGGCGATGCCCTCGAAGTCGCCGGAGTCCATGCGGATGAAACTGGCCAGCGAGCCGCCGACGTGCTGGCCGACGGTCAGGGTCGCGGCGCCGTCCATCCCCACCGGCACCGCCACCGCGGTGATCCAGTCGCCCTGGCGCTCGTGCCGGCGCGGGGTGGATTCGCGCGTCGCCACCGCGTCGCGCTCGGCCTCGCCCAGGGCGCGGGCCAGCGGCGGATCGATCTGCGCCGGATAGGCGCAGCGGCGGCCGTTGCGGTCGCGGTAGCGGATCGCGATGCGGCCGTCGTGGGTGCTGCCGGCGAAGCTGTACAGCGCCATCCACTCCGGCGTGTCCATGCCGACGATGCGCACCAACAGCGCCTGCAGCACCGCCTCGCATTGCTCGTCGGACATCGCGCCGGTGGCCGGCACCGAGCCCAGGCGCTGCAGCTCGCGCCGCATCGCGCCTTCCAGGGCCGGCGGCGCCATGTCGCGGCGCAGTTCGGCGCGGGCCACGTACAGGCCGAAGCCGGACAGCAGCGCGGTGCTGATCCACGACGCGACCAGCATCCACAGCAGGCATTTCCAGAACAGCCCGCTCCACCAGCCGCGCGCCGGCGTGCGGACGGCCGGCGGCGGGGGTGCGGCGGTTTCGCTCATGGCGCCAGTATTCCAGGTTCCGCGCAGGACGAATCCGCCAAACGTCCCGGGTCGGCACCGGCACCGGCCCGATGCGGGCGAACCGCCGCGACGCGCACGATCGCCGCCGTTCTCCGCCATAGCGATGCCGCCATGACCCGACCCGCTCGCACCGACGCGCAGCGCATCGAGCAGCTCGATGCGCTGCGCGGTTTCGCCCTGTTCGGCATCCTGATCGTCAACATCGGCGCGTTCGCCTCGCCCTACTACGGCCTGGGGCTGGCCGACCCGGCCTACGACGGCGCGGTCGACCGCGCCGTGCGCTGGCTGGTGGCGGCCGGATTCGAACTCAAGTTCTACCTGCTGTTCTCGTTCCTGTTCGGCTACAGCTTCACCCTGCAGATGGATTCGGCGCAGCGCGCCGGCCAGGCCTTCGTGCCGCGCATGCTGCGCCGACTGGCCGGCCTGTGGCTGATCGGCCTGGCGCATGCCCTGCTGTTGTTCCACGGCGACATCCTCAGCACCTATGCGGTGCTGGGGCTGATCTTGCTGGCGCTGCGGCGGGCGGCGCCGGCGCGGGCCTTGCGCATCGGCGCGGCCTTGCTGCTGCTGACCGCAGCCGGCTGGGCCGCGCTGGCGGCGCTGGCGGCCTGGGACGGGACGGCCGCCGATCCGGCCGCGGCCGCGCTGGCCGCGCAGGCCAACCTGGCCGGCTTCACCGGCGATGCGGCGGCGGTGATCGCCCAGCGCAGCCGCGAACTGGCCTCGACCGGAGTCTTGCTGGCCTTGCTGCAGGCGCCGTGCGCGCTGGCGATGTTCCTGTGCGGGCTGGTCGCCGGGCGCCGCCGGCTGCTCGCCGATCCGGAATCCCATCGTCCCTTGCTCCACCGGCTGCGCTGGCTGGGCCTGTGCTGCGGACTGCCGGCCGCCGCGGCGTACGCCTGCGTCGCCGTATGGCGGCCCGGCGGCGCGTTGGAACTGTTGGCTCTGGCCGGATGCGTACTGACCGCGCCATGGCTGAGCGGGGGCTACCTGGCCTGGGCGATGGCGGCGTTCGCCACTCGCGCCGGTGCGCGCGTCGCCGCCTGGCTGGCGCCGGCCGGACGCATGGCCCTGTCCAACTACCTGCTGCAGTCGCTGGTCTGCGCCTGGGCGTTCAGCGGCTATGGCCTGGGCCTGATGGGGCGCGTCTCGCCGTTGCAGGCCTCGATCTTCGCCCTGGCGCTGTTCGGCGCGCAGTCGGGCCTGAGCCGCTGGTGGCTGCGGCGCCGCGCTTACGGCCCGCTGGAGTGGCTGCTGCGCGCGATCACCCTCGGCGCCTGGCCGCGCTGGCGCGTCGCAACCGATGCGACGCGCTGAACCGGGACACTGAAGCAGCGAGACACTCGAGCTAGATCCGGCGCGGCTGTAAAACCGTGACCGGCATCGTGCCGCGGCTCTGGCGAGAGCGCGCCGCGATGTCCCACACTCAGCGCCCGGCCCTTCGCGGCAGGAGACACGCAAGCGCTCGTGATCGTCCACTCATCCGCATTCGCCCGCGCCGCCGCGTCGCCGGTTCCGGACTGAGCCGGCGTGCACGACGACCTGTTCCGACGCGAAGCGCTGGATGCGCGCCGGCAACGCTGGCTGGGCCGGATCCGGCTGCCGTTGTCGCGCCTGGGCACGGCGACGGCGGTGCTGGCGATGGCGCTGCTGTTGTCGTTGATCGCGCTGTTCGGTTTCGGCCGCTACACCCGCACCGAGCGGGTCGAGGGCGTGCTGGTGCCGCGCGGCGGCCTGCTCGCGGTGACCTCGCCCGCCGCCGGCGTCCTGCTGCGCGCGACGGTGGCCGAAGGCCAGCCGGTGCGGCGCGGCCAGGCGCTGCTGGAGATCTCCACCGAACTCGACAGCCCGGCCCTGCGCGCCGGCATCGGCGCGGCGGTCGGCGCCGGTCTGGCCGAGCAACGCACGCGCCTGCTCGCCGACCGCGATGCGCTGGAGCGCGGCCGCGGCAGCGAGCAAGCCAATCTCGATCGGCGCCTGATCGCCGCGCAGCGGCGCATCGACCTGGCCCAGGACCAGCTCGCGCTGCGCCGGGAACAGGCCGAGCAGGCGCGTCGCCTGGCCGCGCAGGTCGAGCCGCTGCGCGGCGACAAGCTGCTCAGCGAGGTGCAATGGCAGCAGTACCGCGACACCCTGGCCGAAGCGCAGGCGCGGGTGCAGGCGGCGCAACGCGAACGCTTGGACGCCTTGCGCGAACAGGCCGACGCTCAGGCCGAACGGCAGCGCCTGCCGCTGCGGCTGAGCGAGCGCCGCAACCGGATCGAACGCGAACTGGCCGCCGTCGCCCAGGACGATGCGCGCAACGAAGGCCGGCGCCGCCTGGCGGTACTGGCGCCGCGCGACGGCCGCGTCTCCGGCCTGGCCCTGGTCGAAGGCCAGGCGGTGGCGCCCGGGCAACGCTTGCTGCATCTGCTGCCGCCGCAGGCGCCGCTGCTGGCCGAACTGTGGGTGCCGGACCGGGCGATCGGCCTGATCGCGCCCGGCACCGCGGTGCGCCTGCGCTATCGCGCGTTTCCGTATCAGCGTTATGGCGTGCACGACGGCCGGGTGGTCGAAATCGCGCGCGGCGCGCTGTCGCCGGACGAAATCCGCACCCGCAGCGGTCTGCGGGTCGAGGCGCCGGCCTGGCGCGTGCTGGTCGCACTGGACCGGCAGCGGATCGGCACGCACGCGCTGCAGGCGCAGATGCGGGTCGACGCCGACCTGGTGCTGGAGCGGCGGCGGCTGTACGAGTTCGTGTTCGCGCCGCTGGCCGTGGCGACGCCGGCCGACGCGGCGGGAGCGCGCCGATGAGCCGGCGCGCGCTGCCGGTGATCCAGCAGAACGAGCTGGCCGAATGCGGCCTGGCCTGCCTGGCGATGATCGCCGCGCACCACGGCCACGACCTCGACCTGGCCAGCCTGCGCCGGCGTTTTCCGGTGTCGCCGCGCGGCGCCACCCTGGCCCGGTTGATCAGGACCGCCGGCGCGCTCGGCCTGGACAGCCGGCCTTTGCGCGCCGAGATCGAGCACCTGGCCGGCTTGCGCCTGCCCTGCATCCTGCACTGGGATCTCAACCACTTCGTCGTGCTCAAGCGCATCGCCGGCGAGCGGGTCGAACTGCACGATCCGGCGATCGGCGCGGCGACCATGTCGCTGGCCGAGTTCGGCCGCCATTACACCGGCATCGCCCTGGAGCTGAGCCCGCGCGCGGACTTCGCGCCGATGCGCGAACGTCGCCGGCTGAGCCTGTCGGCCCTGGCCGGGCGCATCGACGGCCTGCGCCGCGCCGGCGCCCAGGTGCTGGCCCTGGCGTTGTGCCTGGAGGCGTTCACCCTGCTGCTGCCGCTGGCGATGCAATGGGTGCTGGACCGGGTGCTGGTCGCCGCCGACGTCGACCTGCTGCACCTGCTCGGCGCCGGCTTCCTGGCCGTGGTCGTGTTCCAGTCGGCGCTGACCGCGATGCGCGGCTGGCTGATCGCCGACCTCGGCTCCGCCCTCAACTCGCAATGGCTCAGCAACCTGTTCGGGCATCTGCTGCGCCTGCCGCTGGATTTCTTCGAGAAGCGCCATGTCGGCGGGGTGATGTCGCGCTTCGTCTCGGTGCAGGCGATCCAGCAGACCCTCACCGGCAGCTTCGTCGAAAGCCTGCTCGACGGCCTCACCGCCGCGCTGGTGCTGGGCCTGCTGCTGTTCTACAGCCCGTCGCTGACCGCGCTGGTGCTGGTGGCGTTCGCGCTCTACGCCGGACTGCGCTGGCTGGCGTTCCGGCGCCTGCGCCGGCTCAAGGAAGAGCAGCTGATCCAGGTCGCGCAGCAGCAGAGCCTGTTGATCGAGTCGATCCAGGGCATCCAGACCATCAAGCTCGGCAACCAGCAGGAAGAACGCCGCGCGCGGATCGCCAACGCCGCGGTCGAGGTCGCCCGCCGCGAGGCGGCGATCGGCCGCACCACCGCCGCGTTCGGCGCGCTGTCCAAGCTGGTGTTCGGCGCCCTGCGCGTGCTGCTGATCTGGCTGTGCGCCTGGCTGACCCTGCAAGGCCGTTTCAGCGCCGGCATGATGGTGGTGTTCGTCGCCTACGCGGATCTGTTCGCGGCCCGCACCGGCAGCCTGATCGACAAGCTGGTCGACTTGCGCCTGCTCGGCCTGCACGGCCAGCGCATCGCCGACATCGCCCTGGAGCCGCCGGAACCGCACGTGCACACCGACTATGCCGGGCCGGCGCCGGCGCCGCGGATCGAGGTGCGCGGGGTCAGCTTCCGCTACGCCGACGACGAGCCCTGGATCCTGCGCGACTGCAGCTTCGCGATCGAGGACGGCGAGTCGGTCGCCATCGTCGGCCCGTCCGGCTGCGGCAAGACCACCCTGGCCAAGCTGATCCTGGGCCTGCTGCGGCCCAGCGAAGGCGCGATCCTGATCGGCGGCGTCGACATCCATCGTTACGGCCTGGGGCCCTACCGCGACCGCTTCGGCGCGGTGATGCAGGAGGACGTGCTGTTCGCCGGCTCGATCGGCGAGAACATCGCCGGCTTCGACAGCGCCGCCGATCCGCAGCGGGTCGAGGCCGCCGCGCGCGCCGCGCGCATCCACGACGACATCGCGGCGATGGCGATGGGCTACGAGTCGCTGGTCGGCGACCTGGGCTCGTCGCTGTCCGGCGGGCAGAAACAGCGCGTGCTGCTGGCGCGCGCGCTGTACCGGCAGCCTTCGATCCTGTTGCTGGACGAAGCCACCAGCCACCTCGACGTCGGCCGCGAACACGAGATCAACCGCGAAGTCGCCGCGCTGCGCATCACCCGCATCGTCATCGCCCATCGTCCCGACACCATTCGCAGCACCGACCGCGTGGTATCGCTGCGCGACGGCGTGTGCGAACACTTTGAAACATCTCGTTACACATTGCCGAACCTGTCGCGTATTCAGGGTGAAACTGCGATCACGATTAGCAAACCGCGTGTTTCATAGTTGCTAGGATCGATGCCCACGCCGATGCCGGGACGGCGTTTCATCTTCCTGGCAATCTACGATTCAGGAGAACGCTGCATGAGCAAGCAAGACGTGAATCGCAACAACGAAGCCGTACGTCCGCTCGCCCGCGTCGCCGCGCGCGAACTGTCGCTGGAAGAGATCGCCGCGATCTCCGGCGGCAAGGGCGACACCACCCACGCCACCGGCCCGAACGGCGACGACCCGGGCGATCCGGACGACGGCGCGGTCTGATCGCGCACCGTCTCAGCCGATGAAACGAGCATGACCCACGCTGCGGCGGACTCGCGTGCGAGCGACGCGCGCGGAAACCTCAGCGACCCGTCATGACGCCGCACGCCCCGCTGGCCGGGGCGTGCGTTTTTCCGCGAACCGATTTTTCCGCCGCCACGCCGATGACCGCTTTCCGCACTCCGCTGATCCTTTCTTCGCTGGCCCACGACATCCACGCTTCGGCCGCGCGCTGGGCGCTGCGCGCCAGCGGCCTGGATGCGGTCTGGGCCGGCTCCCTGGCCGAATCCGAGCTGGGTCCGATGTCGCTGCATTGCGACCCCGACCTGGGCCTGCGCAGCAGCGGCGCGCTCGACCACGGGCGCATCGGCGCGATCTGGTACCGCCGGCCGCGCAACCCCGAACACTTCCCGCGCGCCCATCGCAGCGACGAACCCTTCCTGCGCGGCGAGTGGGGCCGCTTCCTCAAGAATCTCTACGCCCTGACCGACACCGGCGCCGACCGGCTGTGGATCAATCGTCCCGCGGCCGCGGCGATGGCCGAGAACAAGCTGGTGCAGTTGCGCGCCGCGCACCGCTGCGGCCTGCGCTTTCCGGCCACGCTGGTCTCGCACGACCCCGACGAGATCCGCCGCTTCGTCGCCCGCCACGGCCGGGTCGTGTACAAGCCGTTCATGACCCATACCTGGCAGGACGCGGAAACCGGGCGCATGTTCAGCACCTATGCGCGCATAGTCGAGCCGGCCATGCTCGACGACGACCAGAGCCTGCTGCACTGTCCGGGCATCTACCAGGTCTACGTCGACAAACGCTGCGACCTGCGCGTGACCGCGATCGGCGACCGCTACTTCGCCGCACGCCTGCATTCGGCCCAGGACGACGGCGTGGTCGACTGGCGCGCGCGCCAGGCGGTCGGCGGCTTGCGCGCCGAAGCCGGCGAGCTGTCCGCCGCCGACCGGACCAAGCTGGCCGCGCTGATGCGCGAACTGGGCCTGGTGTTCGGCTGCATCGACCTGGCGATCGACGGCGACGGCGAAGCGCATTTCCTCGAGGTCAACCAGGCCGGACAGTTCCTGTTCGTCGAAGACCTGCTGCCCTCGCTGCCGCTGCTGCGGGCGATGAGCGCGATGCTGGCCGAAGGCCGTCCGGACTATTCGCTGGCGACGATCGCGCCGGTGTCCTACGCCGACTACTGCGCCAGCGACGAACACCGCGCCTGGTGGGCGCAGGCCAGCGAAACCCTGCACGACCGCAATCCCGCGGCGGCCGGCATCAGCCTGGAATAGCCGCACGCTTCCGGCTCATGGGGTAGGAGCGACGCAAGTCGCGACCACCGAACGCGCATAAAGCCCAGTCCGCCGCCGCTCACCGAAGCCGCGTCCCTTCCCTCTGTAGGAGCGGCGTAAGCCGCGACAGGGAAGACGCAGGAAACTCGTTAGCGGCGTCGTGACTCGAAGCGCACCGGCTGGCAGTGGCGGGCGCGGATCAAGAGCAAATCCCCCCTGCCCCCTTTTTCAAAGGGGGGGAGTCGTGGATGTTTCGAAGGGGAGCATGCGCCGGGCGAGCGCCGCGGCGGGTTTCCTGTTGCGCCGTCGCTCAAGCGCCGTCCGCCAATGCGTACTCGAATCGATAGAAGTGCGCCCCGCCTTCGCGCACCTCGATGCTCATGCGCCCGCTGAGCCCAAGCAGTTCCTCGGTCCCCGAGTCCGGCACCACGTCGATGCTGAGATCGGCGGTGCCCCGGTCCATCACCCCGCGATGCAACAGCAGAAAGCTGCCGCGGCGCCCGTCGAGCACGCCCTGCACTTTCTCGAACGCGACATAGCCGGCCGAGCCCTGCACGGCCGTCCCGCCCGCCAGCATCTCGCCGCGGCTGGCGGCGTCGAGATCGCCGCGGAAGCGTTTGTCGATCGCCATCCGCCCGAACAGGCCGGCGGCCTCCTCGTGCAAGGGTTGCGGGCTGAGCTTGACCTCGAACGGGCCTTCGGCAATACGGTTCATCGGCGATCCCATGGTGGCGGACACCGGCGCGTTCATCGTGGCGATGCGCGCCGTCGGCACACGATGCCATGCCGCGCATCCGGCCGCGAGCGGCGTATGCCGGACACGCTTCGCTGTCGCGCGAACCGGCAGCGCAAGCTCCCCCCAATTCCCCCAAAAAAGGCGACTACCGATTCCGGTCCAGCGCACCGGAATCGGTAGCGCCACCCTGTCTGCTGCGGGTGCAATCGACCCGGGGTCATTGGCTCCGGGCCGAAGCCTCGTCGCACCAGACCGCAGACAGGGGCACCGCGCCCGACGGAGGGGCGGACGACGGTGTGCGTGCGGCGAACCGCGCCGGCGCACGGCGCGGCTTCGCCTTGTTCGAGCTGCCGCGGCTAGCGACACGCTGGGTCTTGCCGATCGGCCGTGCGCCGCGCGGCTTGGCCTTGGCTTTGGCGACCGGACGCGCCGCCGGTTTGGCAGCGGCCGGGCGCATCGGGCAGGCGCCGCCGCTCGGCTTGCTGGCCGGTAGCGTCTCGGCCGATGCCGGCACCGTCGCCGGGCCTGGCGTGGCGGCGCTGGCTGCAGCAGCGGCCGCGGCCAGGTTCGCCGCGGCGATCGCGCCGCGCGCGCTGGCGCTGCCGCCGGACGAAGCTTCCGCTCCGGCCGCCGTCGTCGCCTTCGCGCTCGGCGCCGGCGCCGCAACCGGACTCGACGCCATGCCCGCCGTCGCGACCGGCGCCGGCCGCGCCATCGCCGTCGCTGGCGCGCCGCCCCAGCCCAGGCGCAGGCCGAGGTTGAGCGAATGGGCGCGATCGTCGCTGCCGATGTCGCCGCGGTACTCGACGAAACCGCTGCCGTACCGGCTTATCCGATAGTTCAGTCCCAGCCCGACGTTCCAGCGATTGCGCTCGGCGACAAAACCGCGCACGCCGAAATCGGGCACGTTGGCGCCGACAAAGGCGTTGCGCGCGAACGGCGCGTCGTCCTGCAGGTCGTGCAGATAGCGCAGGTCCGCGGTCGGCTGCCAGCGCCGCCCCTGCCCCGGGGCCATCGACAAGCGCACGCCGATGCCGGCGGTGGTGGCGTCGTAGCTGGCCGCGGCGACCGCGAGGTCGGCATCGCCGGCGCCGCGCTCGCGCAGCCGGACCGATTCGAACTTGTGGTAGTACACGCCGAGCAAGGGTTCGACCCGAACGCTGCCGCCGTCCCAGCGCCAACCCGCTTCGAGCACGGCATAGGCGCCGTCGCCGCTGAAATGCGCGTCGCTGCGCGCGTTGAAGGTGCCGACCGCGATCTCGCGCTCGGCGTCGTAGCTGGCGTAGCTGTAGCCGAGCGCGCCCTGGGTCCAGAATCCGCCCGGCGCGTACAGCCAGTGGATGCCGACATTGAACTGATCGCCGTCGATGCGGTCGTCGCGGCGCTCGGTTTCCAACCTGGAATGCGCCAGGCCGATGTGGCCGCCGAAGCGGAACGCTTCGCCCGGCGAACCTTCCAGGCCGAACAGCACGCCGGCGAGGCGGTTGTCGATGCCGGCCAGGCCGTCGCCGTCGAACTCGGCGCGGCCGCCGTAGCCGGTCGCCCACAGCGTGCCGAGGCTGCGTTCGTCTTCGACCCCCAGATCGCGCAGCAGATCCATCTGCCGCGTCACCCCGCGCTGCAGTTGCTCGGCGTTGTACCGCTGCGCGCTGGCCAGCGAGGCGTAGGTCTCGCCGCTGAGGGTGTCGAAGGCGCGCGGCGCCTGCGCCGCGCTGAGGCCGCGCGCGGCGGCGATCAGGGTCGGCAACTGGCCGCTGTTGGCGTCGGCGATCGCCTGCAGCGCGTCGGCCACCGCCTGCTGGTTGTCGCTCAGGCCGGGGAACTGGTTGAAGCGGATGCCGGAGCCGCCGGCGTCGTGTTCGCTCAGGCGCAGGAATACGTCGTTGCCGATCACGATCAGGCTGGCGTCGAGGAAGGGCAAGGCGTTCTGGACTACGCCGGTGAAGGCGCCGTTGATCGCACCGGCATCGACGATGCGGTAGTCGGTCACCGGCGCATAGCTGCCGGCGAGCGGAATCGCCACCACCTGGCCGCCGCTGAGGTTGGCGGTGCCGGCGACGATCACGCTGTCGGTGGCGCCGGCGCCGTTCTGCCGCACCTGCAGCACGCCGCCCGCGGCCATGGTCAGGCTGGCGAGGTTGAGCGACGCGCCGACCGAGGCGCTGCCGCCCGCCGCTCCGGTCGCCCCGGCCAGGCCGGAAGGCGCCAGCGTGCCGCCGAGCGTCAGCGCGCCGGTCAGCGCGCCATCCCCAACGAGTGCGCCGCCTGCGAGCACGGCGGCGTTGCCGGTCAGGGTGCCGTCGAGCACCAGGTTGCCGGCGATGGAACTGTCGACGAAGTTGGCGGTGCTGGCCGCAGCCAGCACCAGGGTGCCGCCGCTGGCGACGTCGAGTTGTTCGAAACCGCTCAGCGAGACCGCGGGCAGCGTGCCCTGGCCGCCGCCGCCGACGGCGAAGGTGTCGCTGCCGGCGCCCGCGGCGATGCTGCCGGTCAGGCCGGACAATAAGGCCAGGCTGCTGTAGTAGCGGTCGTCGCCGCCGCCCAGGTCGACCGCGCCGGCGACCGCGCCGGTGGCGCTGAGTCGGTCGTTGCCGGCGCTGAAGCTGGCGCTGGTGCCGGCCGCGGAGGTGAAGCCGGCGACGATCGGATTGGCGACGGCTAGCGCTCCGCCCTGCAGCGACAGGCCGCCGCCGAATCCGACCAGGCTGCCGGACAGGGTCAGCGCGGCCGGGCCCGACTTGATCAGGGTGCCGCTGCCGCTGATCGTGCCGCTGAGGTTGAGCGGGTTGCTGCCGGTCACGTCGAGCGCGGTGCCGGCGGCGACGTCGACCGCATTGGCCACGTTCAGGCCGGCGATCGCGGCGCTGAGGCTGGCGTTGCCGCTCACCGCCAAGGTGCCGGTGCCGAGCGCGGTATTGCTGCCGATCGCCAGCGTGCCGGCGCTGAGGTCGACCCCGCCGCCGAAGTTGTTGGCGCCGCTCAGGGTCAGGGTGCCGGTGCCCGAGTACGCCAGGCCGCCGGCGCCGCCGATGCCGCCGCTCAGGCCCAGGTCGTTGCTGCCGGCGATCGCCAGTTCGGCACCGGAGGCCAGGGCGATCGCATTGCCCAGGGTCACCCCGGCGGCGCTGGCGCTGAGGCCGGCGTCGCCGCCGACCGCGAGCGCGCCGGTGCCCAGCGCGAGCGAATCGCCGACCGCCAGCGCGCCCGAGTTCAGGGCCACGCCGCCGCCGAAGTTGTTCGCCGCGCTGAGGCTCAACGCGCCGGTGCCGTTCATCGCCAGCGCGCCGGCGCCGCCGATCGTGCCGTCCAGGGCGAGGTCGTTGCCGCCGATCACGGCGAGCGTGGTGCCGGCGCCGAGATTGACCGCGTTGGCCAGTCCGATGCCGGCGCCGGTCGCGCTCAACTGCGCGCTGCCGCCAACGTTGAGGCTGCCGCTGCCGAGGGCCAGATCGTCGCCGACCGCGAGCGTGCCGCCGCCGAGCGCGACGCCGCCGCCGAACGCATTGGCGCCGCTCAGGGTCAGGGTCGACGGTCCGTTGAAACTCAACCCGCCGCTGCCGCCGATCGCGCCGCTCAGGGTCAGATCGTTGCTACCGGCGATGCTCAGGCCGGCGTTGAGCACGATCGCATTGCCGACGCTCAACGGCGCCGACGCGGCCAAGGTCGAGGCGCCGCTGACGGTCAGCGTTCCGCTGCCGAGCGAGCTCGACTGCGCCAGCGCCAAGGTGCCAGCCTGCAGGTCGACGCCGCCGGCGAACAGGTTGGCGCCGCCCAGCGACAAGGCGCCGCTGCCGCTCTTGATCAGGCCGCCACCGCCGGCGACGGTGCCGTTCAAGCTCAGGTCGGCGCTGCCGCCCAGGTTCAGCGCGGCGCCGCTGGCGAGGTTGACCGCATTGGTCAGGGTCAATGCAGCGCCGGTGCTGGCGAGCCCGGCATTGCCGGCGACGTTGAGCGCGCCGGTGCCGAGCGAGCTGTCGGTGCCGAGCAGCAGGTTGCCGCCGGACAGGGTCAGGCCGCCGCCGAAATTGTTCGCCCCGCCCAGGGTCAGGCTGGCGCTGCCGGCGTAAGCCAACGCGCCGGCGCCGCCGATCGGGCCGTTGAGCGCCAGCGCGTTGGCGCCGCCGATGCTCAGGGTGGTGCCGCTGGCGAGATCGACCGTGTTGCCCAGCGCTACGCCGGGCACGCCGGCGCTGAGCCCGGCGTTGCCGAGCACGCTCAGCGTGCCGCTGCCGAGGGCGAGGTTGTTGCCCACCGACAGGTTGCCGCTGGCCAGGTCGACGCCGCCGCCGAAGGTGTTGGGACCGTTGAGCGCGAGCGTACCGGTGCCGTTGTAGCTCAGCCCGGCGCCGCCGGAGACCAGGCCGCCGAGGGCGATGTCGTTGCCGCCGCCGACCGCGAGGTCGGCATTGAGCGCCACCGCGTTGCCGAGGTTGACCCCGGCGCTGGCGCTGAGGCTGGACGCGCCGTTGACGGTCAGCGCGCCGAGGCCGAGCGAGGTGTCGGTGCCGACGTTGAGCCCGCCGCCGAGCAGGTTGACCCCGCCGGCGAAGCCATTCGCGCCGCCCAGGCTCAGCGTCGCCGCGCCGCTCTTGGTCAGGCCGCCGAGCCCGCCGAGGCTGCCGTTGAGGTTGAGGTTGTTGCTGCCGAGCACGCTCAGCCCGGCGTTGAGGTTGAAGTTGTTGCTCAGGCTGACCGCGGCATTGGCGTCGAGACTGCCGGCGCCGCTGACCGTGACCGCGCCGCTGCCGAGCGCGGTGTTGCTGCCGACCACCAGGGCGCCGCCGCCGAGATTGAAGCCGCCGGAAAAATTGTTGTTGCCGTTGAGGGTCACGCCGGGCGCGCCGGCCAGGCTGAGGCCGCCGGCGCCGTTGATGCTGCCGTTGAGGGTCAACGCACCGCCGCCACCGCCGGCGCCGAGGACGAGGGTGTTGTTGAGCACGATGTTGTTGGTCAGCGTCACCCCCGCCGCGCCGGTCAGGCTGCCGGCGCCGTTGACGGTCAGGCTGCCGACGCCGAGCGCGCTGTTGTTGCCGACATCGATCGAACCGCCTTGCAGCACGGTGCCGCCGCTGTAGTTGTTGCTTCCGGTCAGGGCCAGGTTGCCGCTGGCGAGGGTCAGGCTGCCGGCGCCGTTGATGTTGCCGCCCAGGGTCAGGCTGCCGGCGCCGTTGAGGGTCAGCGCGCCGTTGAGCTGGACCTGATTGGTCAGGGTGCCGGTGAAGGCGGTATTGAGCGCCGCCGGGCCGCCGACCAGGAACAGGCCGGTGCCGAGCGAGCTGGCGTTGCCCAAGGTCAGGCCGCCGCCGTTGAGCGCCAGGCCGCCGCTGAAGTTGTTGCTGCCGGCCAGGGTCAGGGTGCCGGCGCCGTTCTTGATCAGGCCGCCGCTGCCGCCGACCGTGCCGCCCAGGGTCAGGCTGTTGGCGCCCTGCACGATCAGGCCGCCGGTCAGGTTGACGTTCTGGGCCAGGGTCAGCCCGCCGACCGAGGCCTGGATCGCGCCGCCGTTGGCGGTCAGGGTGCCGGTGCCGAACGACAAGGCATCGTCGAAGATCGCGGTGCCGCCATTGAGCGTCGCGTTGCCGCTGACCAGCGCGCCCTGCAGGGTCCAGGTGCCGCTGTTGACGGCCAGGTTTTCGAAATTGAGGTACTGCAGCGCCGACACCGTGCCGCTGCCGCCGCTGCCCGAGCCGGGCCCGGCGACGGTGTTCTGCAGCACCAGCGTGTCCAGGCCGCCGATGCCGGCGTCGACCGTGCCGCCGGCGGCGTAAGTCAGGAAACTCACCGGCACCGAAGGCGTCGGAATGGTCACGCCTGGCAGCGGCACCAGTCCGCCGTTGATGCTGGACCCGGTCACCGCGACGAAGGTGTCGTTGCTCAGCGTGGTGCCGAGCGAGACGCTGCCGTTGATGGTGCCGGCATTGACGAAGGTGTTGCCGCCGCTGGTCGGGCTGGAGAACGCGACCCGGCCGGTGATGGTGCCGGTGTTGGTGAAGTTGACGTTGCCGCCGCCGTAGATGCCGACCGCGATCGAGTTGATCGGGTCGAACAGGCCCAGCGCGCTCATGCCGATGGAGCCGGAATTGGTGATGGTGGTGGCGCCGGTGTTGGCGATCACCATCGCCGCCCCGGCCAGGCCGAAGGTGCCGTCGAAGGTGCCTTCGATGCTGCCCTGGTTGTTGACGACGACGTTGCCGCTGCCGGGCACGACCAGGTTGCCGACCGACAGCGCCCGCGCCAGCACCAGCGAGCCGGCGGCGTTGGCGTCTATCGCGCCGAGGTTGTTGAGGGTCAGGCCGTTGCCACCGAAGGTCATCGCCGTGCCGCCCGGCAGCGTGCTCATGATCGCGCCGGCCTGGACGGTGACATTGAGGTTGTTGGCGTTGCTGAGGAAGCTGTTCGGGTTCGGCGGCAGCAGGATCGGCACGCCGGTGCAACTGACCACGTCGTTGTCGACCGGCGCCGCCGGCGTGCACGCGGCTCGGGCCTGGCCGGACCACAGTTGCAGCGCTAGCAAAAGCGGGATCGCCTGGGTGATGCCGAGGCTGAGCGGGTGCGGGCGAAAGCGGGCCGGGGCGCGTGCGGGCATATCCGTTCCTCCATTTTACGGACGGACACGGACGGGACGGCCGAAGGACGAGGACCTTCGCGGGGGAGACGCCGCGCCCGTGTCAGCAATTCGCCGGGGCGCGCCCGGCCGGGACTGACAACGACGGAATCGAACACTAAGGCGAATCGACTGCGTATCGACGACGGGGATTGCGCTGGTTGTTGCATGCCGCTCGGTCGCTGGACCGACTGCGGCCGGATCGCGATCGGGGAAGGGAGGCACCTCGCGCGGACGGCTGGGCGTCGCCGCAGTGTATTCGCCGCGCGCGCGGACGAACTCACCGATGCTCACCGGGCCTGCACGCGGATTTCACGCCGGTGCCGCGGTTCGCCGTGCACGGATCCGCGTTGGCTCCTTCGTCGACGCGTGGAAGGCGAAACGAAAGACCCGGACGCTCGCGCGTCCGGGTCTTCGCTGTCGCTGCAGGTCGTCCGGCCCGGCGGGCTGAGCCGAGCCGGCGCCGATCAGACCAGGGTCAGGGTCACGTCGATGTTGCCGCGGGTCGCGTTCGAGTACGGGCAGACCACGTGGGCCTTGTCGATCAGCGCCTGCGCCTGTTCGCGCGGCAGGCCCGGCAGCGAGATCTTCAGCTCGGCCTGGATGCCGAAGCCGGTCGGCAGCGGGCCGATGCCGACGCTGCCGTCGATCGCGGCATCGGCCGGGAAGGCGATCTTCTCGCGGCCGGCGACGAACTTCATCGCACCCATGAAGCAGGCCGAGTAGCCGGCGGCGAACAGCTGCTCGGGGTTGGTGCCGGCGCCGCCGGCGCCGCCGAGCTCGCGCGGGGTGCTCAGCTGCACTTCCAGAGCGTTGTCGGAGGAGACGGCGCGGCCATCGCGGCCGCCGGTGACGTGGGCGTGGGCGGTGTAGAGAACGGTGTCGAGGGACATGGCGGAATTCCTTGGGATCGGGATGAGTGGGAGGGGCGGTGCCGACGGTGGATCTATGATTCGCTATCTAATAGCGCGCTACTTTTTTGGAAACTATCGGTTTGCGGGAAATCAGGAGGGGGCAGAAACGGGTAAGGGGACCGCAGTAACGGGTCAGGCGTGGCGCAGCAGGCTGCCGCGCAGGCTTTCCAGTTGCGCCTTGAGCACGGTCAGCTGCTCCAGGCTGCAGTCTTCGACCGCACAGGACACGCCGTTGGGCACGCCCTGCGCCTTGGCCTTGAGCGCGCGGCCCTGCTTGGTCAGCTCGATCACCACCTGGCGCTCGTCGCTGGCGGCGCGGGTGCGGGTCAGCAGGCCGGCGGCCTCCAAACGCTTGAGCAACGGAGTCAGGGTGGCCGAATCCAGGAACAGGCGTTCGCCGATCTCCGAGACGGTCACGCCGTCGCGCTCCCACAGCACCATCATCGCCAGGTACTGCGGATAGGTCAGGCCGAGCTTGCCGAGCAGCTTGCGGTAGACCTTGTTCAGCGCCAGCCCGGTCGAGTACAGGGCGAAGCAGAGCTGGTCGTCGAGCAGCAGGCTCGAACGCGGCGGCTTGGCGGTGGCGGGCGAGGTCTTCATGGGTTCGCAATTTATATCGCGCGCTATTCAATAGCAAGCACAAGATACGGGCCGGGGCGGACCGCAGCGTTCCACGGTCGGGACGAATCGGTCTGCGCGCCCTGGCGGATAACAGGGACGGAGGGGTTGAGTCTTCGGCCTGACCCCCTCCGTCCCCTGAAGGTACTGCGACGCGTCTCGCGCATCGCGCGCCGGCGCCGGCGGACCGCGGCGGCGCCACTTCCCGCGCGCCGCATCGCGTTGCACTATCGGCCGATGCGCACGCTCATCCTGTCGATCGCGGCCGCTACGCTCGCCGCCTGCTCCACGCCGCCCTCCCGCAATGCAGCCGCACCCGGCCGCGACGCCGCGGTCGCGGCGCTGATGCACGACTACGCCGGCCGGGTGCCCGGCGCCGGCGTGCTGGTGCTGCACGAGGGCCGTCCCCTGCTGCGGCGCGGCTACGGCCTGGCCGATCTCGAAACGGGCGCTGCGGCGACGCCGGACACCCGCTACCGCCTGGCCTCGATCAGCAAGCAGTTCACCGCCGCCGCAGTGCTGTTGCTGGTCCAGGACGGCAAGCTGGGCCTGGACGATCCGGTCAAGCGCTGGCTGCCGAGCCTGCCACCGGCCTGCGATGCGATCACCATCCGCCAGGTACTGAGCCACACCTCGGGCCTGATCGACTACGAAGACGTCATGCCGCCCGGTCGCTACGACGACGGCGAACGGCAGATGCGCGACGCCGACGTGCTGCAGGTGCTGGAGAGCCAGGACCGGACCTACTTCGCTCCCGGCCAGGGCTACCGCTACAGCAACAGCGGCTATGCCCTGCTCGCCCTGATCGTCGAAAAGGCTTCCGGCCAGCGCTATGCCTTGTTCCTGCGCGACCGCATCTTTGTGCCGCTGGGCATGCGCGAAGCGGTCGCCTACGAGCGCGGCGTGTCGGAAGTGGCGCAGCGCGCCTACGGCTACAGCCTCGAACAAGGGCGGTGGCGCCGCACCGACCAGAGCCCGACCAGCGCCGTGCTCGGCGACGGCGGCATCTATGCCTCGATCGACGACCTGGCCAAGTGGGACGCGGCGCTGTACGACGACCGCCTGCTCAGCGCGGACTCGCGCCGGCTGGCGTTCGCGCCGCACACCCCGACCGACCAGGCCGAGGTCGCGTACGGCTACGGCTGGCGCATCACCGGCGAGACCCTATGGCATTCCGGCGAATCGATCGGCTTCCGCAACGTATTCGTGCGCTGGCCGCAACGCCGGCTCAGCATCGCGGTGCTGAGCAACCGCAACGATCCCGAACCCTACCGGCTGGCGCTGAAGATCGCCGAGTTGTACCTGCCCGACGCGCCGATCCGTTAGCGTTCGATCACCAGGTCAACCTGGCTTCGGGAACATGCGTGGCATCGCACCGCTTCGGCGGTCGCGGCTCACGCCGCTCCTACACAAAGCCGTCGCCCCCCTGTAGGAGCGGCGTGAGCCGCGACAGCCGCAGCGAGGCACGCGAGCGGAGCCGGCCGAAGCCCCGATCCGCGA
>NZ_JBDGIR010000001.1:251907-748576 GCF_057657315.1 Lysobacter sp. Soil_C_15
TCGCGGCTCACGCCGCTCCTACACAAAGCCGCTGCCCCTGTAGGAGCGGCGTGAGCCGCGACAGCCGCAGCGAGGCACGCGAGCGGAGCCGCCGCAGCCCTGATCCGCGAGCGATCGGCAACCAGACAACCGCAAAGCCGGGCTTCGGGAACGTACGTGGTATGGCACCGCTTCGGCGGTCGCGGCTTGTGACCATAGGAAATCCCGTGGGACGCCGCTCCTACAAAGAGCCGCCGCCCCTACCGCCGGTCCGCTACCGCACCGGAAAATCGTACGCGGTCTGCGGGGTCGGTTCGGGCCGGTAGGTGTAGTGCCACCACTCCAGCGGGTAGTTCTCGAAGCCCTCGGCGGCCATGGCCTGGCGCAGGCGCTCCCGATTGGCGCGCTGCGCGGGGCTCGCCTGCGGCGAGTCGGTATTCGCCGCCGGATCGAAGAAGTCGAAGCCGGTGCCCATGTCCAGCGGCGCGTAGCGCCCGCCACGCGGCGCGAGCAGAGTCAGGTCCACGGTCGCGCCGCGGCTGTGGCCGGAGGTCGGCGAGATGTAGGCGCCCAGCAGCTCGCTCTTGTCCAGGTGCGGGTAGTACTCGGATTTGCCGCTTTGGTCGTCGGGATCGCCGGCCCAGGCGACGAAATCGCGCACCGCCCGCACCGGCCGGTAGCAGTCGTAGACGCGCAGGCGCAGCCCTTGCGCGCGCAAGCCGCGCTCGACGCGCGCCAGGGCCTGCGCGGCGCGTTGGTGCAGATAGCAGGCCGGCGCCTCGTAACCGGCGACCGGACGGCCGACGAAGTTGTCGCTGCCGGCGTAGCGGATGTCCAGCGACAGGTCGGGCGCCAGGCGACGGATCTCGACCATGCCGGCCTCGGCCGCGCGCTTCGCCGGCGACACCGTCGGCGCCACGGCCGCATCCGCCGTCCGCTGCGCCTGCGGCGAACGTACCGCGGCGACGCAGCCGATCAGCACCAGCAGGGCGCAGGCCTCAACCGCAATCGCCGATACGCGCGAACGCCAGGTCCTCGTAGTCGTAGCTGAAGTCCGCATCCGGATCGACCTTGCTCATGCCGAGGGTGATGCCGCCGTCGGGCGCGCGGGCGAAATCCAGCCAGGCTTCGGCGTCGACCTCGTCCGCGTCCCAGTCGACCAGCCAACGCCCGCCGACCTGCTGGATCTTACCGCTCAGCAGCGGCGACTTGCCTGCGACGAACCGCACCGTATCGCCCTGCGCGCAGACCGAGGCTTCGCCGAACCAGGGGTCGCGGTAGCGGCCCAGCCAGGGCGCCAGGGCGGCGCTGCGCGCAAGCCGGCGCGCCGGGCCGTCCGGCGCGCGCCGCTTGGTCGGCGCTGCGGCGTCGCGGGCGATCGCCTGCGCGTACCACGACCAGTCGCGCGGCTGCGGCGGCGGCGCGAAGCGCTCGCTCAATACCTGGTCGAACACGCTGCGCGCATCGCCGGCATCGCCGTTGATCAGCACCACGAAGCCGCTGCGCCGCTCCGGCAGCATCGTCGTCAACGAATACATGCCCATCAGGGTGCCGGTGTGGGAGACCTTGAACTGCCCGTGCGCGTCGCTGAGCCGCCAGCCGTAGCCATAGGCGGAGAACCGGGTCTGCGACCAGTCGCGCTGCCGCGCGGACACCGGCATCGGCATCTGCGCCGCCCACACCGCCTGGCGTTGATCGGCCGACAGCCAGGGCCGGCCATCGGCGCCGCGGCGGTCGGGATCCAGCCAGGCCTGCAGCCACAGCGCCATGTCGTCGAGGCTGCAGCGCACTCCGCCGGCCGGGTCCATGGTGCTGGCCGGAATGCTGGCGCCGTCGCGGCGCACCACGAGGTAGTCCTGGCCTCGCCGCGCATGCGGCTGGGCCAACTCGTCCCCGGCTCCCGGCGTCCATGCGCCGACCCGGCAGCCGCGCATGCCCAGCGGCGCGAACACCTCGCGCTGCAGCACGGTTTCGTAGGGCGCGCCGGCCGCGGCCGCGGCGACCTCGCCGGCGACGATGTAGAGCAGGTTGTCGTAGGCGTAGCGCGAACGGAAGCTATGCTGCGGGCGCAGATAGCGCAGGCCGTGCAGGATGTCGGCGCGGGTGTAGGCGTTGGGTTCGGGCCACAGCATCAGGTCGCCGGCGCCGGCGCGCAGGCCGCTGTTGTGGATCAGCAGATCGCGCACCTGGAACTCGCGGGTGACCCAGTCCTCGCTCATCCGGAACCGCGGCAGGTAGCGCGTCACCGGATCGTCCCAGCGCAGCTTGCCGGCGTCGACCAGCCGCGCCAGCGCGGCGGCGGTCATGGCCTTGGTGTTGGAAGCGATCTTGAACAAGGTGCGCGGGCCGACCGCGCCGTCCTCGCCGAGCGCGCGCACGCCGGCGGTGCGCCGGTACGTCACCCGTCCGTTTTCGACCACGGCCACCGCCACGCCGGGCAAGTCGTAGTGCGCGCGGATCCCGTCGACGATGCGGTCCAACTCGGCCTGCGGCGCGGCCGGCGTGGCGGTGGCCGCCAGCGGGGCCGCGAGCAGGGAAACAAAAAGCAGGACCGCCCGCGGGAGTCGTAGTCGTCGCATCGGGCAGTCCTGAACGAAAAGAAAGGGCGGCCCGTTCCTGGGCCGCCAAGGGGGTCCGCGGGATCAGAAGTCCAGGGACACCGTCAATTGCGCGTAACGCGGCGATTGGTAGCCGGTGCCGAAACGGTAGAAGTCGTTGCGCACGCCGATGCCGCTTTCGAATTCGTCGTCGACCTCCAGCACCCGCTGCTGGTTGAACAGGTTGTAGACGGCGAACTTGACCCGCAGATCGGCGGCGGCGAAGGAGCGTTGGTAGGTCACGCTGGCGCCGACGTCGAAGGTCCAGGGCAGGTCGCCGCCGGAACCGCGCCGGCGCAGCTGGTAGACGCGCTGGTCGAAGTCGGCCTGGCAGTTGGAAACGCAGACGTAGAAGCTGTGATAGCTGGTGCCGTCGAACGGGTTGCCCTTGCCGAAGGCGTTGATCGGCCGGCCCGACTGGGCGTTGAGGGTGGCGCCGAGCGACCAGTGGTCGTTGATGGCGTAGGCGCCGCGCAGCTTGATCTGGTGCCGGCGGTCGTTGGGCAGCGGGCCGTCGCCGTTCAAGTTCACGAACGGATCGTCGAAGGACTCGGTGCGGCCGGTGTTGTCGAAACCGAAGTCGGAGTTCGACGGGCCTTCGGCGTTGCCCTCGCTCTTGGACCAGGTGTAGGAGGCGTTGAACGCCCACTTGTCGTCCCAGGCGCGGTCGAGCATGAACTCCAGCGCGCGGTAGGTGCGCTTGGGCTTGACCCAGCCGCGGTCGCCGACGTAGTTGCCGTCGGCGTCGTACAGCGCCCAGCCGGCGCGCGAGGTGTCGATGTTGACGTAGCCGTCGTTGACGCCGTCGCAGTTGGTGTCGGTGTAGACCGTCGCGGTCTTGCCCGGGTTGCCCATGATGTAGCCGATGCTGCCGGGCTCGCCGCCGCAGAGGATCCCGTTCGAGGTCAGGTTCATGTCGTCGATGGCGTTGTGCAGGCGGCGGTAGATGCCGCGCACGCCCCACGACCAGGTCTCGTCGAGCATCGACTGGAAGCCCAGGATCAGCTCGTCCTGGTAGACCGGATCGATGTCGGCGTCGACCTCGCTGCGCAGGTCGCCGACCGTGCCGTCGCCCTGGCTGTTGTCGACCGGGCCGATCTGCGCGCCGAGGATCGGCCGCTGGTAGGTGGCGCCGTTGTACTGGAACGCCTCCAGGCCGTTGAACACGTAGAAGGTTCGCTCGTCGAGGAAGGCGCCGGCCTGCTTGACGTTGATCTGGTTGACGATCGGCAGGAAGTAGCGGCCGACGTTGCCGAACAGCTTGGAGCGGCCGTCGCCGCGGAAGTCCCAGGAGAAGCCCAGGCGCGGCGCCAGCATGTCGTCGATCTTGATGTAGGTGTTGCCTTCGCCGTTCTTGTTGTCGAAGGCCTCCATGCGCAGGCCGGCATTGAGCATCAGGTTCGGCGTGACCTGCCAGTTGTCCTCGATGTAGTAGGCGCTGTTGATCGACTCGAAGCTGCCGCTGACCTCCTGCTGGCGCGCGCGCACGTAGGCGCTGACGCCGGCCGGGACGATGCCGCCGTTCTCCAGCCGGGTGCCCGGCAGGGTCGGGTAGATCTGGTAGTAGCGCCGGGTCGGGCCCGGGTAGAAGCTTTCGTTGTCGGAGGTATTGACCTCGCGGTCCAGGCCGAAGCGCAGCAGGTGGTCGCCGAGCTGCCATTCGAAGTCCAGCCGCGCCGCCTCGCGCTGGTCCTCGCCCTTCTCGATCTGGGCCGAGGACACGCAGCCGATCTGCGGCAGCCCGGCGCGGCGGCGGTCCTGGACCGCATCGCACTGCACGTCGTTGACGCTGGTCTGGATGCGGTCGCGCTTGTTCTCGCCGTACAGCGCCTTGACCGACAGGCTTTCGGTCAGATAGCCGGTATAGGTCAGCGCCCAGTTGACCCCGCCACCCTCGCTGAACTGGGTGTTGGTGCGCGCACCGCGCTGGCCGGCGGCGAAGTCGTAGCGGTAATTGTCGGTGGTGGTCTCGTTCTTGTCGGAGAAGGCCAGGAACTCCAGCAGGTGGCTGTCGTTGATCTGCCAGTCCAGCTTGGTGCCCCAGAAACCCTTGTCCGACTTGCCCTTGAAGAAGGTACTGCCGGCGTCGTTGGTGCTCTCCGGCCGGTAGTCGCGAAACTCGTACATCGCGTAGAAGAACAGCTTGTCCTTCACGATCGGGCCGGACGCGTACAGGTTGAGGTTGGTGCGGTCGTACTGGTCGCGGCTGGCGACCCGGTACGGGTTGCCGTCGGCGTCGTAGTGGTTCTTGCCTTCCGACTGCAGCGAAGACGGCTCCCACACCAGTTCGGTGCCGAACTTGAATTCGTTGGTGCCCGACTGGGTCACCGCGTTGATCACCCCGCCGGTGGTGCGGCCGAACTCGACCGAGTAGCCGCCGGTCTTGACCTGGAATTCCTTGAAGAAACCGAACGGCACCGAGGAGAAGCCGACCCGCTTGTAGAAGTCGGTGACGTTGAGGCCGTTGATGTAGACCGCGTTCTCCGACACCGAGGAGCCGCCGAAGGAGGCGCCGCCGTACTGGCCCTGGATAACGCCCGGCGCCAGCAAGGCCACCGACTGCGCGTCGCGGCCGACCGGCACCCGCTCCAGGTCGGCCTTGGTGACGTTGGTCGCCGATTCGGTCGAGCGCACATCGACCGGCGAGATCACCCGCGAGCCGATCACTTGCACCGCGCCGAGGTTGGTCGCGTCGCCGAGGTTGATGTTGGCCTCGTTGCCGAGGCTGACCACCACCTCAACCGCCTCGCCGACCGGCGCGCCGTCCTTGCTGGCCTGCAGCTTGTAGGTGCCGATCGGCAGGAACGGGAAGCGGTAGTGGCCGTCCGCATCGGCGCGCACGGTGCGGGTGAAGCCGGTCTCGGGATTGTTCACCGTGACTTCGGCGCCGGCGTCCACCCGGCCGGCGAGCGAGCCGTCGGTATTGGCCGCCAGCGCCGGCAACGCCATCGAAGCAAGGCAGATCCCCATCGCCATGCTCAAACCGGTTCTGACCAAGGTCTTGCCTTTCATCACCGCACTTCCTCCCCTCAATGGTTGACGCGGGCCGCGGGCTTACTTCGTTGCGGGCAGCACCTGCGCTTGGTAGTCGTAGTCCCACTGGTCGAAGTAGAGATTTCCCCCTTCCCACTCGACCTCGCCCCGTTGCGAATCCACGGTTTCGGAGCGTTCGTGCGTCTTGGCCGGAACGAATTCGCGGCCGTAATCGTCGTTGTAGGCCACCCGGTACGCGTCCAGGCCGCCGAAGTAGAAGTCGGCCAGTTGCGGATCGGCGCTGTCGAAGCGGCCGGTGGTCACGTCCACCGGCACCCATCCGTACGGCGCCAGGTACATCCAGGCCCAGTCGTGCATGTTGGTGTAGCCGTCGTCGCCGTACACCCAGCCCGACTGCCAGCGCGCGGGAATGCCGTTGAGGCGCAGCAGGGCCATCAGCAGCAGGGTCTGCTGGCCGCAGTCGGCGTGGCCGGCGTGCAGGGCGTAGTCGGAGATGTTGGAGATCGTCGAGTACTCGCGCGCGCCGGCCCAGGGAATGCGGTCGACCGCGGCGTAGAGTTTCTTGGCGATGTAGTAGGGCCGGGTCTCGTCGCCGAGCACCTCGCGCGAGAACTTGCGCAGCGCCTGGGTGTGGGCTTCGTGCGGCAGGCGCTCGCCCAGGTACGGCCGGGTCGTCGCGTCGGCCGGCGCGGCGACCACCTTGTCCGGATCGATCGCGCGGTACTGGCCGTAGACGGTGAGCTCGTAGCTGACTTCGAACCGGGTCGGCCGGCCGGCGCGCGCGGTCTGCTCCAGGTAGACCGTGCGCTGCAGCGCCGACTCCGGAGCGATGCGGTGCTGCGCCGGCGCGCTGGCGAGGAAGCGGATGGCCTCCTGCTGATGGGGAATCGCGCGCGGGTACGGCAGCCAGGCGCGCAGGCGCTGCCCGGCCGGCACCGCGTCGGCGGCGACGCTCAGCGACTGGGTGATGCGCACCCGCCGCGGCGCGCCGTAGCCGCGCGCCAGCGCGGCGTCGCGGACTTCGGCGTGATGCGGGTTGAGCCGCTCCATCGGGCCCTGGCTCAGGGGCTTGGCGTCGGGCCGGCGCCGCGCCAAGGCCTCGCCGCTGAGCCGGAACAGGTTCGACGGCGCGCGCTGGAAGTAACGCTTGTCGCCGTCGATGACTTGGTACTCGAGCAGGCCGGCGGCGTCCCAGGCGGCGAACTCTTCGCCGCGCAGGTCGGGAATCTGGTCGCGCACCTTGGCCTGGGCCTGTTCGCGGTCGAGGCTGAAGTCCAGGCGGATCCGGCGCATGCGCTCGCGTTCGAAAGCGATCGCCCGGCGCAGCTTGGGGCTGAGCCCGGGCAGGCTGAGCGAGCGTTCGATGCGCGCGCCGGCGTCGCGGAAGTCGCCGCCGTCGATCAGGGCGCGGATCGAGGCCAAGGTCTGCTCGGCCTGTTGCGAGGCCGAGGCGGCGGCATCGGCGCCGGCCTCGCTTTGCGCCGCCCAGGCCGGCACGATCAGGTCCAGCACCAGCGCCGCCGGCAGGGCGAACGTCAGGCCGAGCCCGAGCGCGGCGGCGCGGCGGCGCGCGGACAAAGCGATGGCCCTCGCGCGGGGAGCGATAAACAGCAGGTCAGTCACGGGATCCATACCTGGTGTCACCCACGCGGGGGCCATCGGTTCATGGCTGTGTAACATGGGCGATGGGCGCGGTCAATAAATTATTCCATATCAATTCACGCCTGGAAGTATGTATTCTCAGATCGGCCCGGTGCGCACGGTTGGCGTTCCGGGTCGGTGCCGGACGACCGGCATCGGGCCGAGCAGGCGTCCGGACCGATCCGGCGCACCCGGAGCATGCAGCGATGCGTAGCGCTTTCCGCCAGCCACCCGCCGGCCGCCCGCCGGGCGCCCGTCGCCAAGCCGCGTTGTGGGGCGGCACCCTCGCCGTCGCCCTGGCGCTGGGCCTGGCCGCACAAGCGCGGCCGCCGGCGACCGGGGTGATCGGCATCGAGGAGGGGCAATTGAACGCCGACTACTGGATCGGCCAACAGGCCACGCCGGATACCGCGATCCTCGACCGCGCCGCGATCGCCGCGCAGAACCGGCGCCTGCGCGAACTCGATCCCTCGGTGCACGACATCGAACGCTTGCCGGCGCAGTTGCCGCTCGAGCAGGTGCGGGCCTGGATCCAGGCCTTGTCGCAGCCGCGCGAGGAAACCCTGTACGACGAACGCGGCGAGGCGGTGCCGGCGGCGACCTTGCAGGCGCTGGCCGGGGCGCTGGCGCTGGAGGCGATCCCGGCCCGGCAGCCGCGCCGCTACGGCATGGTCGTGCGCCGCGCCGACCTGCGCACCTTCCCGACCCGGCTGCGGGTGTTCAGCAGCCGCGGCGACACCGACATCGACCGGTTCCAGGAAAGCGCGCTGTTCCCCGGCACGCCGGTGGCGATCGCGCACGAAAGCGCCGACGGCCGCTACTGGTTCGTGGTCAGCGAGCTGTACGCGGCCTGGGTCGAGAAAGACCGCATCGCCGAGGGCGATGCGAAGGAGATCTTCGCCTATGTGCGCAAGGCGCCGTACCGCATCGTCACCGGCGCCACCGCCCGCACCGTGCACACGCCCGAGCAACCCGGCGTGTCCGACGTGCAACTGGAGATGGGCGTGCGCGTGCCGTGGCTGGCCGACTGGCCGGCCCAGCGCGAGGTCAACGGCCAACACCATTACGCTTCGTATGTGATCGAGCTTCCGTATCGCGACCGCGACGGACGGCTGAAGTTCTCCCCCGCCCTGCTGCCGCGCACCGCCGACACCGCCGCCGACTACCTGCCGCTGACCCAGTCGAACCTGGTCCGGCAGGGCTTCAAGTTCCTCGGCGAACGCTACGGCTGGGGCCATTCCTACAACACCCGCGACTGCAGCGGCTTCGTCTCCGAGATCTACCGCAGCTTCGGCGTGCAGTTGCCGCGCAACACCCGCGACCAGGCGGTCAGCCCGGCGCTGAACCGCATCGACCTGGCCGACGACCTGAGCCACGACGACCGCCTGGCGCTGCTCAAGACCTTGCAGGTAGGCGACCTGATCTACATCCCCGGCCACGTGATGATGGTGGTCGGCCACCAGGACGGCTGGCCCTACGTGATCCACGACACCACCGGCATCACCTTCCGCGACCGCACCGGCGAGCTGGCCCGGGTGCGCCTCAACGGCGTCTCGGTGACGCCGCTGGTGCCGCTGCTGTTCGACCGCCAACACCCCACCGTGGACCGCATCACCAGCATCCAGCGGATCCGCCCATGAGCCTGCGCCCGCGCTCAGGACGAGCCGCCCCGCACGCCCGCCGCGCCGCCCGCCGGCCCGGCTTCACGCCTTCGTGCGCGCCCGGATAGTGAACTTTCCGCCGCCCGCGCGCCTCTCCTCTTTCCGACCGACGAACCAGTCCAGACCATCGACCACATGAAGATCACCGACATCCGATTCGGCATGCTGCGGGTACCGCTGAAGACGCCGTTCAAGACCGCATTGCGCACCGTCGATACGGTCGAGGACATCGTCGTGACCGTCCATACCGATACCGGCCACATCGGCTACGGCGAGGCGCCGGCCACCGCGGTGATCACCGGCGACACCCACGGCTCGATCGTCGAGGCGATCCGCAAGTTCATCTCGCCGCGCCTGATCGGCCAGGAGATCGCCAACCTCAACCGCATCACCGGCCTGATCCAGGGCGCGATCGAGAAGAACTCCAGCGCCAAGGCCGCGGTCGAGATCGCGGTCTACGACCTGTTCGGCCAGCTCTACGGCGCGCCGCTGTACAAGATGCTCGGCGGCGGCGACCCGGTGATCACCACCGACATCACCATCAGCGTCGACTACATCGAGAAGATGGTCGCCGACTCGATCGCCGCCTGCGACCGCGGCTTCGAGTCGCTGAAGATCAAGGTCGGCAAGGACATCGGCGTCGACATCGAGCGGGTCAAGGCGATCTACGCCGCGGTCGAGGGCCGCGCCCTGCTGCGCCTGGACGCCAACCAGGGCTGGACCGCCAAGCAGGCGGTGTACGCGCTGCAGACCCTGGAGGATGCGGGCGTGCGTCTCGAACTGGTCGAGCAACCGGTCAAGGCCCAGGACCTGGACGGGATGAAGTACGTGACCGACCGGGTGCACACCCCGATCATGGCCGACGAGAGCGTGTTCGGCCCGGCCGAGGTCATCGACCTGATCCGGATGCGCGCGGCGGACATCATCAACATCAAGCTGATGAAGACCGGCGGCCTGTCCAAGGCGATCCAGATCGCCGACATCGCGGCCATGTACGGCGTCGACTGCATGATCGGCTGCATGATCGAGACCAGCATCAGCGTCGCCGCCGCGGTCCACCTGGCGGTGGCCAAGGCCAATGTGATCACCAAGGTCGACCTGGACGGTCCCTCGCTGTGCGCATTCAATCCTGTCGACGGCGGGGTTATCTTCAACGAGTCGGAGATCACCGTCACCGACGCGCCCGGGCTGGGCATCCGCGAGATCCGCGGGTTGGAGCCGCTGCCGGCCTGACCCCGCGGGGCTGGCCGCCGGCCCCCGCTTCGCCCGTACCGCCGAACAGGACCGCTGCACAGGACCGGACCCGCCGATGTCGCCCTTGCTCAAGATCCGCTCCGAACGCGACCAGATGTCGGCGATCGAACGCCGGATCGCCGATTACCTGCTGGAGAACGCGCACCTGCTGCGCGACTACTCCTCGCAGCAGCTGGCCAACGCGCTCGGCATCAGCCAGTCCAGCGTGGTCAAGTTCAGCCAGAAGCTCGGCTTCAAGGGCTATCCGGACCTGAAGTACTCGATCGGCGAGGCGGTCGCGCGCGGCGACGCCCAGGACGAGGGCGCGGTCGCCGAGGCCATCGACTGCGACCCGCACGTGGCCCTGGCCGAACGGCTGTGGCACGCCAAGGCGCGCGCCGAGGAAGAGACCCGGCTGATCAATCCGCCCGAGCGCATCGAGGCGATCGCCGAGGCGGTGCAGAACGCGCGCCGCGTGTTCATCATCGGCCTGGGCGAGGACGGCATCCCGGCGCGCGCGCTGGCGCTGAAGCTGGCGATGATCGGCATCCTCGGCGTGCACCACTTCGACCCGGTGCTGATGACCGCCAGCACCGCCAGCGCCAACGCCCAGGACGTGCTGCTGGTGTTCTCCGAATACGGCAAGCAGACCGCGCTGTGCCACCTGGCGCGCGCCTTCGCCGCGACCGGCGGCAAGGTGATCTCGGCGACCCGGCACACCCCCAACCCGCTGCGCGCCCATGCCGACCACGCCCTGCTGGTGTCGGCCCACGACGAGCGCGCGCACATCGAGCCCTTGCTGTACCAGTCGGCGCTGCAGCAGTTGCTGGACCTGATCTTCATCCTGCTGTGCGAGCACGGCCAGGGCCGGCTCAGCCAGCTCGACAGCAGCGCCGAGCGGATCCAGGACATGCTCGATACCTGATGCGCCGGCGCGATGCGCCCGATTCGAACCGCCCGACGCCCGAGCGACGACCGCCCGATGTTCCGCGAGGACCCGCCATGCCCAAGCTGCCGCTCCTTTGCCGTCCTTGGCGGTGCACGCCCCATTCCTGGCGGCGCGCGCTCGTCCTCGCCGCGGCGACGCTGATGACCGTCGCCTGCGCCACTCGCGGCGACCGCGCCGGCCCCGGCCCGGAGCAGGCGCAGCAATTGGTCCTGGTGGTCACCGCCGACTGGGACGCCAGCGGCGGCCGGCTGCAGCGCTACGCACGCGACGGCGCCGGTTGGCGCGCGGTCGGCGAGGCCGCCGCGGTCACCGTCGGCCGCGCCGGTTCGGCCTGGGGCCGCGGCCTGCACCAGGTGCCGGCCGGCGATGCCGGCCCGGTCAAGCGCGAAGGCGACGGCCGCGCACCGGCCGGCCTGTTCCGCATCGGCACCGCCTTCGGCTACGCCGAGCACGCCGCCACCGCCCTGCCCTACAGCGCGATGACCGTGTCCGACTACTGCATCGACGTCGCCGATTCGCCGCTGTACAACCGCATCGTCGATGCGCGCGAGGTCGGCGCCGCCGCGGTCGCCGGCTCGACCGAACCGATGCGCCGCGACCTGCACGCCGACGGCGACCAGCGCTACCGCCAGGGCTTCGTGATCGAACACAACGCCGACGGCGCGCGCGGCGCCGGCAGCTGCATCTTCGCCCACCTGTGGAAGGCCCCGGGCGAAGCCACCGCCGGCTGCACCGCGATGGACCCCGGCCGAATGAGCGAACTGTTGTCCTGGCTGCGGCCCGAAGCGCACCCGGTGTTCGTCCTGCTGCCGCAGGCCCAGTACGACGCGCTGTGGCGCAACTGGGGCCTGCCGGCGCCGGACGACGCGCGCTGAGTCCGCTTGCGGGGGGTAGGAGCGACGCGAGTCGCGACCCCAGGATACGCAGACCAACCAAGGCCTTGATTGCCGATCGAAGCCGGCTACCTGCGCCTGAACTTCGGCTGCGACGCAAAGATCAAAAGCAAATCCCCCCTGCCCCCCTTTTTCAAAGGGGGGAACAACAACAGCACGGCGACGGCGACGGCAGCGACAGCGACAGCGACAGCAACAACGTAGTCGCCAAACGCGCCAACCTCCTTCCCCCCCTTTGAAAAAGGGGGGCCAGGGGGGATTTGCTGTTGCTGTTGCTGTTGCTGTTGCTGTCGCGCTCGCTATCGCTGCCGCTATCGCAACCCCATCAGCGGCCACGCCGTCGATCAGCGCCTGGCCCCGCTCCCCGCCTTGCCGCTGCCGGCGCCGGCCTTGGCCCGCTTCGCCGCCGCCTTCTCGCGGCTTTCGACGATGAACCGGTCGACCCGTTGCTCCAGCACCGGCAATGGCACCGAGCCCAGGGCCAGGATCGCGTCGTGGAAGGCGCGGATGTCGAAGTCCCGGCCCAGCGCCTGTTCGGCTTTGGCCCGCGAGCGCTCGATGCTCATCTGGCCGAGGTAGTACGACAAGGCCTGCCCCGGCCAGCCGATGTAGCGGTCGACCTCGGTCTGGATCTCGTGCTCGCTGAGCGCGGTGTTGTCGCGCAGGAAGGCCTGGGCGCGCTCGCGGCTCCAGCCCAGGTGGTGCACGCCGGTGTCGACCACCAGCCGGCTGGCGCGCCACATCTGGTAGGTCAGGTAGCCGAAGTAGTCGTAGGGCGTGTCGTACAGGTTCATCTCGATGCCGAGCTTCTCCGAGTACAAGGCCCAACCCTCGCCGTAGGCCGAGATGTAGGTATAGCGGCGGAAATCCGGCAGGCCCTCGTGCTCGGCGGCGAGCGAGGTCTGCAGCGAATGGCCCGGCGCGGACTCGTGCAGGGTCAGCGCCGCCAGGTTGAACAAGGGCCGCGACGGCAGGTCGTAGGTGTTGAGCAGGTACACGTCGCGGCCGCCGCGGCCGGCGGTGTAGAACGGCGCCAGATCCGGCGGTACCGGCTTGATCGCGAAGCGCTGGCGCGGCAACAGGCCGATGAACTCGCCGATCTGGCCGTCGACGCGCTTGGCCAGCCAGGACGCGCGCATCAGCAGTTCGTCGCCGCTCTTGGGGTAGAACTTGGGATCGGTGCGCAGATGGTGCAGGAACTGCGCGAAGCTGCCCTTGAAGCCGGTCTTGGCGATGGTCTGGTCCATCTGCGCGCGGATCTTGGCCACCTCGGCCAGGCCGATCTCGTGGATCCGCGCCGGCTCCAGGTCGAGCGTGGTGTATTCGCGGATCTTGGCCCGGTACAGCGCCTCGCCGTCGGGCATGGCCTCGGCGGCGAGCGTGGTGCGCGCGCGGGTCATGTACTCGTCGCGCATGAACGCCAGCAGCTTGCGGTACGCCGGCAGGACCGCTTCGTCGATCGCGCGCGCGGCCTCGGCGCGCAGCCGCGCCTGTTCGGCCGCCGGCAGGTTGCCCGGCATCTGCTTGAACGGGGTGTAGAACAGGTTGTCCTCGAGCTTGGCGTCCAGCACTTCCTTGATCGACACGTCGCGCCCGCCCAGGGTCGCTCGCGGCACGCTGTAGCCGCGATCCAGGCCGGCGCGCATGTTGGCGATCTGTTCGTCGAAGTAGCGCGGGATGTCGCGCAGCTGGCCGAGGTAACGGCGATAGCCTTCGGCGTCGCGTATCGGCCGTCGCGCGGTGAAGCCGAGGTTGGTCCAGAACGCGCTGTCGCTGTTGAACGGCATTTCCCAGCTGCGCAAGCGCTGGTTGGCGAGCAGGCTCTGGATCTGCTGGCGGAACACCGCGTAGTTGACCGGGTCCTCCCCGCGCAGCTGGGCGGGGTCGATCGCGTCCAGTTCCTCCATCACCTGAGCCCAGTAGCGCTCGCGCGCGGCCTGGGTGGCGGGATCGACCTTGGGCAGCTTGTCCGAAGGCTGGCCTTGCGCGTCCTCGTCGTCGCCGCCGGCGAACTGGGCCTGGCGCCATTTCCATTCGCGGGTGTACAGCGCCTTGAAGCGCGCGCCGGCGGCCTCCTCGCTGCGGTTGCCGGCGGCGGCCGCCGGCGCGGGCTCGGCGGCGAGCGCCGGCAGCGCGCCGAGCGCGAGCGACAGGGCGACGGTCAGCGCGGCGCGCGAGGCGCGCAGGCGGGAGGAGCGGCTCGGGGTCATCGCGGCACTCGGTAGCGGGACACGGAAGCGCCGATGATGCGCCATCGGCGCGCCGCCCGGATGTGCCTGAAGTGTCCGCCGCGCCGCCGGCTCAATCCGCGAACGGCCGGCCGATCGCCGGCGCGGGCTCGGTGAACCAGCGCGCGCCGTCCCCGGTGACGTAGAAGTGATCCTCCAGGCGCACGCCGAAGCGGTTCGGCACCACGATCATCGGCTCGTTGGAGCAGCAGTTGCCGCTCTCCAGCCCCTGCGTGTTGCCGCGCACCAGGTACGGCGCCTCGTGCACGCTCATGCCGCAGCCGTGGCCGGTGCGGTGCGGCAGGCCGGGCAGCCGGTAGTCCGGGCCCAGGCCGGCGCGCTCGAGCACCTCGCGCGCGGCGCGGTCGACCGCCTCGCCGCTGACGCCGGGCCGGACCGCGGCGAAGGCCGCCGCCTGCGCTTCGCGCTCCAGTTCCCAGATCCGGGCCTGGTCGGCATCGGCGCGGCCGCAGATGTAAGTGCGGGTGATGTCGGACTGGTAGCCCTGCACCGCGCAGCCGGTGTCGACCAGCACCAGCTCGCCTTCGCGCAGCGTCTGTTCGCCGGGAATGCCGTGCGGATACGCGGTGGCTTCGCCGAACTGGACGATGCAGAAGGTCGAACCGTTGTCGGCGCCGAGCGCGCGGTGGGCTTCGTCGATGAAACGGCGCAGGGTCGTGGTGGTCGTGCCCTCCTCGGCCAAGCCGGCGGCGAGGCGATGCACCTGCAGGGTCATCGCCATGGCCTGGCGCATCAGCGCCAGTTCGGCCGGCGACTTGCGCGCCCGGCAACCGTCGACGATCGCCGCGGCATCGGCGATGTCCAGGTTCGGCGCCGCCGCGCGCAGGCCGGCGTAGATCGCGAACGCCGCGCCGGGGTCGAGCGCCAGCCGGCCCGCGCCGCGCTCGCGCAGGGTCGCCGCGACCAACGCGTAGGGATCCTCGTGTTCCTCCCACAGCCGCGGCTGCGCGGGAATCTTCAGCACATGCGACAGCGAACCGGCCTCGAAACCGGGCGCGATCAGCACCGGGTCGCCGTCCAGAGTCAGCAGCATCGCCACCAGGCGCTCGTTGGCGCCCCAGGGCACGCCGGCGAAGTAGCGCAGCGAGGCGCCCGCGCCGATCAGCAGCGCGTCGCGGCCCTGCGCGCGCATCAGCGCGCGGGCGCGCTCGATGCGCTGCTGGTGCTCGTCCGCGCCGATCGCCGGCGCGCGCTCGCGCCATGGCGCCAGCTGGGCCCGCGCCTGTTCCAGAGTCAAACCGCCGATCTGGCTGCGGCTCATGCTTGCGCTCCTATCGTGTCGGTGGTCCAGCGTCCGTCGATCTTGCGCATCAATCCGTCCGGCCCGCAATCGCGCAGCTCGGCGGGCAATTGCGCCTCGTCGATGTGGTCGTAGCAATGCAGCGCGGCGAAACGCCGGATCGCCGCCGGCAAGCCGACCGCGGTGAAACCGGGGTGGCCGGTGCTCGGGAACGGTCCGCCGTGGTTCATCGCCGGGCTCACCGCGACCCCGGTCGGCATGCGCCCGCCGATCAGACGCCCGACTTTCGGCCGCAGCGCCGCAGCGACCGCATCGCGCGCCTCGCGGTCGTCGGCATCGGCGTACAGCGTGCCGGTCAGCTGGCCGTCGAGCGCGTGCGCGACCGCCACCGCTTGCGCTGCGTCGGCGACCCGCACGATCAGGCTGGCGGGGCCGAAGGCCTCGGCCTGCAGGCCCGGCGCGGCGAGAAAGGCCGGCGCGTCGATCTCGAACAGCGCCGGGCGCACCCGATAGCCCGGGCCCTCGGCGGGTTCGCCGCCGGCCACGGCGCGCGCGCCGAGCGCGCGCCACTGCGCCAGCGCGCCCAGATAGTGCTCGCGCACGCCATGGGAGAACAGCACCCCGCCCGCGGCGGCGCCGATGCGTTCGGCCGCCGCGGCGACGAAGGCGTCGCCGGCCGCGCCTTGCGGCACCGCCAACAGGCCCGGGTTGGTGCAGAACTGGCCGGCGCCGAGCGTGCACGAGGCGACGAACTCCTGCGCCAGGGCCGCGCCGCGCGAACGCAGCGCGGCCTCGAACAGGAACACCGGGTTGACGCTGGACAGCTCCAGATACGCCGGCACCCCGGCCGCGTCGGCCGCCGCCTTCAGCGCCAGCCCGGCACCGCGGCTGCCGGTGAAGGCGATCGCGCCCAGGCGCGCGTCGCCGGCCAGGCGCAGGCCGTCGGCGTTGCCGAGCTGGTACAGCGCCTGCACCGCCGCCGCCGGCAGGCCGGCGTCGAGCAGGGCGCGATGCGCCAGTTGCGCCAAGCGCCGGCCGGTCGCCGGATGCGAGGGATGCAGCTTGGCGATCACCGGATTGCGCGCCGCGATCGCCGAAGCGAAGTCGCTGCCGGAAATCGCGTTGAAGGCGAGCGGGAAGTTGTTCGGCCCGAACACCAGCACCGGCTTGTGCAACGGCGCCAGATGGGTGCGCAATCCCGCCGAGGTATCGATGGTCGGCTCGGTCCAGGCGTACTCGCGCGCCGCGCGCGCGGCCTGGCGCAGTTGGCCGGTGGTGCGCGGCAGTTCGACCTGGGCCAGGCGCGGCTCGGCCGGCAGGGCGGTCTCGCGGTGCGCCAACGCGACCAGCTGCGCCGCGTCGTCCTCGATCGCCTGCGCATAGCCGTCGAGGAAGGCCGCGATGCGCTGCGGATCGGCCGCCGCCAGTTCGTCGGCGACCGCGCAGGCGGCGGCCAACGCCGCCTGCGCGTCGCCGGCGCCGGACACCGGGAACGCCGGCGCCAGCGCCTCGCCGGAGGCCGGATCGTAACCGCGGAACTCGCCGGCGCCGTCGCGCGACGGCTGCCAGCGGCCTTCCAGCAAAACCTCCGCGCGCGCGTCCATCAGACCGCCGGCCGGGTCGCGCCGGCGCGTTCGATCACCGCCAGCGCGGCGGCGCGCTCGGCGCCTTCAAGGGCCATGCGCGGCGCGCGCACCCGCTCGCTGCCGAGGCCGACCTGTTCCTGCACCAGTTTGATCAGTTGGACGAACTTGGGCACGGTGTCCAGGCGCAGCAGCGGCAGGAACCAGGCGTACAGCTCCTGCGCCGCGCGCGCGCCGCCGTCGCGGGCCAGTTCGAACAGGCGCACCGACTCGTGCGGATAGGCGTTGACCAGGCCGGCGATCCAGCCGGTCGCGCCCATCGCCACGCCCTCGACGATCGCATCGTCCATGCCGACCAGCAATTCCAGGCGTTCGCCGAGCAGGGCGCGGATCGCAGCGAAGCGGCGCACGTCGGCCGAGGATTCCTTGACCGCCTGCAGGTTGGGCAGCTGCGCGGCGAGTTCGGCGATCTGCTCCGGCACGAAGTCGGTCTTGTAGGCGACCGGGTTGTTGTAGAGCATGCACGGCAGCGAGGTGGCGCGGATCACCGCCTCCACGTGCGCCTTCATCTCGCGCCAGTCGGTCGAGTAGACGTAAGGCGGCAGCACCATCAGGGCGGCGCAGCCGATCTTCTCGGCTTCGCGCGCCAGCCGCACCGCCTCGTCGGTGGACAGCGCGGCGATGCCCGGAATCACCGGCGCCCTGCCGTCCAGCGCATCGACCAGGGTGCGCAGGATCGCGCACTTGTCCTCGAAGCTCAGCGTCGCCGCTTCGCCGAGCGAGCCCAGCGGGACGATGCCGACGCAGCCGGCTTCGATCAGGGTCTGCGCATGGCGGGCGAGGAAGGCGTGGTCGATCGAGCCGTCGGCGGCGAAGGGCGTGGTGATGGCGGGGATGACGCCGCGCCAGAACGGGGCATTGCTCATGAAGTCGATCCTTGCGGTGCGATGGAAGAGGATGCAACGGACGCCGACGCGTCGGCGGGAGAAAATCCGGCCAAGGCCAATCCGGCCAGCCGGGTCGGAAACAGCGGCGGACGCATGAGGGATGCGCTGGCAGCCGAGTCCGAAGATGCGGGGAAGACGTCCAGCTCGGCCAGCGCCGCGCCGCAGATGCGGCCCTGGCAGCTGCCCATGCCGCAGCGCGTGGCGAGCTTGGCCGCGCGCGGGTCGGCCCAGCCTTGCAGGCGCGCCAACGGCACGTCCTCGCAGCGGCAGACCAGGGTGTCGGCGGTGGCGCAGGCGCGCACTTCGTCGCGGACCGGGAAGTGCGCCGGCAGCAAGGCGGCGAACGCGCGCGCGCGCCGTCGTCGCGGATACAACGCGCGCGCGGCGTCGTCGGCGCCGGCGGCGTGATGGCCGGCGATCGCGCCTTCCAGGCGGGCGACGTCCACGCCGCCGATGCCGCAGGCCTCGCCGGCCGCGTACACGCCGGCGACGCTGGTCGCCTGGCGCGCGTCGACCCGCACGGCGGCGTGGCGCCCCTGCGGCGTCAGCGCGCAGCCAAGCTGGCGCGCCAGCTCCAGGTTCGGCACCAGGCCGTAACCGACCGCGAGCTGATCGCAGGCGATGCGCTCGACGCCGCGACCGGTTTCGATCTCGGCCTCGCTCACTTGGCCGTCGCCATGGGCCGCCCGCACCCAGGCGCCGCAGCGGTACGGCACGCCGGCCAGGCGCGCGCGCAAGGCCGCGGCCTGGGCCAGCTTGGCCGGCCAACGCCACAGCCGCGCGGCGAATCCGCGCACCGCCGCGGCCGGCGCCTGTTCGCAGATCGCCAGCACCTGCGCGCCGTGCGCGCGCAGGGTCGCCGCTGCGGCGAGCAACAGCGGACCGCTGCCGGCAACCAGCACGCGCTTGCCGGCGATCGGCCAACCCTGCTTGACCAGGGCCTGCAGCGCGCCGGCGCCGCTCGCGCCGGGCAGGGTCCAACCGGGAAACGGCAGCAGCAGTTCGCGCGCGCCGGTCGCCAGGATCAGCTTGCGATAGCGCAGTTCCAACAGGCCTTGGTCCTGCTCGATCAGGATCCGGTCGGCGCCGGCGGCGAAGGCCTGCGCGGCCAGATGCCAGCGCACCGGCGCCACCGTATCCAGCGCCGCCAGCGCGCGGCGCAGTCCGGGCGCGAGGCCGTGGCGCAGGTCCGGCCGCCACACCTGGCCGCCGGCGCGCGCCTGCAGATCGACCAGCGCGACCTGGGCGCCGTGCGAGGCGGCCGCGCGCGCCGCGGCCAGGCCGGCCGGGCCGGCGCCGATCACCAGCACGTCGACGACGGCGTCGTGCGCTTCAGTCATCGCAGCGCACCCGCATGCCGTCGCGGGCGAGCGTCAGGCAGGCGCGCCGATGCGCCACGCCGTCGATCTCGACCCGGCATTCGAAACACACGCCCATGCCGCATAACGGCGCGCGCGGCTGGCCGCCGCAGGAGCGGCGGAAATGCGCGCCGGCGCGCGCCACCGCGGCGGCGACATTGGCCCCGGCCGGCACTTCGACCGCGACCTCGTTGATCCACAACCGCAGCGGCGCGCTCATCGCAGGCTCCGCGCGGGCGAGAACGGCGTCATGTCGATTTGCGGCCGGCGGCCCAGCAACTGATCGACCAGCAAGCGCGCGGTGCCCAGCGCCGTGGTCACGCCCAGGCCCTCGTGGCCGGCGGCGACCCAGGTATGCGCGCGGTCGGCGACCGCGCCGATGTAGGGCCGGCCGTCGGGCGTGGTCGGACGGAACCCGGTCCAGACCCGCAAGGCCTGCAGCTCGCGCAGCATCGGCAGGAATTCGAAAGCGCGCTCGAGCATGCGCTGCAGCATCGGCCACGACACCTCGCGCTCGGCGACGCCGAATTCGCGCGAGGAGCCGATCAGCAACTGTCCGGTCGGACGCGGCTGGACGTTGAAGGCGACGCTGCTGTCGGCGTCGCCGTGGGCGCTGTCGGCATAGCCCAGCTCCAACAGTTGCCGATGGACCCGGCCGGGGTAGCGCTCGGTGATCACCAAGTGGCCCTTGCGCGCGCGCATCGGCAGTTGCGGCAACAGTTCGGGCAGGGCGCAGCCGGTGGCGAGCAGCACCGGGCCGGTCAGTTCGCTGCCGTCGTCCAGGCGCACGCCCTGCGCGCTCAGGGCCTGCGCGCGCCGGCCGAGCCGGCAGTCGGCGCCGCCGGCGCGGGCGCGGTCGAGCAAATGCAGCGCGACCCGCGGCGGATACACCACCGCCTCGTCGGCGACCAACATGCCGCCGCGCAAACCCGGCGCCAGCGCCGGCTCCAACCGGTACAACTCATCGGCTTCGATCCGCCGCGCGCGCACGCCGGCCGCGGCCAGGCGCGCGATCTTGGCGGCGATGCCGTCGTATTCGTGCTCCCCGCGCGCTACCCATAAGGTGCCGCAGCGGCTGAATTCCGCTGCGGCCAGGCCGGCGTAGGCCTCCCACAGCTGCAGCGAATAGCGCGACAGCGCCAGTTCGGCCGGGTCGTCGTCCATCGCCACCAGATGCCCCATCGCCGCCGCGGTCGAGCCGCCGCCGACCGGCCCCGGCTCGATCACCGCCACGCGCAGGCCTTCGGCCGCGGCGCGCTCGGCACAAGCGCTGCCGACAATGCCGGCGCCGACCACGATGAGGTCGTATGCGGCCATGGCTCAGCGCGCCACCACGCCCCAGGCGAAGGCATCGTCCGGGTCGATCAGCAGTTGGGCGCGCGCGGTGACGTAAGCGCTGCCGGTGATGGTCGGCAATACGCCGCGTTCGCCGGCGCGATAGCGGCCTTCGAACACGCTGCCGATCACGCTCTCCTGGCGCCAGGTCTGCTCCGGCGCGAGCTTGCCGTCGGCGGCCAGGCAGGCCAGCTTGGCGCTGGTGCCGGTGCCGCAGGGCGAGCGGTCGTAAGCCAGGCCCGGGCACAGCACGTAGTTGCGCCCGTCCAGGCCCGGGGTGGGCGAGGCGGTTTCCAGTTCGATGTGGTCGATCTCGGTGCCGTCGGCGCCGGTCACGCCGTGCGCGACCAGGGCGCGGCGGATCGCCTCGGCGTAGGCGCGCAGTTCGGGCTCGTGCTGCAGGCCGATCGCGCGCTCGGTACGGACGATGAAGAACCAGTTGCCGCCCCAGGCCACGTCGCCGCGCACGTCCCCGTAGCCGGGCACCTCCAGGCGCACGCCGGCGGCGTGGCGCCAGCTCTCGACGTTGTCGATCGAGACCCGGCCGTCCTCGTGCAGGCGCGCGCCGACCGTGCCGACGGGCGTGTCGATGTAGTGCTGCCCGGGTTCGATCCGGCCCAGGTACTGCAGCGTGCGCACCAGGCCGATGGTGCCGTGGCCGCACATGCCCAGGGTGCCGACGTTGTTGAAGAAGATCGTCGCCGCGCAGGCCTGCGCCGACTGCGGCGGCAGCAGCAGGGCGCCGACCACCGTATCGGAGCCGCGCGGCTCGCACGCCACCGCCCGCCGCCAGTGGTCGAATTCGGCACGGAAGCGGTCGCGTTGCGCGGTCAGCGGGCCGGGGCCGAGATCGGGCAGGCCGGAGACCACGACCCGGGTCGGTTCGCCGCCGGTATGGGAGTCGATGACGTGAACGGTGTGCATGCCGGACATGCTCGCGTCGGGGCCGCGGCCGGTCTAGCGCGGCTTGCCGGCGCTGGATGCGGAATTCGGCATAATCGTATCGACCCCGCCCAGCCCGCCCACGATGCCCGCCCCGCCCGCCGAACCGGTCCGGATCGATGCCGACCTGATGCAGACCCTGTGCGACGCGCTCGCCGACGTGGTGTTCTTCGTCAAGGACGAGGCCGGCCGCTACACCCACGCCAACCTGACCCTGGTGCGCCGGCTCGGGCTGAAGCGACGCGAGGACGTGATCGGCCGCGGCGTCGAGGACGTGTTCCCGGCCCGGCTCGCCGCACGCTATGCGCAACAGGACCGACGCGTGCTCGAAGGCGGCACGATCGAGGACCAGCTCGAAGTGCATCTGTACCCCAACCGCCGCCCCGGCTGGTGTCTCACCGGCAAGCGGCCGCTGCCGCTGGCCGGCGGGCGGCACGGACTGATCGGCCTGTCGCGCGATCTCGGCGCGCCCGACGGCCGCGACCCGACCTTCGAACGCCTGCGCCGGGTGGTGGCGCATATGCAGGCGCACTACGCCGAACCGCTGCGCGTGGCCGCGCTGGCGCGACTGGCCGACCTGTCGGTGGCGCAACTGGAACGGCATTTCCAGCGCGTGTTCCAGCTCAGCCCACAGCAGAGCCTTATCAAGCTGCGGATCGAGGCGGCGATGCGCGAGCTGTGCGGACAGGCGCGCATCGCCGACGTCGGCCTGGCTTGCGGCTTCACCGACCAGAGCGCGTTCGCGCGCCAGTTCAAGGCCACCGTCGGCATGACCCCGCGCGACTACCGCGCCCTGCACCGCGACCCGGGCTGGCGCGGCGCCGCCCGCTGAACCGCAGGCGCTGCGCGCTTGGCGTCCCGGCTCAGGCCAGGGCGATCGCCTCGATCTCGATCCGCCAGCTTTCGTCGTAGATGCCGGTGACGATCACCCCGACCGACGGCCGCACTCGGCCGCCCAGGCGCGCCTGGCGCAACGCGCGTTCGCGGCGGCGGTCGTCGGCGCGGGCCAGGAACACGTTGACCCGGACCAAATGCGCCAGGCCCATGTCGGCCGCGGCCAGTTGCCGCTCGACGCCGTCCCAGGCCAGCGCGCACTGGGCGTCGAAATCCTCCGGCGCGGCGCCGTCGGCGTCGGTCGGCACCTGGCCGCTGACGAACAACAGCCGGCTGCCGGCATGCAGCCGGTGCGCCGGCGTGGCGTCCGCGCCGGCGCTGCGTTCGGGGACGATGCTCAGCGCCGCCCCGCCCAGGCCCGCCAGCAGAAAACCGCGGCGGCGCATCTCAATGCCCTGCGCTGGTTGGGACGATACGGATGCGGGCCATAGCCATAACCTGTAATGACTCAATTGAAGGTTATGCCCGCCTGCTGAAACCTGTCAACGCAGCTTTGATGGTTTCCGACCAATGGGCCTACCCAGCCTCCGGCAGGAGCGACGTAAGCCGCGACCACCGAAGCGAAGCACGAAAGCGTCCTTCCCCAAGCCGAAGCACTCGCAGCGGGGCCGCGCAAACCGACTCCTGCGCATTCGTCCACAGCGCTGTCGACCACCGTTCCGGTTGGGCCGCGGCTTCATGAGCGAACAAACCGTACGGCACGCCGCCCCTGCAGGCGAGCCGATCGCGATCGCCGAGGGCATGGACTCGCCCCACGAAGCACATTTCGTCCGCCGCAGCCGCTGCGTGCGCCGACGTCGATCGCCCTGTTTTCAGCGCACGAGCCGTGCGTGACGGTGGTCTCGTCCCCACCGCCGCCGATTTTCCGCCCAGGGTGCAGCGCAGCAAACCGGCGTCGAAGATCGCCGTCGTTTGCGGCCAATTCGGCGCCATAACGACCGCCATGTCCGATTACTTGACAGCGCTGTCAAATGGCGCAGGCTGCGGATCAAAGCCGGACCGCCCCACCGTCCGATCGGCGGCGGGCGTCGGCGAGGCATCGAGGAGGGACCACCCTCCCGCGCCAGGGCTCGGCCCCTTGAAGAGGGAACCAGGTACCGCTCCTTACGGAGCGGGCCCGCATCTACTTCGCAACGGAGGCAGAAGATCGAGCAAGCCCCGCCCCCCCCTACCGGCCGCCGATACGCGACCGGCGACCAGCCGCGAGGCGGCGACCACGCCGTCAGATCGCCTGCGGCGTAGCGCGCCCGGCGACGCAGCAAACACGTTCGATCCCAGCTCGCACCGGCGACCCCATGTGCGAGCGATACGGCCGCGTGCGCCGCGTCGGCAGGCCCAACCAATGAGAGGACAACACATGAGATCCGCGACCCAATGCATCGCCTTGCTGATGTTTTCCCTGCTTTCCGGCAGCGCCTTCGCCCAGAACTGGCAGCTGGTGTGGAGCGACGAGTTCAACGGATCCATCGGGCCCGACTGGGTGTTCGAAACCGGCAACGGCAGTAACGGCTGGGGCAACAACGAGTTGGAGTACTACCGGCGCGAGAACGCGACGATCGAGGACAACGCCCTGGTGATCACCGCCAGGCGCGAAGACTTCGGCGGTTATCGCTACACCTCGTCGCGGATGAAGACCCAGGACCGCCGGACGTTCAAGTACGGGCGCATCGAGGCGCGGATGAAGCTGCCGTCCTTCAAGGGCGCCTGGCCCGCCTTCTGGATGCTGGGCGCCAACCTTCCGCAGGTCGGATGGCCCGCTTCGGGCGAGATCGACGTGATGGAGCACGTCAACGACGAGAACAAGACCTACGGCACCATCCACTGGAGCGACCACAACGGCACCTACGCGCAGTACGGCGGCAACACCGCCGCGACCGTGCAGGACTGGCACGTCTACGCCGTGGAGTGGGACGCCAACGCCATCCGCTGGTACATCGACGGCAACAAGTTCCACGAAGCCAACATCCAGGGCGGCGTCAACGGCACCGAGGAGTTCCACAAGGACTTCTTCCTGCTGCTGAACTTCGCCATCGGCGGCAACTGGCCGGGCTTCACCGTGGACGAGACGCGCCTGCCGGCGAAGATGTACGTCGATTACGTGCGCGTGTACTCGGCGGGGGGCGCGGCTCCCGGCGTCGCCACGGCCTACCAGCATTGCGACTTCGCCGGCTGGGGCGTGGCCCTGCCCGAAGGCCGCTACACCCTGGCGCAGTTGCAGGCCCGCGGCATCGGCAACGACCAGATCTCTTCGCTGCGGGTCAATCCGGGCTACCAGGTCACGCTGTACCAGGACGACAACTTCGGCGGCGCCAGCGTCACCAAGAGCGCGGACGCGTCCTGCCTGGCGGGCGACGGCTTCAACGACCGCGCCACCTCGCTGGCGGTGGCGCGGTTCTCGCAAGCCTGGTCGCTGACCCTGCAGGCGGAGAACTACAGCGCTCAGCAGGGGGTGCAAACCGAAGCCTGTTCGGAAGGCGGCCAGAACGTCGGCTACATCGACCAGGGCGACTGGATGGCCTACAACGGCATCACGTTCCCCGCCTCCGGCACCTACCGGGTCGAATACCGGGTCGCCAGCTCCGCCGGCGGCGCGCTGTCGCTCGACCTCAATGCGGGCGGCATCGTGCTCGGAACGGTGCAGATTCCCGCGACCGGCGGCTGGCAGAACTGGACCACCGTCTCGCACACCGTGAACGTCGGCGCCGGCACCTACAACCTCGGCGTGTATGCGGCGCAGGGCGGCTGGAACATCAACTGGCTGCGGATCACCCGCCTCTAGCCTGCGACCGCTTTGGCGTCGCCCGCTCCGGGCCATTGCCGCGGAGCGCTGCCTGCCCTCGGGCAGCGCTCCGGATTTTCCCCGAGAGCGGGCTGACGGCCGGAGCACATCCCGTGGCACGCCGCTCCGCGCGGGGGCGGCGTAGGCCGCGACCGCCGCATCGCTCCAGGCGCGGGACTCAGTAACGGTCGTCGAAAGCGAAGATCGGCTTGCGGCTCTTCCACTTGCCTTCGGTGAAGTCGGGGAACTCCAGGGTCATGTGCTCGGCGATCGATTGCTCCGACAGCGGCGTGATCGCGCTCCAGGCGACCGCGTCGTAGATGTCGATCGGCATCGGCGCGCCGGCCTTGAGCGCTTCGACGAATGCGTGGATCACGAAGTAGTCCATGCCGCCATGGCCGGCGCCGGCGGCGGCATCGCCGTAGCGCTTCCACAGCGGGTGGTCGTACTTCTGCAGCCAAACCTCGGCCGGGTCCCATTCGTGCGGCTTGCTCTTGCCCTCGATGTGGATCGAGTCGTTGACGTCCATCCACAGCCCGTCGGTGCCCTGCACCCGGAACCCCAGCGAGTAGGGGCGCGGCAGCGAGGTGTCGTGCTGGAGCAGGATGGTCTCGCCGTTCTCGCACTCGATCTGGGTGGTGACCAGGTCGCCGAGCTTGAACTTGACCTTGGCGTTGGGATGGTCCCGGCCGCCCTTCTTGACGATGTAGTCGTGCAGCCCGCGCGCTTTGCTGGCGAAGGCGCTGAGGTAGGTGAAGCGGTTGCCGCGGTGGATGTTGGCGACCATCGCGCAAGGACCGATGCCGTGGCTAGGGTACAGCTCGCCGTTGCGCTCGACCGAATGCTCGGTGCGCCAGCGCGCTTCCGACCAGGCCTTGGGGCCGAACTCCAGGCCGCTGCCGTAGGGCTGGTCGGGGTTGCCGTTGTTGAACTTCACCGCGCGCAGGTCGTGCTGGTAGCCGCCCTGCAGGTGCACGATCTCGCCGAACAGGCCCTGGCGGACCATGTTCAGCACCGCCAGCACATCGCGGCGGTAGCAGACGTTCTCCAGCAGCATGTACGGCGTGCCGGTCTTCTGCTGGGTGCGCAGCACCTGCCAATGGTCGTCCAGGGTGATGCCGGCGACCACTTCGCAGGCGACCGCGATCCGCGCCTGCATCGCCGCGATCGCCATCGGCGCGTGGAACTCCCACGGCGTGGCGATGATCACGCCGTCCAGGCCGCCCTTGTCGAGCATCGCCCGGTACGCGTCCTGGCCTTGCTTGCCGTAGGTGGCCGGCTTCGGCTTGCCCGCCTGGTCGATCATCTTCAAGGCGCGCTCGAGCATGATCGGCTCGATATCGCACAGCGCCACCACCTCGACGTCGTCGCGCCGCACCAGTTCGCGCAGCAGCACCTGGCCGCGCATGCCGGTGCCGATCATGCCCAAGCGCAGCTTGGAGCGGGTGCGCGCGAACGCCGGGGCGAACGCGCTGCTGGCCAGCAACGTGCCCGCGGTGGCGGAAGTGGCGAGGAAGTCGCGTCGGTTCATTAGGGGGTCTCGGTAGAGGAAGAGGAGGGGGAAAAGCAGCAAAGAGTGAAGAGAAGCGAGGAGCGAGAGGGGCGCTGGCGGACAACGCTGCACTCGTTACTCGCTACTCGTCACTCGTTTCTCTTCACTGGTTTCTCAGCCCTGCGGGCTGTAGGCGATGGCTTCGATCTCGATCTTGCAGTCGACCATCATCTGCGCGCGCACGCAGGACCGCGCCGGCGGCCGGTCGCCGAAGTACTCGCGGTAGACGCGATTGAAGCTCCAGAAGTCGCGGGTGTCGTCGAGCCAGGCGGTGACCTTGACCACCTGCGACAGATCGCAACCCGCCAGAGCCAGCGCCTTGACCACGTTCTGCATCGTGCGCCGGGTCTGCGCCTCGATCCCGCCGGGCTCGATCTCGCCATGCTCATTCATCGCCACCTGGCCGGAGATGTAGACGAAATCGCCGGCGCGCACCGCCGGCGAGAACGGCAGGATCTGGCCGCCGGCCCCACTGGGCTCCAGGCCGTAACGGATGATCGGATCGCTGTCGCTCATGCGCACCTCTGGCAGGAAAAGGACGAAGCGGGCCGGCCGCGCCGGGCGCCGCACGGCTGCGCGGCGCGCCCGGGCGGCAAGACTCGACTGTGCTTCGAGGGCCACTAGCCGGGACTGCCCGCAGCCCTACATGAAATTATCCTACATGTGATGTAATTACATTTTGCAGCGCACAATGCTTTATTTATCCGCCTATTGCTAACATCCTGACCAGCCGCCAAGGCATTTTGTCAGAAATTTACAGGAAACTCAGATGAGCGCGGTGGCGTCGCCGGTCCGGTCGCTGTATGCCTACCCCTGGGACGTGGCGGCGCGCGGTGCGCGCGAATTCGCCTCGCAGGTGCGCGAGTTCGGCCTGGACGGCGTGACCCTGGCGCTGAGCTACCACGCCGGCAAGTTCGTCAGCCCCCACCACCCGGGCCGGCGCGTGGTCTTTCCCGAGGACGGCGCCACCTACTTCGCCCCCGACCCGCGCGGCTACGGCGAGATCGCGCCGTTCGCCCACTCCGACCCGGCCCTGCTGCGGATCGCCGCCGACCTCGCCGAGGACGGCCGCATCGCGGTGCGCGCCTGGACCGTGCTGCTGCACAACAGCCGGCTCGGCGAGCGCCACCCGCGCCATGTCGCCCGCAATGCCTGGGGCGACCCGTACGTCTACAGCCTGTGCCCGTCTTCGCCGGCGGTGTTCGACTATGCGGTCGCGCTGTCGGCCGACGTCGCCCGGCAACCGGTGCGCGGTCTGGTGCTGGAAACGCCGAACTGGCTACCGTACGCACACGGCTATCACCATGAGTTCGCCCAGGTGCGCGGCAACCTGTGGCTGGATACCTTGCTCGGGCTGTGCTTCTGCGCCGATTGCCGGCGCCTGGCGATCGCCGCCGACCTCGACGCCGACGCGCTGGCCGCGCGCGTGCGCCTGCGCGTCGACGCCTATCTCGGCGCGCCGATCGACGCCAGCCCCGACCAGGCGGCCAGTTGGCTGATGGCCGACCTGCTCGACATGCCGCAACTGGCGGCCTACCTGAAACTGCGTCAGCGCCGGGTCGCCGAGCTGGTCGCGGCGATCCGCGCCGAGGTGCCGCGCGATCGCGAAGTCGTGGTCATTCCGACCGTGCAACGGCCGACTGCCTCCGCCTGGCTGGAAGGCAGCCAACTGGCCGCGTTGGCCCAGGCCGCCGACGCGATCGAAGTGCCGCTGTACGAACCCAACGCCGCGCGCGTGGCCGCCGACGCCTTCGACACCGTGCAACGGGTCGGTGCGGCCGGACGCGTGCGCGCGATCCTGCGCCCCGGCCCGCCCGACCTCGGCGACGGCCACGAACTGGAGGCCGCGCTGCACGCGGTGAAGGCCGCCGGCATCGCCGATATATCCTTCTACAACTACGGCCTGCTGCGCCCCGACCGCCTGCGCGCGCCGGGCCGAACGTTGCGGCGGTGCGACTGAGAACACAGGAATCGAACGCGCATGAGCCACCGTCCCCGCCTGACCCTGATCACCGGTGCCGCCGGCGGCATCGGCCAGTCCCTGGTGGAGCGCTTCGTCGCCGGCGGCGATCGGGTGCTCGCGCACGACCGCGACGGCGCCGCGCTGGCCGCGCTGGCCGCGCGCTTCGAACCCGAGCAGGTGCTGACCGCCGCGTCGGAGCTGTCCGACCTGGACGCCTTGCGCGCCGCACTGGCGCCGGCCCTGCGGGCGCAGGGCCCGATCGGCGCGGTGATCGCCAACGCCGGCAGCGCCGAAAGCCTGAGCCTGGCCGATACCAGCGCCGATTCGTGGCGGCGCGACGTCGAGTACAACCTGCACGCCGGCTACAGCACGGTCGCCGCCGCGCTGGAAGGGCTCAAGGCCAGCCGCGGCAACGTGGTGTTCATCGGCTCAGTCAACGGCCTGGCCGCGCTCGGCCATCCCGCCTACAGCGCGGCCAAGGCGGCGCTGATCAGCTACGCGCGCTCGATCGCGATCGAGTACGGCCGCTTCGGCGTGCGCGCCAACGTGGTCTGCCCCGGCACGGTCAAGACGCCGGCCTGGCAGGCGCGCGCCGACAAGCATCCGCAAGTGTTCGAAGACCTGCGCAAGTGGTACCCGCTGGGCGATTTCGCGACCCCGGAGGATGTCGCCGAGGCGGCCTGGTTCCTGGCCTCGGCACAGGCGCGGATGATCAGCGGCGCGGTGTTGCCGGTGGACGGCGGCCTGATGGCCGGCAACCGGCTGATGGCGGCGGAACTGACCCTCGAGCCCTACTGATGAGCGACATCGCAGCGATGAACGACGCATTGCGCGGCCTGGACGAACAATGGCTGCTGCCCGGCACCAAAGGCCTGGCGTTGCAGGCGCCGCTGCGCCAGAGCGCGCTGGCCGGACGCGGCCTCAACGTGCTCGACGGACGCCTGTCCTACCCGGTCGCGGTGCTGCGCGACTCGACCGTCGCGCACAACATCGCCTGGATGCGCGAGTTCGTCGAACGCGCCGGCGCGCTGCTCGCGCCGCATGGCAAGACCACCATGAGCCCGCAGTTGTTCCGGGCCCAACTCGACGCCGGCGCCTGGGCGATCACCCTGGCCACCGTGCCGCAGTTGCAGATCGCTTACCGCTTCGGGGTGCGCCGGGTGCTGCTGGCCAACCAGCCGGTGGCGAGCGCCGATATCGAAAGCCTGGCCGCGCTGCTGCGCGACGACCCCGGTTTCGAGGCCTGGGTGCTGGTCGATTCGTCCGCCGGCGCGCAGCGCCTGCAACAAACCATGCAGTCGATCGCGCCGCTGCGCCGCCTGCCGGTGCTGGTCGAACTCGGCGCGGCGCAGGGCCGCACCGGCGTGCGCGGCGTCGACGCGGCGCTGGCGCTGGCGCGCGAAGTCGCCGCCGCGCCGCGACTGCGCCTGGCCGGCGTCGAAGGCTACGAAGGCCTGTGGGTCGGCGCCGACCGCGAGGCCGACCTGCGGCGCGTCGACGCGCTGCTCGCGCAACTGGTCGAACTGACCCGACGCTGCGACGCGGAGCGATTGTTCGACGGCGAAGAGATCCTGCTCAGCGCCGGCGGTTCGGCGTATTTCGACCGCGTCGCCGCGGCCTTCGCCGAGTTGCGCGACAGTTCGCGGCCGTTGCGGCGGGTGCTGCGCTCGGGCTGCTACCTGACCTCCGACCATGGCTTCTATCACGGCCTGCAGCGGGAGATGCGCACCCGCCACGACGCCGGTTTCCGCCACGGCCTGCAGCCGGCGCTGGAGGTGTGGGCGATGGTCCAGTCGCGGCCGGAGCCGGAACTGGCCCTGCTGACCCTGGGCAAGCGCGACGCCTCCTACGACATCGACCTGCCCAGGCCGCTGTGCTGGCACCGTCCCGGCGGCGGAGCACCGCAACCGCTGCGCGAGGCGCGCATCGTCAAGATGAACGACCAGCACGCCTATCTGGAACTGCCTTCCGGCCACCCGCTGCAGGTCGGCGATCTGGTCGCCGCCGGCATTTCGCATCCCTGCACCACCTTCGACAAATGGTCGGTCCTGCTGACCGTCGACGACGGCTATCGCGTCACCGGCGCGATCAACACCTTCTTCTGATCGACAACTTCTTCTGAGGAGCGCGCGCGTGTCCGACAACCTGATTCCGGCGATCCGCGACGCGCTCGGCCAACTGCGTCCGGCCGAACGCAAGGTCGGCGAGGTGGTGCTGGCCGACCTGGACTTCGCCATCCACGCCAGCATCGGCGCGCTGGCCGCGCGCGCGGGCGTGTCCGAGCCCAGCGTGACCCGCTTCTGCCGCGCGGTCGGCTGCGACGGTCTGCGCCATTTCAAGGTCCGCCTGGCCCACAGCCTGGCCGCCGGCGTGCCCTACCAGGCGGTGACCATCGACAAGGACGACGACGCCGCGACCCTGGTGCACAAGGTCTGCGACAGCATCTCCGCGGCGCTGCAGGACGTGCGCGAACGCACCGACCCGGCCGCGCTCGACGCCGCCGCGGCGCTGATCGCCGGCGCGCGTCGGGTCTGTTGCATCGGCGTGGGCTCGGGTTCGGGGGTGGTCGCGCAGGACGCCTTCCTGCGCTTCGTGCGCCTGGACATCGCCGCCAGCGCGCACAGCGACGGCCACTTGCAGCGACTGGCCGCGGGCATGCTCGATCCCGGCGACGTGCTGTTCGCGATCTCGCTGTCCGGACGCAGCGCCGAGATCAACGACAGCGTGCGCATCGCCAAGGAGCATGGCGCCCAGGTCATCGCCCTGACCCAGACCGGCACCCCGCTGGGTTGGGACGCGCACGTGCCCTTACTGCTGCCGCCGTCGAGCGCGGCCACCCAGTATTCGCCCGGCGTGTCGCGGCTGATGCAGTTGGCGGTGGTCGACATGCTGGCGATCGCGGTCGCTCTGCGCCAGCAACCGGCGGTGCTGGAGAAGGCGCGCCGGGCCAAGGCCGAGCTGGAACGCCTGCAGGCGCAAAGCCGGGCATGAACCAGGCGCGCGAATACGAGCTGGTCGTCGCCGACGCCCGGATCTACGACGGCAGCGGCGGTCCGGCCTGGCGCGGCGACGTCGCCGTCGACGGCGGGACCATCGCCGCGATCGGCGCGCCGCGCACGTTGCGCGGGCGACAGATCGAGGATGCCCGAGGGCTGGCGTTGGCGCCGGGCTTCATCGACGTGCACACCCACGACGACCGCGCCGCGCTCGACGACCCGGGCCTGTTCAACAAGCTCAGCCAGGGCGTGACCACGGTGATCGCCGGCAACTGCGGCATCAGCCTGGCGCCGTGGCGGGCCGAGCGCGAACCGCCGGCGCCGCTGTCGCTGATCGGTACGCGCAAGGATTTCCGTTTCGAACGCTTCGCCGACTACCTCGATGCGGTCGACGCGGCGCGGCCGGCGGTCAATGTCGCGGCCCTGGTCGGCCACACCACCCTGCGCGTCGCCGAGGTCGCCGACCTGTCGCGGCCGGCCGATGCCGACGAGATCGAGCGCATGCGCGCGCGCCTGGGCGAGGCGCTCGATGCCGGCGCGATAGGGTTTTCCAGCGGTCTGTTCTACAAGCCCAGCCAGGCCGCGCCGAACAGCGAGGTGATCGCGCTCGTCGCGCAAAGCGGCGCGCGCGGCGGCATCTACGCGTCCCACATCCGCGACGAATACGACGGCGTGCTCGACGCGCTCGACGAAGCCATCGACGCCGGCGTCGCGGCGCGCACGCCGGTGGTGCTGTCGCACCACAAATGCGCCGGGCCGGCCAATTGGGGCCGCAGCGTCGAGACCCTGGCGCGGATCGATCGGCGCCGGCGCTCGCATTGGGTCGGGCTCGACGCCTATCCCTATACGGCCGGATCGACCGTGCTCGACCCGGACTACGTCGACGGCGTCATCCGGATCCTGGTCAGCTGGTCGCAGCCGCATCCCGAACAGGCCGGGCGCGATCTGGCCGACATCGCCGCCGATTGGTGCGTGGATCAGAAAGAGGCCGCACGCCGGCTGCATCCGGCCGGCGCGGTGTACTTCCAGATGCGCGAGGACGACGTGCGCCGGGTGCTCGGCCACGACCGCACCATGATCGGCTCCGACGGCTTGCCGCACGACGCGCATCCGCATCCGCGCCTGTGGGGCGCGTTCCCGCGCGTGCTCGGCCACTACTGCCGCGACGAGGGGCTGTTCACTCTCGCCGAAGCGGTGCGGCGCATGACCTCGTTGTCGGCCGACAGCTTCGGCCTCAAACGCCGCGGCCGGATCGCGCCGGGGCTGGCCGCCGACTTGGTCCTGTTCGATCCGGCCACCATCGCCGACCGCGCCAGCTATGCCGAGCCGCGGCAGCCGGCCGCCGGCATTCGTGCGGTCTGGGTCGCCGGCGCTTGCGCGCTGCGCGACGCCCGAGCCACCGGCGAACGGCGCGGCCGCGCATTGCGTCGCGAGGAGGAAAGACATGGCCGCTGATCCCACCGCCATTTCGCCCGGCGCGGTCGCCCTGGTCGGGGTCGACTGGGGTTCGACCCACCTGCGCGTGCACGCCTTCGACGAACTCGGCGGGGTGATCGCCACCCGCTCCAGCGCGCACGGCATGGCCGGCCTCGGTTCGCCGGACGCCTTCGCCGCGGCGCTGGAGGAGTTGCTCGGCGCCGATCTCGACGACGGCACCGCGCCGATCCTGCTGGCCGGCATGGTCGGTGCGCGCAACGGCTGGCAGGAGGCGCCCTACGCGGCGCTTCCGGCCGATGCGCCGACCCTGGCCGCGGGCTTGCAGCCGCTGGCGTTCCGCGGCCGGCGCGCGGCGATCGTGCCGGGGGTCAGCGGCGACAGCGACGGCTTCGCCGATGTGATGCGCGGGGAAGAGACCCAGGCGCTCGGCGTGCCGCCCGGAACCCGCCGCGTGGTCGCCCCGGGCACCCATAGCAAGTGGGTCGGCCTCGACCGCGGCGCGGTGACCGATTTCGCCACTTACCCGACCGGCGAGCTCTACGCACTGCTGTTGAACCAGAGCCTGATCGGCCGCGGCCTGCCCGCGCAAGCCTGGTCGGAACGCGGGTTCGTCAGAGGCCTGGACACGGCGCGCGAGCGTCCGGACTGGCTGCATCAGCTGTTCGGCGTGCGTGCGCGCCATGTCCGCGACGCGACCCCGGCGGACGAATTGCCGGCGTTCCTGTCCGGCCTGCTGATCGGCTACGAATGCCTGGCCGCGAGCGCCGGCCGCGATGCCGACGCCGACGGCGAGATCGCGGTGATCGGCGGCGCGCGCCTGGCCGCCGCCTATGCCCTGGCGCTGCGCCGCTACGGCCGGGCGCACTACATCATCGAAGGCGACACCGCGTTTTGCCACGGCCTATGGCGCATCGCGAAGGCGGCGCGAATCGTATGAACCTCGACCTGCTAACCTCATCGCTGCCGCCTCTGCGCACCTGGCTGGAGCACTCGCCGTTCGTGGCGATCCTGCGCGGCATCACGCCCGATGAGGCGCTCGATGTCGGCGCCGCGCTGGTCGGCGCCGGCTGGCGCCTGATCGAAGTACCGTTGAACTCGCCCGGCGCCTTCGACAGCATCGCCCGGCTGCAACGCCGCTACGGCGACGAGATCCTGCTCGGCGCCGGCACCGTGCGTCGTACGCAGGAGGTCGACGAGCTGGCGCGCGTCGGCGCGCGGCTGATGGTGTGCCCGCACACCGATCCGGCGCTGATCCGCTACGCCAAGCGCCTGGGCCTGCTGGCCTTGCCGGGCGCGGCCACGCCCAGCGAATGCCTGACGGCGCTCGACGCCGGCGCCGACGCGCTCAAGCTGTTCCCGGCCGACGCGCTGGGCCCGGCCATGCTCGCCGCATCGCGCGCGGTGCTGCCGGCCGACACCGCGGTGCTGCCGGTCGGCGGCATCCACATCGACTTGCTCGCGATCTGGCGCAAGGCCGGCGCGACCGGTTTCGGCATCGGCGGCACCTTGTACCGGCCCGGCCGCAGCGCCGCCCAGGTCGCCCAGATCGCATCCGGCTTCAACCGGGCCTGGCGCGAGACCGAAGCCGCGCGGCGCGCGCCGCGCTGACCTCATCCCCACCGATACACCGGAGCCTGCACGCATGCCGTCGATGTCCGTTTCGCGCTCCCTCGCCACGGCCCTGCTCGGGCTGGCCCTCGCCTTGCCGGCCCAGGCCGCGGCCGCACCGCGCTTCGCCATCGACGGCGACCGTTTCCTGCTCGACGGCAAGCCGCACCTGATCCGCTCCGGCGAACTGCACTATCCGCGCATCCCGCGCGCGTTCTGGCGCGAGCGCCTGCGCCAGGCCAAGGCGATGGGCCTGAATACCGTCACCACCTACGTGTTCTGGAACCTGCACGAACCCGAGCCCGGCCGGTTCGCCTTCGACGGCAACCTGGACATCGCCGCGTTCGTGCGCACCGCCGCCGAAGAAGGCCTGGACGTGATCGTCCGCCCCGGCCCCTATATCTGCACCGAGCTCGACTTCGGCGGCTATCCGGCCTGGCTGCTGCGCACTCCCGGACTGCGCGTGCGCAGCATGGACCCGCGCTACCTCGCCGCGGGCGAACACTATCTGCGCCGCGTGCACCAGGAACTCGGCCCGCTGCTGAGCACCCGCGGCGGCCCGATCCTGATGATGCAGGTCGAGAACGAATACGGCTCCTACGGCCGCGACCGCGACTACATGGCCACCGCCAAGCGGCAGATGATCGAGGCCGGGTTCGACCTGCCGCTGTTCACCTCCGACGGCGCCGGCCCGCACTACTTCGAGGGCGGCCCGCTGCCCGGGGTCACCGCGGTGATCAACTTCGACGGCGACGTCGCCGATGCCGAAGCCTCGTTCGCCCATCTCAAGGCCTTCCGTCCCGGCGGCCCGCGCATGGTCGGCGAGTATTGGGCCGGCTGGTTCGACCACTGGGGCGAGCAGCACCACACCACGCCGCCGGAACGCGCCGCGCGCACCGTCGACTGGTTCCTCGAGCGCGGCATCTCCTTCAACCTGTACATGTTCCACGGCGGCACCAGCTTCGGCTGGATGGCCGGCGCGAACTACAGCCGCGACATGCCCTACCAGCCCGACACCACCAGCTACGACTACGACGCGCCGGTCGACGAGGCGGGCCGGCCGACGCCTAAGTACCACGCCCTGCGCGAAGTCATCGGCCGCCATCTGCCGGCCGGCGAAGCCCTGCCGCCGCTGCCGGCGCCGGCCGCGACGACCGTCGCTGTGCCGCGTTTCGCCCTGACCGAATCGGTGTCGCTGTGGGACGCGTTGCCGGCGCTGAGCCGGCCGGTATCGGCGCAGCTGCCGCGCACGATGGAAGACCTGCAGCAGAACTACGGCTTCGTGCTCTACCGCAACACCGTGCCGGCCGGCGCGCAGGGCAAGCTCAGCGTCGACGAGGTGCGCGACTATGCCAACGTGTTCGCCGACGGCAAGCCCGTGGGCACGCTGGACCGGCGTTTCGGCGAACGCGAGCTGGAGGCCGGCCTGAAGCCGCAGCAGCGGCTCGATCTGTTGGTCGAGAACATGGGCCGGATCAACTTCGGCGCCCGCCTGGACGAGGAGCGCAAGGGCATCACCCGTTCGGTCTCGGTCGGCGGCCGCGCGCTGTACGACTGGAACCACTACCCGCTGCCGCTCAGCGACCTGTCCGGCCTGCGCTACGCCAAGACCGGCGCCGGCGCGCCGGCCGGGCCACGCTTCTGGCGCGGCGGCTTCCAGCTCGAGCGCGTCGGCAGCACCTTCCTCGACACCCGCGGCTGGGGCAAGGGTCACGTCTGGGTCAACGGCCATCATCTCGGCCGCTACTGGAAGATCGGCCCGCAACAGACCTTGTTCGTGCCCGCGCCGTGGCTGCGCCCGGGCCGCAACGAGGTGGTGGTGTTCGAAGTCGAAGGCGGCGCCGGCGCGCGCAGCCTGCAGGGGCTGACCGATCCGGTGTACGCGACCGATCCGGATGGGTTGAAGCCGGTCAGGCGTTGAGGACTTTCGCGGCGTTCTCTAGGGGAAATCAGTGCCGCAATACCGCCGCCAGGAGCGAATCCTCGCAGGTCCAGCCGACTTGCTTGAAGTCGGCTTGGATCAGGCCCGCCGCATAGCTACGCCGGCCCGAATGAATTCTTAGGGCTAGGCCAACGTGCGCCAGAAAACGCCAGCGCTCACCAACAGCGAAAAAGCTGCCGCCAGCAGTGGTGCATAACGGAAAGGCGACTGGCCGGATGCCAGTGAGGGGAATGCCCGCTGCAGCAGCAGAAACGGATATCCAAGGACGATCGCGAAGAGGATGGGATTCCATGCGAACTTGGTGGCCGCGGGCGCGCCGCACACCACGATCCCAAGGCCGAAAACCAGCATGTAGGCCGCGAACACGCTAAACAGGACGGCATGGACCTTGAGGGCGGCCCCGGTTTTCTCTTTGCGAACGAATGCAACGAACGACGACGCCAAGGCTACAAGCGCTGCCGGAACCGAAAAATAGGCAACGACGACATCCTGCGCTATTTCGGGCGCTTTTCCGAGTTTCACCGCCAACAGCGCACCGCCATGAGCGAGCAGAACAAAGGCGCAGAGAATCGAACTGATGCCTAGCAGCCTGGAGGGGGTGAGCCTATCCAGCTTGCCCATCAGTTTTTCGAGCACTTTCATCTATCACCCGCCCCAAGATCAAACCGCGCCGGAAGACGCATCCGTTCGAACGAATTATCAGCCCATGGGCGGCGCCAAGGCCAGCTCGACTGCTGAAGCCGACCGAACCAGATCGATTCGCTCGACGCATCCATGCCCTCGACGACATAGCGGCCCGGCTGACCGAAGCTCCTCAGCTGTCCAGGAACGCTCCTGGCTTCCCACTTGCGGCGGCGCCTTGCCTGGACAGCGACGCCGCCAGCCTGAGCCCATGTCTTCGGCCCGCCGACGATGCCGGTTTCGTCGCGACTGCGCAGCCAAGAGCAAATCCCCCCTGCCCCCCTTTTCCAAAGGGGGGAACTGCGGTTGCGAGGCGAGCGCGAAACATCGCAGAACGCACGCGGTTGCTCGGCTTTCCAGGCAAATTCTCCACCACCCCTCGCCTTGCCTATCCCCCCTTTGAAAAAGGGGGGTAAGGGGGATTTGCTGTTGACGTTGCTGTTGCTGTCGCCACCGCCACCGCAATGAACCATCGCCGGCCAGGCCGCGCAGCCGCACTCCGCGATACGCCTACTCCGACGGCGACGAAGGCCGATGATCGAAGCTCAGCACCCTCGCCAGCCGCCAGGCGCCGTGCTCCTGCTTCCACAGATGCACGAACTTGGCCACTTCCGAGCCCGGCTCGCCCTTGCGGGCGAAGACATGGCGCCCGATCTGGATCGCGCCGTAGTCCTTCATCGGATAGACCTCGAGGCTTCCGGGCACCAGGCTGCGGGTGACGCCGTTGTCGCGAGGGCACGACTTCAACGTCCGAACGGCCTCGCCGACCTCGGCTCCGGTCCGGTCGTGATAGAACTCCGCGTCGGCGGTGAAGATCGCCCGGAACCTGTCCGCGTCGCAGGTCACGAAGGCGGCGTCGAACAGCTCCGCATCCATCCGGGCAAGCTCATCGAACAGTTGGCCCGACCGGGTCGTGTCCTGCGCCGAGCCCAGCGAAGCCCATCCGATCAACAGCGCTCCGAGGATTCGAGCGTGCCGGCGGGCGTTACCGGAAGCGGAACCGGAACCGGAACCGGAACATTCCAGCGTGGCGAGTTCGCGCATGGCAGTCCTTGTCGGCGTTTGACGAATGAATTGGCTGAGGCGCACAGCGGCGCCGGCTCGATCGGTCTGTTGTGCGTGTATCGGCTAGCGAGCGACTGACCATGCTCCAGACTCGCGCATGAAAATCACCACCGCTTCTCGTTCCGTGTCGTCGACGTGGCGATATCCAACCATGAACGTCTGTGCCGCCACCTCGTCCTCGTCCAAGCGCGCCACAACCCCGATGCAAGAAGCATTGCAATGCTTCTGAAAGAATTCGGCGGCATCCGCTTCGGTCCTGGACCGCTGCGAACATCCCTGCATCCCCGAGACGGTCAGCGCAAATAGCAGGGCAAGTACGTGGAGTTGCAACTGCATCGGTAAGCGGCCCCAAACCTGAACTCAGCTGCGCCGGGAATGCGTCCAATTTGATCGAACCGTTCCGCGTCCGCCTGATCTGGTTTGCGCACGGACGACGGCTGGAGTTTCATCAGTCGTCGCCCCCATCCCACCCGTCCCTGAGGCCGCGCGATCCTATTTCCGCGAGCCGGACGCCGTCATCCGCCGCGTCGAGCCTGCTCCAGTTCCGCAACTGGACCGCGACTACTGCGCACAGCAGGCCGGCTCCCAGCGCCAGCCAGAAAATCCATCTCGGCACGGAACCTGCGACCGGGTGCGCGAGGATCGCAAGCAGGCTGCCGATCAGGACGAGCGCTCCCACGCCGAAAACGGCCGCCCACCACTGGCGGTGCGGGGCGGCCTCCTTGCTGGCCTTTGCTGGACGAGCATCCACTCATCTCTCCTTGCCGCGTGAGATCCATCCACCCCGGCATCGGGACCTTGCGCGGAGTGTAGGGCAGAATTTTGCGCGCTTCCAACCGGCGCATCGAGACGATGAGCAGCCCGCCCCAGGGGCCGCGCTCCTGCCAGCCGGGCATCCCCACACCGCTAACTCAACCTGCCGCCGGCGCCTGCGCCAACGCCAGCAACCCCAAGGCCATCGCCTCGATCTCTTCCCGCATCGCCAGCCGCTCGCGCCAGGCAGGCGGTATCGCCTCCACGCCGTAATAGGCGCCGGCCAGTTGGCCGCAGATCGCCGCGGTGGTGTCGGCGTCGTCGCCGAGGTTGGCCGCGCGCAGCACCGCCGAGGCGTAGTCGTCGGTGTGCAGGAAACACCACAGCGCCGCCTCCAGCGAATGCACGCTGTAGCCGGTGCCGGCGATCTCGTCTTCGCGCTTGCCAGCGTAGTCGCGCGCGTGCAGCGCGGCGATCGACGGACTCTGCGGCGCGGCCATCGCCGGGGTCAGTACCGCCTCCTTGCCGGCGCCGAGCAGGGCCGCGCGCAACTGCATCGCGAACAGGCGCGAGGCGTCCAGCGCCTCGGCCGCGCCGTGGGTGGTGCGGGTCGATTCGACGGCGTAATGCAGGCAGGCCTGAGCGTCGGCGCGATAGGCCATCGGCACCGGCGCCAGCCGCATCAGCGCGCCGTTGCCGGCCGCGCGCGGCCCCGGATCGCCGGCATAGGGATCGCCTTCGCGCAGATAGCGGTCCAGCGCCGCGCCGACGGTCATGCCGATATCGAAGCAGTCGCCGGTGCTGCTGAGGTAGCCGTGCGCGCGCCAGTTGCAATAGCGGTTCATCTGGTCGCGCGCATCGAAGCCGCGGCAGTGGATCAGGCTGGCGCCCAGGCACAACGCCATCGAGGTGTCGTCGGTCCACTGCCCGGCCTGCAGCCGGAACGGACCGCCGCCGATCATGTCGCGCAGCGGCGCGAAGCCGCCGCGCGGGCTGAACTCGACCGTGGTGCCGACCGCGTCGCCGCAGGCCAGGCCGAGCAGGCAGCCCAGGTAGCGTTCGCGCGTATCCGCACGCTGCGCGCTCATGCGGCCTCCGGATCGAGGTCTTGGTAGCACTCGGGCGCGAAACGCGGGGTGCAGATCGCCGCGAACAGCAGATCCTCGTCGCCGATGTTGGCGATGCGCTGCGCGACGCCGGGCGGAATCACCACCACGTCGCCGGCGCCGACCTCGACCGGCGCCAGATCGCCGATCTCGGCACGGCCGCGGCCGGCCAGGATCAGGTAGCGCTCGGTGGTGCCGAGCAGGCGGTGCAGGCGGGTGGTCGTGCCCGGCTCGACCCGGGCGCGCGCGATCGACGCCTGCGCGTCGTCGGGATGGTTCCACCACTCCAGAATGTGGCAGCGCTCCTGGAAGTAATACTCGGCGTGTTCGTCCTGGCGGACGATGCGGGCGTCGGTCATCGCGGGGCTTCGGCGCGGGCGGGCCGACAGCTTAGCCCGCGCCGCGCGGCTCAGGCGCCGACGCCGTGCGGCTGGACCACGCCGGTGGCGATGCCGACCACGACCAGGGCGATCAGCGCGATCGAAAAGCCGATCCGCCGGGTCAGCGCATTGACCGTGCGCTTGCTGCTGCCCTTGTCGACCAGCATGTAGTACAGGCCGGCGCCGAGGTTGTAGAGGATCACCGCCATGAACGCGGCGACGAACAGGGTTTTCATGATTCGACCTTGCCCGCGAGCGGGCGCGAGGAGAAAGGGACGGCCGCCGCCGCGCGACGGCGCAGCCAGCGCCAGCGCAGGGCCAGCGCCGCGGTCATGACCGCGAGGAACAGGCCGTAGGCGACCGAGGTCGCGAGCACCTGCTTCCAGATCGCGCCGGCGTGCGGATCGGCGTTGTAGAAACCCCAGTGCATGCCCCAGCCGGCGGCCAGCGTGGCCAGGACCAGGCTGGCGCTGTCGAAGACGGTGCGGGCGCGCCCGCGCGGCTGGCGCGGGTAGGCCCAGAACAGCCAGGCCAGGATCGAGAACCAGGGAATGAACAGGATCAACGCCAGGTTGAGTTCGACTTGCGGGTTCATGGCGGAAGGGCAGTTCGCACAGCTTTTGCTGCGGGAGCCACTATCCGTCAGCCGGATCAGATGGCGTAGACTCAGTTTTCCAACAAAAACCCATATCAGTCGCAGAATTTTTAGAGACGATGTGATTTGGGCTGGGACTCGGGACTCGGGACTCGGGACTCGTAAAGCAGAGCACAAGCTTTGGCTCTCCCGAGCACCGAATCCCGAATCCCGAATCCCGAATCCCGAATCCCGAGTCCCGAGTCCCGAGTCCCGAGTCCCGTGAAACGCTACCAAGCCCTCGCCAATGACATCGCCCGGTCGATCCGGCAGGGGCTGCTGCGGCCGGGGCAGCGGCTGCCGTCGGTGCGCCAGACCAGCGCGGCGCGCGGGCTCAGTCCGGCGACGGTGTTCCAGGCGTATTACCTGCTCGAAGCCCAGGGGCTGGTGCAGTCGCGGCCGCGTTCGGGCTATTACGTGCGCGCGGCGGCGCGGCCGCTGCCGCCGGAACCGGACGCGGCCTCGGCCCCGGACGGTGAGTCGCGGCCGGTCGATGTCAGCGCGTTGGTGTTCGAGGTGCTGGAATCGGCGATGGCGCGCGAGATCGTGCCGCTGGGCTCGGCCTTCCTGAGCCCGGCGCTGTTTCCGCTGGCCCGGCTCGGCCGGGCGATGGCGCACGAGGCGGTGCACCTGGACCCGCGCAGCACCGTCGACGACCTGACCCCCGGCAAGCACGAACTGCGCCGGCACATCGCCCTGCGCTACCAGGTCGAAGGCATCGGCCTGGGCGCGGGCGACCTGGTGATCTGCAACGGCGCGATCGAGGCGCTGAACCTGTGCATCGCCGCGACCACCCGTCCCGGCGACGCGGTGCTGGTCGAATCGCCCTGCTTCTACGCCGCCCTGCAGACGCTGGAACGGCACGGCCTGCGCGCGGTGGAAGTGCCGACCCATCCGCGCGAGGGCATCGATCTGGGCGCGCTGGACGCGGCGATCCGCCGCCACGCGCCCAAGGCCTGCTGGCTGATGACCCGTTTCCAGAATCCGCTCGGCGCCAGCCTGCCCGAGGCCAAGACCCGCGAGCTGGTCGAATTGCTGGCGCGGCATGAGCTGCCGCTGATCGAGGACGACGTCTACGGCGAACTGCACTACGGCGCGCAGCGTCCGCGCCCGGCCAAGGCCTTCGACAGCCGCGGCCTGGTGCTGCACTGCTCGTCGTTCTCCAAGACCCTGGCGCCGGGCTACCGGATCGGCTGGACCGCGCCGGGACGCTATGCGCAGCAGGTGGCGCGGCTCAAGCTGACCAACACCCTGGCCACCTGCGTGCCGGCGCAATTGGCGATCGCCCGCTATCTGCAGCGCGGCGGCTACGAGCGCCATCTGCGCGCGCTGCGCAAGACCCTGGCCCAGCAGCAGGCCGCGTACCTGGAAGCGGTGGCGCGCCAGTTCCCTGCCGGCACCCGGGTCACCCGCCCGGACGGGGGTTACTTTCTGTGGATCGAACTGCCGCCGGACCGCGACGCGCTATGGATCCAGCGCCAGGCCGCGCAGCGTGGGGTCAGCATCGCGCCCGGACCGATCTTCTCCGCCTACCGCGGTTACCGGCATTGCTTGCGGCTCAACTACGGCCACCCGCTCGACGACCGGGCGGAGGCAGGCTTACGAGTCTTGGCCGAGCTTTCGGCGGCGCGACCGGGCTGAGCCGCTCGCGCTGCGCTTCGTCGGCATCGGCCAGCGCCTCGGCCTGGCGCTTGCGGCTGAGGTTGCCGAGCGCGCGCCGGTACGACCAGTCGACCAGTTCGGCCAGATACTCGTCCGGCAGCCGGCGCACGTCGACGATGGTGACCCAGTGGTGGCGGCCCATGAACCGCGCCGGCTTGGCGCCGGGCATGTCGGTGAGCTCGACGAAGCGTTCCGGAGTGACCTTGATGCTGAAACGCCAGCGCTCGGGCTCGCTGGTCTTGAAGTAGGCGAAGAACTTGCCGCCGACGCTGTAGACCAGGATGTTCGACGGCGCCGCGTGCAGGGTCTCGACCGCGCCCGGATAGGCGCGGCACCGGCGTTTGAGGGCTTCGGTATCCATCGGCGAAAGGCGGCGGCGGGCGCGCCAGACTCGCACGCGCGGCGATGCGCGGCGAGCCCGGCGGTCACATATGCGCGGTGACCGCGGGCGTTTCGAACCAGTTGTTGTGCAGCCCGTCCATGAAGCGCACCGGCGCCGCCGCCAGCACCGCATGGTCGACGTCCAGGCAGGCGACGTTGACCGCGTAGTACTTGCCGCCGAGCACGTCGAGCTCGCCGCTGCCGAAGGCATGGATGCCGCAGTGCTTGCAGAACTGGTGATGGCCGCTGAAGGTGCCGAACTGGTAGTCGCCCATGTCTTCCGGCTTGCCGGCGAGCAGGCGGAAGGCCTCCGGCTTGGCCAGCGCCGTCCACTTGCGCAGCTTGGTGCAGATCGAGCAGTTGCAGCGCGAGGTGCCGGCGTCGAGGTCGAGGTCGACTTCGTAACGGATCGCGCCGCAGTGGCAGCTGCCTTGATAGGTCTGGACGGTCATGGCTTGGCTCCGGGATTCGGGATTCGGGATTCGGGATTCGGGAAGGAAAAGCCTGGGGGCGCGTTTCCGGGTGAGTGCAGAATAGCCCCTATCGAGGACAGGATATGTCCTCAATCGTCGTTAGACTGGGCCTATGCTCAAGACCTCCGCCCGCCTCCTGCGTCTGCTCTCGCTGTTGCAGCAGCGCCGCCACTGGACCGGCAACGAACTGTGCGAACGGCTCGAAGTCGACGGCCGCACCGTGCGCCGCGACGTCGACCGCCTGCGCGAACTGGGCTACCCGATCCAGGCCTCGGCCGGGGTCGGCGGCGGCTATCAGCTCGGCGCCGGCGCCTCGATGCCGCCGCTGCTGCTCGACGACGACGAAGCGGTGGCGATGGCGGTGGCCTTGCGCAGCGCCACCGCCAGCGTGGCCCGGATCGAACAGACCGCGCTCGGCCTGCTCGGCAAGCTCGACCAGCTGATGCCGGCGCGGTTGCGGCGGCGGATCAGCGCGCTGTATTCGGTGACCGTGTCGCTGGCCCAGGACGAGCCAGGCCCGGACGTCGACACCCTGACCGAGCTGGCCGGCGCCTGCCGCGACCGCCAGACCATCGAACTGGAGTACCAGGACCGCGGCGGTCGCGCCAGCCGGCGCACGATCGAGCCGCTGCGCCTGGTCAGCAGCGGCCGGCGCTGGTACTTGCTGGCCTGGGACCGCAGCCGCGAGGACTGGCGCCTGTTCCGCGCCGACCGCATCCAGAGCCTGCGCTGCGGCGCCGGCTTCGCCCCACGCGAGTTTCCCGAGGACGTCGCCGGCTACGTCCAGCGCAGCCTCAGCCAGGGCATGACCGGCGACGTGCTGCGCGCGCGCCTGCACGGCTCGGCCGAAGCGTTGGCGCCGGGCCTGCCGCCGTGGTGCGGCGTGCTCGAACACATCGACGAGCACAGTTGCCTGCTGCACGTGCGCGGCGAGACGGCGGAGGATTTCATCGCCCTGCTGGCCTTGACCGGGGTCGAGTTCGAGCTGCTCGGCGCCGAAGAACGCCTGCCGCAGTTGCGCGCCGTGGCCGAGCGCCTGGCGCGCGCCCTGGCCTGAAGCCGGCCCATCCGCGGCGCCGATGCGCTGCAAAAACGATGCCCGCCTTGCGGGCGGGCATCGTCCGGACCGGCACGCGGACCCGCCGAACGCGGGCTTATTGCGCAGCGGCGTTGGAGCAGGCCGCGTCGTTCTCCTCGTGCAGCACGTCGTAGCTCTTCTGTCCCGCCGGCAACGGATTGGCCTGCGCCGGCAGCAGACCGCGATAGGTCGGGTCGTACAGCGCGGTCAGGAAGCAGGCCTGCGACTGGGCATGGAACTTCAGCCGGCCGGTGCCGTAGCTGCTGTCGAAACCGGCCGCGCCCAGGTCGTTGCCGCCGGTGCCGGCCACATAGGCCAACGAGTCGTACACCGAGCCGGTCAGGCTGACGTTGCGTTGCCGCACCGCCGCAGCGTGAGCGGCGCGCTGGGCGTCGGTCGGATTGGCCGGCAGCACCGGCACGGTGGCGTTGGTCAGCTGGCGCTGATGCTGCAGGCCGAGCAGGGCCAGCGCGGCCACGTGCGGGGTCGCCGAGGAAGTGCCGTTGAACTCGTTGTCGCCGTAGGAGACCGTATCGACGTTGGCGAAGTTGGCCATGTCGGGCTTGGCGTTGCCGGCCGCCTGTCCGTTCGGACGCGCGCCGCCGGCGGCCAGCACCGGCCCGCGCGAGCTGTAGGCCTCCAGGTTCGAGGTCGCCGCGTCCAGCGCCGCCACCGTGATCACGCTGGCCGAGTCGGCCGGATGGATCAGCGAGCGCTCGGCCTGGGCGTACTGCGGGGTGTAGTAGCCGCCGACCATCAGGCGCAGGAAATTGTTCGCGGCGGCGGTCTTGCGGACGATGCGCAGGCCGAACTTGCCTCCGCCGGCGAAGCGGTTGGCGTTGAACAGGTTGTCGCACTCGGCGGTGCGGGTCGCCGCCGACGCAACGAAGGAGATGCCTTCCAGCGGCGCCTGGCCGGCGCCGCCGTTCTGGGCCGCATCCGATTGCGTCGCCACGACCCAGCCGGCCGGGGTGACCACCCGGCCCCTGCGCACGACCGCATCGGCCCAGCGCACCAGCTCCAGCCGGTAATCGGCGTCGGTGAGGTTGTTGGCGTTGGTCCAATCGTTCCAGCCCAGGGTCGCGCTGATCTCGAAGCTGTCCTGGTCGGCCGCGCTGAAGGCGCCGACCGGGATGCAGCCGCCGAAGTCGGCGCCCAGATTCAAGCGGTTGACGTTGTCGACGCCGGCCGCGCTGAGGTCGAAGTCCTGGCGCACGTTGGCGACCGCGCCGGCGGTGCTGTTGCCGTCCCAGTGCACCTGGGCCTCGTTGCCGGCGGCGTTGAGGACCAGCACGCCGTTGCGCGTGGCCGCCTCGATCGCCTCGTACAGGCCGCGCAGGGCGCTGCCGGTACCGGTGCCGTCGCCGGGGCCGTACAGGTCGAAGCCGAGCGAGGCGGTGATGACCTGCGCGCGCGGCTCGCCCTGGGCGACGTTCTGGGCGTTGAGGTTGGCCGCGTCCTGGACCGCGCTGACCCAATCGGCCGCGCCGGAGCTGTCGTAAACGCGGAACGAGGCGGCCGGCGCGATGTCGTAGACGATCTCGGTCACCGCATTGCCGTGCGCGGCGCCGCGATGGCCGAAGGCCTGTCCCTGCAGCGGGCGCAGGGTGATCTTGTTCGGTTCGGCGGCGCTGTTGCTCGGCCACTCGCCGGCCGCCTGCAAGGCCGCGACCTCGCCGTTGAGATTGCCGAAATGATCGATGATGGCGATGCTCAGGCCTTCGCCGCGCAGGTCCCGACGCAGGTTCTCGGCGACGCCGGCGTACTGGCCGAGCGCGCGCAGGCGGTCGACCTCGCTGGCGGTGGCGCCGTCGCTGAACACCGCCGTCTGCGACATCTTCATCAACGACACCTGGGCCACCGATTTCAATCCGGCGACCCATTCCAGCTTCGCCAGCGGCACCAGCGCCTCGAGCGACGGCGAACCGTTGACCGCCGTCGCCTGCAGGCCGGCGGCGAGCAGGGTATCGCGCAGCGCCGAGGTGGCGCGCGCGAGCAGGTCGGGGTTCTGCACATCCTCGTAGCTCAGGGCCAGGTCGAGGCTGACCTTGAGCTTCTCGCCTTCGCGGAAGCGTTGCGGAATGCCGGCGCGATCGAGCGCGGCGATCTGCGCCGCGGCGCTGATCGCCTGCCGGGCCGGACGGCCGGCGTCGCCGGCGCCGGCCGGCGCGCCGTTCGCCGGCGTCACGCTGTTGGCGCTGCCGGCCGTCTGGGTCTGCGCCAGCCATTGCACGGCTTCCAGCAACTGGCCGCCGCCGAGCTTGGCTTGCGCGTCGTTGCGCGGCGTCGGTGCGGTGTAGGCGACGCTGCGCAGGCCGGCGCCGGGCAGGGAACCGGAGGCCGCGGCAGCGGCGAACGCATCGCCGGGCGCGCCGAGCGCAGCCGGGCCGGCGTCGCGTTGCGAGCCGAGCAACACCGCCGCGCAGGCCGCGGCCAGACCGAGCACGGCGAATGTCTTCTTGGAAGAGTTTTTCATTGCTTTGGATGTCCTATGCTTTGACTGCCGGCACGAAACGACGCCGCCGACGGATCGCCGCGGCAGATCTGTTCCGGCTGTGGGAACCTCGAAGGGAGCGGTCCGGCGCGAGGCGTTTCGAACCGGCTCATCGAATCAAACGTGAGCCGCGATCCACTCCCCTACCGCGACTTCGGATCTTGCATAGAACCAATCGCAATGACGGCGCGCATGGGGAGATGCCGCGAACCTGCGTTGGCCGCGAACGGACGATCCGGATAACGCGGCGCGCGGACGGCCATCGCGACGCCGTTGCGCGGCGTCGCGATGGCGTCGAAATGCGAATTCGTGGCGGCGCGCGCAAGCGGCGGGCGAAGCCGACACGGCGCATCGCCTTCATCCGGCCGTCCGCCGGACGCAGCGGCAAAACGCCGATGCGGGCGCATGCGCCCGCATATAGGCGCACCGTCGCGAGCGCGCGCGCGACCGGCGCGACGCGCGTCGCCGGCCGCGCCGGCGACGCCGTCTTATCGACTACGAGGGCCGATCCGGGGCGAAGGCCGTCGCGGCTGCGTCGGCGATGCCGGGGTGATAGGAAACGTCCTCGCTCTGCGCGGACGCGAGGTCTTGCAGGATGTTGTCGGCCGCCTGCAGCGCCAGCGCGGCGATGGTCAGGGTCGGGTTGGCGGTGGCGGTGGTCGGGAACACGCCGCTGCCGACCATGTACAGGTTGGGATGGTCCCAGGACTGCTGGCGCGGGTTGAGCACCGAGTCGCGCGGCGTGGCGCCCATGCGGTAGGTGCCTATGATGTGGCCGGCGCCGTAGAAGGTGAAGCGGTCGCCCTTGTACTCGAAGGTGCTGGGGGTGACGTTGAAGCCGTGCATCTTCACCGGTCCCGGAAGTTGGGTGTACTCCTTGGCGCCGAGCGCGTCGAAGATCTGGGTCGACACTTTCTTGGCCGAGACGAAGGCCTCGCGCACGTAGTTGTCGCGGATGCGGTAGGTCACCGACGGCCGCGGCAGGCCGAGATGGTCGCGCAGGCTCGACAATTGCACGCGATTGTCCGGGTCGGGCAGTTGCTCGATCAGATAGCCCAGGCGCAGCTGGCGCACGTAGATCGCATTGAGGGTCTGCACCAGTTGGGTGCCGAACAGCTTGCTGAATGCCGGCAAGGTTGGATTGAAGCGCAGCGGCTGGTTCTGCTGGTTGACCGAATCGCCGTTCAACTGGGTGTTGTTCTGGCCGAAGACGAAATCGGCCAGGGTGGTATTGGGATCGTTGGTCGCCCAGTTCCAGCCCTCGTTGCCGATCTCGATCCGGTAAGCCGCGCGCTGGCTGCGGAACGCGCCGTCGCGCAGCGCCTCGATGCCCGCGGTCGACAGCGGGCCGCGGAAGGCGTAGATCGGGTCCTTGGACAGGCCCCAGGCCAGGTACATCACATGGTCCATCAGGTTGCGGCCGACCTGGTCGGAGCTGTTGGCGACGCCGCGGTTCCAGCCCGGGTTGCGGTTGGACATCAACAGCAGCTTGGGCGTCTCGATCGCGTGCGCGGCCAGCACATAGCGCTTGGCGGTCGCGGTGCCGGTGCCGGTCGCCGGTCCGGTCTGGGTGTCGTAGGTGATGTAGTCGATGCCGCTGACCTTGTCGCCGTCCAGACGGATGTTGCTGGCCACCGACCGGTACTGGATCTGCACGTTGCCGGTCTGCAGGGCCTGGGCCAGGGTCACGGTGCCGTCGTACTTGGCCTGGATCGGGCAGATCGGGATGCAGTTGGTGTTGCCGGCGCACTGGCGGCGGTTGCCGGGACGCGAATTGCGCCCCTGCGGCGTCGGGGTGACGAACAGCGGAATATTGTCGACCTTCAGCGCGCCGACCTTCTGCGCGTACAGCGCGTCGTTCATCGATTCGATGATGCCCGGCATCGGGTAGTCGTAGTTGTCGCCGTAGACGCCGTCGGATTCGACGCCGAACGTCTTGTACAGATCGACCATCGCCTGCTTGTCGGCGGACACCCCGATCACGTCCGCCGCCTTGCGGTAGTACGGCAGCAGCCGGCGGAAGAACTGCGAACCGCCCGGCCAGTCGACGCCCTGGCCGTACCGGCTCTTGAGCCGGAAGTCGTTGGGCAGGTTCATCAGCGACGTGCCCAGCCAGTGCCAGGTGGTGCCGCCGGCGACGCGCTCGTAGGAGCTGCCGAAGGCGAAGGTCAGCTCCGGGCTGTCGGGCGTGATGTTGTTGGGCTGGCTGAAGTAGGTGAAATAGCTGATGCTCGGGTCCTGCCAGGAATTGATCTGCAGCACCGTGTAGCGCGGCGTGTTGAGCGTGGACGGATCGGGCTGGCCGAGCGCGTTGTTGGCGCCCGCCGCGCCCTGGGTGACCGGCGGATACGGCGACTCGGGCGTCTTGGCGTTGGCCATGTAGAAGGTCTGCATGTAGTCCTCGCGGCTCTTGGGCACCGGCGGCCCGCCTTCGAGGATCAACACCTTCTTGCCCTGCTTGCCGAGCTGGTAGGCGACGATCGAACCGGCGATGCCGGAACCGACGATCACCGCGTCGAAGCCGCCGGGAGGCGTGACGATGCTCATACCGGGTTCTCCAGGTAGGCGCTCAGCGGCGCAGGCGGCTGCGCCCAGTAGCCGTAGTGGTAGGTCGACCGGCCCATCGGATGCGACTGCATCACCCGCCAGACCAGGCCCTGGGTGTAGCTGTCGGCCGAGATCACCTCGCTGAAGGTCTGCCCGTGAGTGGCCGCGGGGGTATCGGTCACCGTCGGCCAGGCGCCGGCGTACCACAGGAACAGCAGCTGCCGGCACGGGAACTCCTGCTCGGGCGTCTCGGCGAACAGGATCCGCACCACCACCTCTTCGCGATTGGCCGGATTGCCGGAGATGTGGCCGTCGATGATCCGGTAGTGGGTCAGGATGGTGGTGACCAGGCCGGCGCCGACGCGCTGGCGGAAGGTATCCAGGTACAGGGTCTTGATGTCGTGGGTGTCGTCGGAAGGCGCGAGCGCCCCGCGCTTGAATCCGGTCAGGCCGATGCTGAGCCGGATGAAGTATTCCATCTCGTCCATCGCGGTCTCCTTATTGCGCGCGCTGCAGCAGGTAGGTGAAGTCCGCCGCCAGGCCGTTGGTCATGGTGGCGTCGTTGTGGCAGTCCATGCAGCTCGACGAGACCCGCGGCGTCTGGCCCTGGATGTAGGTTTCCAGGGTGGCGTTGGCCAGGAAGTTCGGCGCCGGGTTGCCGGTCGGGTCGATCGGGTTGTTCCGCTTGGTCGGCCACTGGGTGCTGATCAGCTCGTAGTTGGCCCACACCGAATTGGCGTTGGCGCTGCGCAACAGCGCCTGGTATTGGGCGTTGAGTTTCTTGGTCGAGTCGGTCAGCGGGATTTCGCGCACCACCTGGGTCGGCGGGGTGCCGGTCGCGTTCGGGTTCCACGGCCGCGGCGGCGGCTGGTTGGGCGGGCAGTTGGTGCAGGTCTTGTCGTAGAAGTTGTAGTGCGGCTTGGACGGCGTATCGCCCTTGCTCGGCGCGTTGTCGACGTGCTCGAACGTCGACCACACCCACTGCGGCGCGTTGGCGGTCTTGTGCACGATGTGCAGGCCGACCAGGCCGACCGTCTGCAGCTTGCACGCGGCGCTCACGCCTTCGTGTTCGTTCGGGTTGGTGTAGACCAGCGCCTTGATGGTGTGGAAGCGGCTGGCGTCGTCGTTGGCGCCCATCACCTTCCACGAGGACTTGATCATGATCGCGCCGACATGGGCATTGGTCTGCGGCTGGGCGAAATCGGCGGGCTTGTTGAAAGCCTCCTGCCCCGCCTTGCTGTACAGCCGGTCGCGCACGATGCGGTCGAACATGTCCCGGTTGGTCATGATCGCGAAACGCACGTACTGGCCGTTCTGGTCGATCAGCGGACCGGTCTCGAACGGCTCGGCGCTTTCGTCGAGCACGTCTGGGGTCTTGCCGACCTGGGTCAGGTTGAGCGTGCCGTCGCCGAGCCCGGCGCAGACCGCGGGCGGCGGCGTATCCTGCCCCCACGGCAGCGGCGCGGCGCCGCCGGGCAGGAAGATCTCGCGGCTCTCCTTCCAGTTCTCCCACACCGTCGGCAGGTTGGCGCCGATGGTCGCGCCGGTATCGGGGTTGCCGTTGGCGTCGGCCGGCCAGTTCACCGCGACGAAGGTCTGCCACGACAGCAGGTCGAAGTCGTCCTGCAGGTCCTGCAGGCTGGGCTTGGTCTGCGGCACGTTGACGTCGAGCGGAATCTGCCAGCTCAGCGGCGGCAGGCTGGCGTCGGCATGGGCGCGGATGTCCGCGCCGCTCAGCCGGTCGTGCGGCTCGGACTTGACGCCGCCGTCGGCGCACCCGCCCAGGGCGAGCGCCAGCGGCGCGACGGCGGCGAACGCCGCCAATGACGATCTGCGACGGTATCGTTGGGTCATAGCGCTTCCTGCTCCTCGGTCGAGCGAAGCGAAGGCGTTCGCTTCGTCGCGGTGCAGGCAGCGTTCCGTGCCGATGCCCGTCGGCCGCTCTGCAGCGGCCGATGCGGACGATGCAATGCGATCGACTGTGCCGACGACCTCGGCTTGGCTGGCGATCGCAATCGCTGGCTCCACTCGCGTCGAGCGCAGACGCTACCGATGCCCACGCGGCAAAAACGCGACATGCGCGGCAAAAGAAAAATATCTTCGCGCGGTTCGCAGAACGCGCGTTCGCGCTGTCCTGCAACGCGGATCGTTTACGTAGTCGAATGCAGCGCACACGCCGCGCGCTAGCGAACGTGGCGTCGGCGTGATCGAAGGTGAGTGCGCATCGCCGGCGCATATGGCAGCCCGCTCAGGCCGAGCGGATGCCCGTGCGCGCCGCGCCGCGCCGCGCATCCGCGTCCGTCGCGCGGCGCCGGACTCAGCTCTGCGGCGCGCTTCGCGCCTGCACCACTTCCGCGCGCGGCGGCGCGCCGAACAGGCGCTTGTACTCGCGCGAGAACTGCGACGGGCTTTCGTAGCCGACCCGGTGCGCGGCGGTCACCGCCTCCATGCCGTTGACCATCATCAGCCGGCGCGCCTCGTGCAGGCGCAGCTGCTTCTGGAACTGCAGCGGCGACATCGTGGTCACCGCCTTGAACTGGTGGTGCAGCGAGGAGGTGCTCATGTGCACCTGCTCGGCCAGTTCCTCGATGCTCAACGGCTGCAGGTAGCAGCGGCGCAGCACCGCCACCGCCTTGGCGATGCGGCTGGAGCGGCTGTCGGTGACCGCGATCGCGCGCAGACGATGGCCGAGGTCGCCCATCAGCACCCGGTAGAAGATCTCGCGCAGCGCCAGCGGCGCCAGCACCGGCAGGTCCTGCGGCGTGTCGAGCAGGCGCATCAGCCGCAGCACCGCTTCCATCAAGATCGGATTGACCCGCGCCGCGTACAGGCCGAGGTCGGCGGAACGGTCGGCGCCGCGCTCCAGCGGCGCCTGGCCGGCGTCGACCAGCAGGCGCGCGATCTCTTCCGGATCGACGTCGATGCGCAGGCACAGGTAGGGTTTGTCCGGCGTCGCTTCGACCACCTGGCCGATCATCGGCAGGGTCACCGACACCACCAGGTAGTTCAGCGGGTCGTAGTGATAGGTGCGGTCGGACAGGGTCACCACCTTGCGGCCCTGCGCGACCACGCACAGGCGCGGCTCGTAGACGCTGGGCGAGCATTCGGTGGGGCTGCTGATGCGGATCAGCTGCAAGGCCTTGACCGCGGTCGGATGCAGTCCGTCGCCTTGCGTCAATCGGGCAATCCGGTCGACCAGTTCGGCCTGCGCGGCGCAACTGCCGCGCTGGGCGATGGTTTCGGCGGAAGTGTTGGCGTTCATGGCTTCCCGCATTGGTTCCGGGTACGGCGATTATCGTGAGGAATCTGTCGTGTGACTGTGCCGGGTCGGCCAAATTGCAGAAATAGGCAACGATGCGACAGTAATGAACTAACGCCCCCGCGATTCAGGGAACTAATTTACCCCCACTCCCCCTGCGCACCCGCATCCTCGGGCCGGCGGGCGACGACCGGCACCGGGCCTCCGCCCGGCGGCGGCCGTTTCTGCCGGCGGGCCTGCGTTTCGCGCCGGCGGGAGGCCGCTTCCCCGTCGCCAGCGAGGGCCCAACCCGCCGTCCAGCCACGCCCCGGATCCCGTCGCCGCGCCGATGCGTCCGCCTGACGGTTTTGTCAGGTACGCGTCAGTTCCGCGTCCGCATCGCGCGTCTACCCTGAGCGCGAGGTCTGCCGCGCCGCCTGCGCGGACTGTCCGGCGGACGCGTGCGGCGTCGCCCCAGCCACTCCCACCGTTCGATGCCGCGACGCTGCGCGAGCCGCGCGGCGTGCGGACACTGCGCCCCCATCCCCCGACGCCGGAATGCCTACGCGATGTGGATAGTCCAATACGCCCTCAGCCGTCGCTACACGATCGGCGTGCTGGCGATCCTGATCCTGCTGTTCGGCGTGCTGTCGGCGCGCAAGATGCCGACCGACATCCTGCCGGAAGTCGGCATCCCCTCGGTCAACCTGGTGTGGACCTATAGCGGCCTGCCCGCAGCCGACGTCGCCGCCAAGATGACCTCGTTCTCCGAGGCGGCGATCCTCAATACCGTCGACGATCTCAAGGAAGTGCGCTCGGAAACGATCAACGGCGCCAGCATCGTGCGCATCGAGTTCCAGCCCACGGTCAGCCTGGACCGCGCGCTGGTGCAGATCACCGCGGTCTCGCAGACCATCCTGCGGCGCATGCCGCCGGGCACCTCGCCTCCGCTGGTGGTGCGCAACAACGTCTCCTCCACCCCCGTGCTGCAACTGGTGCTGTCGTCCGACTCGCTGACCGAGGCGCAGCTGTACGACTACGCGCGCCTGCAGCTGCGCTCGCAGATCCAGACCATCCCCGGCATCCGCATGACCCTGCCCTACGGCGGCGCGCCGAGGCAGATCATGGTCGACCTGGACCCGGCCAAGCTGCAGACCTACGGCCTGACCCCGGCCGAGGTCACCGGCGCGCTCGAACGCGGCAGCCCGACCCTGCCCTCCGGGGCTATCCGCGAAGGCCGCCGCGAGATGCAGATCTCGATCGACACCAGTCCTGCGACCGCGGCCGAGTTCCTCGACATCCCGGTGGCGATGCGCGCCGGCACCGTGGTCTACGTGCGCGACGTCGCCTCGGTGCGCGACGGCGGCGCGCTGCAGACCAACGTCGCGCGCATGGACGGTTCCAGCGCGGTGTCGGTGGCGCTGATCAAGCTCGGCGGCGCCTCGGCGGTGGAGATCGTGCGCGCGGTGCGCGAGCGCCTGCCCGAGATCGAGGCCTCGGCGCCCCCGGGCACGCGGATCCACGCGATCTTCGACCAGTCGGTGTTCGTCGACAACGCGATCGGCTCGATCCAGCACGAGGCGATCCTGGTCGGCCTGCTGGTCGCGCTGGTGGTGCTGGTGTTCATCGGCTCCTGGCGCTCCAGCCTGATCGTGCTGTCGGCGATCCCGCTGGCGCTGCTGGCCTCGGTGGCGATGCTGCACCTGCTCGGCTACACCTTCAACGTCATGACCCTGGGCGGACTGGCGCTGGCGATCGGCATCCTGGTCGACAACGCGGTGGTCGACGTGGAGAACACCAACCGCAACATCGCCCTGGGCAAGGACGTGCGCACCGCGATCCTCGACAGCGCGCGCGAAGTGGTGTTCCCGGAGATGGTCTCGACCATTTCGATCTGCATCGTGCTTACGCCCATCCTGCTGATGACCGGCCTGTCGGCCTGGGTGTTCGCCCCGCTGGCGCTGGCGGTGATCTTCGCCATGCTGGCCTCGTTCCTGCTCTCGCGCACCCTGATTCCGGTGCTGTGCTACCTGCTGCTGCCGGCGGATATCCAAAGCCGCGCCAATCCGCGCTGGGCGCCGGAGAAGCTGCTGCTGGGCATCAACCACAAGGTCGAGCACGCGCTCGACGCCTTGCGCGACCGGCACCATGCCCTGCTGGTCCGGCTCGGCCACCACGGCGGCCTGCTCGCCGCTGCGGCGCTGCTGGTGTTCGCGCTCGGCGCCGGCGCGGCGATGTCGCTGGGACGCGAGTACTTTCCCCAGGTCGACGCCGGCCAGCTGCGCCTGCAGGTGCGCCTGCCGACCGGCACCCGGCTGGAGGAAACCGCGGCCAAGCTCAGCCAGATCCAGCGCGAGATCCGCAGCATCATTCCGGCCGATGAGCTGCAGACCGTGTACGAGCAGATCGGCGTGCCCGACGCGATCAACCTGTCGCTGGTCGACAGCACCGTGGTCGGATCGTTCGAGGCCGAGATCATGCTGCAGCTGCGCTCGCCGCACGCCAACAGCCACGACTACCTGGTCAAGATCCGCCAGCGCATCGCCGAGCGCTTCCCCGAGGTCAAGCTGTTCGAGCGTCCGCCGGACGCGACCAGCCGGACGCTGGCCGGCTCGGCCGCGGCCGCGTTCGAAGTGCGCCTGATCGGCCGCGATGTGCCCGGCAACATGGCCCTGGCGCGCGATATCGAGCAGCGCCTGCACCGGGTCCCCGGCGCGGTCGACATCTCGCTGCGCCAGGTGCTGGACCTGCCCGAGTACCAGGTGCGGATCGACCGCACCCGCGCCGCCCAGCTCGGCCTGGACCCGCAGCAGGCCGCGCGCGCGGTGCTGGCGGTGCTCGGCTCGGCCGGCACGGTGTCGCCGGTGTACTGGACCGACACCGTCAACGCGATCGCCTACACCGTGCAGGTGCAGGCGCCGATCAACGACCTGCGCGACATCGACGCGCTGCTGAACTCGCCGTTGCGGATCGGCCCGAACGGCGAGGCGGTGCTGTTGCGCAACATCGCCACGGTGGTCCCGCGCCAGGTGCCGGCCAGCATCGCCCGCACCACCCTGGCGCCGACCGTCAGCGTGATCGCCAACGTGCAGGGCACCGACCTGGGTTCGGTCTACGACCGGCTCAGCGCGATCACCGGCGAACTCGAGGGCAAGCTCAAGCCCGGCAACCGGATCGAAATCGTCGGCCAGGCCGGCGAGATGCAGAGCGCCTACGGCGAGCTCGCCGCCGGGCTGCTGATGTCGGCGGTGCTGGTGTTCCTGGTGCTGGTGGTCAACTTCCAGTCCTGGATCCAGCCGGCGGTGGCCATGTCCGGCCTGCCGATCGCGATCGCCGGCGCCGCCATCGGCCTGTTCGTCACCGGCACGCCGCTGAGCGTGCCGGCGCTGATGGGCGTGATGATGGTGATCGGCGTATCGACCGCGAACTCGGTGCTGGTCACCAGCTTCGCCCGCAGCCTGATCGCCGACGGCCACGACCCCGAACTGGCCGCTTACGAATCCGCTGCGGTGCGCCTGCGCCCGGTGCTGATGACCGCCAGCGCGATGGTGCTCGGCATCGTGCCGATGGCGATCGGCCTGGGCGACGGCGGCGAACAGAACGCGCCGCTCGGCCGCGCGGTGATCGGCGGCCTGCTGTTCGGCACGCCCGCCACCCTGATCCTGGTTCCTTCCATCCTGGCCGTGCTCGGCCGCCGCCGCAAACCGGCCGCGCCGGTCGCGTCCGACGACATCGCCGTGCCCGCCGCCCCCGCAGGAGTCGCCCCATGAACCGCACTGTCTCCCCCGGTCCCGTGTTGCGCCTGACCGTCGCCGCCGCCGTGTCGGCGGCCTTGTTCGGCGCGCTCGCCGGCTGCAACCGCAGCACCGCCGCGACCGCGCCGGCGGCGAGCGTGCCGCAGGTGCTGACCGTCGCCGCCAAGGCCGCCGATCCGGCCTTCGAGCTGGCCCTGCCGGCGCGCGCGCTGGCCGGCGAATCGGCGCAGATCTATGCCCGCGCCACCGGCTTCGTCAGCGAGCGCAAGGCCGAACTCGGCGACCGGGTCGCCGCCGGCCAGGTGCTGGCGACGATCTCGGCGCCGGAAACCGACCAGGCGGTGCGCGAGGCGCGCGCGGTGCTGGCCCAGGCCAGCGCCGACCAGGAACTGGCCAAGGTCAACTACGAGCGCGCCCAGGCGCTGATCGGTACCGGCGCTGTGTCGAAGGAATACTTCAGCGATCGCAAGGGCCATTACGACGTCGCCGTCGCCGCACGCAGCGCGGCCCAGGCGCGGTTGACCTCGGCGTTGGAGCGGCAGTCGTTCCAGGCCGTGCGCGCGCCGTTCGCCGGCGTGGTGGTGGCGCGCAACATCGAGCGCGGCGATCGCGTGGTCGGCGATTCGGCCGCCGCCGCGGCGCCGATGTTCGAGATCGCGGTGCTGGACCCGCTGCGGGTGGTGGTCGACGTGCCGCAGAACGTCGCCCTGCAGATCCGCAACGGCCTGGAAGCGGAAGTCGGCTTCGCCGAGCTGCCTGGACAGAGCTTCAAGGCCCAGGTCGTGCGCAGCGCGCGCACGCTGTCGCGCGAAGCCGGGGCGATGCGCACCGAATTGCTGCTGCCCAACCCCGACAGCCGCATCCCCGCCGGCATGGTCGGCACTGCGCGCCTGCAGCTGCCGCGTCCGGCGCCGGCGGTGATCCTGCCGGTCTCGACCGTGATCCAGCGCGCCGCCGGCGCCCAGGTCGCCACGCTCACGGCCGATTCCACCCTGGCCTTCCGCAGCGTCGTGCTCGGCCGCAACCTCGGCAACGACATCGAAGTGCTGGCCGGCATCGCGCCCGGCGACACGGTGATCCTGGCCCCGAACGCGCTGCTCGCCGACGGCAACAAGGTGCAGGCCAAGCCGCTGCCGGCGGCGAAGAAGTCGTGATGCTTGCCTCGCCGCCCTTGTCTACTCCCTGTAGGAGCGGCGTAAGCCGCGACAGCCGAAGCGACGCATGCAAGCGCCTCGGCCGAAGCCCGGATCGGCTGTTGGGCACGATCACTTCGGTGAGGCCGCGTTAATTCATCGCTTCGACTGTCGCGGCTTATGACCGGAGGAAATCCCTGTGGGACGCCGCTACAAGCGCTGGTTTCGGACTTGGATGGACGACGCAAGCGTTGAATACGCTGCGCGTCCCGTGGTCGCGGCTTGCGCCGGTCCTACCCTCCCTTCGCGGCGAGGTTTCGTCTGGACTGCGGTGGCTGCCAGCCGACGCTAGCCGTCGCGCGCTTCGTCGTTGGCGCTGCCGGGCGCTTCCAGCACTTGCAGCTGCAACACGTCCGCGGCCGCCGGCAGCGGCGCGCCCATCGCCTTGCGCACTTCGGCAAGCAGCGGCAGCAGGTTGTAGAAGGAATTGGCCACCGCCCGGCGTCCGAGCGCGGAGTAGCGGTCGCCTTCGCACAGCGCGAACCAGGTTGCGGCGTGCAAGGCCTGCAAGGCACGACTGGAATCGCGTTCGGTCGCATCGGCGTTCACGGCGTCCTCCTTCGCTCCACAGCGGTCGGCCTTCGGTGAAGACACACTAATCCGCGGCAGTCTCATACGCCGACACGTTGGCCGATTCCGGCTGAACCGCAACCCCGCTGCCGGGGTCGGAGCGCGCTTTTGTGCGCGCCGCCGCAACCCGCAACGCCGATTCGATCGGCTTCGTTCAGAACCGATCCGGTTTCAGTGTGTGGGACGACACGATGGAACGCTGCGCGCCACGCGTCGGCCTCGACGCGCCCTTCACGCGCCGTGGACCGGCGCCCCACCCGCAGGGAACGCAATGAGCGACATCATCGACCAGGCGCAGTTGTTCGAGCAGATCAACCTGACCCAATCGCTGCAGGCGCAGCGCCAATCCGCGCAAGCGCTGCAAACGCCGGCCGCGGCCGGCTACTGCCTCAACCTCGCCTGTTTGGAGCCGTTCGACGGCGAGCCGGTGCGGCTGTACTGCGGGCCGGCCTGCGCCGAAGCCCACCACCGCCAGTTGCAACGCGCGGCGCGGCCGCGGCGGCGCGGCTGAGCCGGCGATCGGATCATCGCACCCGCAGCGGCAGGCTGCAGGCGGCGTAGTGCGAGCGGCAGTTCGTCTCGGCGCGGGCGAGGCATTCGTGCAGGGCGCGTTCGACCGCGTCCTCCTTGAGTTCCGACGGCAGCACGAACACCCGGCGGTCGCTGATCGCCACCGCGACGCATTGGTTGCTGTAGACGAGTTGGATCGCGCAGTCCTGGCCGCCCTGCGCGGCGCAGTGGTCGAGCGCCTCGCGCCGCGCCTCGCGCTTGCTCGGCGCACCGTGCGCGGTGCCGATCGCGCCGCGCGCGCCGTCGAGCGCGATCGCGCCCCAGCGCGAGCCCCAGACCTCGCGCGGCGCGGCCGGCTCGGGGTAGTAGCCGGGCGGCGCCGGCGCGCAGGCCTGCTCATTGCCGGTGCGGTAGGGCAGCATGCCGGGCGGGCAGACGCCTTCGCCGAGCGCGCGGCCGGACAGGCAGGCGACGGCCAGGCTCAGCGCGATCGTCCACGGCCGCGCCGGCGGGCGGATCACGGCGCCCCCGCGGCGATGCGCGGCGAGGACGGCGGCGCGACGCGCGGCGACGATGTGCGGATGGGCTCGGCGGGCGTTCGCTCGGTCGCGCTGGTCGCCGGCGGCATCGCCGGCATCGGCGCGGCGCCGCTGTGGGTCGCGCCGGCCGGGTGGCCGGCGAACGCCGAATGGGCCTGGAACTGCCCCAGGGTGCCGTTGAAGAACAAGGCCGACGCCGGCGGCGCGACGACGATGAAGACGGTCAGGATCAGGCCGATCCCGCCCTGCTGCAGGGCCAGGGCGCTCATGCCCTCGGCATCCAGCCCGGGCAAGCCGCCGGCGAGCTTGCTCACCCAGAACGCCACCGCGATCTTGCCCATCAGCTTGGTGGCCATCGCCGTGACCACGCTCAGGGTCGCCATCGAGAACAGGGTGCCGATGCCGTACAGCAACCAACGCCGGAACAGCTCGCGGGTCTGCTCGAAGATAAGGCACAGCACGAACAGCGGCCCCAGGCCGATGAACACCGCGATGCCGAACTTGTACAGCAGCAGCATCGCCGCCGCGGTCATGGCCGGACCGGCCGCGCCGAAGCCGGCGAACAGCAGCGCGCGCGCCTTCTCCTCGCGCAGCGCCTGATCGCCCTCGACCACCTGCACCGCGTCGATCGCGTCCATCGCGACCTGGGCATAGGCCAGGTTCTCGTCGATGCTCTGCGCCGCGGTGCGGCCTTCGATGCCGGTGAACAGCTCGTGGATCTCGCGGTCCAGGTCGACGGTGAGGAACTCGTGCAGCCGCACGCCCGACAGCGACATGCCGGTGGCGACCGCGACGATCACCGCGATCCGGCTCAGATCCGCGACCAGGGCCGACATCGATTCGCGCGAGCGCCCGGTAACGATGCGGTAGCCGGCGACCAGGATCCACAGCGTGACCAGGCTCAGCGCGACCGCGCTGGCCCAGGCCATCGCCCGCGCCATCAGCTGCAGGCCGAAGCGGTCGATCTCGGCGCGGAAGTACTCGTCGATCAGGCGGAAGAACACGAAGTCGCCGATGCCGGCGCTCGCCTGCAGCGCGCCGATGCCAGCTCCGAGCGCATCCCATTGCATTCCGTCCATGCCCAGCGCCCCCGATCGTCTTGGTGGGCGATCGCCGCGACCGCCAGGGCCAAACGCTAACAGCGCCGCTGCGCCGCTTCGGGTAGGAGAAATCTGATTCGGCGGACGCGTTTGACTACACGTTGTGGACGAACGTCCACAACGATGTGGACGCGAAGCAATTTCAGCTGGCACACATTGCCAATTTACGGTTTTGCCGGCGTAGTCGCCCTTGGAGCCAACCGCAAGGACGCAATGTGATCCGGGTATTCGCCGTCGACGCCCAGCCTCTGATCCGCGCCGGATTGCGCTGGATCGCACAGGAGGCCGGCGACATCGCCGTGGTCGGCGAAGCCGACCGCGGCGAGGCGGCGCTGCGCGCGGTGTTCGAGGTCGAGATCGACCTGGTGGTGTGCTCGACCCAGTTGCCGGACATCGACGGCGTCGATTTCCTGCACCGGCTGCCGGGGCGGCCCTGGGTGCTGGCGCTGGCCGCGGCCCACGACGGCGTCCTGCCCAAGCATCTGTTCGCCGCCGGCGCGCGCGGCTATCTGTCCTACGGCTGCGCGCCGGCGACGGTCGCGCGCGCGGTGCGCGAAGTCGCCGCGGGCCGGCGCTATCTCGACGACGGCCTCGCCAGCCGGGTGCTGTTCGGCGAATCCCCGTTCGACCGGCTCAGCGCGCGCGAACTGGAGATCGCCCGCATGACCGCGCGCGGCCACGGCATCCAGCACATCGCCCAGGCGCTCGGCCTGGTCGATTCGACCGTGCGCACCCACCGCTCGCGCCTGTTCAACAAGCTCGGCGTGCGCAGCGACGCGGGGCTGACCCGGCTGGCGCTGGAACACGGGCTGCTGCTGTGAGCCCGATGCCTTCCCGCGACGTCGCGCGTTCGACGCTCCTGGCGGCCTGAATCCTTACTCCTGTCGAAGGGACCGACGCATGAGCCTGCCCAGCCGCCACTACGCCGCCCTCGCCGAACACGCGGCCCGGCCCGCTCCGCCGTACCCGGACGATGCGCTGCGCATCGACGGCGCGAGCTACGCGGTGGTGCAGCGCGTCGACCGCGCCTGCGGCTATCGGGGCACGATCTATCGTCGCGCCGACACCGGCGAATATGTGGTCGCCCACGGCGGCGATGCGTTGCGCCAGGCGGACCGGGACGCGGCCGGCCTGGCGACGGCCGGCCGGCGCATCGCCGCGCACAGCGACGGCGCGCTCGCCCTGACCCGGCAGGCGCTGATGCTGGCGCGCACCCTGCCGCCGGCGACGCCGGTCAGCGTCACCGGCCATTCGCTCGGCGGCGGCCTGGCCCAGATCGCCGCGCACCGCTTCGGCCTGCGCGGCGAAACCTTCAACGCTTTTGGCGCGGCCCATCCGGCCTGGGGCATTCCCGAAGGCGGCCGGCAGATGCTCAATCACGTCATGGCCGGCGATGCGGTCAGCGCCGCCGGCCAGCACTTCGGCCGCGTGCGCGTGTACGCGCTGGCGCAGGAGGTCTGGCGCCTGCACGAGATCGACCGCCACGCGCAATGCGGCGGCGGCGCCGACCTGCCCCATCCCCTGCCGGCCGCGGCGGCCTTGCGCGATTCGCACCGCCTCCAGCATTTCCTCGACGGCGGCGGCGACGGGCGCAGCCGCGCGGTGCTCGACGATCCGCTGGCGCGCTATCGGGCCCAGGCGCATCAGCCGATGTTCGAACGCTACCGGCACGGTGTCTTCGCGCTGTGCGAACGCCTGGCGCGGGCGGCCGCGCGGCACGGCTCCGGCGGCGTCGGCACCGAACTCGGCCCAGCGCCGGACCGTACGGCCTGAACGGCACGGACCGTGCTCGCGCGATCGGCGCTATGGCTGGGCGCAATTGGCTGGATTGGCCGGATCGGCCGTCGACGACCGGCACGACGCCGGCGCGGAACCGCCGCGCCGGCTTGCGGCGGCTGACCCGGGGACGACATCTCACTACAATGCCGCCCCCCTGTTTTACGTAGCCGCAGCGCATGAACATCGTCATCAACGAAGACCTCAAGGCCTATATCGACCCGCTGACCGCGGAGGAATACGCCGCGCTGGAGCGCAGCCTGCTCGCCGAGGGCTGCCGCGACGCCCTGGTGCTGTGGGGCGACGTGCTGGTCGACGGCCACAACCGCTACGGCATCTGCAAGAAGCACGGCCTGCCGTTCCAGACCGTGCAGAACCCGCGCTTCCAGTCGATGGAAGACGTCTACCTGTGGATGATCGACCAGCATCTGGGCCGGCGCAGCGTGTCCGACTTCCAGCGCGGCGTGCTGGCGCTGCGCAAGCGCGAGATCCTGGCCGAGCGCGCCAGCGCCAAGGCCAGCGCGGCAATGGCCGCGCCGGCGCCGATTCCGCCGCCGGCCTCGCCCGACGACGACCAGGCGCCATGGGATCCGCCGGCCGAGGGCCAAGCCGCACCGGCGGCAGCCGCAACCGCACCGGCGGCGCCGGCCGCCGCCGCGCGCAAGCAGCGCAGCGAGATCGCCCGCGAGGCGCGCCTGAGCAGCGCCCAGGTCGGGCTGATCGAAACCATCCACAAGCAGGCCGCGCCGGAAGTGGTGGCTGCGGTGAAGTCCGGCGGCTTGTCGATCAATGCCGCCGCTGCGGTGGCGACCCTGCCGGAAGAGGAACAGCGCGCCGCCGCGCTGGCCGGCAACAACGAGCTCAAGGAAGCGGCCAAGCGGGTGCGCGCGTCCAAGCGCAAGCCGCGCGAGAACGCCGAGGAGGACGCCGAAGAGGCGGCCGACGCGGGCCGCGACGAAGAGAAGCGGATCCTGCTGCGCCGGGTCGCCGAGCTCAGCGCCGAGAACGACGCGCTCAAGCGCGAGAACGCCGAACTGCGCGCGCAGCTGGCGGTCGGCGAGATCGCCGCCGGCGCCTGATCGGTCGGCGCTGCGATGCCGCTGCGCAAGCCACCGGCATCGCGCCGCGGCGCCGGATCCGGCCTTCCGTCGGCGCTGCCGGCCCGAGTGCGCGGCCGGGTCCGGCCCGGCTTCTAGCGACCGGCTTCTACCGGCGCGCCTCTTCCGACACGCCCCGACGCCCTCGTTCGTATCGGCTCGCCCGCCGCCCGGTTCAATTGACCGTGCAGGTCAGCGTCACCGTGATCGAGCCGCCGTTGCTCAAGGTGCCCAAGGCCACGCCCGCGTCGAGCTGGGCCAGGCTCAGCCCCGCCGGGCAGGCCGCGCCGCTGCAGCTCGGCGGCGCGGTGCAGCTGATCCCGCTGCGCCCGGCGACCGGGTCGCGCAGGATCGCGCCGGTCACCGCGTCCGGGCCGTTGTTGCCGACCACGATGGTGTAGGTGGTCGAAGCGCCGCGCACCAGGGTGTCGCCGACGGCATCGTCGGCGCCGGCCGCGGGCGTGTTGGTCTTGCGGATGGTTAGGTCGGCCAGCGGACGGCGGGTGTTGGCGAAGCTGCAGGTCAGATCGTCGCCGGCCACCGGGGTCAGGACGAAGCTGCGGCCGTTGCCGCTGGGCGCCTGGCCGCCGGCCAGCGCATTGCTGCAGGCATAGGTGGTGGTGTAACCGGCCAGGTCGGTGGCGGCGGCGCCGGTTTCGCTGAAGGTATGCGCCGCGCCGATCTCGGCCGGATCGATCAGCACGGTTTCGGCCGGCGCGTTGTCGCTGCCGCTGGTGGTCGCCGATACCGGCGCGCCGCTGCCGGCGATGCTGAGCACGAACTGGTCGGCGGCGACGAAGCGGCCCAGCGGCAGGCTCTTGCGCAGGCGCAGCACCGCCGGCCGGGCATTGACGAAGTCGCAGGTCAGCACCGCGTCCAGCCCGGTCGCGCCGCCTGGAATCGTATAGACCGTGCCCGCCAGGCTGCCGACGGTGGCGCCGCCGGCGTCGGTGCAGCGCGCCGAGCTCAGCCGCCAGCCGGCCGGCAAGGCGTTCTCGTCGATCGTCGCCGCGCTGCCGGCGGTCTGCACGGCGAACGCCTGCACCCCGGCCGTCGCGCTGTCGCCGTCGACCTGCACCGCGCTGCCGCTGGCGGTGGTGGTGACGCTGCCGCCGGCCTGGACGGTGTTGCTCAGGGCGAAACCGAAACTGCCGGTGCCGCCGAGGCTGGTCTTGCGCAGCACGATCCGCGCCGGCTCGGCCAGTTGCACCAGCGCGTCCTCGACTTCGCCGCTATCGGCGCGGCCGCTAGGCGTGGCCGCGCTCAAGGTGCTGCCGTAGGCGACCCGCAGGCGCGCCATGCGCTGGCCGACGACGGCGTTGGCCGGCGCCGCGACGCTCAGCGGCACGCTGGCCGCACCGGCGGCGAAACCGGCGCAGACGCCTTCGCCGGCGGCGAAGCTGCCGTTGTTGTCGAAATCGACCCAGCCGCAGGCGGTGCCGGCGCGGCTGGCGCCGGCGATCGGCACGGCGAAATTCGCTTGCCGGCCGCGCAGCAGGGTCGGCCAGGCGAGGTCGTCGCTGTCGGCGTCGGCCGCGGCGCTGGCCAATGGGCTGGTCGTCGCCGCGGCGACGGTCGGGTTGTCGGCGCTGAGGTTGCCGCCCAGGCTGAGGTCGCTGAGCACGTGCACCGCGGCCTGGCCGGAGTCGTAGCTCGCCGGCGCGTCGCCGAAGTCTTCTTCGACCGTCACCGCCAGGCTCAGCGCATCGACGTGGCTGCTGTCCAGGGTCACCGAACCGTTCTGCAGCAGGGTGTCCAGGGCGACGTTGATCACCAGCCGGGTGATCGTGCCGTTGATGCGCAGGCTGCCGCAGGCGGCGGGGTTGCTGGCGACGGTGCAGCTGGTGTTGCCGGCCAGCACGTTGCTGTAGGCCTGGGTCGCGGTGACGGCGAAGTTGGCGTTGCCGGCGCTGCGGGTCCAGGTCAGACCGCTGACCGGGGTCGCGCCGTTGGCGGCCGAGGCGATGGTGAAGCGTGCGGCGTGGTTGGCGCGTACGCCGCCGGAAATGTTGCCGCCTAGACCGCTGAAATGCAGCGAGGGATTGCGCACCGGCTGCGGGAAGCTGAGGGTGATCGTGCCGCGGTTGGCGCAGGTCTGGCGCGCGCTCGAGATCGGGCAGCCGCCGGCGTTGGCATCGAGCTTCAGCGCCGGCGTGGCTGGGGCGATGCCCGGCGCGTGCTGGCTGGCGACCGGGCCGCCGATGCCGTCGAAGCGGGTCGAGCCGGTGTCGATGGCGAGGTTGCTGCCAGCGACCGCGAGGCCGACCAGGTAGTTGTTCGGCAACACGTAGGTGCCGCCCGCCGCGGTCAGGCCGGCGGCGATGGCGGTCGGCGCCTGGTAGGCGCGCACCGGCGCGATCGGGGCGACCGCAGCCGCCAGCAGGCACAACACGAATGCGACCGCACCGCTGCCCAGACGCGCGCGCGCCGGCGCCGACCGCCGGCGCAGCGCCGCGGCCTCGTGACGAATTTTCACCAACAGTCCCCTGTGCGGCGCGACCAGTCGCGCCACCGAATGCGAAAGCGAACGGAGTTGCTGCCGGGCGAAACCCGCCGCGAGGCGTCGGATGGCCCAGTCAGGGTTCGACTACGGCGCGCATCCTGAATCAGTTCACAGAAATGGTCAATGCGTCACATTAAAAATCCGACGTCAATCGGCATTTGCGGCAAACAGGCGCCGTCCGAGCGCCGGCGGCGCGGGCGGCGGAACGCAGCGCGGGCGCGTCCTGAGCAGGCAGCGGCTTGTTCTGCCGCGCCGAGAACGTAAGATGATCGCAATCATATAAAGGCCGCCGCGATGCGCTACACCGCCGACCGCAAGCCCCAGACCCGCCAGCGCCTGCTCGACCATGCCGCCCGCGCCCTGCACGCGCAGGGCGCGCACCGGCTCGGCGTGGCCGCGATCATGCGCGAGGCCGGGCTCACCCACGGCGGCTTCTACGCCCACTTCGCCTCGCGCGACGCTCTGCTCGCCGCGGCGATCGAGCGCATGTTCGAGCAGGCCCGCGACTACTGGCGCGAGGCCTTCGCCGGACAGCCCCCGGCGCATGCGCTGCGCATCTGCATCGACCGCTACCTGTCGCCGGAACATCGCGACGGCAGCCGCCTCGGCGGCTGCCCGCTGCCGCCGCTGGCGGCCGACCTGCCGCAGCTGCCGCAGGCCGCGCGCGCCGCCTACGAGGCCGGCGCACAGCGCATGCACGAAGGCTTGCGCGCGCTGATCGCCGCGCATCGCCCCGGCGAGGACGCCGAACGGCAGGCGCTGTCGGTGCGCGCCGAACTGGTCGGCGCCTTGTTGCTGGCGCGCGCGCAGGCCGCGCGCGAGCGCTCCGACGCCCTGCTCGCCGCGTCGCGCGAGGCCCTGCGCGCCCGGCTCGGCCTGGACTGAACCGCGCCGGCGCGCGATCGGTCCGGCGCGCGCCTCGCATCCACTCGGAGTTCCGCCATGAGCCTGATCGATGAAGTCGCCGCCGGCCTGCCCGGCCTGGCCCAGTTGCAAGCCCTGCTCGCCTCGGGGCGCAAGCCCGGCATCGCGCGCGCGCTGGAGTTCGACTTCGTCGAAGTCGGCGACGGCGTCGCGGTGTTCGCCGGCACGCCCGGCGATCACGCCTACAACCCGATCGGCAGCGTGCATGGCGGCTATGCCGCGACCCTGCTCGATTCGGCCTGCGGCTGCGCGGTGCATTCGCGGCTGGGCGCGCAGCAGGGCTACACCACCCTGGAACTGAAGATCGCCTATCACCGTCCGGTCACCCGCGACTGCGGCCCGCTGCGCGCGGTCGGCCGGGTGCTGTCGATGGGGCGCCGCGCCGCTTTCGCCGAAGCCCGCCTCACCGATGCGCAGGACAAGCTCTACGCCTCGGCCACCTCCACCCTGCTCGTGTTCGAGCGCTGAACCGGAACGCTCCCATGTCGTCGGATCCCATCGTCGTCTGCGCCGCCGTGCGCACCCCGCTCGGCCGTTATCTGGGCGAGTTGTCGCCGCTGCCCGCGCACCGCCTCGGCGCGCACGCGATCGCCGCCGCCCTGCAGCGCGCCGGCATCGCCCCGGAGCGCATCGACGAGGTGCTGATGGGCTGCGTGCTCGGCGCCGGCCAGGGCCAGGCGCCGGCGCGCCAGGCCGCGCGCGCGGCCGGCCTGCCCGACGCGACCCCGGCGGTCACGATCAACAAGGTCTGCGGTTCGGGCATGAAGGCGGCGATGCAGGCGCACGACGCGCTGCTCGCCGGCTCGATCGACGTCGCCGTCGCCGGCGGCATGGAATCGATGTCGAACGCGCCCTATCTGCTGCAACGCGCGCGCGCCGGCTATCGGGTCGGCCACGACCGGATCTTCGACCACATGGCCCTGGACGGACTGGAAGACGCCTACGAACCGGGCCGGGCGATGGGCGAGTTCGGCGAGGCGCTGGCGCGCGACTACGGTTTCGACCGCGCCGCCCAGGACGCCTACGCCCACGAGACCCTGCGCCGCGCGCAGGCGGCGATCGAAAGCGGCGCGTTCGCCGGCGAGATCGTCGCCGTGCCGGTCGCCGACAAGACCGGGCCCCGACTGGTCGAACACGACGAGCACCCGCGCAAGGTGTCGCTGGACAAGATCGCCGCGCTCAAGCCGGCGTTCGCCGCCGACGGCAGCATCACCGCCGCCAGCGCCTCGGCCAATGCCGACGGCGCCGCAGCCCTGCTGCTGACCCGGCGCTCGACCGCGCAACGCGAAGGCTGGCCGGTGCTGGCGCGGATCGTCGCCCACGCCAGCCACAGCCAGGCGCCGGCGCAGTACACCACCGCGCCGATTCCGGCCGTGCGCAAGCTGCTGGCGCGCGCCGGCTGGAACGCCGAAGACGTCGACCTGTTCGAGATCAACGAAGCCTTCGCGGTGGTGGCGATGGCCGCCGCGCGCGATCTGGGCATCGCCCGCGAACGGCTCAACCTCAACGGCGGCGCCTGCGCGCTCGGCCATCCGATCGGCGCCAGCGGCGCGCGCCTGCTGGTCACCCTGATCCATGCCCTGCGCCGGCAGGGCGGCCGTCGCGGCGTGGCTGCGCTGTGCATCGGCGGCGGCGAGGCCACCGCGATGGCGGTCGAGATCGACCCCACCTGAGGGCCGCCGCCGCGACCGTGACCGCGGCGCCCGGCCGGCCGACGCGGTCGCCTGCTGCGGGCTCGCCGCCTGGCCTTCGAAGCGCAGCGCCGGATGGCGCACGACCTCGATGAAGTCGGCCCGGCGCCATCGCGAATGCAGGGTCATTTGCTGACGTCGGTTGCCGGCGCTTGGCGCAAGACCGACCGCCCGACGATCGGCTCGGCCCGCTCCGGCGCCCGACGCCGCGCACGGCGCACACGCAAATCGCGCAGCGGCCGGCCTGCATCGCGAGGCCGGCACGAAAGCACATGGCGATCGTCATCGGCCGCATCCCGGCGCGCGCGCTCCGGGGCGACCGGCAGCGGCTACTTGCCGGCGCGGACCTTGCGCGCCGGCACCGGCACGCAGCGCAGGCAGCGCCCGGCCAGGCCTTCGTCGACCCGATAGAACTGGTGATGGCTGAGGTCGTTGTAGCTCCACGGACGGGTCACCTCGACGATCGAACGCGGCGCCAGGCGGGCGCACTCTTCGGCCGCGGCCTTGGACGCGCTATGCCAGTGGTCGTCGACGATGCCGCAGGTCTTGGTCCCGACCTGGCCGCTGCCGGCCGGACAGGAATCCGGGTCGCTGGGCGGCTGGCGCTGGTGATAAGCCTTCAGATACGCCGGGCTGAGCTCGAACTTGGCGACCTCCTGCTCGGTCGTGCCCGGGTCCAGGCACCAGCCGACCGGACGCGGGTCGTGGGCCTGCGCAGCCGAGGCGGCGACGGCGAGAACGAGCGACACGAACAGCGGCAGGGTACGCATGGGACTCTCCTTATCGAGGGACGCGTTGGCGAAGATGCGGTCGGACTCCAGGGCGCGGTCACGCTAGGCCTGCCCCTGCCCACTGTCCAACGAATTCACGGGACAAACCGGGAACGAATGCCGCCGCGGCAATGCCGACGCGGCCTGGCGACGGGCCGCGAGGCACATTCAAAGCGCGTGAGTTGCGGCACACCGTCCCCGGGGTCCACTCTCCAAATCGAGAACCAGATCACAAGATCGCCGCTCGACCCGCAGCCGCGCTCCATCGAAGCGGCGCGCGCAGCGACCGCCCTACCCCCAGCTGTGCTCCACCTCGTATGAACGCCATCGACGCCACCCCTCCCGGACTCATCGCCCGCCGCATCGCACCGGATCAGTTGCTGGTCCAACTCGCCGAGCGCCAGACCGTGCTCAGCGACGAAGAAGCGAACTGGCTGTTGAAGCAGCTCGACGTCGCGCTGCGCGCCGCGTGCGCGCCGGCGATCGGCGACTGACCATCGCCGGCCGAAGCCGGCGCGCGGCCGCGCCCGCGGCCGCCCTAGGGCCGGCCCGAGGACTGGGGCACGCCCTAGTTATGCGCAGGCCGCGCCCGGCCTAACCTGCGCGGCATCCCCCTCGCAGCGCCGGAGCACGTCATGGAACTGAACAGCGCCAACCTGTACGCCTTCCGCCCAGTCAACCTGCCGGCGGAAATCGACCACGAGAAAGCGGCCGAGGCGAACAAGACCGAGACGCCGTTCGTCCAGGGCGACGGCGACGCCAATCCGATCGACGCCAACGACGTCAGTCAGGACGGCTACGGCAGCTGCGCGGTGCTGTCGACGATCAAGGCGATCGCGGCGCAGAACCCGGACGTGATCAAGAACATGATCCGCGACAACGGCGACGGCACCTACACCGTCACCTTCAAGGAATACGACAGCGGCTTCCTCGGTTTCGGCTCGGGCTGGGACAAGAAGGAAGTCACCGTGTCCGGTCCGTTCGACGGCGACGCCGCCGATATCGGCGACATGGGCAAGGACGGCCAGGGCGAAGTGTGGCCGGCGATCATCGAAAAGGCTTACGGCCAGTTCGCCGGCGACGGCTACAAGACCTACGACGACGGCGAAAGCCCGGCCAAGGTCCAGGAGGCCATCCTCGGCCGCGACGCCAGCACCGAATCGCCGTCGGAATACAGCTCCGGCGATCTCAACGAGAAGCTCGAGAACGGCGAGGCCGTGGTCGCCTGGACCGCCGGCGACTGGAACGACGAGCAGACCAAGCTGGCCCAGCAGTACGGCGTCGCCGGCGGCCATGCCTACCGGGTCGAGGACATCTACGTCGACGGCGACGGCAACACCCGGATCAAGCTCGACAATCCCTGGGGCCACGGCGACGTCGACATGCCCTATTCGGATTACCAGAAGCTGTACCACGAAGTGAACTCGACGCCGACCCGCTAAGTGCGTCCGCCATCGCCGGTACACCGCGCGCAAGCCGCAGCCCTGCGGCTTGCGCGTTCGGCGTCCGGGTGATTACATGCGCAAGCCTCGTTTCGTGGCTTCACTGCAGACGAATGACGCGATGAACGGCCGATTCTTGCAAGCCGGCGCGGGCCTGTTGCTGAGCCTGACCCTGCTGTCCTGCGCCGCCGAGCCGGCGCCCCCCACCGCTGCCCAGGCAGGAGCCTCCATGAGCGACAGTATCCAGATCATCCAGGGCCGCACCGCGTCCCACGATCAGGCCAAGCTTGGCCTGGTCAACGTGTTCGACGGCCACGACGTGCGCCTGGACGTGTGGAATCCGGCCGACAAGCGCTGGCTCGGCAAGCTCAAGCTCAAGCGCTCGGACATCTTTCCGGTCGGCGGCGGTTTCCTGCGCCTGCAGGACGTCGGCGGCGACGGCCAGCGCGCCAACGTCTCGCTGGCCGAATTCTCCGCCGCCGGCATCGGCGCGCCCGCGGCCGACGCCCTGGCCCTGGTCGAAGGCGGCGAACTCGACATCGGCGACGACGCGGTGCGCATCGTCGAAATCGACCGCGACGGCGCCACGGTCGAAACCTGGCCCAAGCGTTATCCGCGCGACGTGGTCGAGGCCGACAAAGTCGCCAGCCAGCGCCTCGAACCCGGCGCCGTGCTCGCGCTGGGCGGCGCCTCGCTGCAGGTGCGCCGCCTGCAACCGCGCGCCGGCGAAGTGCTCGGCTTCATCGAGTTCGACCTGCAGCACTGAGCCCGGCATTCGGCGCATCTGGCCGGACGACTTCCGACGACGGCCGCTGCGGTGCTCCCGCAGCGGCCGTCGCCGCATCGACGCCAGCGGTCCCGCATCCGTCGGCCGATTCCCTATTCCCGACTCCCCATTCCCGGCTCCGCTTCACTCGGCCGGCGAAGCCAACCCGCCCAGATCGCTGACGATATTGATGCACTTGCCGCCGGCATCGCAGGCGGCATGAGCGATGTTGCGGTCGTTGCAGTTGCCGTAGGTGCGGGTGGTTTGGCCGGTCGCCGGAACGTTGCCGTTGGCCATCGGCAAATAGAACACCGAAGACTGCGCGCCGATCACGCTGCACGAAGCGAGCTGGTTGCTGCCCTGGCTGTACTCCTCGACGAAACTCACCGACTGGTTCTTGAGCCCGCTCCACGCGGTCGGGATCAGGATCGTCGCCACGGTGATGCTTTCGCCGCTCATCAGGTCGGTGACCACGCCGCTGACCCGGTTCGAGGCGCGGACGATGTCGAGCCGGTACTTGTGCCCGGTCTTCCAGTTCCATTTGATCTGGCACTGCACGCCGCTGCCTTCGTGGCTGAAGTGGCCGCAGTTGGCGCGGCTGGCCGGATCCCAGCCGCTGGCCAGCCAGATCGAGAAGTTGAGCCAACGCTGGCCGGAGCGGTTCTGCAGGCCGATGTAGCCGCCGTCGCCGCCGACGAACCAGAACTGGTTGGCCCAGTAGTAGTTCGAGCGGCTGCCGCCGTCGTGGTTGACTTGATCGTAGAAGCTCAGCCGGTCGTAGCCGCCGACCGCTTCGGGCCATTGCGCGTGGGTGCTGACGATGCCGCCCACCACCACCGCCTGCGCGCTTCCACAGACCAGCGCGCTCAACGCCAGCACGCCGCTCAGCAGCCAGTTCTTCATTGCGACCTCCCTCTTTCGGTTCGGAATGCGTCCGCGGATGCGGACGGCGAATGCGCGTGCGACGCCGGCGCGACCGGCGCTGTCCACGCGGCGGCCGAGCCTAGTCGCGCCGAAGACGGGTAAGAAAAGAACCTTTTTTCATAAGCGCGGACGCGGCGCGGCGCGTTTTCGCGCCCGCTTCGGGGCTGGCCTTCGAGACAACGATGTCATGCGTCCGGTTCTGTGCGGACCATTGCAGGCGACTACGCGGACAGGTCGCTCAGCGCGCGTGAGAAAGCGTCGATGACATCGCTATTCGCTGTCGCGGCTGTTTCGCCTTACTAGATGAAAATTTCCTTCATCGCCGCCATCGGCCCCGGCGAAGGCGCGGATTTGCGCGAAGTCGCTGTCCTGTAGGAGCGGCGTGAGCCGCGACCGCCGAAGCGACGCACAACGTGTCACGTCCGAAATCCGGATCGGCGCATGAGGGCTTGTCGATCGGCCGCTTCGAACACAACGCTGGCGTACACCGCTTCGGCGGTCGCGGCTTATGACCGCAGGAAATCCCGTGGGACGCCGCTCATACAAAAGCCGGGGGGGGGGGGGGCGCATCGGACACGCAAAAAACCGCGGGGCCGATCGGCCCCGTGGTTCGTCGTCATGCTCGCTGGCGCCGGGATCCGGCCGGCGTATAGGCCTGGCCGACGGGCACTTGCGCCATATGTCGTGTTACGGCGCCCCGCGCAGTGCCCGCCGGCACCGGCCGGTTCGCGATGTCTACGACGATCTGCGCTGCGGCTCAGGCATGCGCGCACAGGCGCAGGCTTTCCGCCGGACCGATCTGCGCCGCCAGCGCTTGCGCGTGGGCGCGTTCCCAGGCCGCGCGCGCGGCCGGTTTGGCCTGCGCCCAGTCCAGGCACGAGTTGCCGCGCACTTCGCGGTAACGCCGTTCCAGGTTCAGGCGCGGATCGTCGAAACAATATTCGGGATGTTCGTTGAACACAGCGACGCCCAGGTACAGGGCCGGACCGTAATCGCGGAAACTCACCCCGGCGCGATGGAACGACGCGGTGTGATAAGCGATGGCCCAGTAGCCGAGATCGCTGGCAGGCGCCTTGCGCGGCAGCCTGAACGGGATCGTGGTCATCGGTGTAACTCCGACGGGATCCGCCTTGGGGAATAGCACTTTGGTCGAAGCCAGGGGCCAATTCCGTGACCGCACGCGTAGTTCCTGTGCCTTATGTGCCAGGGGGACCGCCACTCGTCGGAAACGCAACCGGTCGCGCATACCCGGCGCGACCGGGCGCACCGGCGCGGCGGACGCAGCGCAAATCCGCCCGCGGCGAGACCGTGCCGGCCGCGCGGCGGACGCCTGGGACGCGTTTACAGGCCGCGGAACAAGGTGCCGAACAGCAGCAGCGCGAAACCCAGCGCGACCAGCCAGAAGGCGAAGCCCGCCAGCGGCAGGTAGCCCAGCTTGGCGGCGATGCCGGCGCCGCCGGCGAGCACGGAGAGGAAGAAGATCGGGAAGCTGGGCGGAGTCAGGTTCATGGGCACCTCGTGGCCGTGGGAAGGACCGGTCGCGGACAGGCCGGTAGATCGGTGATGTTCATCACAAAAATCACACCAATCGGCCCGACGATGCCACTCCGCTCCCCACCGCACAATCTGTGTGTCGCAGCACACTGCGCCGCTGCAACAGGCTTCAGCCGCCGTCCGTGCGCTGCGCGCTCACCCGCGCACCTCGGCGACGAACGCGCGCAGCGCGCGCCCGATCTGCCGCGCGAATCCTCCTGCGGGTAATGCAGGCCGGCGACGACGACCTCGCGCTGGTTCGGCCAGCCGCGGCAGAACTCGCGCGCGCGGCCGGTCAGCAGCGCGCCGGGTTCGACATTGACGAACAGCTTCGGCACAGCGCTGCGCGCCAGCCACCGGCCGTAGGCCTCGACCGCGGCGGCGACATCGGCCGGCTCGCCTTCGATCGGCAAATCGCGCGGAAACGCCAGGGTCGGCGCGCGCGACTGGCGGCTCGCGAACGGCGCCCGGTACGCCCGCATCTCCTCGGCCGAGAGGCTGCGCAGGATGCTCTTGGGCAACACCGTTTCGACGAAGAAGTTTTCGTCCAACAGCATCCGCTCGCCGCGCTCGGACCGCATGGCGCGGAACAGCGCGTCGCGGCCGTGGGCGAAATCGCTCCACAGGCGCGGCTGCACCAACGCTTCCATGTAGGCGATCGCGGCGACCCGCTCGGGGTGCCGGTGCGCGTAATGGAAGCCCAGCGCCGAGCCCCAATCGTGCAGCACCAGGACCACGTCCGAGCGCAGCTCCAGGGCCTCGAACCAGGCATCGAGATAGCGCGCATGGTCGAAGAAGCGATAGCCGCCGCCCGGCATCGGCGCCGAGGCGCCCATCCCGACCAGGTCCGGCGCAAGGCAACGGCCGAGATCGCTGAGGTGCCCGATGATGTTGCGCCACAGATAGGACGAGGTCGGGTTGCCGTGCAGCAGCACGATCGGCGCGCCCTCGCCGACGTCGACATAGCTGATCTCGCTGTCGAGCACGCGCACGCGCCGGCGCGGCCAGGGGTCGAGCGGCGAGATATCGTCCGGCGTCGCGTCGTCCGGCATCGCGTCTTCGGACATCGCGTCTTCGGACATCGGCGCATCCGACCGGTCGGCGATCGGCGGCTGCGCAGCGGCGGGTGTGGGCATGGCGGTCTCGACGCGGGATAGGGAAACCCAGTCTGCCCAGCGCGCCGCCGCCGGGGAGCCAGGCCCGGCGATTTGCAGGGAGCCAGCTCAGCGCCGGCGCTGACTCAGCCGGCGCCGGTTTTGCGCCACGGTGCGCGCCACCGGCCGCAGCCCCGCAGCGATCCAGCGGTCGCCCTCGCGCCAGGCGCCGGCCCAGGCCCGGGCGGGGTGGTGCCAGCTCGCCGCCGCGGCCGGCGTCGACCAGGCATCGAGTTGCATCCGCCACCACTGGGTCGACATCGCCCACCACGACAGGCCGAACGCGGCCCACTTCTCGTCGAGCATGCGCTGCCACTCGCGCCGATCGCGCGCCGACGGCGGATACGCCGCCATCGACAGCCACCACAGACGCATGCCGATCACCCACGGCGCACCGGTCCAGATCGCGGTCAGCGGCGGCAGGGAACGGGAGAAAGACAACGTGTTCGGGTTCGGCATGGCGGCCTCGCGATGGCTGCAGCGGATGGGAAGCGGCTTGGCGGCCGGCGCGAACCGCCCGCCTTCGGATCCGGCGGCGACGGGCGGATGCTGGCGCACGCGCATCGGCTTCACCCTGCCATGCCGCTCGCGCAGACTTGATGACGATGCGATGTCGTCTCGGCGGCCGCGCGCGAAGTCTCATTTTCGAGTTGCGACGCCGCATTGCGGGCGCTGGCGCGGTGCGTTCCAGTTCCGCATATCGCCGGCATTTTCGCTTGCCTGCGCGTGGCCGAGCCGACCAAGGTGTACCGGCCGCCGCCCCGGCGGCCCACGAATGGAGTCGGCAATGCAATCGGTGATCAAGAAGATGTCGCGCAGCGCGATGCTGGTGTTGGCGATCGGCACGGCCTACAGCTCGTCCGCCTCGGCGGCGCGCATCGAGCAGGTGTACGGCAGCGGGTTCTGGGCGGACAGCACCACCGCCACGGTGATCGCGGTCAATCAGGCGATCTCGATCTGCCAGACCAACGGCGGCACGGTGCTGTTCGGCTACCAGGTGCACAGCATGCGTTTCATCCATCCGAACTGGTTCGTCAACGTATCGATCAACTGCCAGTACCCCTGAGCCGCGCGCGCGGCGTCGCCGCAGGCCGATCCCGGCCTGCGGCGCTCGCGGGCCGGCCGGCTTTTCGAGGGGCGGCCTTTCAAGGGCAGGCTTTTCAAGGGCAGGCTTTTCAAGAGCCGACCTTTCAAGGATCGATCTTTCAAGGATCGACCTTTTCCGGTGCGACCTTTCAGGAGCCGGCCAGCCGCGCGCCGATCCGGCGCGGACTGAAGATCGCCAGGCCCAGCGCGGCCAACAGCCACACGCCGACGCCGCCGTACAGCATCGCCAAGTCGAAGCCGTGGGCGAGCGCGGCGCGCGCCGCCTGGCGCGCGGCTTCGTCGCTGCCGAGCGCGCTCAGATCGCCGGCCGCGATGCGTTCGGCCGCGGCCGGAGCGAACGCACCGTAGCGCTCGCGCAGGCTGGCGCCGATGCCGGCCAGCAGGATCAGTCCCATCACCGCGATGTTCACCGTCAGGCTGATGAAGCGCGCGCTCATGTCCATGCCGGTGGCCATGCCGGCGCGTTCGCTCGGTACCGCCGCGGTGGTGGTGTTGGTCACCGGGGTATTGGTCAGGCCCAGGCCGATGCCGGCCGACAGCAGGCCCGGCAACAACTGCGCCCAGCCCGGCTCGGCCGCGCGGCCGCCGTAGCGCATCGCCAGAAAGCCGGCGCCGATCGCGAACAAGCCGGTGGTGACCGTCCACCCCGGATGGAAGCGCAGGCTCAGGCGTTCGGCCAGCGGCGGCATGACCAGGGTCGGCAGGGTGTAGGCCAGCAGCAGCGCGCCGGCCGCGAAGGCGTCGTAGCCGAGCACGCCGTGGAAATAGATCGGCAGATACACGATGAACGGCCAGAAGCTGACGTTCATCGCTACCGCGCCGACCATCGCTCCGGAGAAGTCGCGCAGCTTGAACACGGCGAAGTCGAACATCGGGTGCGCCTGCGCGGTTTCGATGCGGACGAAGGCGATCAGCGCCACCGCCGCGACGGCGGCCACGGCGAGCACCGCGGCGCTGGCGAAGCCTGCCGCCGGCCCCTGGATCAGGCACCAGGTCAGGCCGAACACGCCGACCGACAGAGTCGCGATGCCGGCCGCGTCGAGCCGGCCGGCCTGCGGGTCGCGCGATTCCTGCACCCCGCGCAGCAGCGGCCACAAGGTGATCGCCGCCAGCGCGACATGGACCAGGAACACCCAGCGCCAGTCGGCCAGGGCGAGGATGCCGCCGCCGACGATCGGGCCGAAGCCCAGGCCGACGCCGAACACCACGCCCCAGGCGGCGAAGGCGCGTGCGCGTTCGCGACCGGCGCGGAACTGGTGCGCCAGCACCGCGGTGCCGCAGATCAGCATCACCCCGCCGCTGCCGCCTTGCAGGAAGCGCGCGACGATCAGCGTCCGCGCATCGCTCGCCAGGCCGCAGGCCAGCGAGGTCGCGGCGAACCCGAGCAGGCCGGCGACGAACACGCGCTTGCGGCCGTAGCGGTCGCCGAAGGTGCCGGCGGCCATCAGTACCGTGGTGCAGGCCAGGGTGTAGGCGTTCATGATCCACTGCAGTTGGCCGAAGCCGGCCGGCAGCTGCCGCTCCAGCACCGGCAGGATCACCGGCACGCTGGAGATCTCCAGGCCGAACATCAGCGAGGACAGGCAGACCGCGGCCAGCGCCACGGTATTGCGCGAAAGCGGCCGCGACGCGGGCGCGGCGGAAGAAAGCGGCATGACAGGAACTCCGGGCGACGGGGGATGGATCCCGCCGTCGCCCGCTGGCCGCCTGCGCGGTGGCGCAGCGGCGCGACGCCGTCGCGGCGAGGCGAACGGCAGGCGGATCGGACGGCGGGCCCGCTGCAGCGGAGGCGGCCATTGTCGGCAAGCCCGGGCGATGAGAGAAATGATTTAATTTCGGCCAGGCCATTAACGGCCGTCATCCATCCGCCGCCATGGACTTCGATCCCAGCCTGCTGCGCGCCTTCGTCGCGGTCGTCGACACCGGCGGCTTCACCCGCGCCGCGCAGCGCCTGCACCTGACCCAGTCGGCGGTCAGCCATCAGATCCGCCGGCTCGAGGCGCAGGTCGGACGACGCCTGCTGGTGCGCAGCACGCGCAAGCTGAGCCTGAGCGAGGACGGCCGCGAGTTCCTGCGCCATGCGCAACAGATCCTGCAGGCGCTGGATGCGCTGAGCCGGCGCTTCGATCCCTCGCCGGTGTCCGGCACGGTGCGTTTCGGCGCGCCGGAGAACTTCATGCGCGAACGCCTGCCGCAGTTGCTCGGCCGTTTCGCCCAGGCCTATCCGCAGGTGCGGCTGGAAGTCAGCGTCAGCGCCAACCTCGACCTGCCGGCGATGCTCGATGCCGACGAACTCGACCTGGCGGTGCTGATCGCCGAACGCGCGAACGACACGCCGTCGCCGGGCCAGTTGCTGCGGCGCGCGCGCCTGGTCTGGGTCGCCGCCGAAGGTTTCGCGCCGCCGCCCGGCGCGTCGTTGCCGTTCGCGTTCTTTCCGCCGCCGTGCGTGCACCGCCGGGTCGGCCTGCAGGCGCTGCGACAGGCCGGCATCGACGGCCATATCGTGTTCACCTCGCACAGCCAGGAAGGCATCCACGCCGCCGCCCTGGCCGGGCTGGCGATCACCGCGATCGCCGAGGACGACATCGAGCCGGGCCTGCAGCCGGTGGCCGAACGCTATGCCCTGCCGCCGTTGCCGGAAGTGGATTTCTCGCTGGTCTGGAACGAGCGCGGCCGCAGTCCGGCGGCGCAGGCCTTCGGCGAGCTGATCGGCGAGATCGCCCTGGCGGCGCCGGAATCGGTCTATCCGCGTCCGGCCCAGCGCGTCGCGCGCCGCTGAATAATCGCGGAGTACGTCACAGAACCGAAGGCCGCCGCGCCGAAATCTCCACGATCCGCCGCGCAATGCCGGCGGCGTCGACGCCGACTTGATCATCCAGTCACATCGACGGCGGCATGCTCGGGTTTGGCCCCGCAGGAGCATGCGCGAGCGCGGGCGCGGCCTCCGGCTCGTCCGCTCGCGCCGACCAACGCGACCGTGCTTAACGAACCCAAACGCATCGGCTGGGACGCGCTGCTGATGGCGCTGTTGACCGGCGTGTCGGCCTGGGGCGCGATCGCTCTCGCGCGCGGCCCCGGCGAGCTGTCGGCGGTGTGGATCGGCAACGGCATCCTGGTCGGCTGGCTGCTGTCGCGGCCTACCGCGCGCTGGCCGTTCTACCTGTGCGCCGCGCTCGCCGTCGAACTCATCGTGCGTCTGCTCGCCGCCGAGACGTTCGCCAGCGCGGCAATCGTGGCCGGCGCCAACTTGCTCGAAGCCCTGATCCTGGCCGGCCTGGTGCGCCGCTTCGTGCCCGACGTCGGCGACCCCAAGCGCTGGATCAGCCTGGGCGGCATCGCCACTTCCAGCACTCTGCTCGCCTGCATCGTGTCCGGCCTGATCGCCGCCGGAGCGATGTGGCGGCTGCACGGCGCCGCGTTCTGGCCCGGGTTTCTGACCTGGTTCTCGGCCCACGTGGTCGGCCTGGTGGTCTTCGCCACCACCACCCTGGTCGCCCAGCGCGAGGGCCGGCGCATGTTCACCGCGCCGGGTCGCGGCCTGTCCTTCCTGCTGACCATGGGACTGGTCGCAGCGATCGCGCTGGCGGTGTTCATGGCGCCGTATCCGGTGCTGTTCCTGGCCTACCCGCCGCTGTTGCTCGGCGCGATCCGGCATCGCTTCGCCGGCATCGCGGTCGGCGTGGTCCTGCTGACCCTGATCGGCAGCGTCGCCACCGCGCTCGGCCACGGCCCGCTGTGGCTGGCCGAGGTCGGCACCTCGGGCCGCCTGGCCCTGCTGCAGTTGTACATCGCCGGCGGCTGCCTGATGACCATCCCGGTGGCCCTGGCGATGGCCGAACGCAAGCGCTTGGTCGCCGGCCTGCGCGACAGCGAGCGCCGTTACCGCATGCTGGCCGACTACTCGCACGATGTGGTGGTGCGGATGCGCGCCGACGGCCAGCGCCTGTACGTATCGCCGTCGGCGCGCGACATCCTCGGCTGGGAGCCGGCGCAGATGCTCGGCTCGCGCGAATCGCTGGTCCATCCGGAAGACCTGGATCGCCAGCAGCGCCTGTTGGCCGAAGTCATCGCGACCGGCGAGCCGCGCACCGCGGTCTACCGGATCCGCCACAAGGACGGCCACTACGTCTGGATCGAAGCGGTGACCCGGGCGATTCCGGCCGAGGACGGCAACGGCGTGGAAGCGATCTACGCCGGCCGCGACATCAGCCGCCGGGTCGAGACCGAGCGCGCGCTCGAAGCCAGCCGGCAGGAACTCGAACGCCTGGCGCGCTTCGACACCCTCACCGGCCTGGCCAACCGGCGCCAGTTCGAGGAGCGGATCGGCCTGGCCGTGCTCGGCCTCAACCGCGGCGGCGCGCTGTCGCTGCTGTACCTGGACATCGACCACTTCAAGCAGATCAACGACAGCCTCGGCCACGCCACCGGCGACGAAGTGCTGCGCAGCTTCGCCCAGCGCTTGCTCGGCTGCGTGCGCTCCAGCGACCTGGCCGCACGCCTGGGCGGCGACGAGTTCGTGGTCCTGATCGAGGACGCCGCCGTGCCCTCGGCCGCGGAGGCGGTGGCGCGCAAGCTGATCGAACGCATGCGCCGGCCGATCGCGGTCGGCGAGCGCGAACTCAGCGTCACCACCAGCATCGGCGTGGCCTACGCCAACCGGCCGACCGAAACCGCCAAGCTGCTGGCCGCCGCCGATGCGGCGCTGTACTGCGCCAAGCGCGAGCGCAATACCTATTGCCTGCAAGCGGTCGGCGCCGACGCCGCGCCGCGCAGCGTCGCGCGGCGCTGAGCGCTCAGGCCGCGTCCAGGAAACCGAGCACTTCGGCGAGGAATTCGGCCGGGTACTCGACATTGCTCAGGTGCACCGCCGGCAGCACCACCAGCCTGGCGTCCGCCACGGTCGCGGCGATCGCCGCGCTGTGGCTGGCCGCGGTCACCGGATCGTGTTCGCCGGCGATGATCAGGGTCGGGCTGACGATCAGCGCGATGCTGCGGCGCAGGTCGGCGTCGCGCACCGCGGCGTAGCTGCCGGCGAAGCCCTGGCGGTCGGTCGCCAGCAGCATGGCGCGGAACGGCGCGACCGCGGCGTCGCCGCGCTCCAGCATCGGCGCCGGAAACCAGTTGCGAAGGAAAGTTTCGGCGGTCTCGGCCAGATCCGGCGCCTGGGTCACCGCGGCGATGCGCTCGTCCCACTGCGGCGCCGGGCCGAGATAAGAAGAGGTATTGGCCAGCACCAGCCGGTCGATGCGCTCGGGCGCGTGCACGCCCAGCCACTGGCCGACGAAACCGCCCAGCGACAGGCCGAGGAAATGCGCGCGGCCGATGCCCAGTCCGTCCATCAGCTCGATCACGTCGCGGCCGAGCCGGTCCAGCGAGTAGGCGCCGGCCGGTACGTCGGAGGCGCCGTGGCCGCGCGCGTCGTAGCGCAGCACGCGGAAGTTCCGCGCCAGCGCGTCGACCTGCCCGTCCCACATCCGCAGGTCGGTGCCGATCGAGTTGGACAGCACCAGCACCGGCGCCTGCGCGTCGCCGTCGAAGCGGTAGGCCAGGCGCACGCCGTCGCCGGTGGTGAAGAAGGACAATTCGCTGTTCACGGGTCGGGTTCCTGTATCGATGGCTGAGGAGCGCCTTGCGCGCCCCCGCAACGGCTTCGCCGTGGAACCAAGGCTAGTTGCGGCCGGCCCGGCTTGATATTACAAAGCTTGCACATTCTCTGTAAGAAAATCGGACATGAGCGGATTCACCCTGCACGACCTGCAATGCTTCGATGCGGTGATCCGCGAGGGCGGCTTCCAGGCCGCGGCAGCGGTGTTGCACCGCTCGCATCCGGCGGTGTTCGCCGCGGTCGCCAAGCTCGAACGCCAGCTCGGCCTGAGCCTGCTCGACCGCAGCGGCTACCGGGTGCGCGCGACCGACGCCGGGCAGTCCCTGCACCGCCGCGCCCAGGCCGTGCTGCGCGAATGCGAAGGCCTGCGCACCCACGCCGCGCAGTTGGCGATGGGCGCGGAAAGCGAACTGCACGTGGTGATCGGCGACCTGTGCCCGCGCCCGCCCGTGCTCGGCCTGCTCGGGCGCTTCTTCGCCCAGGTGCCCGGCACCCGTCTGCATCTGCATTTCGAGGCGGTCGGCGGCCCGGCCGAGCGCCTGTTCGACGATCGCGCCGACCTGATCCTGCACTGCATCGACAAGAGCGATCCGCGCCTGGACTGGATCGACCTGGGCCAGGTGGCGTTCGTGCCGGTGGTCGCGCCGGGCTTCCTGCCGTTCGCGCCGTCGCGCGCGATCCGCCCGCAGCGACTGCGCGAGTTCACCCAATGCGTGATCCGCGACAGCGCCAGCCATTCGCCGCGGCGCGATTACTTCCTGGTCGAGGGGGCGCAACAATGCACCGTCGCCGACCATGCGATGAAGAAGGAAATCGTCCTGCAAGGCCTGGGCTGGGGCCACCTGCCACGGTTCCTGATCGAGGACGAACTGGCCGACGGCCGCCTGCTGTCGATCGCCGGGCGCTACCTGCCCGGCCGCCGCGAGGAACTGGTCGCAGCCCGGCGCCGCGACCGTCCGCAGGGCCCGGTCGCGGCGCGGCTGTGGCGATACCTGGCCGAGCAGGCGCCGCTGGCCGCGGCGGCGGCGTCTGTCCGGGTCCGTACCGCTGCAGCGAAACCGCGGCCGCCCGCCCGGTCCGGGCGAGCTTAGGGGCGGTACCGGGCGAGACCATGCCCAATCCATGGGTATTTGCTCAATCGATGCTAGGATGTTGCCAGCCAGCCCATCCGTCGAACCAACGCATGCACCGACCGTCTCCCCTGCAGTCGTTCGATCTGGTGATCTTCGATTGCGACGGCGTGCTGGTCGACAGCGAAACCCTGGCCTGCGAGGGCCTCAGCCTGCTGCTGGCCCGGTACGGCATACAGGCCGACATCGGCTATGTGATGAGCCAGTTCCAGGGCCGCAGCCTGACCTCGCTGGTCGAGCACTACCGCGAGCGTGGGATCGAATTGCCGCCGGGTTTTCGCGACGAGGTCCGGACTTGGATCGCCGAGCGCTTCCGTACCGCCTTGCGTCCGGTCGAAGGCGTCGACGCGATCCTGGGCGAGCTCGGCCTGCCGCGCTGCGTGGCCTCGTCCAGCGAGCGCGCGCGAGTCGAGCTGTCGCTGCGGCTGACCGGCCTGAGCCGCCATTTCGGCGACAGCGTCTACACCGCCGAGCAGGTCGCGCACGGCAAGCCGGCCCCGGACCTGTTCTTGTACGCGGCTCGACGCATGGGCGCCGATCCCGCGCGTACCCTGGTGATCGAGGACAGCGTCAGCGGCGTGCTCGCCGCGAACGCAGCCCGCATGCAGGTCTGGGGATTCACCGGCGGCAGCCACTACCGCGACCGCGACGGCGCCGCCCTGCTCGGCCAGGCCGGCGCGCAACGGGTGTTCGACCATATGAGCCGGTTCTGGCGCTCTTGAGCCGGGCCTGTTGAAATCCGATCAGTTGAAATCCGATCAGGAGCGCCGGACGCCGCCGGCGCTCCGGCTCGCCCACCGCCCGATCCGCCTCAACGGTCGGCGCACCCGCCGCAGGACGCCGCGCACGTACAGGACCCGCCGATGCCCGCCTTCGACAGCGATACCCGCCTGGACGCCGCCGCCCGTGCCGGCTGGCTGTACTACATCGCCGGCAACACCCAGGACGAGATCGCGCGCAAGCTCAACGTGTCGCGGGCGACCGCGCAGCGCATGGTTTCGTTGTGCCTCAGCGAACGCTTGATCACTTTCCGCCTGGACCACCCCATCGCACATTGCATGGGCTTGGCCGCGCAACTGCAGCAGCGTTTCGACCTGCGCCACTGCGAGGTCGCGCCGACCGACCCGGGCGCGCCGAACTCGGTCGCCGGCATCGCCGAGCGCGCCGCCGCCCTGCTCGAATCGGTGCTGCGCAGCGAGCAGCCCTCGATCGTCGCGCTCGGCACCGGCCGCGCCATGCGCGCGGCGGTCGAACGCATCCCGCGCATGGACGCGACCAATCACCAGATCGTGTCGCTGGTCGGCAACATCTCCCCGGACGGTTCGGCCAGCGAATTCGACGCCGCCGCGCGCCTGGCCGATACCGTGCAGTCGCAGCTGTATCCGATGCCGCTGCCGGTGTTCGTCTCCAGCGAGGAAGAGTGCGCGCAGTTGCTGCGCATCAACGCGGTCGGCCGGGTGCGCGCGATCGCCGCGCGCGCCGACCTGCGCCTGGTCGGGGTCGGCCAGATCGACAACGCCGCGCAACTGCACGTCGACGGCTTCATCGAGCGGGTCGAACTGCTGGAACTGATGCGCAAGGGCGCGGTCGGCGAGATCATCGGCTGGGCCTACGACCGCGAAGGCCGGATCGTCGACGGCGGCAGCAACGCGCGCCTGACCAGCGTGCCGCACGTGGTGCCGGCGCAGACTTCGACCATCGGCGTCGCCCAGGGCGCCTCCAAGGTGGTGCCGATCGCGGCCGCACTTCAAGGCCGGATCCTCAACGGCCTGATCACCGACGAAGCCACCGCCGCCGCACTGCTCGCGCTGTAAGCGCTAACAGTGTTCGCCGCCTGCGCCGCATCGCGGCGCAGCCCAAGCCCTTGATATGTGTGCCTTTCCCGTCGCAGCGGGCTCGCAGCGGCGGTCCCCGACCGTGCGCCCGCGCACTGCTGCGGCGCAATATCGATAGTTCTTTACAAGCCTCGCGAAGAGTGGGCATATGATCGACGCAAGATCATTTGCTCAAAACATCCTTGGGAGGGGCATCGGATGGGCAGGTCGACGATCGAGTACAAGCGCGGTTTCGGATGGGCAGCCGCAGGCCTGGCCTGCGTCCTGGCTGCGGGGTGCACGCCGGCGCCGGACGACGACGCTCCGGCCGGCGGCGGTGCGCAAACGCTGGTCATCGCCACCGTCAACAACGGCGACATGATCCGCATGCAGGGCCTGACCGCGGACTTCACCGCCAAGCATCCGGGCATCAGGCTCGAGTGGGTCACCCTGGAAGAGAACGTGCTGCGACAACGGGTGACCACCGACATCGCCACCCGCGGCGGCCAGTTCGACGTGCTGACCATCGGCACGTATGAAGTGCCGATCTGGGCCGAACGCGGCTGGCTCAAGCCGCTGCAGTTCTCCGCCGACTACGACGTCGACGACCTGCTGCCGAAGATCCGCGATGCGGTCAGCCACGACGGCAAGCTGTACGCGGCGCCGTTCTACGGCGAAGGTTCGATGCTGATGTACCGCACCGATCTGCTGGCCAAGGCCGGACTGAGCATGCCGGCCCAGCCGAGCTGGGACTTCGTGATCGACGCCGCGCACAAGACCACCGATCCGGCCGCCGGGGTGTACGGCATTTGCCTGCGCGGCAAGGCCGGCTGGGGCGAGAACATGGCCTTCCTCAGCGCGATGGCCAATTCCTTCGGCGCGCGCTGGTTCGACCCGCAATGGAGGCCGCAGTTCGACACCCCGCAGTGGAAAGACACCCTGCAGACCTATGTCGACCTGATGCGCAGCGCCGGTCCGCCGGGCGCGGCCTCGAACGGCTTCAACGAGAACCTGGCCCTGTTCAACGCCGGCAAGTGCGCGATGTGGGTCGACGCCACCGTGGCCGCGTCCTTCGTCAGCGACCCCAAGGAATCCAAGGTCGCCGACAAGGTCGGTTTCGCCGCCGCGCCGGACAAGGGGCTGGGCAAGAGCGCCGGCTGGCTGTGGGCCTGGAGCCTGGCGGTGCCGGCGAGTTCCAAGAAAGCCGACAGCGCGCAGAAGTTCATCGCCTGGGCCACGTCCAAGGGCTATAGCGAACTGGTCGCGTCCAAGGAAGGCTGGGCCAACGTCCCGCCGGGCACGCGCAAATCGTTGTACGCCAATCCCGCCTACCGCCAGGCCGCACCGTTCGCCGCCCAGACCCTGGCCGCGATCGAGGCCGCCGACACCCGCCACCCGACGGTCGAACCGGTGCCTTACGTCGGCGTGCAGTACGCGGCGATTCCCGAGTTCCAGTCGATCGCGACCGCGGTGGGCCAGCAGTTCTCCGCCGCGCTGACCGGCTCGGCCAGCGTCGAGGCGGCGCTGGCCAACGCGCAAAGCGCCACCGAACGCGAGATGCGCCGCGCCGGCTATCCCAAGCGCTGACCGCGCCCGCGCTTCCCCCTTCCGGGCGCGCCGGTCGCGCCCTCATCCGAATGACATGCAGGGCGGCCGCCGCGCCGGGCGCCCTAACGGAGTCGCTCATCATGAAGAAGCTCGAACCATCGGCCGCGACCGCGCTGGCCTTGTCCGCGGCCTTGGCCTGCAACGCGGCCCGCGCCGGCGAATTCGACCCCAACCGCTACCTCACCGGCGATTGGGGCGGCGCCCGGGCCCGCCTCGCCGAACGCGGCGTCGACCTCAAGCTCGGCTATTTCGGCCAGGCCGGCCATAACGCCAGCGGCGGCGCGCGCAGCGCCACCGCCTACGCCGACCAGTTCTTCCTCGGCGGCTATTTCGACCTCGACCCGCTGCTCGGTTGGCGCGGCGCGGAGTTCAAGCTGGAAATCAGCAACCGCAACGGCGAACTGATCAACGACAAGGCCGGCATGCCGTTCCTGCTGCAGTCGATGCAGATCTACGGCCGCGGCAACGTCACCCGCCTGACCCAGTTCTCGCTGACCCAGCGCCTGTTCGACGATCGCTTGCGGATCAAGGCCGGGCGCATCTACCCCAGCGCCGATTTCTTCGCCATGAGCTGCGCCTTCCAGCACCTGACCTTCTGCAGCGGCGGCTCGTCCAACTACATCAGCGGCAACTGGTACGGCGACCCGCTCAGCGCGCTAGGCGCGCAAGTCACCTACAGCCCCGACCGGCGCTGGTTCTTCAAGCTCGGCGGCTACGACACCAATCCGCGCACGCTGTCGCTGGAACAGGGGTTGAAGCTGCATACGCCCGGCGACGACGGCGGCACGCTGATGGTCGGCGAGATCGAATACAAGGCCGACTTCGGCGGCGGCATCGACGGCGACTACCGCATCGGCGTGGTCCGCAACAGCACCGACAAGCCCAAGCTGTTCGACCGCGCCGGCTTCCCGAGCGGACTGAGCGCAGCGCCGATCGCGATCCAGGACACCGACCGCGCCTGGTACCTCAATCTGGAACAACAGGTGACCCGCAACGCCGCCGGCGGCGGATTGCGCCTGTTCGCCAGCCTGATCCGACCGGACCAAGAGGTCAGCGCGGTCGGCGAAGTGCTCGCGGTCGGCGGCTTCCTCAATGCGCCGTTGCCGTCGCGGCCGCGCGACCGGCTCGGCCTGGCGTTCGGCCGCAACGCGGTCAGCCGCCGCCTCAGCGACGCCCAGCGCCGCTACAACCGCGCCCCGCCGACGGCCGGCGCGCCGGCTCTGGGCGTGCAGCGCTACGAGTACCCGGTCGAACTGAACTACAACTTCGCCGTCACCCCGGCGGTGGAGATCATGCCCAGCCTGCAGTACGTGCGGCATGCGAACGGACTCGACGGCAAGAACGCCACGGTCCTGGGCCTGCAACTGAGCCTGAACTTCTGAGCCGGCGCCCGACGGCCGGCGCTGCCCGCGCCGGCCGTGGGACGCGCGAGGACACCACGATGACCTCTAGCAGCGCACCCACCGCTCTCTCTCCCCCCGGCGCGCCCGCGCCGGGCGTCGGAACGCCCCCGGCCGCCGCGCGGCGGCCGGGTCCGGCCTGGGCTCGCTTGTTCGATAATGGCGCCAACGCGGCTCGGGACAGACCGATGGCCACGCAACAGACGCAAAAGCTCGCGCGCTGGCTGATCGCGCCGTCGATCGTCCTGCTGTTGGCCTGGATGATCGTGCCGCTGGCGATGACCGCGTGGTATTCCACGCTCCATTACAGCCTGCTCGACCCCGAACGGGCCTTCGTCGGCCTCGACAACTTCCGCTACTTCCTCGGCAATCCCGCCTTCCTCGCCTCGCTCGGCAACACCTTGCTGCTGGTCGGCGCGGTGCTGGCGATCACGGTGCTGCTGGGCGTACCGATCGCGCTGCTGCTGGACCAGGCCTTCATCGGCCGGCGAGTGGTGCGGCTGATGCTGATCGCGCCGTTCTTCATCATGCCTACGGTCAGCGCGCTGGTGTGGAAGAACCTGTTGATGCACCCGGTACAGGGCTTCCTGGCCTGGCTTTGGCGGGCGTTCGGCCTGATCCCGATCGACTGGTTCGCCGAGCATCCGATGCTGGCGATCGTCCTGATCGTCGCCTGGCAATGGCTGCCGTTCGCGGTGCTGATCCTGCTGACCGCGCTGCAGTCGCAGGACGAGGAGCAGCAGGAGGCCGCGCGCATGGACGGCGCCGGTCCGTTCGACCGCTTCTTCTACCTGACCCTGCCGCACCTGGCGCGCCCGCTGACCATCGTGGTGCTGATCCAGACCATCTTCCTGCTCACCGTGTTCGTGGAGATATACGTCACCACCGGCGGCGGCCCGGGCCACCAGACCACCAATCTGGCCTTCCTGATCTATTCGCAAGCGCTGCTGCAGTACGACGTCGGCGCGGCTTCGGCCGGCGGCCTGATCGCGGTGGTGATCGCCAACATCGCCGCCTTCTTCCTGGTCCGCATCGTCGGCAAGAACCTGGAGACCTGACATGGCCCGTCGCGCGCCGATGCCGCAGATGCTGCTGACCACCGCCGTCGCCTGGCTGGTCGGCGGAATCGTGTTCTTCCCGATCCTGTGGATGCTGCTGACCAGCTTCAAGACCGAGATCGATGCGTTCTCGACCCCGCCCTCGCTGCTGTTGTTCGACTGGACATTGGAGAACTACATCCAGGTGCAGAAGCGCAGCGACTACCTGCGCCACGCCTGGAACTCGGTGGCGGTGTCGCTGGGCTCGACCCTGATCGCGATGCTGATCGCTATCCCGGCCGCCTGGGCGATGGCGTTCGCACCGACCCGGCGCACCCGCGGCATCCTGCTGTGGATGCTGTCGACCAAGATGCTGCCGCCGGTCGGCGTGCTGGTGCCGATCTACCTGATCTACCGCGACGCCGGCCTGCTCGACACCCGGATCGGCCTGATCGCGGTGCTGTGCATGAGCAACCTGCCGATCGTGGTATGGATGCTGTTCAACTACTTCAAGGACATCCCCAAGGACATCCTCGAAGCCGCGCGCATGGACGGCGCCACCATCGGCAAGGAAATCGCCTACATCCTCGCGCCGATGGCCCTGCCCGGCATCGCCTCGTCGCTGCTGCTGAACATCATCCTGGCCTGGAACGAGGCCTTCTGGTCCTTGAACCTGTCGTCCTCGCAGGCGGCTCCGCTGACCTCGTTCATCGCCTCCTACTCCAGCCCCGAAGGCCTGTTCTGGGCCAAGCTCTCCGCCGCTTCGACCCTGACCATCGCGCCGATCCTGGTGCTGGGCTGGTTCTGCCAGAAGCAGCTGGTGCGCGGGCTGACCTTCGGCGCGGTGAAGTAGACCGCGCGCCCCCAACTTCGCAAGAGAGCTCCCATGGGACGCATCACCCTGCAAGCGGTACGCAAGCGTTTCGACGCAGCGACCATCATCCACGGCGCCGACCTCGACATCGAGGACGGTTCGTTCGTGGTCTTCGTCGGTCCCTCCGGCTGCGGCAAGACCACCCTGCTGCGCCTGATCGCCGGGCTAGAGGACGTCAGCGAGGGCCGCATCCTGATCGACGGCCAGGACGTCACCCGCGCCGCGCCGGCCAAGCGCGGACTGTCGATGGTGTTCCAATCCTACGCTCTGTATCCGCACATGAACGTGCGCAACAACATCGCCTTCGGCTTGAAGATGGCCGGCCTGCCCAAGGCGGAGATCGAACGCCGGGTACAGAGCGCGGCCGGCGTTCTCGACCTCAGCGGCTACCTCGACCGTCGCCCCGGACAGCTGTCCGGCGGCCAGCGCCAGCGCGTGGCGATCGGCCGCGCGATCGTGCGCGAACCCAAGGCCTTCCTGTTCGACGAGCCGCTGTCCAACCTCGACGCCGCGCTGCGGGTGCAGATGCGGATGGAGCTGATCCGGCTACAGCGCAGCCTCGGCACCACCGCCGTCTACGTCACCCACGACCAAGTCGAGGCCATGACCATGGCCGACAAGATCGTGGTGCTCAACGCCGGCCGGATCGAGCAGGTCGGCACGCCGCTGGAACTGTACGAGCGGCCGCGCAACCTGTTCGTGGCCGGCTTCATCGGCTCGCCGAAGATGAACTTCGTCGCCGGCATCGCCGCCGCGACGCACGGCGCCGACACGCTCGGCGTGCGCCCCGAGCACATCGCCGTGTCGCGCGACGGCGACGGCTGGTCCGGCACCGTGACCCTGGCCGAACACCTGGGCAGCGACACTTTCCTTTACGTCGACGTGCCGGGGTTGGGCGCGCTCAGCGCGCGCACACCGGGCCATTTGGGCATCTGCGCCGGCGAATCGGTGGTGCTGCGCCCGGATCCGCAACGCCTGCATCGTTTCGACGCCGCCGGGGAGGCGGTACGCGCATGAAGCTGGAAGGAAAGATCGCCGTGGTCACCGGCGGCGCGCGCGGCATCGGCCGCGCGATCGTCGAACGCTACCTCGCCGAAGGCGCCCGGGTCGCCATCGCCGACGTCGACCTGCGCGAGGCCGAGCGCCTGGCCCGCCAGCACGGCGAACAGACGATGGCGGTGTCGCTGGACGTGACCCGACAATGGTCGATCAACGCCATGGTGCAACTGGTGGCCGAGCGCTACGGCGGCATCGACATCCTGGTCAACAACGCCGCCGTGTTCGACATGGCGCCGGTGGTCGAGGTCAGCGAAAGCAGCTGGGACCGGGTCTTCGCGGTCAACGCCAAAGGCTTGTTCTTCACTTTGCAGACCGTCGCCCGGCACATGATCGATCGCGGCCGCGGCGGACGCATCGTCAACATAGCCTCGCAGGCCGGACGCCGCGGCGAAGCGCTGGTCTCGGTGTACTGCGCCAGCAAGGCCGCGGTGATCAGCCTGACCCAGTCGGCCGGCCTGGACCTGATCCGGCACGGCATCCACGTCAACGGCATCGCCCCGGGCGTGGTCGACACGCCGATGTGGGACGAAGTCGACGCCTTGTTCGCGCGCTACGAAGGCCGCCGTCCCGGCGAGAAGAAACGTCTGGTCGGCCAGGCCGTTCCGCTGGGCCGGATGGGCCGCCCGGAAGATCACGCCGGCGCGGCGGTATTCCTGGCCAGCGACGACGCCGACTACGTCGTCGCCCAGACCTTCAACGTCGACGGCGGCAACTGGATGAGCTGACGCCGCCTCACCCTTCCCCACGGAATTCGCCATGTACCTGCAAAAGTTCAAACTCGAGGGCCGCACCGCGGTCGTCACCGGCGGCGGCCGCGCGATCGGCCTGGCCTGCGTCCAGGCCCTGGCCGAAGCCGGCGCCCGGGTCGTGATCGCCGATCGCGACGCCGAGGTCGCCGAGGAAGGCCGCACCGAGCTGCGCCGGATCGGCCTGGACGCCGACATCGCCATCGTCGACGTAACCGATTCGGCGCGGGTCGGCGCGGTCGCCGACGAGTTGGTCGCGCGCTACGGCCGGATCGATATCCTGGTCAACAATGCGGGCATCGCCCGCAGCGAAACCCCGGCCGAGGACGTCGCCGACGAACATTGGCTCAACGTCATCGACGTCAACCTCAACGGCACCTTCTGGTGCTGCCGGGAGTTCGGCCGGCATATGCTCGCCGCCGGCCGCGGCACGATCGTCAATATCGGCTCGATGTCGGGCTTCATCGTCAACAAGCCGCAAGCGCAAAGCTATTACAACGCCTCCAAGGCCGCGGTGCATCACTTGACCCGTTCGCTCGCCGCCGAATGGGGCGCGCGCGGGGTACGGGTCAACGCGGTCGCGCCGACCTACATCGCCACCCCGCTCAACGCCTTCGTCCAGTCGCAGCCGCAGATGTACCAGGCCTGGATCGGCGGCACGCCGATGGCGCGCCTGGGCGAGGTCGACGAGATCGCCTCGGTGGTGCTGTTCCTGGCCTCCGACGCCGCCAGCCTGATGACCGGCAGCATCGTCCTGGCCGACGGCGGCTACACTTGCTGGTGATCGCGGACGATGAACCAGGCCATGGCGGGAGCGGTCATCGGCATCGACGTGGGTTCGACCAGCGCGCGCGCCGGCGTGTTCGACGCGTATGGCCGCCTGTTGGCGACCGCGCGCCATCCGATCCGCACCTGGCATGAGCCGGGCGAGATTGTCGAACAGTCTTCCGATGACATCTGGGATGCCTGCGTGCGCAGCGTGCGCGAGGCGGTGCGCGAGAGCGGCGTCGCTGCCGGCGAGGTGCGCGGGATCGGCTTCGACGCGACCTGCTCGCTGGTGGTGCTCGATCCGCGCGGCCGGCCGCTCGCGGCCGGCCCGTCCGGCGATCCGCAACGCAACGTGGTGGTCTGGATGGACCACCGCGCCGGCGCCGAAACGCGCGAAATCAACGCCGGCCGCGCCGACGTGCTGCGCTACGTAGGCGGCCAGATCTCGCCGGAAATGCAGACTCCCAAGCTGCTCTGGCTCAAGCGCCATGCGCCGGCCAGCTACTACGGCGCAGGGCACTTCCTGGACCTGGCCGACTTCCTCAGCCTGCGCGCGACCGGTAGCGACGCGCGTTCGACCTGCACCGTCACCTGCAAATGGACCTACCTGGCCCATGAGCGGCGCTGGAGCGACGCGTTTTTCGAATCGATCGGCCTGGGAGACCTGAGCCTGCACGAGCACGCCCGCATCGGCCGCCGCATCGTCGAGCCGGGCACGTCCCTGGGCAGCGGGCTGACCGTCCAGGCCGCGGCCGAACTCGGCCTGCCGCGCGGCATCGCGGTCGGCGCTTCGCTGATCGATGCCCACGCGGGCGCGATCGGAACCCTCGGCAGCCGCGGCGGCGACGCAGAACCCGACGTCGATGCCTGCAGCCGGCTGGCCTACATCATGGGCACCTCGGCCTGCGTGATGGCCAGCAGCCGCGACGCGCGCTTCGTTCCGGGCGTGTGGGGGCCGTACTACTCGGCGTTATTGCCTGGGCTGTGGCTGATCGAAGGCGGCCAATCCGCCGCCGGCGCCGCGATCGACCACCTGGTGCAGTCGCATCCGGCCAGCGCCGACGTCGCGCAGGCCGCCGCACGCGCAGGCCTGGATCCTTTGGGCTGGCTGGAAGCGCAGGTGCTGGCGCGCTGCGGCCACGCCTCCGACAGCGCACGGCTGGCGGCGCAGCTGCATGTGCTGCCGGAATTCCTCGGCAACCGCTCGCCGCACGCCGACCCCGACGCGCGCGCGATCGTCGCCGGGCTCGACCTCAACCGCGATCTCGACCAGCTCGAACGGCTTTTCGTCGCGACCCTGTGCGGCCTAGGTTACGGCTTGGCCGAAGTGATCGAGAGCATGCGCAACCACGGCGTCGCCGGCGAGACCATCGTCGCCAGCGGCGGCGCCAGCCGCAGCCCGCTGGTGCGCCAACTGATGGCCGACACCACGGGACTGGCGATCGCCCAGGCCGCCACTGCCGAACCGGTACTGCTCGGCGCGTCGATGCTCGGCGCGGTCGCTGCGGGCCTGTACCCGGACATCCCTTCGGCGATGCGGGCGATGTCGCGCCTGGGCGGCATCACCCGGCCCTCGCCGGCGATGGCCGAGCTGCACGCGCGCAAACGCCGCGCCCACGCGGTGCTGCGCCGCACCGACCGCGACCTGCGCACGGCGATGGCCGAGCGGCCGCTGCTGGCCGACTGACCTGTCCGCCGGCCGGTCGCCGGCCATTGCGCGGCGCGCGCCGTCGCCGACGCACCGCACGTTTTTCCGCATCGGATCGCCTCATGAACCTCTTACATCGTCCGTTCCCTCGCTCAGCCGCTTCGGTCCTGGTGTGCGGCGAAGCCTTGTTCGATCTGTTCCTGCATGCACAGGACGCAGACCCCACGGCGCCACCGCAGCACGGCCATCCGTCCGGCGCTTCGCCCGGAGAACTGCGCCTACGCGGCCGCCTCGGCGGCTCGCCTTGCAATGTCGCCGTCGGCCTGACCAGGCTCGGCCGGCGCGCCGCACTGTTCACCGGCCTGGCCGCCGACGCGCTCGGCGCGCGCCTGCGCGCGGCGATCCTTGCCGAAGGCGTCGATGCGGGCGCCTGTGCCGACAAACCCGGCACGGCGACCACGCTGAGCCTGGTCGCCGCCGACGCCGCCGGCGTGCCGGCCTATGCCTTCTATGGCCAGGACGGCGCAGAGCGCGCCCTGCAAGCGTCCGATTTGCCGGCCCTGGCGGACCACTGCGTGGCGCTGCATTTCGGTTCTTACTCGCTGGTGGTCGAGCCGACGGGCTCGGCGCTGCTGGCGCTGGCACGACGCGAGCGCGGCCGGCGCGCGCTCAGCCTGGATCCGAACGTACGCCTGGGAGTAGAGCCCGATCTGGCCTGCTGGCGCCGACGCATCGGCGAATGGAGCGCGCTGGCGCAGCTGATCAAGGTCAGCGAAGAAGACCTGCAACTGCTGTATCCGCGGCGCGAGCCGCTGGCTGCGGCCGAAGCCTGGCTGCACGCCGGCGCGCACTTGGTCGTGGTCACCCGCGGCGCGCACGGCGCGATCGGCCTGCTGCGCGAACAGCGCATCGAAGTGAGCGCGCCGCAGGTCCGGGTCGCCGACACCGTCGGTGCCGGCGACACCTTCCAGGCCGCATTGCTGGACGGATTGCTCGGTTGCCCCGGCCTGCGCGCCTGGCTGGGCGGCGAGCCGTCGCCGCTGCCCTGCGACGCGGTCCCGGCCTTGCGCGCTGCGCTGGAACGCGCCGCGCGCGCCGCGGCGTTGACCTGCACCCGGGTCGGCGCGCAACTGCCCTATGCCGACGAACTGGACCGCTATTGCGCGACGCTCGACTGAGGTCCGCCGGCTTACCAGCCGTCGATCAACCGCACCGCCAGCTCGGGAGCGAAGGTACCGGCCGGCGTATTCGGCGCGATGCCGCATTGGCCGTCGGAGTCGCCCGGCACCTTCAGCCACAGCAGCATCTCCGCGCCGCTGGTGCTGGCCTGCGAGCTCGCGCCGAGCTTGCGTCCGGCCGGGTTGCACCATTCGCCGTTGGAGCCGTTGCCGTTGCGGCTGGTATCGACCACGAACGGCTTGGCGTAGCCGAACTGGCGGTTGAGCGAGGCGGCGACCGCGGCGCCGTAACTGTTGGACGCGGCGGTGGTGTGGTAGTTGGACACGTTGAGGGCGAAGCCGCGGATATCGCGCACCCCGGCCGAGTTCAACCGCCGCGCCATCTCGTCGGCGCCGATCCAGGTGGCGTTGCCGCCGTCGTGGTACACCTGCGCGTTCGGCGCGCGCAGCTTGAACTCGCGCGCCGCGTACTGCAGCAGGCCGATGCGGATGCTGCGCTGGTCGGCGGCCAGGCAGTCGAGCTGGGCCAGGGCGTCGGGTTCGATCACCACCACCGCGCGGCGGTCGCCGATGCCCGAGGCGAAGCTGGAGATCCAGGTGCGGTAGGCCTCCGGGCTGCCGGCGCCGCCGCCGGAGTGGCTGCCGCAGTCGCGACCGGGGATGTTGTAGGCGACCAGGATCGGCCGCTTGTCGGCCGCGCGCGCGGCGTCGACATAGGTCGCCACCGCGGTGCCGATGTTGCCGCTCCAGTTGCCGAACCAGCGCCCCATCGGCTTGGTCGCGATGGCGTTGCGGATCTTGCTGGCGCGCGCGTCGGCAGGATGATCGCGGACCCAGATCGCCGGGTTCGAGTTCGGGTCGACGTAGAAGCCGCTGCCCTGGTTGGCCGCGGCCGCGGCGCCGGGCGCCAGCGTCGCCAGGGCCCAGACCAGTGCGCCGGCCGCGAGCCGGCGCGACGCGCGCGCGGATATTGCGTGGTGCTGTTGCATCGTTCCTCCTGCGGATGGCGTCGGGCGGGGGATCGCCGCGGGGCGCGCAGCGCCGCGAGGCGATGCCGGCCGCGCGACGCCGCGCGACCGGCATCGCGCACCATGACCCGCCGCGCCGGCCTGCGCATCCGCGGCGCTCACAGTTTCGAATATCGCGCCGCCACGCCGGCGCCGCTTGGCGACGGCGTTCACCGTGCAGCGCGGTTGGCTTACAAACGTCATGCCGCGGCCGGATTGCGACCGCGTGCGCAGCGCGCGGCGGTCAAGCCTCGGCGCCGGTTGCGCTGCGCGCTTCGGCTTCGACCGCGACGACGAAGTCCGGATCGGCGGCCGCGAGCGCAACCAGCATCGCGCCGGCCTCGCCGGCCTGCGCCGGCGCGATCACGCCGCGCCCCGCTCCCCGCAAGGCCTGCTCCATGGTCTCCACCACCAGCGGCGCGCTGATCGCGTAGATGTCGCGGCCCTGGGCGCAGGCGCGGCGCTCCTCGCCGCGGCGGCGGATCAGCACCTCGACCGCGAAGCGCTGCGCCGAACGTCCGCTGGCGTCGGCCGGGCGCGGCGGCGGCGTGGCCTGGTCGCGCAGGTCCTGCAGCGGCGCCAGGTTCATATAGGAATGCAATCGCCGGCAGCACAGATGGCGCGACACGGTGACGACTTCCGACAAGGGCAGCAGGGTCATCGGCTGGGTGCCGAACGGCGCCTGGAACCGCCATTCGCGCTGCGGCGGCGGATTCGGCACCAGGGACTCGCGTCCGTCCTCGATCACCCAGCGCGGCACCTGGTTGCGTTGGCCGGTGAGGCGGGTGCCCAAGGTCGGCTGCCAGGAATCCAGCGCCACCGCGATCTCGATCGCGTCGATCTCGCTCCAGTCGGTGCAGGCGGCGCTGGCGAGCAGGTCGGCCAGGCCGCCGTAGAACGCCGCCGCCGGCACCGCGACGATGCCGGCGGCGACCGCCTCGTCGTGGCGCCGGTAGGCCGCCGCGACCGCGGCCTGTTCCGCGCAGAGGTCGAAGTAGCCGATGCCGGCACGCAGGGCCGCGTCCAGCACCGGCGCCCCGGTGTCGAGGAAGGGGCCGGCGCAGTGGATCACCGCCTGCGCGCCGGCCAGGGCGCGATCCAACGCTGCCGCATCGTCGGTGGCTGCGACCGCGATCTGCGGATCCGGGAACTCTGCGGCCAAAGCCCGCAGCCGCGCCGCGTCGCGACCGCACAGGCGCGGCGTCCAGCCGCGCCGCAGCAACTCGGCGACGACGAAGCGGCCGGTGTGGCCGTAGGCGCCGTACACCGCCACCGGCGCGGCCGGCTCGGCCGCGCCGCGCCGCCGCGGTTGCGCCGTGATCGTTGCGCTCATGCCGTTGCGCCCTCGACCGCGGCCGGCGTCGGCGCCACCGCGGCGGCGTGCCAATGCGCGCGCAGTTCGCGGTTGAACTCGGCCGGACGCTCTTCGGGAAAGAAGATCCGCGCCCCGTCGAACTCGACCCGGCGCCGGGTGCCGGGAATGGTCTGCTGCAGCCAATGCGACCATTGCAGCGGGAAATACACATCGTCGCTGCCCCAGGCGATCAGGGTCGGCGCCCGCAGCCGGCGCAGGCCGTCCTCGATCGCCAGGGTGTGGCGGCAGTCGAACGCGCCGACGAAGCGCTCCAGTTCGCCCAGCCTTCGCGGCGAGCTCAGGAACGGGCGCAGATAGGTCTCGATGGTGTCGTCTTCGACCCGCTGCGGCCGCTCGTAAGCCGGCCCCAGCGCCTGCGGCGAGCGGAATACGTCTTTGTCGGCCAGCATCGCGGCCAGGGTCTGGCCTAAGCCGCCGGCGGCGACCATCGCCACGAACGGCTGGAACGCTTGCGGCGGCCAGTTGTCGTGCGCATCGCAGTTGCTCAGGGTCAGGCTGCGCAGGCGCTGCGGATACAAGGCGGCGAAGATCTGGCAGATGCCGCCGCCGCTGTCGTTGCCGACCAGGTCGACCCGTTCGATGCCGAGCGCGTCGAGGAACTGCGCCAGCATGTGCGCGTTCGCGGTCACCGACAGATCCTGGCCGGGCGCGGCCTCGGTGTAGCCGTGGCCGAGCAGGTCCGGGGCGATGCAGCGGCGCACCGCGCTCAGCTCGTCGAGCTGATGCCGCCACAGGTAGCCGTTGAGCAGCACGCCGTGGACGAACAAGGCCACCGGGCCGCTGCCGCGCTCGACGTAGCCGATCTCGCCGGACGGCGTCGCCACCGTCCGGCGCGCGGCGAAGAAATCGGCGCCGCTCACGGCTGCGCCTGCGCTTCGCGCAGTTTCTGCGCGCATTCTTCGCAGCAGACCTCGACCGTTTCGCCGCCGATCCGCACTTCGATCGCGTTCTCGTCCAGCGGATAGTCGCAGGCCGCGCAAGTCTTCTCGTTCATGATGCTCTCCGGTTCTCGCCCGTCGATCGGGCTAACACAGAAGACCATCGGCGCGCCGGCGGCGCTGTCGGAATCTTTAGCGATCGTCGCGGCGGCCGGGCGGCGACCGGCGCGCTCAGCCGCTCTTGGCGCGCGCGGTCTGGCGGAACGCGCTCGGGCTGCGCCCGTAGGCCTGCTTGAAGGCGGCGGCGAAATGGCTGTGGCTGGAGAAGCCCAGGTCCTGGGCCAGCGCCGACATGTCCGGCGCATCGGCGACCAGGTCCAGTGCCCGCGCCAGCCTCAAGCGCAGGTGGTAGCGGTACAAGGGCACGCCCTCGACCTGCTGGAAAGCCTGGGTCAGGTATACCGCCGAACCGCCGATCTCCGCGGCGATTTCGTCCAGGCTCCAACGCCGGCCCAGGTCGCTGGCGAGCAACACCTTGACCCGGTCCACCAGGCGCCGCCGCGCCGGCCCGCCGCCGCCGTTGTGGGTCGAGCGCGGCCCCAGGGTGCGGCAGACCAGGGTCAGGGCCAGGCTTTCGGCCTCCAGCGGTTCGATATGGCCGTGCTCCAGGCGGTGGCGCAGCAGGGCGACCAGGGCCTGGGCGCGCGGATCGATCTGCAGCGTCTGGCGCCGGAACGCGAGCCCGTCGCGCGCCTGCAACAGGCCCGCCGGCGCCAGTTCGCGCAGCAAGGGTTGCGATATCGCCAGCACCAGGCTGGCGTCGCCGCCGCTGACCGGATGACTGACCTGATAGCCCTCGCCGGCGTTGAACAACAAGGCGTGGTTGGCGTCGGCCACCGACTGATCGCTGCCGACGTGGCGCAGATACAGGCCGCGATAGGGAAACACCAGGTGCGTGGCCGACGCGCACTCCTCGGCGCTGCGATGCCGGCACTCGCCGCGGCAGCGGACGTTGCGCACCGAGACGCTGGCGGTGTCGAGCAGGCGGCTGACTTCAAACTCGGCCATCGCCGCTTCTCGCCGCCAGATGCCGTTCGCGCAACAGCAGGAACCAGGGCAGCGCCAGCGACACGCCGACGCCGAGCCCGAGCAGGGGCAGCCACCATCGGCGCATGCCCAGGCGCCGGCCTTCGGCCAGGATCAGCGCGACCACCGCCACGCCGGACACCAGCACGTCGCTCCAGGCGAACGCGGCGATCGGGTTGGCGGCCGCCTGCCGAAACATCAGCGGCAAGTCCAGGCCGTGGGCCGCCAGCCATGGCGCGAACTGCGCCAGCGGCCACAACGTGCCGGCCACGCACAGCAAGGCATACACGACGCGCATGCGACCTCCGGCTCGGGACAGGGCAATGGTTTCGGCGACGAGCATAGACGCCGGGCGCCAGACGCACCATGACGCCGGCGGGACGAAGTTTTGCGGCGGCATGGCCTTGCGGCCGGCCGCATCGTGATCTGAACCCGGATCCGCAGGTGGCGCTGTCGGAATCTTTAGCCTCCCGGCCGGTGCGGGCGAACCCGCACGCCGCTCGGACCTGGTCCCATCTCAAGCGTAGTTGCCAATCCCGTTGCAGCGGATTCGCCGGGCCGCGCCGCTCAGTCGGCCGGCTTGGCCGCGTCCAGCTCGTAGCAATGGCGGCCGGCCGGGTGGCGCCAATCCGATTGGATGCCGTAGTGGCCGGCGTCGTGGCGGCGTTCGTCGCCGGTGTCGGTGGCGAAGTTCGCGCACAGCCGGTAGCGGCCGGCCGCGCCGGGCTGGTACGCGTAGGGTTGCGCGGTTTCCGGATCGGCCACCGACAAGGCCACGCCGGGCTGCGCCGCCAACGCCGGCAGGTCGCCGGGCAGGCGGTTGTTGGCCTGCCAGTATTCGCGCAGCTCGCGCTTGATCTGCTGCAGCTCGTGCGCCCGCCTCTGGTCCAGGCGCAGGTCGCGCTGCGCCTCCGGCCCGCCCATGATCGCCACTGCGGCGATGCACGAGGCGGCCACCGCGGCGCCGACGACCATCAACAGCCAACGTCCGACCGGCGCGCTCATGCCTGATTCTCCTCTCGACGCAGATCCCACAGGTAGTAACCGAAGATGGTCCCGGCGATCGCGCCGACCGCCAGCGATTTCATCGCGAAGCGCAAGCTGATCTCGCCGCCGAGCAGGTTGTAGACCAGCACCGTCATGTCGCCGACCAGCACGGCCGCGGCGAGGAACAGGGTCAGGTAGGTCAGCCAGCGCCGCACCGGCGACAGCCGCTTGATCGGATGGCGGGCGACGTCGCGGGCGACCCGATGGCAGACGAAGGCGAACACCGGGAAACCGATGCTCAGCGCCGATACCGACCAGCGCAGCGAGTCGTCGATGCTGCGCCGCCAATAGCCGAAATCGTCGACCGCGTCCGGCCAGGCCAGGTTGATGAAATCGAACCATAGGCTGCCGAGGCTGCAGGCGACCAGGTACAGGGTCGAGAACAGCACCAGATAGGCGAAGGCCTCGCGCGCCGACAGCGAAGCGCGCGGCTTGGGCACCGGCAGGACGAAGCCGACGTCGGCATAGGCCTCCAGCGCGCCGCGGGTCTGTTCGGCGCTCCAGCCCGCCGCGGCCAAGGCCTGCGCGGTGGCCTGCTTGCTTTGCCCGCGCATCAGGGCTTCGCGGACGAAGCCCTCCAGTTCCTGACTGCCCCCGGCCATGATCGGCGACTCCGTGAGAAGGACGCCCCGACCTTAGCAAGGCCGGCGCCGCCGCGAAGCCTGGCCGCGACAAGTAGCGCCAAACGATACCCGCAGGCGCCCCGGCCGCACCCTGTCCGTTGCGTGCGGCATGTTTCGTGCGCGACGGCGGCGCGGATTGCGTCCCGGTCCGCCGCAAATTGCGCCGGCGCCTCCGCCGGGACGCGCCATGCGCGCTCGAGCCGCTCGATACGCATGCCGCGCGCGACGACGTGAGCCGGCGGGTCTCATCGAACGCCGTGCCTAGCGTTCGCTGTACGACTGATTCACTTTTCGCTAACGGCGGATCGGCGATCACTGAACTCGTCCGCGGGCCGCGCGCTCGCCTCTTCCTCGGTTGCCCATGCCCACCGCCGCCAGCCGTACCGCCGCCACCCCGTCCAACGCGATTCCGGAGAGCGAACGCCAGCGCGCGCTCGACCGGCTGCGCATCGTCGACAGCCTGCCCGAACCGGTCTACGACGACCTGGTCAAACTGGCCGCCACCGTCTGCGACACGCCGATCGCCCTGGTCTCGCTGGTCGACCGCGACCGGCAATGGTTCAAGGCCCGGGTCGGCCTGGACGAGAGCGAGACCGCGCGCAGCGTCGCGGTCTGCGATCATGCGATCCGCAGTCCGGACCAGTTGCTGGAAGTGCCGGACCTGGCCCGCGATCCGCGCTTCGCCAACCTGCCGCTGGTGGAGAACGAGATCGCCCGCTTCTACGCCGGCGCGCCGCTGGTCACCGACGAGGGCGTGGCGATCGGCACGGTCTGCGTGCTCGACAGCGAACCGCGCGAACTCGATCCGCGCCAGCGCCAGGCGTTGAAGTCGCTGTCGCGGATCGCGATGGAACTGATCGACGCCCATGCCCGCGAGCACCAGGCCGAGGTCGGCGCGCTGCTGGCCAAGCCGGCCGCGGCGGCGGCCGCAGCGGCCACCAAACAGACCGCGCCGGTCGCGGCCCCGGCCGAACCCTATACCGTCGCGATCCTGGAACTGCAGGACTACGCCGGCACCATTGCGCGCCTGGGCGAACGCGCGACCGAGAAAGCGATGCAGGCGCTGGGCCTGGCCCTGGAGCACTGCCTGCGGCCCGAGTTCGGCGACCATATCGACCGGGTCACCTCCAGCCCCGAATTCGTCGCTACCCTGAGCGGCGGCGACGTCGAGGCGCGGGTCGACGCCTTGCGGCGCACCGTCGAACGCCAGCGCGGCCAAGGCCTGACCGTGCTGGTCGGCAGCGCCGCGGCGAGCAGCGCGCAGGAGGCTCCCGGCGCGGTGTTCCTGCGCGCGGACGCGGCCCTGAGCCGGGAGAAAAATCGGCTCAAGGCCGCCTGAGCGGCGCGGCTACAGCGGCGGCAGTTCGTCGCAATCCGGCTCTTCCGCCGCGGCCGCGGCCGGCGCCGGTTGCGGCGTGCGCACCGGCGCGCTCAGGCCGGGAGTCGTTGCGCATGCCGGCAGCGGCGGCGCCGGCGCCGTACCGCTCCAAGCCGAGGCGTCGCGCGTCGCCGCCGTCGAGGCCGCATTGAGATCGCGCATGAAGTCGACGGTCTCGGCGACCCAGGCGCGATTGCTGCCCACGGTCTGCGAACACTGCACCGGACTCCAGACCACGAAGCCGCCAGCCTTGGCGCCGAGCTGGTCGAGCTGGCGGCGCCAGCGATCGGCCGGCAGATAGGCCGGGTTCGGATTCTGGCCGCAGGTCGCTTCGTATTGCGGCCGGACGTAGGGAATCAACGGCTTGCTCGAATCGACGTTGCGCGCCGAAGCGACCCGGTTGTCGAGCCGGCGCTCCCAGGTCGCCTGGTCCAAGGCGGTCGCGGTGTACAGATGCGGAAAGAAACCGTCCTGGTACTGGGCCAGGTCGCGCGCGCAGTCCAGATACTGGTCGCTGTTCGGGCCGAGCAGGTCGTAGGCGCCGATCATCCGTCCCGGCGCGGCCTGGCGCGCCCACAGGAACAACTGGCGCCAGATCCGGTAGCGCAGATGGGCCTTGGCCGGGTCGACGTTCTTGATCCAGATGTTCTCGAAATCGAGCACGATCGGGCCGGGGTGTTTGTCCGCGGCCGCCGCCACCGCGGCCTTGAACGCGGCCTGGCGCGGCAGCTTGTCGATTACGGTGCAATCGGCCCATTCCCGCGCCTGGTAGACGATGTTGGATTTGACCAGACCGGCCTCGCCGACCAGGTCGACGTCCTGGTAGCGGCTGTTGTCGTAAGCGTGGAAGACGCGGCCGAGCGTGCCGGTCTGCGCCTGCGCTCCGTTGAGGCCGCAGGCGGCCAATACCAGCGCGAGCGCGCCGGTGCTTCGCAATCCTGAGAGGTGCATGTCGCGGGGTCCTTGCGGGCGTACTAGCGGTGGGGCCTTGCGCCGGACGCAGCGCAAGGCCGGGGGAACCCGGATTCTAGCCAGCGCGAGCGTTCGCTACGGTGTCGGGAAGACGACCGCGCGCACCGTTTCGAGCATTCGCTCGTGCGCATGCGCCGTGCGCGACCATCCGGCCACACACAGCATGACCATCGGCGCTTACTGCATCATCGTGCGCGCGTTCTGCTGCTGTTGCTGCTGCGCGTTGTGGACCTGGGCCTGCGGCTGCGGCAGTTCCTCCAGCTTGAACGTGCTGATGCCGACCGACTGGCCCATCGCCTCCTGCTTGGGCACGTGCGCCAGGCCGAGCGGATGCTGCTGCGAGCCGTGCACCGCGAACAGGGTCTGGCCGTCGACGCTCTGCGCCACCGAGTCGACCGAACCCAAGTTCCCCTGCTGCGCCGCGACCACCAGCGCGCCGGCCGCGTTCTGGCGCTGCTCGCCGCTCATGTTGCGGCCGAAGTCGGTCTGGCCGAGCTTGCCGAGGACATCGTCGTACTGCGCTTTAAGCGGATGGCCGTCCTCGTTCAGCCACGGCATCGGTCGATAGTTCAAGCCCAGCTCGCGCGCCTGCTGGGCCACAGCGGTGGGCAGTTCCTCGTCCATCGTGTCCTGATCGAGAAAGTCGTCGAACTCGCCCGGGACTTCCGCTTCCTCGAAATCGCGGTACTCGTTGCGCAGGTCCACTTCGAATTCGTGCGAGCTGTTGGTGCTGCGGCTGACCAGGCGCAGGTTGGACACGTCGTTGTAGGCGTCCAGGGCGTCGGCCTTGCTCAGCGAACCGTTGGGCGCGTGCTTGAGCATCTCCTGCGACAGCAGCTCGAACGGGAATTTGTGGTCGATGTCCAGCGCGTCGCGGGTGCACAGCTGGCCCGAGGCGGCGCAGCGGAACAAGGGCACCGTTTGCACGTCGCCGGCCTGGTTGGTCAGGTTCACGCTGCCGGCGTAGGAACGGCCCAGCTCGGCCTCGAACCACTGGCCGAGCACCTTGCTGTCGAAGCTCAGGCCTTTGCGGCCGTCGTCCGGCGACCAGGACTGGCCCAGAGTGGCCTGGGTGCGCCGGGCCTGGTCGCGATCGGGATCGAACCCGGGACGATCGGCGTCGGGATCGAAGCCGAAACGCTCCTCGACCCAGGTCTTCCACTGCGTCGAATCGGCGCCGTAGTGGCGCAGTACGTGGTCGGCGCTGTCGCGGGCGCGGTTGATCACCGACGGCAGCATGCGCAGGTTGTCGACGTCGTTGTAGGCCATGTGCGCATCGGCATGGTTGGCCACGCCGAGGGTGTCGAAATGCTCGCGCCACTGGCTGACGTGGTCGATGTCCAGCGCATCGGTGCTGTGCCAGCTGTTGCTGTCGGCATGGTGGTAGAGCAACACGCTGCCGATGCCGGGCAGGGTGGCTTGCTGCGGCTGCATGTGCTCCAGCGCCCAGTCGTTGCGCATGTACTCCACGGTCGAGTCGTAGAAGCCGATGCTCGAACGGGTATTGGCCGCGGTCCACGGTTTGGCATGCAGGCCGTGGCCGTGCTGGGTCGGCGCCAGGTCGTCCCAGCTGACCAGGCGCACCTGCTCGCCGCTGCTCAGGGTCTTGGTCTCGAATTGGTATCCCATGGCGTCGCTCCTGGTTGGCCGGTCGTTTTACGTTCGCCCTTACGCGAAATCCGCGCCGCGCCGGCCAACGACGGCAGGCGCGGCCGGACAATGTACACGCGCGCGGTCGCGGCCCGAGCGACGGCGTGGGGAGCCGACCCAGGCCGCAGACTCCGGCGTGAACGGGTCGACGCTATCGCCGCGACCGCGATCGGATCAGCGCGCTTCGGCCGGCGGCGCCGGCCGGCGCGGGGCGCGCAGCAGCTCGCGCACCGCGTCGGCCACGGCTTGCGGACGGTCCAGCGGCACCTCGTGGGAACTGCCGGGCAGGTCCACCCGTCGGCTGGCGCTGGACGCGGCGAGGATGCGCTGGTGGGTTTGCGCGCGCGCCCGCTGCAAGACCGCGCGCGCTTCCTCCGTCGCCCCCGGGTAAGCGGCGTCGGCGACCAGCAGCCGCAACGGAATCGCACCGTAGCTTTCGTCGGCCGATACCGGCGCGGCGAACACGACGCGGTTGGACTCCAGCTCCGAGCGCAGGGTGCGCCAGTAACCGGGCTTGAGTTTGTTGCTGCGGACGGCGTCGGCCACCGCTTCGCCCATCCACGGCGGCGGGGCGCGCAGGCAGCTCTGGGTCGCCGGCTCGGGCGTGCCCAAGCGGCCGGCTTCGGCGGCGCTCTCGCAGGCGGCCAGCAGCGCATCGCGGCGTGCGCTCAACGCCGCGTCCTGTCGCTTCCATTGCGCCGGCATGGCCGGCGCCGCGCCCTGCTCCGGCGGGTCGAGCAACACCAACCCGGCGACCCGCTCCGGATGCGCCTGCGCATAGCGGCGGACGATGTTGCTGCCCAGCGAATGCCCGACCAGCACCGCCGAACCGGCGCCGGCGCTGGCCCGCACCACCATGTGCAGATCGGCGACGGCGGCGTCCAGATCGCGCGGCATCGGCCCCTCGTTGCTGAAGCCATAGCCGGCGCGGTCGTAGGCGCAGACCCGCGCCGCGCCCCGCAGCAAGGGCACCACCCGGTACCAGGTCGTGGAATCGGCGTTGCTGCCCGCCTCCAGCACCACCACCTTCGGCCCGCGGCCGCCGTAGCAACGCAAGTTCAGGCGCCGGTCGGGAAGATCGATCGGGCGGCCCGGATCGGCGTATTCCACCGGGATCGGCGCCGGGTCGGCGGCCGCCGACCCGGCGACGGCGGGGGTGCAGACGAGCAGCGACATCAGCAGTACGGCCAACGGCGACGGCTTCAAGGGCGTTCTCCTGGGTGGGCGGTGGTCTGCGCAGTCGCAGCACGAGGCGGAGCGAACGCAGCCGCGCGAGCTTAGCAAGCGCGTCGCGACACGCCGCCGCGCCGGTGTCGCAGGCCTCGTCTGCCGCCGGGCGACGCCTCGCCGCGCGCCGTATCCGCTGGCAGGTCGGCGCGTGGTTTCCACGATTCGCTGGGTCGCGTGCAGTTGTGGCGCGACTGGCCCGAACGCCTGTCGCGACATCGCGCAACCGATGCCTCGTCCGCTCGCGAATGAAACGGCATACGCGCAGGCGCGGCGGATCGCAGCGGCGATCACCAATCCAAGGCGAGTTTCGGCGTAGCCGATAAGCGGCACGACCGCTGTCCAACGAGAAAGCGGCCGGTCGTACCGGCCGCCCCGACGGAATTCCGAGCGGTCCGGCGACTCAGTCGTCCTCGCCCTCTTCTTCCTCTTCCTCGTCTTCGTCCTCGTACGGCAGGCCCATCACGTACTGGATCCACGGCTCGCCGCCCGGACGCTGGCCGGTGCCGATCGCGAGGATGACCCAACCGTCCTGCAGGCGCTGATTGACGTCCGCCACCTGGTCGACCTGCACCACTTCTCCGATCGTCTCGAACTCCACGCGCATCGCTCCGGTGTGTGAAAGGGCGCCAGGATACGACACCGCGCCGCCGCCGATAAGCCAGACGCCGATCAGTCCAGGTAGGCCGGCAGCACCGGCAGCTTGGCGAAGTCCTCGGTCGAGTGCTGGATCACCAGGCGGGCGCGGTGGTGGCGAAGCAGGCCTTCGACGCGCTCGATCGAGGCCAGGGTGTCGCTGCGGCTGACGTTGAACACCGGCATGCGGCGATGCTTGCGGTTCTCGTGCGAATGGAAGAGATCGCCCGACAGCATCACCGCGCCGCTGCGCGGCAGCTTGACCAACAACACCTGGTGGCCCGGCGAATGCCCGGGCGCCTTGAAGATCCGCACCGAGCCGTCGCCGAACACGTCGTGGTCGCCGTCGATCAGCACGGTCTTGGCCTCCTGCCGGGCCTGGATCAGCTTGAGGTTGGTGCGCGCCGGCGCCGGGGTGGCGTTGAGCCATTCCAGTTCCTTGCGGTTGACGATCCAGGTCGCGTTCTGCAGCCGGTTGGCGTTGCCGAGGTGGTCGCCGTGGCCGTGCGAGAACGCGAAATAGTCGATGTCGTCGAAGCTTAGGCCCAGTTGCTGCAACTGCGAGGCGGCGGTCTTGGAGACGACGGCGCGGAACAGCGGCAGGCGCACGCCCTCGGGCGAACCGGCGTGCTGGTCGCCGAGGCCGGCATCCCACAGCAGGTCGCCCTGGGGATGGCGGATCAGGAAGCACGACGCCATCAGCGTGCCCGGATGGCCTTCGTACTCGCCGGTGTCGGCGAACGGGGCCAGGTCGTCGAACTGGGCGCGGCCGCAATCGATCGCGTACAAGCGCAGCTGTTGCGCCGCTTCGGCCGCCGGCGCCGACGAAAACGCGCCGCACAGGGCGAGCGCGAGCGAAAACCGCTTCAACCAAGAAGTCATGGCTTAGTCCTGAAAGATCTGAGGAGGGGGGAGAACCGAAGGAGGTCAGGCGTCGCCGGGCTGCGCCGGCCTGCGGCGACGGCGGACGACTGGCTGGGCGTGCTGCAACAACATCGCGGCGATCGCCTGCGCCGAGGCCGCGGGCGCGGCCGAGCCGGTACGCAGCGCGGTGACGATGGCGCCGTCGACCAACAACATCCATTGCTCCGCCAGCAGCGCTGCCCGATCGACGCCGGCCTCGGCCAGCAGGCCGCGCAGGTACTCGGTGACGCGCCGCTTGTGATCGTCGGCGATGAGGTGCCCGGCGTGGCGGCGGTCGGCCAGCTCGACCATCGAATTGATGAACAGGCAGCCGCGGAAATCGTCCCGGCCGAATCGCTCGGCCAGAGCATCGAACACCGCCAGCGGCCGGTCCTGCGGCCGCTCGCTCAGGCGTTCCACCGCCTGCGCCAGCCAGCGCCGCCAGTCCTCGCCGCGCTGGGTCAGGATCGCCGCGACCAGGTCGCTCTTGGACGGGAAGTGCTTGTAGAAGCTGGCCTTGGCCACGCCGGAGCGAGCAATGATCAGGTCCACCCCGACCGCGTGGATGCCCTGGGCGTAGAACAGCGCCGAGGCAGCCTGGAGAATGCGTTCGCGCGGGGAGTCGGCGGGGGCGGGGGCAGCAGGCATGGACGCAGTGTACAGACAGGTCTGTCTACGTCAAGTGGGGAATGAAGCGAGGATGGGGGCGCTCGCACCACGCGCCCTTGCGGATCGCTCGCGCCAGCGAACCCGCTGTTCCTATCGGGCCTGCACCGCGGCAGCGGCTGCGTCGTCCCGGCGCAGCGCGGGATCCGTCGCCGCGCTGGCAAACCTGGGCCTGCCGCCCGCAGCGTACCGGGCCGGCGGCCGCACCAAGATGCGCTGGCGCCGCCGCAGCGACGCTCGCTTGCGCGCGTCCGCCGTTGGAACGGTGCGGATCGCGACGTCCGGCGGCTGTGCCGGCGAGGTTCAGCCGGCGCTCTTCTTCGCCGCCAGTTGCTGCTTGGCCACGATCGCCGTCTTCTCCGACAACTGCTTCTTGGCCTCGAGCTGCTGCTTGCCGACCAGATCGGTCTTCTTCGCCAGCTGCTTCTTCGACTCGAGCTGCTGCTTGACCACCAGGTCGGCCTTGTTGGCCAGCTGTTTCTTGGCCTCCAATTGCACCGCGCTGAGCTTCTCGGCTTTCACCGCCAGCTGCTTCTTCGCTTCCAGTTGGGAAGCGGCGACCTTGTCAGTCATTTCGGCTCTCCTCTTCGGTATCGAACACGTGGCGCAATACGAAAGCCCGTTGATCCGCCGACAAGTCGGCGAGCAGGCCGTCGCGGGTCAGGGCTTCGTCCGCAAACACCTTGCATTCGGTCAGCGACGGATTCTGCCCGCTGGTCACCAATCGCACCTGCTCGTGGAAGCCGGCCTCGCACAACTGCCCCAGCGGGCAGGTGATGCAGGGGGTGCGGTCGCGGTCGGCGGGAAGATAGGCCTTCTCGCTGATGCAGTACTCCATGAACTCGGGGCCGTCGTAGCGCCGTCGCGGATCGACGTTGAAACCGGACACCTTCATCGCGACGCCTCCCCCTGGTTGGATCGCTGCTTGGATCGCTGTTCGGATCGCTGTTCGGATCGCTGTTCGGATCGCGGCCCGGCGGCGGCCGTCCGACCGCTGCGGCCGCCGTGCACGGTCGCAGGCGCGAGACTCGCACCGATCCGGCCCGCGTTTCGCGCCGCCGGTAGCAGATAAGCGCGTCGGTATCTGCGGCCACGGTCCGCCGCAGACTGCCCGCCTGCGACGGACGCAAACGGCTTTGCCGCGACGGCCGCGGTTTTCCGATACCGCTGATCGCTTGCCTGATCGGCAAATCCGCCGCCGACGCGCCGCCTGCATACGCTTGTGCCAACGTCGCGCTGCCGCGCCTGCGGCCAGGCCGCGCCGGACGATCCGACGATCGGCGTTCACAGGCGTCGCCCACCGGCGCTCAGCTCAACGACCGCATCGCCCGGAGAGCTCCGCATGCAGCGCCCGTACCGCAGCCGCCGGCACCACGTCCCGCGGCTTGTGCCGCCGGCTCGGCCCAGGCAGGCGCCACGCGGCTTCCGCCGAAGTCGCGAGAACGACGACGAAGAAAACGACGACCAGGGCGACGACGAGGACCGCGAAGACGACGAGTTGATCGGGCTGGCCCGCGTCGGCGCCGCGACCGGCAGTCGGCTAGGAAACCACGAACGCCCGCACTACCGGCCGCGCGCCGTCCAGCGACACTTCCACCCGGTAGGTCCCGGGCTTCCAGCCCGCCGGCTCGGCGACGCGGAAATCGTAGAAGCCCTCGCCATGAAACGCCGGCGTGCGCGCTTCCTGGTTGAACACCCGCCCGGCCGGATCGAACCAGCGCACGCTCAACCGCCCAGGCACGCGGGTCTGCGCGTCGCGGGTGGCGGTTCGTATGGTCGCGACCACGGTATCGCCCGGGACGAAGCGATTGCGCGGCGAGGACGCGGTCTGCGGTCGGGCACGGGCCGGACCGAGTTCGACCCCACGAATGGCCACGTCGGTCGCGATCGGCGCGTTCTCGCCGCCGGCGCCGTGCGCTCCGGGCGCGGCCCGAGCGGCCTCGGGCGTACCCGCCGGCCGGTCGCAGCCGGCCGAACAACAAGCCGCGGCGATCAACGCGGCGGCGACGATGCGATGCATATCCAGGTTCATGCCTGCAGTCCGTTGACGGCGCTGGCCGCGACTCGCAGCGCCAGCGCCGATTGTCGACAAGGCGGCGGGCCGCCGAAGCCGGCGGCCCGCCGCGCGGGTTTACTGCACCGTGCCGTTGAGGTCGAACGGCAGCTCCTGGGCCACGTCGGGCGCCGACGAGGGCGTGCCGACGTCGATCAGCGAACTCCAGCTGGACGTATCGACGTTGTACTGGCGCGCGTTGGCGCCGCTGCGGCCGCGCGCACCGACCACGGTTACCGGCGGCGCGAAGTGCGCGCCGGCGCTGCTGTCGGTACTGCCCCACACCAGCCAGTAGCTGCCGGCGGTGAAGAAGCCGGCCCCCGCGCAGGCCGCAGGCATGCTCAGGCGATTGCGCCAGACCTTGCGGGTGGTGACCGGGTCCACGCCCGGCGAGGGATACAGGCTGTTGCCGATGCGGTACAGCTTGGCCTCGGTCGAAGAGGCCAGCACGTTGCTGCCGGTGCTGCCGCACAGCAAGGCGCTGCCCGAGTCGCCCGGACGGCCGCGCCAGACCTGCAGCACGCCGGCGGTGAACGGCGAGGTCGAGCCGGTGGAGCCGGACTTGTAGGCGTAGACATCGACCGAGGACAGGGTCCAGCTCTGTCCGCTGGGCACGACGAAATCGTCGGCCAGGCGATAGGTCGCGTTGCTGACCGCATAGCCGGTGTTGGTATTGCTCTCGGCGGTGTTGCCGTCGTTGTTCTGCACCTCGCTCCAGGTCGTTCCGGTCGGCGCGGCGGTGCCGTCCTTGGCGCTGGCGCCGGTGCTCAGGCCGCCGTTGCTCCACACCCTGCCGCCCGAGGAACCGGCCGTGTAGCTGCCGGTCAGGCTCAGGCCGGAGTAGGCGCTGTAGCCCAGGACCATCACGTGGTACGTCCCGGCCTGGACGTTGGCGATGGCGCAGGTTTCGGTGTTGCTGTCGCTCTCGGACTTGCAGTCGAACACCGAGGTCGTGGGCGCCGCGCCGAAGCGCACGAACAGATCCGCATCGCCGCTGCCGCCGGAGGTCGCGAAGCGCAGGTTGCTCGCTCCGGCCGGCACTTGCAGGGTCCAGAACCGCTGGCTGTCCTTGGCCCCGGCGATACCGGTCACCGGCACGCCGTTGACCAGGGCGTTGCCGCTGGGCGGCTCGGACACCGTCACCGCCTTGGTGACCGAATGGCTGGCGCCGTCGTCGTCGGTCACCTTGAGGGTCACGTTGAAAGTGCCCGCGGCCGCGTAGGTATGCGAGGGGCTGGCGGTGGTCGAGGTGACGCCGTCGCCGAAGTTCCATTCGCGCGTAACGATGCTGCCGTCGGAGTCGGTGGACGCATCGGTGAAGCTGGCGGTCAGGTTCGAGGTTGAGAAGGTGAACGCCGCGACCGGGTTGGCGTTGCCGGGCGTGGTCACGGTCACCGGCTTGCTCGCGGTGTGGGTGGCGCCGCCGTTGTCGGTTACGGTCAGCGATACCGTGTAGGTGCCGGCACTCGTGTAGGCGTGGCTGGGGTTGGTCGCGGTGGAGGTGGCGCCGTCGCCGAACGCCCAGGCGCGCGACACGATGCTGCCGTCGGCGTCGGTGGAACCGTCGCTGAAGTTGGCGGTGAGGCCGTTGGTCGCGGCGCTGAAGTTCGCCACCGGCGGCACGTTCCCGCCCGAGGCCTTGTTGCAGGTGCCGGTGAAGTTGTCGGTCCAGGTCTTGCCGGCGACCGGGACGAAATCGCCGGTGTAGCCGCTCGCGGTCAGGGTCAGCTTGAGCACGCCGAAGGTATGGTCCTGGCTTTTTTCCAGCAAGGCGTGGGTGCCGCTCAGGTCGTACAGGTCGCGGCCGCCGGTGCCGATCAGCACCTGGCGCAGGCCGTCGCTCTTGGCCGTGCGGGTGCCGTCCATCTTGCCGTAGCGCTGGTAGTTGTGGTCGTGGCCGACCAGCACCAGGTCGGCCTTGGCCGCGTACAGCCGCTCGTAGATCGGCTTGACGTCGTCGTCGTTGCCGTAATGGCCGCGGCTGATCAAGGGATGATGGAAGTAGGCCGCGGTGCAGGGCTTGGTGTTCGCCGCCAGATCGTTGCTGAGCCAGGTCAGCTGCGCCGATGAGATGCTCCCCCCCGACATCGTGTTGAGAGCGATGAAGTGCCAGTCGCCGACGTCGTAGCTGTAGTAGCCCTTGCTGCGATCGCCGGCGCGATCCGGCATATCGTCGTCGTTGTAGTAGTCGAAGTAACCGGATGCGCCCGAGGTAAGATAGTCGTGGTTGCCCGGCGAGGGGCGAGTCAAGGCCTTGAACCGGCCCCAGCGCGGGTCGTACAGCTCGTTGTACTCCGACAGCTTGCCGCTACCGTAGGCGTTGTCGCCGGCGGTGAACACAGCCGCCGGGTTGATCGCGACGATCAAGTCCGAGGTGGCCTTGCAATCGGCCGGCGAGCTGTCGCAGATGTCGCCAGCGCCGGCCACGGTGACCGTGGTCAGGTTCAGGTCCTGGGTGCCGGCATCGTAGCTCTCGACCGCGTAACGGCTGTCGGGATCGCCGAAGTAGGGCTCGATGGTCACGCATTCGCCGCGGAAAGCGCGGGTGTGGAAGGATCGGCCATTCCAGTGCTCGCCCTGGAACACGTAACGGTCGCCGCCGGAGCTGGTAATACGCAACGAGTCGTAGCCTTGCAGCACCAGCTGCTTGAAGCCCAGCCGGATCCATTTGGCGCCGGCCTCGCAGACCCGATTGCCCGGCGTGGCCAGCAAGGCCGATGGCGCGGCCTGCAAGCGCTTGCTGACCACGCCGTCCTCGCTGATCTGAACGGTGCGTTGCGCCTGCACGGCGCTGGGCGATACGGCGATCGAACTTGCCAGCAACAACAGCGCGGCGAACGATCTGCGCCGGCGTATACCGCGTAAAGCTGGGGTGGCCATCAGAGTTTCCTCTTAGCTTCCGATTGGGATAGCCGCTGGCGCACCGATCCGCCGGCGCGCAGGGCATGCGCTCATCGCACAGGCGGACCTGCGGCGACGGGCCATGCCGCAACGGCCGGCGAGTGGGGATGACGCCATCGCCGCGCACGGCCAAACCGGCCCTGCCCTGCATCTAGCGATGGGTAAGCCGAACGCCGCAACGGCCGCCGGCGACGCGCAAGGATGCGAACGCTAATGTGTTCGATATCGATGCCATCGACATCTTTTGTGGATGAATCGCAGGGCGCCAGCCGCGCATCGGATATCGCGAAAGCGGTGTTTGAGCGCGCGTACGAAGTAGCCGTCGCGCCTGCACTTGCCGGCATGACCTGGTCTCGCGTCTGGCGAACGAATCGCCCCCTGTAGAGACGCAGACGGAGCCGATCGCCTATACCTCAGCTGCGATCGTCCGAATTTCTCATGATCTTTGGTTATTTGACTCGACCCGCCGCCGAGTGAAACAAACACCGCAAAACAAGGGATTTTGTGTGCTTTTCCGGCATCAGGAATCGTGACAAGCGCCATGAATCGAGTCCTGCGCGCGTGGCCGCTTCGCGTCCTCATTGCCATGCGATCCGTCGCCGCGTCACGCCCGTTCCGGTCCGATCGCGCCTTCCATCCACGCCTACGCCTTGTCGCCAGGAGCCTCGCCATGAACCGCGCCGCCCATGCCCTAGTCCTGTGCCTGCTGGTCCTGCCGGCCGCTTGCGGTTCCGACACCGGGCCCGGGGCCACCGCGGCCAAGGCCGCTACGCTGGCGTTGGACGGACCGCGCGACAAAGCCAGCTACATGGTCGGCCTGGATCTGGCCAAGCGGATCGGGCCGATCAAGGACGAGGTCGACATCGACACCGTCGTCGCCGCGCTGCGCGCCGCTCACGCCGGCGCGCCGGCCCAGCTCGACGACAAGCAGATCGCCGCGATCCGCAGCGAATTCGTCGCCCACCTTCAGGCCAAGCGCGACGCCGCGCTCAAGGCGCTGGCGCAGAAGAACCGCAACGAGGGCGCGCGCTATCTGAGCGACAACGCACGCCGCGACGGCGTCGCCACCACCGCCTCCGGCCTGCAGTACCGCGTCGAGCGCGGCGGCCGCGGAGCGAAGCCGTCGGCGGACAGCACGGTGCGGGTCAATTACGTCGGCCGCCTGCTCGACGGCCGCGAGTTCGAAAGCACCTACGCCACCGACCATCCGGCCGAGTTTCCGCTCAACCGGATCATGCCCGGCCTGCGCGAAGGCCTGATGCTGATGGCGCCGGGCGCGAAGAGCCGGCTGTGGATTCCGGCCGCGCTGGCCTACGGCGAGGCCGGCGTGCCCGGGCAGATCGAGCCCAATGCGACCCTGGTGTTCGATGTGGAGCTGCTCGAGGTGGCGCGCTGAGCGCGCCCCGCGATCTCAGTCCGTTTCTGCGTCGCGCGCCATCGCCTGCAGGGGCAGGCGCTTGCCCTCGGGCGTGGCGCGCTGCATCCGGCCGCGCTCGATCAGCAGCAACTCGCCGTACTCGCCGTTCTTGATGCTGCTGTCGATGCCGATCACCCGGCCATCCAGGTAGCTGCCGACCTGCTTGTGCGAGGTGTGGCCGACGACGATGCGGCGCACGCCGAGCCGGGCCAGCAGCGCCTCGACCTCGGCCTGGCCCAGCGTGGCGTCGTTGAAATAACCGCGATACCAGATCGGGCTGGTCTTGCCGTTGTACAGCGGCGCCAACGCCGGATCCTGCTGCCAGACGGCCTTGGGCGTGCCCAGCGAGGCGCGATAGCGCGCGTTGGTATCCGCGCGGCTCAGGCCCAGATCGAGGTAGTCCGCGGAAATGCCGCCATGGACGAACAGCAGGTCGTCGATGCGCAGGATCGCCGGCCGGCTGCGCAGCCAGCGGCCGAGCACGGTGTCGGGCCCGTACAGCTCGGCATAGGGCGTGCCCAGCTCGGCGGCCGCATGCCGGTAACGCTGGTTGACGTAGCGCAGGTCGTTGGCCAGCACCATCGCCTCGTGGTTGCCGATCAGCAGATGCACCCCGCCGCCGGCCGCGCGCGCCTGCTGCTCCAGCCCGTACAGCAGCCACAGCACCTGGTTGACCTGGGGACCGCGGTCGAACACGTCGCCGGCGATCACCAGATGGCCGCGGCCGTAGCTCCAGTCGAGCCGTCGATCGACGATGCCGTTGCTCTGCAGCAGCTTGCGCAGCAGCTCGTACTGGCCATGCACGTCGGACAGGGCGGCGATGCGCGCGACCCGGCCCGGCACCGTGTCCGGCGCCGGCTCGGCCGGCGCCCGCACGCTCACCGGCTTGGCGTAGCCGCATCGCGCCGGCACCGCCACCGGCCAGCCCGGCGCGGCGTAGCTGCGTTCGACCGTGCGGCCGGCGCAGACCCAGCGCGCCTGGATCTGGCCCGGCGCGTAGCGCAGATAGGGGCCGTCGTCGAAGGATGCCGCCGCTGCCGCGGCGGCGTCCGGTTCGGTTTGCGCGGCGGCCGCGAACGGCGCCGACAGCCCCCAGGCCAGCGCGGCGCGGAACAGGAAAGCAGGCAGTTTCATCGTCGTCAGTATCGCCATTCGTCCGCGCAGGGCCAAGCCGACGGCCCGCAGAAGCAGGGGCGCGCTGCGCCCCTGCGAACCGCTCAGCGGAAGCGATATTCGTACTCGACCGCGACCTCGCGGCCGATCGGGCTGTACACGTCGTAGAAGTACGGGAAGCTGGTGTTGGTCTCGTCGTGCGGGTGGGTGTTGTCGAACAGGTTGTTGACGAACAGCTTCAAGGTCGCCTGTTCGGTGATGCGCTTGGCCAGGTTCGCGTTCCACAGGATGTGGACGCCGGTGCGGCCGGCGCCGCTGAACTTGGGCAGGCTGCCGTAGCGGGTCATGAACAGGCTCGACGACCAGTCGCCCGCGCGCCAGTTGGCGCCGGCGCGCAGCCGGCTGCGGAAGTCGAGATTGCCCGGGTCGTCGCGCCAATCGCTTTCGACCGGATCGGTGGCGAACACCTGGCGCTCGGACTTGAGCGTGTGCGACCAGTTCAGGTCGAAGCGGAAGTCGCCGTAACGCTCGGTCTTGAGCCGCCAGTTGACCCCGGCGTCGATGCCGGCGACGCGTCGGTAGGACTGGTTGAGCGGCGCCGACTTGACCTGGACCACGCGGTCGATCGGCTCGCTGCCTTCGGCGCGCCGGGTCACCAGGGCGGTGACGTTGCGGCAATAGCCCGAGTCCGGCGCGAACGCGAACGGCTGGCCGTTGAGCCGCTTGCCGGTGCGGCAGCCGGCCTCGCCTTCGAGGATGCTGGTCGGGCTGAGGCGCTCGATCGCGCCTTCCAGTTCGATGCTCCAGTAATCGGCGGTCAGGGCCAGGCCGTCGGCGACGTCCCAGACCGCGCCGACGTTCCAGGACTTGCCGGTTTCCTCTTCCAGGTTCGGATCGCCCTGGCTGAGGCTGAAGACGTTGTAGCTGTAGCCCGAGCACCCCGGGTTGGCGCCCGCGGCGATGCAGCGCCAGGGATCGACCGCGTTGCCGAAACTGCCGCTGCCTTCGCTGAACACCCAATGCAGGTCCGGCGCCTTGAAGCTGGTGGCGTAGCTGCCGCGCACCAGCAGGCTGTCGAACGGACGCCATTCCAGGCCGGCGTTCCAGGTCTTGGCGTCGCCGACCGCGGTGATGTCGTCGTACTTGTCGAAGCGGCCGGCCAGGCTGGCCTTGAGCGTGCGGTGGAGCGGAATGCGCAGCTCCGCGCCGACGGCGTAGCGGTCGCGTTCGCCGCCACCGTTGGTGCCGGTCAGGTTGTACAGCTGGACCACGCCGGGCTGCACGCGCGGGTCGCTGGACAGGTCGTAGCCCTGCGAACTGGCTTCCAGCACCGCGGCCGCGCCGACCGGGCCGGCCGGCAGTTCGAACAGATCGCCGCTGAGCACGAAGCTGGCGGTGTTGACCCAGGACTCGGCCTCGTACTTGGCCACGGTCGAGATCGAGGCGTATTCCTGCGGCGTCATCGGCCGGTACCAGCGATCCAGGTTGAGCCGGTGGATCGGCACGCCGTTGGAGCGGGTGCCGAGCTGCGGGCCGAAGAAATAGTCGTTGACCCGGTTGCCGACCATGCGCCGGCGGGTGCGCTCGAACCAGTAGTCGGCGCGGCTGAAGGTGGCATCCCAGTCCCAGCGTTCGCCGAGCTTGCCGCGCAGGCCGAGCGCGACGTCGAGCGAGCGCTCGCGGTAGTGCTGGTTCATCGGTTCCACCCCGCCCAGGTCGACCGGGGTCAACAGGCGGTTCGGCGCGATCACCGCATTGAACTGCGGATCGTAGAAGTCGCCGCGGCGACCGACGCCGTCGGTATGCGGCCCGGTGACGCTCTCGAATCCGCCCAGCGATTCGACCCGCGAGCGCCAGGCCTGCACCGACGCCCAGCCCTGCAGGCCGTCGCTGAAGTCCCAGGTGCCGAACACGTAGCCGGCGAGCTCGTTCTTGCCTTTGCTCAAGTGCTGGTAGGTGGCGTCGCGCCAGCTGCCGCAGCCGTCGCCGAGGCTTTGCACGGCGTTGCCGCTGATGCGCTTGTAGGTATGGCGGAAGAACTCGCCGCCCCAGCGTTCGCAGGTGCCGGCCGGCGGCGCGATCAGCGGGCTGCTGCTACTGGTGCTGCCGCGGCGGATGCGCAGGCCGGCGTCGGGCTGCACGCCCAGGCGCGGGTCGGGGCCGGGATGCGCGCGCAGGTCCCACTCGTCGCGCTGGAAGCCGTACAGCAGCTCCTGGTTGTAGTACTGGAAAGCGTAGGTCAGGCCCCAGCGTTCGCCGGTCTTGCCGCCGGTCCATTGCAGGTCGAAACGGTCGCGCCCGCCCTGGGTGCTGGTGCCGGCGCGCAATTTGACTTCGTCGCCCTGGTAGCCGCGCTTGAGCACCACGTTGACCACGCCGGAGACCGCATCGGCGCCGTAGATCGCCGACGCGCCGCCGGCCAGGATCTCGATCCGGTCGACCGCACCGGAGGGGATGTTGCCGAAGTTCTGGAAGTTGCTGCGGCCCTCGTAAGGGAAGGGATAGTCGGCGGCGCGGCGGCCGTCGATCAGCAGCAGCGAGCGTCCCGGCCCCAGCCCGCGCAGGTTCAGCGGATGGGCATTGGCCGAGAAACCGCCGGACAGCTCGGTCTCGACCTGGCCGTTGGCCATCACCAGCGTATCCAGCGCTTCGAACACGGTGGCGTGGCCCTCGCGTTCGAGCTGCTCGGCGCTGATCACCGTCACCGGCGAGGGGCCTTCGATTTCCGCGCGCTTGATGCGCGAGCCGGTGACCTGCACCGTTTCCAGTTCGGTCGGGTCGGGTTCGGCCCGCGCCTGCGGCTCGCGCGGCTGGGCCGGCTTGGCCGGCGCGGCCTTGGGCGCGGCGACGATCGCGATCACTCCGCTCGCGGTCACCCGGTACGACAGGCCGCTGCCGGCGAGCAGGCGCGCCACCGCTTCGCGCACGGTGTAGCGGCCCGACAGCGCCGGCGCTGCGCCCGCGCACCAGGTCCGGCGGAATCAGGATCTGCGCGTCGGCCGCCGCCGCGACCTGGTTGAGCGCCGCCGCCAGCGGCTGGCTCGGCAGGACGTACTGGTGCGCCGGATCGGCGGCGGGCGGCGCCGCCGCTGCCGGCGCGAACGCGGCGGCGAGCGCCACGCCCAAGGCCAGGGCGAGCGCGCTCGCCAGCGGACGCCGGCCGGCGCGGGCCGGGGCGGCGATGAGCGAATCCCGTGGTTTGCTGCGCTGCGCCTGCGTCCGACTGCCCTGCTCCGCCTGTTGCGGTGAAACGATCCCCATTGCAACGCTCCCCGATGAGTGACGACGACGCCGCTTCCCTGGCACTCGATCTCCTTTCCCCAATCGATGCAGACGCAGTCCGGCGCGGATTCCTCACTCGCCTTTCGGCAGGGTTGCCGGCGGCCAGCCGGTGGCTTAGCGTAGCCCCCGCTTGTCCGGCCGCGGGAGGGGCGATGAACAACAGCGAAGCCGGCGATGCGCCGGAAGCTGGCGCTGCGCCCGGTGCCGCCGACCTGCCCTTGCTGGCGGCTCGCTATCGGCCGGCGCTGGTGCGCTACTTCACCCGCCACCTGCCCAGCGCCGACGACGCCGAGGACCTGGCCCAGGAGGCGCTGGTCCGGCTGGTGCGGATGCCGTCGCTGGATGGAGTGAGCAACGTCGAAGCGTTCCTGCTGCAGATCGCCTCGAACCTGCTGCGCGACCGCTTCCGCCGCGACAAAAGCCACCAGGCGCAGCATCACGTCTCGATCGACGAGGTGGCGCGCGACTGGCCGAGCGAGGACCCGCACGGCGAGTGCGTCTACGAAGGCAACCGTCGCCTGCAGTCGTTCCTGGCCGCGTTGGACGAACTGCCGCCGCGTTGCCGCCAGGTGTTCCTGCTGCAGCGTTACGAAGGCCTGACCTACAGCGCCATCGCCAAACGTTTGCAGATCAGTGTCAGCGCAGTGGAGAAGAACATGATGCGCGCGTTGCTGCATTTCGACGCCCGTCTGGGAGAAGCGTGAAAACCCCGTTGCTCAACGTGATCGAAGGCGGCGACCCGTCGCGGCGCCAGGCCGCGGCCTGGTTCGCGCGCATGCACGCCGACGACGTCGCCGAACGCGACCGCCAGGGTTGGCAGCAGTGGATGGCGGCCGACCCGCGCCACCGCGCCGCTTACGAGCGCATCGAGCGGCTGTGGTCGGCGGCCGGCGAGCACGCCCAGCATCCGCAGATCGCCCAGCGCCTGCGCGAGGCGGTGACGCCGCCCGCCGCGGCGCCGAAACGCCGCGGCCGCGCCGGCTACGCCTGGGGCGCGGCCGCGGCGGCCGCCGCGCTGGCGCTGGCCCTGTTCGTGCCCGGCCTGCTGCGCCGGCCGGCGCCGGAGCAGAGCTACCTCACCCAGGTCGGCGAAAGCCGCACCATCGCCCTCGACGATGGTTCGCGGATCAGCATGGACACCGACAGTCGGCTGGTCGTCGCCTACTCCGACGCCGAACGCCGGGTCACCCTGTTGCGCGGTCGCGCCTACTTCCGCGTCGCCAAACAGGCGCGGCCGTTCCTGGTCCGCAGCGACGAAGGCAGCGTGCGCGCGCTCGGCACCGAGTTCGAGGTTTATCGCCATGGCGACGCGCTGGAAGTCGCCCTGGTCGAAGGCCGGGTCGCCTTGCTCGCGGCGCCGGCGGGCGCGGACGCGGAACCGACGTTGTTGGCAACGCTCGATCCGGGCCAGAAAGCGCGCTTCGGCAAACGCAGGCCGCTGCAGCGGCTGGCCTCGGCGGCAGCCGGCGCGCAGCCGGGCTGGCTGTCGGGCAAGCTGGTGTTCGACGACCGCAACCTGGCCGAGGCGGTGGCCGAGTTCAACCGCTACAGCCGGCGCCGCCTGGTCGTGGACGGCGACGAAACCGCGCGACTGCGGGTCAGCGGCGTATTCCGCAGCGACGACCCGCACGCTTTCGCCGAAGCCTTGCAGGAGTTGTATCCGGTCGCCGTGGACGAGTCGGCCGAACGGATCCGGATCAGTTCGCGGCGCTGAGTCACCGGCGGCGCGACGGCGCCGGGCCGATGCGTCTGCCGGCGCCTGCCGCGAGCCCCGCCGCGGCCGAAGCGCGGCCCAACTGGCCGGAACCCCGAGGGTTAAATGTGCTAACAGGCGCATTTGTTGCATGATCGCAACGTGCCCAGGATCCGACGGCGAGCCTCGACCTGCTCGGCCAAGCCTTGGAAATCCATCCCATTCAACGAATTACCGGCTAATACAGCGACGGCCGCAGGCCTCGAGCGCACTGCAACGCGGCTGTCGAGCGGAAGGCGACAAAGGCGACCCGATACAAGTACTCACCGCGTCCCATTCTGTTAGAGTCCGCCCAACACGGGGGGGAATGTGATGGACACCTCAAATTTTCGCAGGTGTGCCGCCATATTGCTGTTGGCCTGCGCCGGGTCCGCGCACGCCCAGACCACGATCCTGCGCGAGACTTTCGAGAACCGCGCCGGCGCCGCACCGGTCAGGCTCAACACCTACACCGGCACCATCCCGGCCGGCGTGACCTACACCGCCGACCCGGTCTACTTGGGCAACTGCAACGGCTGGGTCGCGAAATGGAACGACCCCCATCAGGCGCCGGCGGCGAATACTCAGATCGCCGACTGCTTCAACAGCCAACTGGCCTGGTCCCTGGCGCTGTCGATACCGCAGGCGCTCGGCGTACTCAATGGGCAGACCCTGGCGGCGGCCAAGGAAAATCTGGCGCTGACCGCTTTCACCCAAGGCGGCACCTATACCGCTACCGACATCGAAATCCAGAGCTCGCAGGCGCCGCTGACGCCGATTCCGGCCGGCGGCAGCGGTCGCTTCGTCACCTTCGGCGTCGATGCCGCGGCACAAAGCTGCGGCGCTCCTTCGCCCCTGTTCCAGTTCTATCTGCTGAGCCCGAGCAACGTCGAAACGGCCTTGGGCGCCGTGCTCAACGTCTGCACCGATCCGCGCGGCATCGATCTGATCGTGAGCAATCGCAACACCGATACGCAAATCGTCCCGGTGCGCGCGGTGCGCCTGCTCGCCACCGCCAGCACGCTCTATACCGGCGGCGCCACCATCGGCGTGCGCATGCGCAATACCGCCGCCACCGCGGCCGGCAACGACGGCGGCATCGACAACCTGTTGATCCTCGACGTCACCCCGACCCTGAGCAAATCCGCCACGCCGCTGCTCAGCTACGTCGGCCAGACCAAGACGCTGACCTTCACCGTGACCAACACGCCGGGCGACAACCTGGCCAAGACCGGCTGGGGCTTCACCGACACCCTGCCCGCCGGCGTCGTCGTCGCCAGCCCCAACGGCGTGATCAACACCTGCGGCGGCACCGTCACCGCAACCGCCGGCGCCGGCTCGATCGCGATCGCCAACGGCGCCCTGCCGGCCGGTACCGCCGGCGGCCCAGCCAGCACCTGCACCCTGACCGTCAACGTGGTCAGCAACACCGCCGCCAGCTACAGCAATGGAGCGAGCAATATCGGCAGCTCCACCGGCCTGAACCTGCCGCCGACACCGGCGGTGATGGAATGGGTGCAGAACCGGCTGACCCTGACCAAGATCAGCAACGGCCTCACCGGCGCCTTCCAGTTCGCCGGCAACAACGGCATCGCCAACCACACCATCACCACCACCGCGGCCGGCGCGCCCGGCACCGCCGGTGCGCAACAGACGCTCACCGTCGGCAGCACCACCGCCAACACCGTCGTCACCGAGACCGCGGCGGCCGGCTGGGCGATCACCGCCGCTACTTGCACCGGCCTGGTCGCCGGCCAGAGCCCCGGCTTCACCGCCACCACCCTGACCCTGCCCTTCGCCGGCCTGGCCCTGCAGAGCGGCGGGCGCAACGTCGCCTGCACCGTCAGCAACACCTTCTCGGCCGATCTGTCGATCACCAAGACCAACACGCCGAACATCAACAACGACCTCGACCAGGCCGCCGATACCGTGGTGAAGGGCTCGACCACGACCTACACCATCGTCGCCCGCAACAACGGCCCGGGCACCGTCACCGGCGCCATCCTGCGCGACCCGCCGCCGACCAACCTGTCCTGCAGCACGCCGGTGCCGTGTGCGGGCAGCGCCTGTCCCGGCGCGACGATCCCGCTGGCGACGCTGCAAGGCGCCGGCGCGGTCCTCGGCACCATGGCCAGCGGCGACACCGTGCAACTCTCCCTGAGTTGCACCGTGTTGTAGCGAAACCTCGTAGCGAAACCAGCCCGCACCGCCAGCCTCGGCCGGGCTGCGAGGCTTGCGGTACAGTGGCCGCCGTCCGGCGCGATGCCGTGGCGCGCCCACTTCTCCGCGAGTCCCCGATGGCAGCCAGCCGCGACATCGACATCCTCAACCTGGTCAACACGGTGGCGCACCAGGCCACCGCCGGCATGCAGCGCGCGTTGCGCGAGGCCGAACTCGGCCTGGTCGCGATGGAGGCGCGCACCCTGCGTTTCGTCGCCCGCCATCCGGGCTGCACCCAGAACGACATCGTTCGCGAGAGCGGCCGCGACAAGGCGCAGATCGCCCGCGTCATCAAGGCCTTGCTGGACCGCGGCGAGATCCGCCGCCTGGCCGACGAGCCCGGCGAGAAGCGCCTGCGCCTGCAGATCACCGACGCCGGCGCGGCCACCCATCGCCATGCCGAGGCCCTGCGCGGCAAGGTCGCCCAGTCGCTGCTGCGCGGCCTGGACGCCGGCGAACGCCGCAGCCTGCAAGCGCTGCTGCAGCGCATGACCGAAGCCGAGTCCTGACCCGGGCCCGGGACATGCATCAGGTTGACTTTATCAACCAGCTGGCCGAAAGTTGATAAAATCAACCCGGTAGCGGCCCGTCCGCGCCCCATCCCGCAGGCGCCTTGCATGACTCCAGTCTCCGCCGACACCGAAGCCTACGACGCTCACGCTCTGGACGCGCTGCGGGACTCGCTCGCGCAACGTCCGCCGGCGCTGCTGATCGACGGACGCTGGCAAGCCGCCGCATCCGCCGCCGCCCTCCAGGTCGACGCGCCGGGCGACGGCCGGCCGCTGGCGCGCATCGCCGCCGGCGACGCGCGCGACATCGACCTGGCGGTCGCCGCGGCCCGGCGCGCGTTCCGCCACGGGCCCTGGCCGCGGCTGCCGGCGACGCGGCGCGCGGCGCTGTTGTTCGCCCTGGCCGACGCGATCGAGCGCGAGCGGATCGGGCTGGCGCGGCTGGAGTCGCTCGACGCCGGCCATACCCTGCGCTCGATCCTCGCCGGCGACTTGGCCCAGGGCCTGCGCTCATTGCGCGACTACGCCGGCTGGGCGACCAAGATCGCCGGCGAGACGCCGGCGCAACCGGCCGATGCCGGGGCGATGGACTACTTCCTGCGCGAACCCATCGGCGTCGCCGGCCTGATCACGCCGTGGAACGCGCCGTTCCTGATGGTGCTGCAGAAACTCGCCGCCGCGCTGGCGGCCGGCTGCACCGCGGTGATCAAGCCGGCCGAACTGGCGCCGTTGAGCGCGCTGCGCATCGGCGAGTTGTGCCTGCAGGTCGGCATCCCCGCCGGCGTGGTCAATATCGTCACCGGCACCGGCGCCGCGGCGGGCCGGGCGCTGGCCGAGCATCCTGATGTCGACCTGGTCAGCTTCACCGGTTCGACCGCGGTCGGACGTTCGATCCTGGCCGCCGCCGCGCACAGCAACCTCAAACGGGTGGTGCTGGAACTGGGCGGAAAATCGCCGGTGCTGGTGTTCGCCGACGCCGACCTGGACCGGGCCGCGACCGCCATCGTCGCCGAGATCGCGTTCAAGAGCGGCCAGTACTGCGCCGCCGGCTCGCGCGTATACGTGCAGGCCTGCGTGCGCGAGGCCTTGATAGAGCGCATGCAGGCGGCGATGGACCGGCTGCGGGTCGGTCCCGGCCATCTCGCCGACAGCGACATGGGGCCGATGATCTCGCAGGCCCAGCGCGAACGCGCCCTGGACATCGTCGGCCACAGCCGCGCCGCCGGCGCGCGCCTGTTGCGCGGCGGGCATGCGCTGCCCGGGCCGGGCTATTACTTCGAGCCGACCTTATTGACCGAGGTTGCCGCCGACAGTTGCCGCCGACATGCGCGCGATGCGCGAAGAGATCTTCGCCCCCGCTTTGGCGGTCGCGTCGTTCGCCGACGACGCCTCGCTCGACCAGGTCGCGGCGCTGGCCAACGATTCGGCCTACGGGCTGTCGGCCAAACTGTGGGCGCGCGATGTGGGCACGGTGCACGGTCTGATCCGCCGGCTCGAATCCGGCCAGGTCGTGGTCAACGGCGGCGGCGGCGAGGCGGTGCTGCCGTTCGGCGGCGTGAAACAGTCCGGTTACGGCCGCGAGAACGGCCACGTCGGCCTGTCGGCCTTCACCGAAATCAAATCGGTGCGCCTGGGCTACTGACGGCGCACGCGGGGCGATCGCCGCGACGCGCTCATTCGCGCCGCTTGCGCGGCTTGTCGCGGCCGCGCTTGCCGTTGCCGGCCGGGCGCTGGGCGTCCTCGGGCTCGATCACGCCGTCGGCCTGCAGGTGCTCGATCCAGGCCAGGGTGTCGACATAGGACAGGAATTGCTGCAGATACTCCGGCGACGCCTCGCGCATCAGCAGCAACGAACGGTGCACCAGCCGGCCGGAATTGAGCGGCCCGGCGTTCTGCGGCGCCTGCTCCAGCGATTGGCGCAACTGGCTGTCGGCGCGCAGGCCGGCCCACAGCGCGCGGAATTCCGCCAGCGCGCCGAGTTCGGGAAACGGCGTCGACGAAGCGGCCGTGTCGATGCCGAGCGAGCGTTCGCGCGCCGCGGTCTCGCCGGCCGCGTCCCGGACGAGCGCGGCCAGCGAATCGGCGGCCGACGGTGGTTCGGCCATCGCCGCCTCGGCGCGCGCCTGCGCTACGGCGGCGAAGTCCTCGGCCAAGGCCTCCAGGCGCGCCTCCAGCAACCGCCGCGCCTCGCCGTCGCGGCTGCGCGCGCGCCGCGCCAAGGCCTCGATGCGATGGAAACGCAAGGGCTCGGCGCGATCGGCGCCTTGCGCGCGCCAGGCCTCGAGCCGGGCGACGAACTGCGCGGCCTTATCGTCCACGCGCGGCCGTACCGGTCTTGGATGGCTTCGGCACCGGCGCGATTTCCACCCGCCGGTTGCGGCTGCGTCCGGCCTCGTCGGCGTTCGAGCCGACCGGCTGTTCGGCGCCGAACGCGGCCGCGAACAGCGACCCCGAGGGCACGCCCTCGGCGATCAACGCGCGGGTCACGGTCAGCGCGCGCTGCGCCGACAGTTCCCAGTTGTCGGCGAACTGCCGATTGCTGTCGCTGACCTGACGGTCGTCGGTGAAGCCGCTGACCATCAGGATCTCGTCGCGCGAGCGCAGATAGCCGGCCAGCGGGCCGGCCAGGCTCTTGAGCAGTTCGCGCCCTTCCGGCTGCAACTGGTCGGAATTCAACGCGAACAGCACGCTGCCGCTGATGCCGATGCGGCCGTCGACCAGGGTCACCCGGCCCGCGGCCAAGGGCCCGGCCAAGGCCTGCTCCAGGGTCTGGCGGCGCTGCGCCTCCTGCTGCCGGCGCTTGACCTCCTGGTCGAGGCGATCGGACAGCTGCAGCTGCGCGCCGATCACGCCGACCAGGATCAGCACGAACACGCCCAGCAGCACCGACATCAGGTCGGCATAGGCGGCCCAGACCGGCGCCGAAGTGCCGGCTTCGGCGTCGTCGAACTCCACGCTCATGCCGCTTCGGCCCCGGCGCGCCGTTCCGCCAGTTGCTGCAGGTTCTCGATGATCTGCTTCTGCGACAGCACGCTCAGGTCGATGACTTCGCGCGCCTGCGCCACGTAGTAGCCCAGTTGCTCGTCGCTGCGCGACAGCGACTTCTCCAGCGCGTTCTCGACCCCCAGCAGGCGTTCGGAGAGCTGCTCGCTGGATTCGCCGAACGCCTGCACCGCCGCGCCGAAGGCCTCGCCCAGGCTGGCGACTTCGGCCGCGCCGACCGAGACCTGCGCGGCCAAGCCGCCGAGCTTGCCGGTTTCGATCTCGACCCGTTCGCTGAAGCGGCTGCCGACCTGTTCCAGCGCCTGGGACGAAGCGGCCAACAGAGCGTCGACCGCCGCGCGCTGTTGGGTCGAAGCGTGGTCGACCGCGTCGAGCAGGGTTTCCAGGGTCGCCAGCAGCCGGTTGCGCTCCTCCAGCATCGCGGTGTCGCGGACCATGCTGTCGGACAGCTTCTGGCGCAGCTCGGCGACCACCTCGGCCGCGGCCTTGGGCGCTTCGGCGGCGGCATCGACCAGGCGCGAGATCTCGGCGATCGTGTCGCGGGCATGGCCCTGCGCCTGGGCGGCGATCTCGTCCGCGGTGCGCGCCAGGGCGTCGCAGATCGCCTGCTGGCGCTCGCTCGCCCGCTCGCCGGCCTGCTCCCAACGCTGGCCCAGATTCGCCGCCATGCCTTCGAACGCGCCGGTCCACGCGGTCAGGCGCTGCTCGTCGCGCGACTCCAGCGTCGCCTGCAGCTCGGCATGCGAGGCCTGGGCGGCGCGCACCAGTTCGGCGGCGGCCTGGGGCGCTTGCGCCGCGGCATCGACCAGACGCGCCACCTCGGCGAGGGTGCCCTGGGCATGGGTTCGCGCCTGCGCGGCGATGTCTTCGGCGGTGCGGGCCAGGGCGTCGCAGATCCGCTGCTGACGCTCGGCGACCTGCTCGCCGGCCTGCTGCCAGCGCTGGTCCAGCGCGCCGGTCAGGGCTTCGAAGCGCTCCGACCAGAGCGCCAGGCGCTGCTCGTCGCGCGCGGCCAGGCTGGCCTGCAGCTGCGCGTGCGAATCGTCGGCGCCGCGCACCAGCGCCGCGGCCTGGGCCTGGAAGCCGGCGGTCGCCGCGCTCAGCGCTTCGCGATTGCGCGCCGCCAGTTCCTCGTGCGCAGCGGACTGCCGCGCCAGGGCGTCGCTCCAGGCCTGCTCCGTGCGCTGCGCGTCGGCCTGCATGCGCGAAGAAAGGTTGTCGAGCAGATCGGTCGCGCCGCGACCGAAGGTTTCGGCGACGCCGTCCAGGCTCTGGCGCAGATCGCGCACCAGCGCTTCATGGGCGCGGCCCTGGTCGGCCAGGGCCCCGTTCCAGATCCCGGTCACCGTGCTCGCGGTGGCGGCGAAGCCCGCCGCCAATCCGTCGGCCTGGCGTTGCACCGCCGACTCGACCGAGGCGTGCAGCGCGCGGGTCTGCTCGGCGATCGCGCCCATGGTGGCGTCGACCATCGGCTGCAACGCCGCGCCGCTGGCGCGCACGCTGTCGCCGATGCTGTCGCGCAGCGAGTCCTGCACCGACGAGGCCAGGCGCGCGTAGGCCGCTTCGGTGCGTTCGTGGAAGGCTTGCTGCGCCGCCGTCTGGCGTTCGTGCGCGACCTGGCTGTGCTGCTCCAGCGCGGTTATCATCGCCTGCATCCGTTCGATCAGCGCCGGCATGGCGTCGGCCTGGCGCTGCAGCAACTTGAACGATTCTTCGCGGCGCTGCGCCTGCGAATAGCCGCGCAGATCGGTCGCGATGGCCGCGTCCAGGCCCTGCACCGCCTGGTTGCGTTCGCGTCGGCACAGCGCCGACAACAAGCCGAGCATGGCCGAGGCGGCGACGCCGGCGATCGAGGTGCCGAAGGCGAAGCCCAGGCCGGCCACCGGCGCGGCGATCGAGTCGCGCACCGCCTGCAGGTCGGCGGCGCTTTCCAGCGCCAGCCCGGTGCCGCGCAAGGTGGTCATCATGCCGAGCAGGGTGCCGAGCATGCCCAGCAGCACCAGCAAGCCGACCAGGTACGGGGTCAACGCCGGCGCCGGCAAGGCCGCGCGCTCGCCCTCCACGCGCAGGCGCACCGCCTGGCGCAGCGAAGGGTCCAACGCCTGCAGCCATTCGCCCAGCGCCGGCGGCGGCGGCGGCGCCGACAGGCCGTCGAGCGCGCGGCGCAACGAGGCGGTCGCCTGCCGATAGCGATGCAGCTCCAAGGCGCCGGCGCAGTAACAGGCGCCGATCAGGACCGCGACCGAAAGCGCCAGCGGATGGCTGCCGACATAACCGGCGGCGACCCAGACGATGGCGGCCAGGCCGGCGAGAAAGACGAAGGCGTGCAGCGAGGGCTTGGACATATCGTTCTTATGAATTGTTGCGCAGGGCCGAGAGCAAACCCTCGGCCGGTTGAAGTCGTACATCCAGCTCGGCCAGCAGCAGGTTGCGCATGTCGCGGCGGAACGTGTCCAGCCACGCCTGAGCGCACGGCGCCGCGGCCGCATCGTCCTGCGCCGCCAGGCGCAAGCGTTCGAAGTGTTCGCCCAGCAAGGCCGGCGCCGAGCCCAGCAAGGCGCGCTCGCGCCGGGCCAGCGCGCGTTCCATCACCTGGTCGACCGCGGCCAGCTGCGCCATGCCCGGCGTGCCCAGGCTGAGCCGGTCGCGCAGGCGTTCGCGCAGGCGGCCGGCGCCGGCTTCCATGGTCTGCTGCAGGGCCAGGTAGCGTTGACGGAAGAACGGGTAATCGGCGGCGTCCTCGACCCGCGGCGCGGCCGGCGCGCCCGCTTCGGCGGTGGCGAAGGCGCGGTCGCCGGCGATCGCCTGGCTCAGCGCGCTGCGCACCTTGGCGCACTCGGCCGCCTCGCTGTCGGCGCACACGCGTTCGCCCGGCGCGGCGGCCAAGGGGGCGGCGTCGAGCGCGGCCGACAAGGTCAGCGAATGCGTCCAATCGACCCACTGGCTCAAGCGGTCCGACAGCGGCTGGCTCGGCTGCGGTATATCGGCGTGGGTCAGGCGGGCGAGCAGGCGAATGAACGTCGGGCCGCGGACCGTCGCCCGTCGTGAAGCTTCCATCATTACCGCAGGCTAAAAAAGGCGGCTATTTTACACGGCGAAGGCGACCGCTTGCTGACCGCCGCTCCGACGCGCCAGGCAGAAAACGCCGCTCGATTCAGCGGATTCATATTCATGCCCGGATGGCGGCGAACGCCCCTGCCCCCGGGCGAGCGGCGCCCGGGGCCGCTCGTGAGGCGACCTGTATCAGTTGATATAGGCCAGAACCGCATCGCCGCGTTGCGCAGCCTCGCGGTAGAACGCCACCAACTCCAGATAATACCCAAGCACATATTCCCGCCCTTCCTGGTCGTCGCGCTGCCAGATCTGCGGATAGATCTCGGCCGCGGCCAGGGCCGCGGGCGAGAATCTCGCACCGAACTGCGCCGCATCGATCGCCGACAAGGCCGCCGACACGGCCTGGACCTGGCTCGGACTGAGGTAGCGCACCGGCCCGTAGCCAACGTCCTCGCCGATCGCCTGCCCGCCCAGTACCGCCAGGAACAAGGGCGCTTCGCCCTCCCAGGCGCTGCCGTTGAGGGTGAAATGGATCGCGTGCCAGGCCTTGTCGATGTCCAGATGGTTTTCCGGTTCGTCCTCATCCGGATAGATGAAGCTATGCACCGCGCCGGGATCGTCGAGCAGGGCTTGCAATTGCGCCGGCGACAGCGCGGCGAAGTTTCCGATCATCCCCATTACGTTTCTCCGTCCCACCGCGCACCCGGCCGCGCGGCCGCCCGGGGCAAGCGCCGCAGGGCGCGGCAACAGCGCACAGCGCCGGTTCCGTCCTGTCCGCAGGCGGCGGCGCTCAGTTTGCCGGACAGCTTTGAGGTTGGGTAAGGCGGTCTCCATCGGATGTCGATCGCCTGAACGCCTGCGGCGCCGGGGAATGCTCGGCGAAAACCGCGCGATGCGAATGAAATGTCGACTCGACGGCGCCTCATCCGCAGTTGCTCCTATCGGCCGCGCCGACGTATTCGAACCGGTGCCGCATGAATGCCGTCCCGATCGTGCGCCGCCGACCATCGGCCCGAATCGTGACCGCACCGGCGGCTCAGCCGCGCATCGCCAGGATCGCGCCGGCGATACCCAGCGATGCCGTCCAGCCGTGCCGCACCGCGCGTGCGCCGGCCCACGACGACAGCCCGGCAAGGCCGCGGGCGACGCCGGTCGCGATCGCGGCGACGACCAGCAGCATCGCCGCCAGATGCACGGCGGCCATGGCCAGGGCGAACGCGAGCGGTCCGCCCGACGCGGCCGCATCGCCCGTCGCGCACATCGGCCCCAGGGTCGGCAACAGGATCAAACCGGCGCCTTGACCGGTCGCCGCCAGGCACGACCACAGCGCGAGACCGGCATGGCCGCCGCACCCAACCGGCGCTACGCGCGCCGATACGGCAGACGCGGCGGACAGGTCGCTACGGACCGAACCGGCGTCTTGCAAGGCTCGATACACCGCGGTCGCGATCAGCAGCGCCGCGGCGCACCGCCTGCTGAGCCCGGCATCGAGCCACAGCCCCTGGGCGAAGGCGAACCCGGCGATGGCCAGGGCGGCGATGTGGCCGACGGCCAGGGCGAGCACGCCGCGCGCCGTCGCCGCCGCGCCGTGCGGGCCCGCCTCCCGCGCGGCGAGTAGGCACCAGCCGTTGACCGGGCTGAGCCCATGCAGCGCGCCGGTCGCCGCCATCAACGCCCAGGGCCACCACCCGTCCACGCGCGGGCCCCGGTCCGGCTCAGCCCTGCGAGCCGCAGCACGCGCTCGCCGCGTCCGCGTCATAGCGGTCGCGGTGGCGCACCCAGGCCATCGAATACTCCAGGCCGTCCTCGTCGCGTCCCTTGGGCGTCAGATCGAGCAATGGATAGGTGTGCATCATCACTTCGACGCCGCGGCCATAACAGGAATAGGTGTGGAATACCGCGCCGGTCGGGTCGCGGTAGAACACGCTGAGGCCTGGCGCTTCCTCGTGCGGGAAAGCCTGGCGCACGTAGTTGTAGTTCACCTGTCCGGACGACATCTCGTCCTGGTCGAAATTGACCCCGAAGTCGCGATTGAAGTCGCTGCCGTAGGACGACGCCCAGGCGAAACCCCATCCCATGCGCCGGCGGAAGGCTTCGATCTGCGCCAACGGCGCGCGCGAGATCGCGACGAAGCCGACATCGCGCTGGGCGAGGTGGGCGATCGCGCCGTCGGTGTGGTCGGCCATGAAGGAACAACTCTTGCAGCCCTGCTCCCAACCGGGCGCGAACATGAAGTGCTGGACCAGCAGCTGGCTGCGGCGGCCGAACAGCTCGCCCAGCCGGCGCGGTCCCTGCGGCGTATCGAACCGATAGTCCTTCTCGACCCGCAGCCATGGCAGCGCGCGGCGTTCGCGCGCGATCTGGTCCTGCAGGCGGGTCAGTTCCTTCTCGCGCGCCAGCAGCCGGCGGCGCTCGGCCAGCCAGCGCTCGGCGGAAACCACGGCATGGCCGGCGAGGCCGGCGTCGGCGATCACAGCGTTCATCGTGTGCTCCTCGGCCCGAGGGGCCGTCGTAGGGAAGGCGGTGCGATGGTTGGTCGAGCCGGACCGGTGCCTTTCCGGATCGGCATCTTTTGGGACCGGCACCGTTCGGAACCGGCACCGTTCGGCGACGGCGTGCCGTTCCGGTGCGCGAACCGGTGGGGGAGATCGGATCCGGCGCGGCGGCAGCGAGCCGCCGCTTGCGCGGCGCGAGCGCTAGCCGGCCTTGGCTTTCGGCCGGCGCACCGCGCGCACCCGGCCGCTGGAACCGCCGCCGCAATAGAACAGCTCCGCGCCGTCGGACTCGAGCCCGCTGACGAAGCTGTCGGCCGGCATCGCCAGCCGTTGCAGCACTGCGCCGCTGTGCGGTTCGATCCGGCGCAGTTCGCTTTCGTCGCCTTCCCAGGTGGCGTGCCAGAGCTCGCCGTCGACCCAGGTCACGCCGGTGACGAAACGATTGGATTCGATCGTGCGCAACACCGCGCCGCTGGCGGGGTCGATCTGGTGGATCTTGCGTTCGCGGTACTGGCCGACCCACAGGCTGCCTTCGGCCCAGGCCAGGCCCGAATCGCCGCCGGCGCCCGGCGCCGGGATCGTCGCCAACACCTCGCCGGTGACCGGGTCGATCTTGTCTATGCGCGCTTCGGCGATCTGATAGAGGTAGGTGCCGTCGAATGCGGTGCCGGCATCGGCCGCGCGCTCGATGCTGCGTTCGACCCGGCCGCTGGCGGGGTCGAAGGCCAGCACCCGGTCGCCGGTGGCGGCCCAGACATGGCGGCCGTCGTAGGTCACTCCGGCGATCTTGTCGGCGCCGTCGAACGGGCCGTATTCGCGCACGATCTGCGCCGGCAACGGATCGGGCTGGTGGGCGTTGCGGGCCATGCTGGACTCCCGGGGGGCGCTCGTCGCGGCGCCGTGAGGCCAATCTACTCAGGCGGCAGCGAAGCGGGGAGTAACAAGATCGTCGTGAATCCGAGCAGCGGCGGCGCCAGCCAGCGCTGGGCGCGGGCACGGCCGACCGAACGCACCCGGCCTTGGTCCTGCAACTCGGCCAGGGCGCGCTGCACCGAGCGCTGGCTGGCGCCCAGCGCCTGCGCCAGGCCCGAGGTCGACCAGGCCGCGCCGTCGGCGAGCAGGGCCAGCAACGAGGCCTGGCCGCCGTCGATCGGCGGCGCCAGCACCGCCACCCTTCGCCCTTGCCGCGGCCGCAGGGCGAAGCCGTGCGCGGTCGCCTCGATCGCGGCCGCCGGCGCCAGCAGCGCGCGCAGTCGGCCGATCTCGACCCGCAGCCGCGCGCGATGGCTGTCGTCGGCGACGCGAGTGCGGAACACGCGCGCGATCAGCTCGCCGCGCTCGGCCTCGCCGGGCCAGGCTTCGGCCAGGGCGCGCAGCAAGGCGAACAGCACCGGCCGCCGCGCCAGCGGGCGCCAGACCTGGCCCGCCTGCCAGCCGCGACGGCAGGCATCGACGACCAGCGCGTCCGAGACGAACAGGGCTTCGACCTGCTCCAGGCGCAGCGGTTGCTCGTGCCCGGCGCGGATCAACCGCGCCGCGACGCATTCGAGCGCACCGCGCGCCTCGGCGGTTTCGGCGACCAGCGAGGCCACCCCGGCATGCCGAGCCGCCGCTTCGGCACGATCCAGGGCCGCGCGCGCGGCACGGGTACGCAACGAGCGCAAGGCCAGTTCGGCCTCGACCAATGCCGCCACCGCGGTCAGCGCCGGCGGCAAGTCGGTCGGCTCCAGCGTCGCCAACACCGACATCGCTTCGTCCAGGCGGCCGAGCAACAGCGCCCGGCGCGCCGCGATCAACCGCGCCTGGCCGGCGTTGGCGCGGTCGCCGCGTTGGGCCAGCGCTGTCGCGGCTTGGGCGAGCGCGCGCGGCGAGCCGCCGAGGTCGCGCATGGCCAACGCGGTTTCGGCCTCGGCGACCACGCAACGCGCCCGCGCCCCGGCCTCGCGCGCGCCGAACCCGCGCGCGGCGCGGCGCAGCAGCTCGCGCGCGCGCGGGTAATCGCCCAGTTGGGCCATGGCGATGCCGCGCAGGGCCAGCGCCGGCGGATCCTCGCGCAGGGCCACCCGCTTGAGCGCGGCGAGCGCATCGCCGACGGCCAATGCGCGTCCGGCGGCGGCGATCAGCGAGTCCATCGCGCCACGCTACGCCGGCGCCGCGGCGGCGTACAGGGCAGCGACCGCAGCGGCGCACATCGCCGAAGTCTCTGCGTGCCCGGGTGCGCGGCACGAGCGCCCGAGACCAGGGACGCAGGGGGTTAAGCGCGCTTGACCCTGCGTCCTTTCGCAACCGCTCGGACCACTGGAGCGAAGCAGCGGATAAGCGCAATGCGCGACGAAACCTTCCGCCGTCGTTGCCGCGAAAGCGGGAGCCCAGGGCTCTACCGAGACAGGGTTGCGGAACCGCTGCCCGCCTGCGCGGTGATGACGCCACTCGCGCTGGCGACCTCGCCGTGGCAGGATCGCCGCCGTGACCAGCCGACCCACCGCAGCCGCCGCCACGGTGCACTTGCGCGATCTCGCGCGGCTGCGCCGTGTGCGCGACCGGATCGACCGCGAGTACGCGCAGCCGCTGGACGTGGAAGCCCTGGCTCGCGCCGCCGGCATGTCGGCCGGCCATCTCAGCCGCCAGTTCAAGCTCGCTTACGGCGAATCGCCCTACGCCTATCTGATGACCCGGCGCATCGAACGCGCCATGGCCCTGCTGCGCCAAGGCGAGCAAAGCGTGACCGAGGTCTGTTTCGCGGTCGGCTGCTCCTCGCTCGGCACCTTCAGCACCCGCTTCGCCGAACTGGTCGGCATGCCGCCCAGCGTCTATCAGCGCCAGCACGCGCAGGCCACCGCCGGCCTGCCGTCGTGCGTGGCCAAGCAAGTGACAAGACCGATCAGGAATCGAGAAGCGCCGGCCGTCGAGCCCGCCTAGGATGACGGCTCACTCACCCACCGAGACGGCCATGAACCTCAACATCCACTCCAGCTTTCTGCCGCACAACGATCCGGAAGCCTCGCTGGCCTTCTACCGCGACACGCTCGGCTTCGAAGTGCGCAAGGACGTCGGCTACCAGGGCCTGCGCTGGATCACCGTCGGCCCCAGCGGCCAGCCCGCGACCTCGATCGTGCTGTACCCGCCCAATGCCACCCCCGGCATCACCGACGAAGAACGCCGGGTGATCGCCGAGATGATGGCCAAGGGCACCTTCGCCATCCTGATGCTGGCCACGCCCGACCTGGACGGCGTGTTCGCCCGCCTGCAGAGCGGCGAGGTCGAAGTCGTGCAGGAACCGACCGATCAGCCCTACGGCGTGCGCGACTGCGCGGTGCGCGATCCGGCCGGCAACTTGATCCGCATCCAGGCCCAGGGCTGAGCCGAGCGGCGGCCGCGATGCCACGCGGCCGCCATCGCCCCCAGCCGCTGCCGCTACCGCCTCTCCCCGGCCGCGCGCCGGGGCCCATCGGTCGTCCCGCCCAGGAGCACTCATGAACGCGAATCAGTGGATCCGGCAATTCCACCGTTGGACCTCGATCGTCTTCACCCTCAGCGTCATCGCCACCTTCGTCGCCCTGGCGCAGGAAAAACCGATCGTCTGGGTGTCGTATGTGCCGCTGTTGCCGCTGGCCTTGCTGGCTTTGACCGGGCTGTACCTGTTCGCCCTGCCCTATCTGGCCAAGCGGCGCCGGCCCGCGGCCGGCGAATGAGGCCTCACGCGCCGGCGCCGGCGTCCATCGCCGTCGCTTCCGCGCGCAGCCAACCGCAGAACGCGTCGATCGCCGGGTGCGCGTCCGCGCCCGGCCGGCGCACGATCCAGAACGCATAGGCGTTGTCCAGCGACAGCGCGAACGGCCGCGCCAGCCGTCCGCGCTGCAGATCGTCCGCGACCAGGGGCGCCACCCCCAGGGCCACGCCGTGGCCCGCGGCGGCCGCCTCCTGGGCCAGATAGATGCTGGCGAACAGCGGCCCGCGGCCGGCGTCGATGCGGCCGGCGCCGGCCGCCTGCAACCACGCGCGCCAATCGGGCACGCCGGCGCGGCCGACCGCGCTTTCGTCGTGCAGCAACGTGTGCCGGCGCAAATCCTGCGCGCGCTGCAGCGGCCGCGCCGCGTCCTCCAGCAGCGCCGGAGCGCAGACCGGAAACGCCGGCGCCGGCATCAACCGCTCGGCGCTCAGCCCCGGATACGCGCCGACGCCGTAACGGATCGCCACGTCGATGCCGTCGCGGACGAAATCGGCGTGTTCGTTGCCGGTTTCGATGCGCAGCCTGAGTTCGGGATGGGCCTGGTGGAACCGGTGCAGGCGCGGCGCCAGCCATTTCGCCGCGAACGACTCCATCGTGCTCACCCGCAGATCGGCCGCGGCCGGCGCAGCGACCCGGTCCACAGCCAGATCGAGCAAGCCGAACAACTCGCCCAGCGACGCCGCCAGGGTCGCGCCTTCGCCGGTCAGTTCGATCGCGCGGTGGCCGCGGTGGAACAGCTTCGTCCCCAGATACGCTTCCAGGCGCTTGACCTGATGGCTGACCGCGGCCGGGGTCACGAACAACTGCGCCGCCGCATTCTGGAAGCTGCGGCAGCGCGCGGCGGCCTCGAAGGCGCGCAGGGCGTTGAGCGGAACGGGAGGACGCGGCTTCACGGTGGCCTCGGGCGCGGAGCCGGCATCGTATCAAGTTAGTTTTACTAATGCGTACGCGAAAACATCTCGTTTGTCGCGCCGGCCGGCGCTGGCCATCCTGGCCGCCCGCCCCCCCCCTCAGGCACGCGCCATGAAAGTCGAGCCGCTCCACCCGGATGCCGTCATGTTCGTCGGCGACGAGTACGAATCGGTCGCCACCGCCTTCTTCGACGGCGACGACGCCCTGCTGGTCGATGCGCTGGCCGGCGAGGCGGATGCGCGCCGCCTGCGCCAGGTGCTGTGCGAGGAACTGGGCAAGACCGTGCGGGTGGTGGTCTCGACCCATCGCATGAGCGACCACATGGCCGGGCTGGCCCTGTTTCCGCAGGCGCTGGGCATCGCCCACCGCCACCACCGCCATACCTTCCTGTCGCAGAACCGGCGCGTCGACGCGTACTACCGCGAGCCGAAACTGGTGTTCGACGCCGCGATGAGCCTGCGCTGGGGCCGGCACGAACTGCATCTGCTGCACAACCCCGGCAAGACCCTGGACCATGTCAGCGTCGACGTGCCCAGCGCCGATCTGGTCTGCGCCGGCGACAACATCGTCGGCCGCATCGTCTACCTGTCCAAGGCCGACCCGGCGCAGATCCGCGCCGCGATCGGCCGGATCGCCCAGCTCGGCCGCGGCACGGTGATCGGCGGCCACATCGGCCGCTTTCCCGCCGCCGCGCTCGGACAGGCGCTGCACTACCTGGACCGGTTGCAGAACACCGTGGTGGGCATCCGCGGCGAAGCGGCGCCGGAGCGGGCGGAACGACGCATCCGCGCGATCGCGATCGAAGACTGCCTCGCGCCCGGCGTGACGCCGACGGCGTTCGAGCGCGAATGGCACGGCCACAATCTCGACGTCATCGTCGCCCAATCGGTGTTCGCGCTCGACGCCGCGCTGGCCGTAGGCGAGGCCCGCGCATGAGCGCCGGCCGCGATCCGTCCGCCTACCGCCTGCAGCGGCGCCGTTTGCTGCTCGGCGGCGTCGGCCTCGCCGGCGCCGCGCTGCTCGGTGCGCGCTCCGCCTTCGCCGCGCCGGGCGAGGGACTGCGCATCCAGCGCCTGGCCTGGGCCGGCATCCGCCTGCAACTGCCGGCCGCGAGCCTGTTCGTCGATCCGCTGATCAATCCCGAAGAATGGGGCCGGGCCTTGGCCGATCCACTGATTCCGGTCGAGGTCGCCGACGGCGATGCTTATGTCCTGATCACCCACGCACACGGCGACCACTTCGACGCCAAAGCCGCCGCGCAGGCCCTGCGCAACGGCGGCGTGCTGGCGCATCCGGCCGGCACTCATCCGCTGCCGATCCCGCCCAAGGCGCGGGTGCGGCCGAGCGCGCTGTGGGAGCCGCAGTTGCTCGGCGACTTCACCGCCACCGCCGTGCCGGCCTCGGACGGCTACGGCGACCCGCAGGCCTCGTGGGTGATCTCGGCCGGCGGCCGACGCCTCTTCCACGGCGGCGACACTCTCTGGCACGGGCACTGGTGGCGCATCGGCCGCCAATACGGTCCCTTCGACGCCGCCTTCCTGCCGGTCAACGGCGCCCGCTTCGGCTGGCGCAAACCGGTCAGCGGCCAGCCCGGCGTGCTGACCCCGGAACAGGCGGTGGCCGCGGCGGCCATCCTCGGCGCCGAACGCCTGGTGCCGATCCACTACGGCGTGTCGGGCATCGCCGAGTACGTCGAGGTCGACGATCCGATCGGACGGTTGCGCGCCGCCGCGCGTGGCCAGGCCGTCGAGATCCGTCCGCTCGCGCCGGGGCAATGGCTGGATTGGGATTGATCCGCACGCTCTTGTAGGAGCGGCGTCAGCCGCGACCACCGAAGCGATGGACGCGAGCGAAGCATCCGAAGGCAGCTTGCGGCAGATACGCTTTCGAACACCGCTTCGGTGGTCGCGGCTCATGACCGGAGGAAATCCCTGTGGGACGCCGCTCCTACAGGCTGCTTGCGGTTGGCGACGCAATCGGCTCGGCGGCAAAGGCGCGCACGCAAAACTTGCGACTTAGGCCCCCGACCGCCGCCGGTTGCGCAAGCGGTACTGCGCCGGAGTCACCCCGGTCTTGCGCTTGAACAGCTTGCGGAAGAAGGTCGGATCCTCGTAGCCGACGATCGCGGCGATCTCGTCCACGCCGGCGTCCTCGCACTCGAGCCGCTGCTTGGCCGCTTCGATCCGCAACGATTGCGCGTATTCGACCGGGCTGTAGCCGGTGGCGGCCTGGAAGCGCCGCTTGAAGCTGCGTTCGGCCAGGCCGGAATACGCCGCCATCGCCGCGACCGGGTTGGCGGCCGCGTAGCGCTGCGCGATCCAGGCCTGGACCTTGGCGATCGCGGCATCGTTGTGCTGGCGCGGGCGGGCCATGGACGCGAACGGCAACTGGCCCTGGCCGCGGTCGCCGATCAGGAACAGCCGGGCGACGCGCGAGGCCTCTTGCTGGCCGCAGAACCGGCCGATCAGATACAGCGCCAAGTCCTGCCAGGCGGAGGCGCCGCCGGCGGTGATCAGCTGGCCGCCGCGGCCGCTGTCGCACAGGATGCGCTCGGGACGGAACTTCACCTTGGGGTAGCGATCGCGGAACAGGTCCGCGAGTTGCCAATGCGACGCCACCTCGGCCCCATCGAGCAGGCCGGCTTCGGCCAGCAGGATCGCTCCGCTGCACGAGGAGCACACCAGCGCGCCCTGCTCGGCGTGCCGGCGCACCCAGGCGATTTCCTCGCGCCAACGCCCCGCCGGAGACTCCTGCGGCGCGAGGTGGATGTCGCAGACGATCACGATGTCGGCCGGCGCCTCGTGCAAGCCGTCCTGCGGCGTGACCCGCAGGCCGGTGCTCGACGCGAACGGTCGGGCGCGGCGCGCCACCAGGCGCGGGTGCAGCGCGCGCGGACCGGCCTCGGGATTGCTCGCGGTGTCGCCCAGCACTTCGTGCAGCCCATAGGCCGCCATGGTCCCGCTCTCGGCCAGGGACAGGATCGACAGGTTCAGTGCGGTCTTGGGTCGGGGGCGTACGGGCACCCGGCGATCGTGGCACAAAAGCCCCGATTCCGGCGAATCCGCCTCTCGTTCCGGGCCGCTGCGCGGGCGATCTTGTCGCCACCCCAACCACTAGCCAGGACAACACATGCACGCGCAAGAAGGCCTCGTCGACATCACCCGCCAACTCGCCCACCCCGCCAGCGCGGTCTACGCCGCGTGGTCGCAGCAAGAGGCGCAGCTCGCCTGGGGCGACCCCGGCGATGGCTGGCGGCTGGCGTTCGACGACTTCCGCTTCGCGGTCGGCGAAGTCGACGTCTGCCGTTTCGGCCCCGCGGACGGGCCGCATTACCTCAATCGCAATCGCTACCTGGTCCTGGCCCCGGAGCGGCGGATCGTCTACGCCACCTCGCTGCAGACCGACCAGGGCTTGAGCTTCTGCGGCACGGTCGAGGTCGACCTGGAACCGCACCAGGGCGGCACCCGGCTGCACCTACGCGAACGCGGCTATTACCTCGGCGACGGCGACAGCGCCGAAGCGCACCGCGAAGGCTGGGAAAGCATGCTGTCCGCGCTGGGCGAGTATCTCGACGCCCACGCCGGTTGAAAGCCGCGAAGCCGAAAGCCGGTAGCGCGAGCGAAACGGTCCCCCGGCCGAAGCCGGGGGACCGCGGGTTGCAAGGATTCCGATCCGCTGCCGTCGGTGCCGGACGCCCGCTCGAGAATGCGGCGGGACGATGCGGCGGCCGAAGGCGCGGCCGACGTGGGACGGGTCGAAGAGAACGGCCCGGAGGTTACTGGGCGGTCACGCCGACCTGGGCGAAGGCGTCGATCACGTCGGCGGTGCTGTAGCCCAGGTCGCTGGCGGCCTGGCGCACGCCGACGCCGCCCTGGTTGAAGGTCGTGCTCGGGGTCCAGTAGTCCTTGTTCGCCTTGGCGAAGGCCTTGAACGCCTTGACCGTGCCCCAGTTCGGCTTGTTCGCCAACAGGTAGAACGCCTTGTTGAACACGCCCGAGGAGTAGTGCACGTCCAGGCCGGCGCGGTAGTCGCGGGCATGGCCGATCGAGCGGCCGTCCTGCGGCGGATTGGCGAAGTAGCGCAGCGCGCGGCCGCTGGCCTTGAAGATGTCGGCGCCGACCAGGAAATCGTTGCGGCCGCGGTGGTAGAACTCGGCCGCCTCGCCGGCGATGTCGGAGAACGACTCGTTGATGCCGCCGGACTGGCCGGAGTAGATCAGGCCCGACTGCTGCTCGGTGAACCCGTGCGAAGCCTCGTGCGCGACCACGTCCAGCGAGACCAGCGGATAGAAGGTGCTGCGGCCGTCGCCGAAGGTCAGGGTGCGGCCGTCCCAGAACGCGTTCTCGTAGCTGTTGCTGTAGTGCACGCGCAGGTTCAGCTGGAAGTTCAGCGGCGAAACGCCGACGTAGGCCCGGTAGGTGTCGAACACCACCTTGCCGAAGAAGTGGGCGTCGTTGAGCGGCGAGTAGGCGCCGTTGATCGGCTTCACCGTGTTGCGCGGACCGGTGTAGGAGTACGCGGTCGAGCCGCTCGTGCCGTGATTGAGGTTGATGGTTTTGACGTTCGGGGTGTTGAAGCTGTAGGTGCTGCCGCTCTGGGCGACGTCGATGAAGCCGCGCCCGCCGCTGCCGTACTCGTACTGGCCGATCTTCTGGTTGCCGCCCGGGCCGGTGCCGACCTCGGCGTGGTTCAGGCCTTCCCACTGCTTGAGCACCCGTCCGCTGACGGCGTCGACGATCGCGAACGGCCGGGTCGGCTCGCCGCCTTGCGGCGCGTCGGCGAAGAAGTCCACCGCGTAGGCCAGGTGGGCGCGGTCGGCGTCGTCCAGGTAGATCACCTTGCGGCTGTTCTGCTGGCCCACGCGCAGCGACGCCGCACGCTGGCCCAGGACCGCGCTCTTCGCCAGGCCCAGCGCCTGGGCGCTGTCGATCCTGGCCTGCAGCTTCGGCACGTCCGCGCCGATGCCCGCGACCGAGCGGCCGAACAGCGCGCGCACGTTGCCCTGCGCGTCCTCGCGCACCACCACGTGCTCGCCGAACACCGGAATGCCGCGCCAGCTCTGCTGATAGCGGTAGTTGCGCGAGCCGTCGGCGTCCTGGCTGCGCTTGAGCTCGCCCAGGCTGGATTCGGCATCGAGCGCGATCAGTTCGGCGTGGCGCAGCGACGCCTTGGCGACGGCGCCGGATTGGGCCGTGGCGGCCTGGTACTGCCGGCCGAGCTTGGCCACGTCGACGCCGTGCAAGTCGACGCGTTGCGCCGCGCCGGCGGCGCCGGCGGCCAGGGCCAGGGAAACGGCGAAGCTCAGTACCGATACGTTGCGGTTCATTGGAATACCCCCGAAGGTCAGCGATTGAGTGACGGCCGCGGGCGCGGCCGATGTGCGGCGTTCCGCCGGCGCGTCCGGGCAGCGCGCGCCGGATATCGATTCACCGATTCCGACGGGGTCGCGACTGCCGCGGACGAGGACGTGCGGCGGAATCGACGCTAGGGGGCGGGCGAAAAACGAAGCAAACCCGATTGCCGTCGTCACGTCGCGGATGAGACGGCGATTTTCCCGATCCCAGAGGGCATAGGACGAAACTCCTTGGCGGTCCGGCACTTCGGAATTTCCCGTGTTTTCGCACTGAAAAACCCGCGCGCCGCTGGCGACCCAGGTATATGTTGCAGCGCAACATAATTCGAGCGCGACGCTTGCGCCGATTCCGTTCGATCGACACGACTGCGACGTGACCGAGTGGGCGATTCGAGTCGGCCGAAGGTCGGTGGCGTCGGCGACAAGATCCGTTCCCAGCCAAGACTCATCGCGTCGTCGATCCGTCAACCCGGCTTCGTGACCGACGTAGCCGCGTGACTGCGATATATTCGAGCACTAATCGAAATCGGCGGCCGCTATAACGTTTCGTCATGGCTAGGGCATAAGCCAAGTCGTCGACCGAACCGCTTCGATTTCAGCCATCGCCCCAGGTCGAACATGCGCACCGCAGACGTCGAAATCTATTCCGACCGCAGCAACCAGGCGGTCTTGCGCCATCCCGGGCGGCGCTTTCCCGGCGTCCTGATCCAGGGCGATTCGCTGCATAGCCTGTGCCAGCAGGCCGACCGGGCCTGCGCGGCCGCCGCAGGACGCCTGTCCCCGGACGACTACGACGAACTCGCCGAGTTGCAGTACCTGCTACGGTCCTATCTCGACCATTACAAGGCGGTCCTGGCCGAGCACGGCATGGCGCTTCCGTTCGGCGACGATTGCGACCGATGAGCCATACCAATCCCCGATCGACGTTCGATCGGCCCGCCACGACCTGCGATATCCGCTCCCGATGAAACACGTCGACGAGAAGACCCTGCTGCGCCACGTCCTCGCCGAGTTGGATGGCAAGGCCAAGCACCCCAGCCGATTCGCGCACGTCCTGACGACGCTCTCGCTTTGGCTGCTGACGTTCTCGGTCGCCATGCTCTACTTTCGCTACGGACAGCCCGCGCACTGGACCGACGCCCTGCTGGCGGCAGTCTGCCTCGGCGTCGGCGTCTGGCTCACCCACGACCTGTACCGCAGCGCTTCGCGCCGGCAATGGTCGCAACTGGCGCCGTACATCGATCGCGCCAAGCTGGAGCAGCACTTGCGGCGGCTCGATATGCCTGAGACGGCTGGCTCGGACCCGACTCGCCCCTCACCCGACGACAAGACACCATGACCCGAAAACGACTGCAAGCCGTCCTCGTCGCGCTGTTTTCAGCCGGCTGGCTGGTCCCGCTCGCGTTGGGGGTCGATATCTGGCTGGACTTCTGGCAACTCGAAGCCTGGCCGTTGTTGTCCGGCGTCCCGCGCGGCAATTCCTTTCCCTTCATCGACGCGACCAAGGACTGCCTGCGCTGGGCCTTGCTCTGGCTCGGCGCCGTGGTCGCATTCTGGTCCTATCGGGCTTTTACCGCGACTGCGCGGACTGGCGCCCCATGAAGCCGGCGCCGGCTAGGCCGGGGACTAGGCCGCTCGCCACGCATGCCCAAGGACTCGCCTTGATCGCATCGCTGTCAACCGCGCTATCGTGCGCGGCAACGCCCAACCTGCCCGCATGTCCGACCTCGCTAGCCCCAACATCCGCCCTCGCACCACAGCTGCCGGCCCGACTGCATAACGAATTCGAAGGCGTCGCGAGCATCGTCCTGACGGTGCAGCCCTCTGGTCGGGTTGGCGCGATTCGGATCCTCGCAACGCAATGGAAGCCGACAGGCCGTGCCTCCGGCCGACCGGTCGGCTATGAGGAAGCGATACGTGCGGCCGTATCTCAATGGCGCTATCGACCACGAAGGCAGGCTTGCGTTCACGAGACGCGGATCGATTTTCGCCACGACTTAGCGCGCTGACAGGGCTGTGCCGCAGGCAGTCTGCGCTCTGCTGCCCTTCAAAATGCACACGTCCACCCAGGTCCCGGCACCAGCCGCATCGAACATGACCGAACCCGAGTTCTTCGACATACCCAGCCACAGCCGGTTTCTGGACGGCTACCTGGATGCCGTGGGCCGCTCGCTGACGACCGAACTCGAATCCGTCCAAATCTGGCTTGCGCCGGATCCCGACGCGGACTCGGCCGCGGATGCCGGCGTGGAATGGACGCAAGTCCGGCGCTGGAGCGCCGAGTTCGGCGCCTTCGTGGAGCGATTCCTGCAGATCGACCAGCGCTCCAGTCTGGGCTTCTATCTGATCGATTACCTGTGTTGGTACCGGGATTTCACCGAATCTGCGCTCTGCTTCCGCAGCAGCGTCGGCACGGCCACATACGACATTGCTTATCGGATCGAATGGCCCGATGGAACGCGGGTGCGGCTGATGGCCAGGCGGTCGCTCATCGATCACCCAAACTGCGGGCCGACCTCGGCCCTGGCCTGCTGAGCCGCTAGTCCGCCTTTCCGTCCGCGGCGGACGGATGCAGATGCACCGCCAGCCACAACGCCCCCTGCGACACCCGGCGCACGCTGTGCGGCGTTCCGGCGGGCAGGAACACATGATCGCCGGCGCGCAGCTCGACCGATTCGCCCGCGACGTCCAGCGTCGCCTCGCCCTGCAGCAGCGCCACCCATTCGTCCTGGGGCTGCACGTATTCGGTCGGCTCGATCGCCGCGGAGCTGAGGATCCGCTCCACCACCAGGTTGCGGTGGCTCAGCAGGGGTTCGAAGCGCTCGCCCTCCTCGGGCGCCGGCGCGCCGGCGAACAAGTTGCCGATCTTCATGCCGTATCGCTCCGCTGCGTCGGTCGTCGTGCGCGATCTTCTACCGCAACGCTGCCCCCGGCAACGGAGCCATCGCATCTCCCGCCTTCGTAGAGGCGGTCACGGGGATTCGCTTTCGCTCCCAACGCCGCCGAGACGACCCGCCGCCCGCCAGCCCATCGCTGCTCTGGCCGCCTCCGCCCATCCGGACCGTTGGAACACACGTCGGCCGCATCCAGCGAGTACGGCCTAGCCGGACCGCACCCCACCCGAACGGCCCACCGACGAGTTCCGCCCAGGCGCCCTCATGGACGACAAACTGCGCACCGAATTGCAGGCCGAGTATCTCTACTTGCAGAAGGTCATCGAGGACTTCGACGCCCGCGCGCTGACCATCAAGGCCTGGAGCGTGACGTTCGGCCTGAGCGCAGTCGCCGGCGCCTTCGCCAGCAACGCCCGGGAAGTGCTGCTCGTCGCCGCGTTCAGCGCCCTGGCGTTCTGGTTCCTGGAGGCGATGTGGAAGTCGTTCCAGCTCGGCTACCTCGAGCGCAGCCTGGCGATCGAGCAACATCTTCGCAACGCGGCACAGGTCGCCGCGCCGTTCCAGATCGGCACGGCCTGGAAGACGTACTGGGATCAGCTTGGACGCGCGATGTGGGCGCGTACCCTGTGGTGGCCGCATGTCGCCTTCCCGCACGCCCTGGTCGCGGCCGCCGGCGCGCTGCTGTACCTGCTTTCGGGATACGGGGCGGTCGAACTCTAGCGCGGCCTCGCGGCCCATCGGGCCATCGGGCCATCGGGCCATCGCACGCGATCTTCGGCCCGAACACAACGCGATCTGCAGGTCTATCGCGACGCCCGGGATTTTGTTCGAAACCGGGCATTTTCCCGGATTTTTCCGAAACGGATAACGCGGTCACAGGGTGCGCCACGAGTGGGCGCGACCCGCGACGAACTGTGATGCCGCCAAGGGAAAACTTCCGTGGCGCAGCATTAGATTCCAACGACACCGGTCGTTTCGCGGCGACCCGGCGCACGCCGCCCGGGGACCGAACGTCCGGCGATTCCGTTGCAGCAAGACCCGCGTCCGACCGGCGGATCCCGTCCCGGGTCCAGGACGAGCGCGGGCGGACGCCAGCGGCGCAAGCCGGCCATAGCGGCCGCGGGCCGAGGGCGCGGCACGGCGCTCCGCGGGCGGACTTCGCACGGCGGGCGCGACTTCCACCGTCAGAAGAGGCTGCGATTCACCCATGAGCACGCGGGCGCCGATCGCCATCTTCACCATCGGAACCCAGGGCGACATCCGTCCCCTGGTCGCGCTCGGGCGCGGGCTGCGCAACGCGGGCTACCCGGTGCGCATCGTCACCAGCGACAACTTCGCCGAGCTGGTGCGCGGCGCAGGGCTGGAGCACTACCCGCTGACCAGCGATTTCCACGCCATGCTCCACGCCGACCGCAGCATCGCCGACCGCGGCCTGGACATGCGCGAAATGGCGCGCGTGTTCCGCCGCCAGTACGCGCAGTGGGCGCGCAGCTGGGTCGCCGAAGGCCGCGCGGCGATCGAAGGCGCCGGGCTGCTGATCGGGGTCGGCAACAGCACCTTGCTGGCCAAGTCCCTGGCCGAGGCCCACGGCATCCCGTTCGCGGCCGCGCAGCTGCAGCCGCTCACCCCGTCGCGGCTGGTGCCGCCGGTGGTGCTGGCCGGCAAGAAACGCAACCTGCCGCCGCTGCTCAACGTCGCCAGCTATCACCTGTTGCGCCACCTGGTCTGGCATGTGATGAAGCCGGCGCTCAACGACATCGTGCGGCCCCAACTCGGGCTGAAGAAATATCCCTGGTACGGTCCCTACTACCGCAATGCCGACACCCGGGTGGTCTACGGCTTCAGCCGCCACGTCTCGCCGCGCCCGGCCGACTGGCCGCAGAACGTGCAGATCGCCGGCTACTGGTTCCTGGACGACGCGGGCTGGCGACCCTCGCCGGAACTGCAGGCGTTTCTCGCCGCCGGACCGAAACCGGTCTACATCGGTTTCGGCAGCATGGTCTCCAGCGACGCGACCCAGTTCACCCAGACCGTCGTCGACAGCGTGCGCAAGAGCGGTCGGCGCGCGGTGCTGGCCACCGGCTGGGGCGGGCTGGACCATCCCGACGGCGCGCTCGACGAGCAGATCTTCTTCATCCGCCAGGCGCCCCACGACCGCCTGTTCCCGTTGATGTCGGCGGCGGTGCACCACGGCGGCGCCGGCACCACCGCGGCGGCGGCGCGCGCCGGCATCCCTTCGATCATCGTGCCCTTCTACGGCGACCAGCCGTTCTGGGCCCATTCGCTCAACGCTCTGGGCGCCGGCCCGGCCGCGCTCGACCGCAACCGGCTCGACGCCGACGTCCTGGCCGACGCGCTGGAGCAGGCGCACGACGTGCCGATGCAGCAGGCCGCGGCCGCGCTGGGCGAGCGCATCCGGGCCGAAGACGGCGTGGCCGAGGCGATCCGCCACCTGCGCAGTTGGGGCCTGCTGGAGCCGGCCGTGGAAGAGCGCGGCAAGGCGTCCCTGCAATGGCTGGGGAACACCGCATGATCGGCGCGGACCGGACCGCTTCGCCCGCTGCCGGCCAGGCCCTGCAGCGGCCGCTGAGCCTATTCGAGCGCGGCATGTACCTGGAAGGCCAAGTGCCGGTGGCGATCGTGATTCCGGCGCGCATCGAAGGCCGGTTGGACGAGGCGCGCCTGCGCCGCGCCTTGGCCCGGATCCAGGCCAAGCACCCGCTGCTGCGCAGCGTGGTGACCGCCGTCGACGGCCGGCCCTGGTTCAAGGAGCAACGGCCGGCGCCGCCGATCCCGCTGCGCGTGGTCGAGCGCGACGACGACCAGCATTGGGAACGCGAAAGCGAACTCGAGCGCAGTCGCTTGTTCGATGCCGGGCGCGAACCGCTGGTGCGGGTCGTGCTGGTGCGCGGGGCCGGCGCGAGCGAACTGCTGCTGACCTGCCATCACTGCGTCTGCGACGGCGTTTCGGTGTTGACCCTGCTGCGCGAGCTGTTGCTGTTGTGCGACGATCCGGAGCGCGACATCGGCCGCCACGACGCGATGCCGCCGGTCGACGCCTTGCTGCCCGACTCCGTGCTCGGCGACGGCGCGATCCGGCGCCGGCTGCGCTGGAAGACGGTCCTGTTCAACCTGTGGGTGCGTACGCGCCGGATCGGCCCCGCGGTCGGCTATGGCCCGGTGTACAGCACCCGCTGGCAGTTGGACGCCGCCGACTACCGCGCCCTGGCCGAACGCTGCCGGCAGGAACAGGTCACCGTGTTCAACGTCGTCGGCCTGGCGCTGATGCTGAGTTTCCGCGACATCCTGGGCAAGCAGGCGATCGAGCAGTTCTCGCTGCCGGTCGACGTGCGCCGGTTCCTGCCCAAGCTCGGCGCCGACGCGCTGTTCGCGATGGCGCCGACCATCCAGCTGTCGCCGGCGATCGCCACCGGCTTCGGCGGCGACGAGGGCGAGTACTGGACCGTCGCCCGCGGCATGCGCAAGGACATCGACGCCAAGATCGGCGAGCTCGGCCCGCAGGTGCACGAGAACCTGCTCGGCATGGAGCGCGTGCACGCCCTGTTCGACCGCCTGATCGCCTATTCGCGCTCGCGCCGCGGCGGCCGCGGCGTCACCCTGTCCTACCTGGGCAAGCTCGACCTGGCGCGCGACTACGGCGATTTCCGGCTCAAGGCGGTGCTCAGCCCGACCGCGGCGCTGGCGCCGACCCCGGCCAACCTGGTCACCATCGTCGCCGACCAGGACGTGCTCGATTTCGCCCTGACCTCGGACGAACAGTCGCTGCCGCGCGCCCAGGCCAAGGCGATCCGCGACCGCACCCTGCAACGGCTGCGCCGGCTGGCGCAGCGGGAGACCGACGCATGAGCGAATCCCAGGCCGATTCCGCGGCGTTGCCGGCCGCTGTCGCCGCGCAGCCCGCGCCGTCGCCCGCGCTAGACGACGACACCGCCGGGACCGCCGTGTTCGGGCTGATCTTCGTGCTCTACCAGCCCACCGCCGAGTTCGTGCGCAACCTCGACAAGGCGCGCGCGCAGTGCCGGCACGTGGTCGCGGTCGACAACTCGCCGCAGATCGATCCGGAACTGCACGAGGCCCTGCGCCGCGGCGGCACCACGGTGATCGCCAACCACAACCGCGGCGGCCTGGCCGGGGCCTACAACCGCGGCACCGAGGCGCTGCTGGCGCAAGGCTGCGAAGTGGTGTTCCTGCTCGACCAGGACTCCGACATCGCCGAGGACTTCTTCGCCGACATGATGCGCGCCTGCGCCGAAACCGGCAGCCGCACCTTCCTGATCGGCCCGAAGATCTACGAGATCAACCTCGGCAAGTGCATGCCCTCGATCCCGCCGGGCCGGCGCTTTCCCAAGCCGCGGCGCATCGACGACGAGCCGCAGGGCCTGTTCCCGTCGCTGTTCGTGATCTCCTCCGGCTCGGCGTTCTCGGCCGAGACCTTCCGCCAACTCGGCGCGTTCCGCGAAGACTATTTCATCGAGTACATCGACATCGAATACGGCCTGCGCGCCTCCGATCGCGGCATTCCGGTGTACATGAACGCCGGCGTGACCATGCGCCAGACCACCGGCGCGATCCAACGCCACGGCAAGATGTTCACCACCCACCACGTCGCCTGGCGCCGGTATTACGGCGCCCGCAACGCGGTGCACGCGCTGGGCTTGTACCGGCGCAAATGGGCGCTGCACTGGCTGCCGGGCCTGCTGGCCGTGCACCAATCGGTCTGCGTGCTGCTGTTCGAACCGCGCAAGCTGGCCAAAGTCGCGGCGATCTGGTGCGGCTACCTCGACGGCCTGTTCGGCCGGCTGGGCACCTTCGAAAGCCGCCACCCGCGCATCCACGCCTTCTGCACCCGGCGCTGACCCGGCGCGCGTGCCCGTCCCGATACGAGGTCGACGATGAAGCGCAAGATGTCCACGATCGAACGCATGATCGACGGCAACGTGGTATTCGCGGTCACTCTGGCCGGAGACCTGGACGAAACCCGGCTGCGCGCGGCGATCGACCGGGTGCAGGCCAAGCACCCGGCGTTGCGGATGCTGATCCGCGAGCAAGGCGGAGCCCTGCTCTACGAGATGGACTGCGCGCCGCCGGTGCCGCTGCGCATCGTCGAAGGCGTCGATCACGAAACCCATGCCCGCGAATGGCGCCACGAGGCCTACACGCCCTTCGTCCACGAGCTGCCGCAGCTGCGCCTGACCTGGCTGCGCTCGGACGAGGAGCACGAGCTGCTGATCGCCGCCACCCACCGCATCTGCGACGGCATGAGCCAGCTGACCATCGTCCGCGAGTTGCTCGACGGGCTGGACTCCGGGCAGGCGCTGGTGCCCTATCGAGCCATCACCCCGACCGACGTGATCGGCGACTTCGACGACGGCAAGCGCTGGAAGCGGCGCGCCGCCGCCTGGCTGATCAACGCCGTATTCGCCCTGCTGCCGCCTACGCGCCGGCCGGTCGACAAGCACGAACTGCATATCCACTGGAGCCTCGGCGCCGACCTCACCGAGGCCCTGCGCCGGCGTTGCAAGGCCGAGGCCGTGTCCCTGCACACCGCGCTGCTGTTGGCCCTCAGCCAGGCCCAGCAGGCCACCTTGAAGCGCAAGATGCCGGACTGGATCGAAAGCCCGATCGACGCCCGCCGCGAACGCCTGTCCATGCTCAAGAGCGACATGCTGTTCTTCGGCGGCGGCAGCTTCAAGGTACCGGCGCGGCAGAACGCCGGTCCGGATTTCTGGAGCGCCGCGCGCGAACTCAACCGCCACATCCTGCAGCAGGTCGCCCAGGGCATCGACGACATCCCCGGCAAGTACCAGTTCTGCGAAATGATCCGCCCGCCCTCGCAGGCCAAGATCCGCACGCTGGTCCGGCTCGGCGATGCGATCAGCCGCAACCGCAACTGGAACCTGTTTTCGTTCTCCAACCTCGGCAACATCCAGTTGCTGCAACCCGGCTCGCCGCTGCGCGTACGCCGGCTGCGGATCTACGTGCACTCCTTCGCCAGCCGCGTGCTCGGGGTGATCGCCTACACCTTGAACGGCGAACTGAACTTCATGTACACCGGCGACGACCAGTGCCTGAGCCGGCCGGAAGCCGATGCCCTGCGGGCGGCGTTCATGGCCCAGTTGGAGGCCTGCCTGGCCCAGGACAGCACGCTCGTGCCGGCGCAGGACGCGTTGGACGCCGAGCCCGCCTAAGGCTGCGCGCCGGTCCGGCGATCAGCCGCGCAGCGCGGCATCGAGGCGGTGGATCGACACCGCCCTCGCGCCCTGGGCCGGCGCCGGCGCGGGCAGCCTGCGCACCGCCGCGCGGACACGCTCCGGCACCTGTTCGATCGCCCAACCCAACGCGGCGTCCAACGCTGCGGCGTCCGCGCCCGCCGCCAGCGCCTGCGCCGCATAAGCCGCCGGCCCGAGAATGTGGTTGAGCTGATGCGCGCTGGCGATCGGATGGGTATAGGCGGCCGCCGCCGCGAGCGAGGCCGCACGCGCGGCGGCCTGGGCCGCGGGATCGTCCGCTTCGCGCGCCGCGGCGTGAGCGGCCCAGCTCAGGCTGCGCAGCCGCGCCGTACGTCGTTCGCCGGCGGCGAACTCGCGCGCGGCCGCGCATCGCCCGGCACCGCCGCTTCGAACAGCGGCAGCGCACGCTGCGCGCAGTCGGCGGCCCAGCGCGCGATCTGGCGCAGGTCGTCGAGATCCAGCAGCGCGCGCGGCGATGGGGCATTCATTTCCGACCTCTGCCGCGGCGGCGACGCACCGCGATCCGGCTGCGCAGTGTACTGCGTTCGATGCGCTCCCTCGCGGCGCGGAAACGTTCGTCCGTTCGCAGCGAAACCACCGAGCAAACGGCCGAATACGGGGTCGTATCATCGATCCTAGTCGACGTCACAAAGCCTAAATCGCAATCGGCGGACGATCCGACAGGATCTCCGTCGGGCTCACCCGCATGCCCGCCAGCGCCCCAAAAGCCAGGATCGAGCAGTTCTTCCGCCGCTATCAACGCCGTTTCCAGCGCGCCCTGGACGACCTGCACGACATCGACACCGATGCGGTGACCGGGGCCTTCGCCGACTACTTCGTCCAGTCCAGCTTGGCCGGCGTGTACGGCGGCAAGAACGGGCTGAAGTTCAAGTTCTTGATCGGCCGCGGCTTCGCCCGGTATCGCAAGATCGGCATAACCTCGATGGCGATCGCCAAGATCGAGTCCACGCCGTTGGACCCGACGCATGCACTGGCCAAGGTAAATTGGGACTCGCGCTACCGCGCGCGCGCAAGGACGGCGCCGAAGTGCGGATCGTGTTCGCCTACCTCTACTTCCTGCTCCTGCGGCCGGGCAAGCCGAAAATCTTCGGTTATGTCACCGGCGACGAAGCGGCGCTGCTGAAGAAGCATGGCTTGGCATGAGCGGGGCCAGCCGAGAGGTCACTGGATCACGTAGCCGCTGAAGCGCCACCGCCCGTCCTCGTCCAGGCGCAACGACACCAGTTCGATCGCCGATCGCCGGCCCTGGAATTGGCTGGCGAACTCGATGCTGGCGTACACGCCCGGCGGCAGCTCACGACCCTCGCCCACGCCTTCGCGCCGTACCGCGGTCCAGCGGCGCGCGTTGGCCGGCCCCAGCGGCTTGCGCACCGCCCCGACCCGGGCGACGAACTCCGCACGATGGGTCGATCGCTGAGTCACGTTGGAGGCGCTATCCCAAAGCGCACCGGTTTGCTCGCGGTCGATCGTCTGCAGGATCTGCAGCGCGGCTTGGGCCAGCGCGTTGGGATCGATGTCGCGCACGCCTGCCGGCGCTGTCGGGCGCGGCGCCGGAGTCGGGCCCTGGGCGACCGCGCCGGCCGAACATAGGGCCAGGAGCAGGATGGCGACGTAGCATTTCATGGAGCGGCCTCGATGGCTGGACGACGGAAGGCAGGACGCGGCGACGTCGTACCGGACAGAATCATCGGATCGCATCGGCTGCGATCTCGACCCGGCGGTCGGGTTGCAGGCAGGCAATCAGGTTGGCGCGCGCCAGCGAGACATCGCAGTGCCTGGCGATCGGTTCCGACTCGCCGCGTCCTTCGGCTTGAACCCGGTCCGCGGGCACGCCACGCTCGATCAGCATCTGGCGCACGGTCTGCGCACGCTGCAACGATAGGGCGCGGTTGGCCGACTCGTCGCCGATCACGTCGGTGTGGCCGATCACTCGGATCTCGCCGGTCGCACCGGCGGCGCTCAGCTCATCTGCGATGCGCGCGATCTGTTCCCGTCCGGCCGGTTGCAGATCGCCGATACCGCCGCCGCCGAACGCGAACAACGCATCGGCGGACAAGGCGAAGCGGCGCGGCGCGACGGCGGCCGGCGCGGGCGGCGCCGCGGCGACCGCTGCGGCGAGCCGCTCGGCGCAGTCCTGCGGCTGCCAGTAGAAGCTGCGCCCCAGGTAATCGCGGTCGAAGACCACCTTGTACTGACAGGTGGCCACGCCGCCGTCGTGGCGAAAACGAAAGATGTAGTCCCATTCCCGCACGCCGGCGTAACCCTCGCGAAAATGCGGACGCCCGAGCAGGTGGTAGAGCTGTTCCTTGCTGACGCCGGGCCCGACCTGGCGCAGATCGTCCAGGTTCGGGAAAGTTCCCTCTTTCAGCACCGCCCTGTCCATCGCCGGGAACACGACCTGTTCCGGCACGCCGTCGGCGGAAATGCCGCGACTGACATGGCGGGTTCCGCAAGCCGGCAACAGGCCGATCGCGATTGCGCACACGATCGCCTTGCCGGCGTATCCCTTGGCTTGCATTGGATGTCCTCGCTTTGACTGATGGCCGGCGGGCGGCGCGCGCTGCCGGCCGAACCGCGATTGGTTGCGCCCGCGCCGGCCGGATCCGCCGACGCGGACCGTCTCACCACTGGATGCCGGCGCCGACCGAGAAGCCCCAGTCGCGCGCGGTGTTGCCGCTGGCCTGGGCCTTGTACACCCATCGGCCGTTCTCGGTGATGCCCGACAGGCCCACCGCCATGCCGTACTCGCCCTGATAGCCGCCGGCCGCGACCGCGAGCATGCTCTTGCCCGGCAGGTACGCCTGCGGCAGGCCCGCCATCGCCATCGCCGACGAGGTGCCGGCGCGCAAGTCCCGGCGCAATGTCCACACGTCGCTGTCGAACTGCTGGAAGCGCGCGTCGGTGTAGGCCTTGGACTGGTCGATGGCGTGGCTGACGCCTGCGCCGAGCTGGCTGACGTTGACCGCGTCGGTGGCGGCGATGCCAGGCGCGACGCCGGTCACGGTGCGGCCGCCGAGGTTGACCTCGCCGGTCGAGGTGCTGGTGCCGACATAGGCGGCGTTGTAGCCGCTCTGCGCGCCGACCGTGGTCGCCGAGCCCGTGCCCAGGGCCACGCTGTTGGCGTGGCTGGCGGTCGCGCCGGTGCCGAGGGCGGTACTGCCGGCGCCGCTGGCGGTGCTCTGGTTGCCCACCGCCAGCGCGTTGTTGCCGCTGGCCACCGCGCCGTCGCCGCCGGCCGATGAATTGCTTCCGGTCGGGCGCGGCTTGACCACGGCATCCTCCTGGCTGACCTGGAACATGCCGTCGGAGCCGTTCTGCACGCTGCTGATCCGGCCGTCGAAGCTGTTGACGGTGTTGGCCAGGTTGGCCACGTTGCCTTCGACCTGGGTGATGCGGCCGTCGAAACCGTTGACGGTGGTGCTCAGGTTGGCGATGTCGCCTTCGACCTCGGTGACCCGGCCGTCAAGCGCGTTGACCGCCTGGTTGGTGGCGTGCAGCTGCGAACCGTTGACCGCGTCGGTCGAGGTTTCCGACAACCGTCCCGCGGCGACATGGGTGAGGGTGCGCTCGGCGCCGGCGCTGCCGACGGCGACGGTACCGACCGGAGCGGCGCCGGCGAAGTCGTAGCGGGTGCCGGCGATGGTGGCGCTGGCGGTGCCCACCGCCGTGCCGGTGGCCGAACCGGCGCCCAGAGCCACGCTGTTGGCGTCGCCGGCGCTCGCGCCGGTGCCGATCGCGACCGCGTCGACGGCGCTGGCGCCGGCATTGACGCCGGAGGCGATGGCGCCGGTCGCGGTAGCGCCGTCGTTGGCGTAGTTGCCGCCGGCGACGCCGCCGTCGTTGACGCTGTAGTAGTGCACCGCGCCGGAAGCGATGGCCTGGTTGAGCTGGTCCAGGTTGACCGCGTCGCTGCCGTCGACGCCGGCCGCGACGTTGCGGATAGTCGTTCTGCCGGCGTCGATGCCGAGATTGGTGATGCTGGGGCCGCCGGCGATGCTCAGGCCGTTACTGGTGATCGTGGTATTGCCGACCGCCACGCTGTTGAAGCTCGGATCGGGCACCACGCCGACGGTCAGGGTGCCGGTGGCGTCATCGTAGGCGACGGTGGCGTTGCTGCCCGCGGCGACGGCTAGCGTTTCGCCGGGGCCGATGTTGCCGCTGCCGCCGCCGGCGGTGATGTTCCAACCGGCGTTGGCGCTGTTGTTGATCTGGGTCAGGGCGTCCTGGACGTTGTTGTAGGTATTGCCGCCGACCGCCAGGCCGGCGCTCACGGTATGGCTGACCGGGTCGTACGCCGAGCTGCCTCCGAGTGCGGCCGCGGTGCTGCTGCCGAGCCGGTCGAGATCGACACCGAGCGCTCCGACCGCGCGATTGGTGGCGAACAACTGCGAGCCGTTGACGGCGTCGGTCGAGACGTCGGTCACGCGCCCGGCGGCGACGTGGGTCAGCGTGCGTTCCGCGCCGGCGGCGCCGATGCTGACCGTGCTGGTCGGGGCGATGCCGGCGTAGCCGTAGCCGATCCCGTCGATGACGTCGCCGGCGGTCGCTACGACCGCGCCGGTGGCCGAGCCCGCCCCCAGCGCCACGTCGCCGGCCTGGGTCGCGGCGGTCGCGCCGAAACCCAGCGCCGTGGCGCCGGCGGTGGTCGCGCTCGCGCCGATGCCCGCGGCCAGCGCGTTGAGGCCGGTGGCGCCGTCGTTGTCGTAGTTGGCGCCGGCGACGCCGTTGTCGTTGACGCTGTAGTAGTGGCCGCGCACCGCGTCGGCGGCGTCGGTCAGCTGGTCGAGGTTGACCGCGTCGGTGCCGGCCACGCCGGGGGCGACGTTGCGGATCGTCGAACCGCCCGCGTCGATGCCGGCAACAGTGACGCTGGGTCCACCGACGATGGTCAGGCCGTTGTTGTTCAGCACGCTGTTGCCGGCGGTCACGCTGTCGACGGTGATCGCATCAGCCAGATCGAAACCGACGTCGTCGTCGCCGGCGTTCTTGGCGATCACGATGTTGCCGTCGGTATTGTGCAGGTCGACCGCCTCGCCGGGGGCGACGTTGCCGGCATTGGCGCCTTGGGCGCTGAGGTTCCAGCCGGCGTTGGCGGTGGTCGCCACCGCCTCGATCGCCTGCTGCGCCGCGAACAACTGCGAACCGTTGATGGCGTCGGTCGAGGCGCCCGAGATCCGGCCCGCGGCGACGTGGGTCAGGGTGCGCTCGGTGCCGGCGTTGCCGATGCTGACCGTGCGGGTCGGCGCGGCGCCGGCGAAGTTGTAGGTCGTGCCGTCGATGACCGCGCTGGGAGTGGCGACCGCGGCGGCGGTGACCGAGCCCGATCCCAGAGCGACGTCGCCGGCGTTGTTGGCGCTGGCCGCATCGCCGAACGCTACTGAGCCCGCGGCCAGCGCGCGGCTGGCGTGTCCGATCGCGACGCTGCCCTGGCCGACCACGGTGTTCTGGAATCCGATGCCGACCGCGCCCTGCGCGGCAGTGCCGGGCACGCCGACCGCCTGGCCGCCGCCGCCGACCATGTTGGTATTGCCGAGTGCGATCGTGCCGTTGCCGGTGGCGGTGTTGTCCAGGCCCTGGGCCACGGCGCCGTTGCCGCTGGCGGTGTTGGGGTCGCCGATCGCGACCGCGCCGTCGCCGCTGGCGAAATTGCCCGAGCCGATCGCGACCGCGCGGCCGCCGGTGGCAGTGGAGGCGGTACCGATCGCGACCGCGTCCTCGGCGTCGGCACGGGTGCCGGTGCCCATCGCGATCGCGTTGAGCGCCGAGGCGCCCGCACCGCTGCCGATCGCGATCGCCTGCGCCGCAGAGGCGTCGGCCTGCGCCCCCATCGCGGTGGCGTTGGTGCCGCTGGCGCGGGCGCCGAAGCCCAGTGCGGTGGTGCGCGATACGGTCGCGGTCGCATTGTTGCCGAGCGCGACCGCACCGGCGTCGCCGGCCCGCGCGCCGGAGCCGGCCGCGATCGAGCCGACGCCGCTGGAGACGGCCTGATTGCCGAGCGCCAGGGCGAAGTCGGCCGAAGCGTCGGCGAGGTTGCCGAGCGCCGCCGAGCTGAGCCCGGCCGCATCGGCTAGGGTGCCGATGGCCAGGGCATCCGTGCCCGTCGCGTTGGCGGTGCGGCCGGCGGCGAACGCGCGTTCGCCGCCGGCGCTGGCGCCGCCGCCGACCGCTGTCGAATTGGCGCCCGAGGCGTTGACGAAGGTGCCCAGCGCGGTCGCGCCGGCGCCGCTGGAGGAGGCGGCGGCGCCCAGCGCCACCGCGTTGACATTGTTGGCGACGGTGCCGGAGCCCAGCGCCATCGCCGCCGGCCCGGTCGCCGCGGCGTTCGCTCCCAGCGCCACGGCGCTTTGCGCCGCGGCCCGGCTCTGCAGGCCGACCGCGACGGCGTTGGTCTGCGATGCGGCCACGTCGGTGCCGATGGCGATCGCGCCGACCGCCGTCGCGCCGGTGCCGGCCACGGTGCGCGAACCGATGTGGATCGAGTTGAGTTGCGAGGCGATGGTTTGGAATCCGATCGCGACCGCGTTCTGGCCGCCCGCGCTGGCGCTGTTGCCTTGCGCCACCGCGTCCAGCGCCGCGGCGTTGGCGCGGTAGCCCAGGGCCAGGCTGCGCAGTCCGGCGGCGTTGGCCTCGGCGCCCAACGATGTCGCGCTGACCTCGGTGGCGCGGGCGAAGCTGCCGATCGCCACGGTGTTTCCGGCACTGGCGGTGACGTCGGTGCCGACGGCGATCGCGCCGCCCGACAGGGCGCCGGTTCCGGCCGCGCTACGTGCGCCGAGATAGATCGAGTTGATCCCGGCGCTATAGGCCTGGAAGCCGAGCGAGATGGTGTTCTGCCCCGCGCTGTGGGCAGCATAGCCGACCGCCAGGCCGCCGAGCACGTCGGCAGCCGCGAGCGAGCCCAGCGCGGTGGCGCCGATGCCGCTGGCGCGGGCGCCCAAGCCCATGCACGAAGCGGTGCTGTTGTACTGGTTGTACGGCGGCGCATTGCAGTCGACCGACTGCGCTTGCGCCGCCGTGGTCCACGTTCCCGCGCCCATCGCCAGCAATACGGCGGCGATGCACGCGCCCAGGGCGGTCGGCGGCGGCGAACGGCGGATCGCCCCGGCGCCGACCTTGCCGCGCGGCGCGGCCAACTCGGAGGCGACCACCGGCCGGTTGAGCGATCGGCTCCACACAACGCTGTAGATCTTGTTCATCACGTATGTTCCCGGTTGCGTGCTGATGCGACGGTCTGCGGACCAGGAGGTCGGTCCATGAACCCGTTCGGCGAGCGGCGCGTCGTCGCGGCGGTCCGGCGGCGGCATGCGCGAAACGGCGAGGCGTACCTGCGGCTCGGGGGACGATTGGCAGTGCGCATCGCCGCCATTCGGCGCCGCGCGGCAGGTCGTTCGCGGCGAACACTAGCGAGCGGTCCCCAGGCTTACACGCACCGGTTTTCACGAATGTTTTCGCGTCCGCGGGCCGGCGGCGCATCGGTCCGCGCGGCTTCGACGCTCGCCGCGGCGACGGACCGGCCGAGGCCGGCGCCGCGGATCGAACCGGTTTGCCGGGGCTGCGCGCGCCAAGGCGAACGCGGCGCCGGCCGCCGCGCCCGCCGATGGCAAGGCCTGCGCCGGGCAGTCCGCCGCGTGCCGCGCGCGCACTCGCGCCGCGGCCGTCGGTTGCGATGGCGCCAAACTCACCGGCGGTGAGAATCGCAATTCGCAATTTGCGTCGCGCGATGGCGAATCGGCTGCGGAAGACGGCGCGGTGTCACGCTTCCCGATGCCGTAACCCGCCGCCCCTGGCGGCGCCTGACGGCGATGCTAGGCTGTCCGCCGGTAGCCCACCGCAAACGGATTCGCCGCCGCCGGGCCTGATCGCGACGGCGCGTGCGGCAGTGCGGACCGTTTCCTCCCAGCCCTCCGGCAGCGCATGCAGTTCCGATGACCGTCCGCGTATCGTCCGTCTCTCCCTGGCGTGGTTTCGTCGACTGGGTCAAACGCGTGCCGGGCGCTACGCCGCGCGACCGACGCAATGCGCTGATGCTGCAAACCCTGCTCGCCGGCGTCGCCGCGACCACGCTGTGCGTGGCGGTCGCGACTTGGGCGACCGCGGCCGGGCGAGCGGCCAACGGCGAAGGCGGCCTGGCCTTGCTGGTCGGCCTCTGCGCCTGCGCTTGCCTGGTCCTGCTGCGCAACGGCCGTTTCCGCCTGGCCACCGGACTGACGGTTTCCGGCAGTCTGGGCCTGATGGCGCTGAGCTACTACGCCTACGGCTTGCGCGCCCACTCCGGCCTGCAGATCATCCAGTTGCTGCCGCTGCTGGTGTCCGGCCTGTTCCTGGGCAGAGCGGCGGCATGGTGGACCGCACTGGCCGGCGTGGCGGTGCTGGCGATCGGCGCGCAGACCGATCTGAGCCTGGCGAGTGGCGCCGTGCAAGCCGCCGACAGCCTGTCCAACCTGCTGCTGGCGGGCGCGAACTTCCTGATCCTGGTGGCGATCCTGGACCGGCTGGTGCTGTCGATCCAGCGCGCTGTGCATCGCAGCGAGGCATTGAACGCGATATGCCTGGAACTCGAACGCCAGGTGGGGGAAAAGGAACGCGCCTACGAGCGGCTGCTGCAGACCCAGAAGATGGAGACCATCGGCCGCTTGTCGACCGGCATCGCCCACGACTTCAACGCCATTCTCAGCGTGATCCTGGGCCATGCGACCTCGGCGAACCTGCGCGGCAGCTCGGTCGACGCGGTCTTGCCCGGCATCCGCGACGCGGCCCGGCGCGGCGCCACCCTGACCCGGCGTCTGCTCGGCTTCAGCCGCGTCCACGTACGCCAAGTCTCGACCTTCGATCTGGCCGCGGCGGTCGAGGAAGTTCGGCCGCTGCTGCTGCCTATGTTCCCGCGCAGCATCGAAGTGGCGCTGGAGACCTCGGCTTCCGGCCTGTATGTCTGCGCCGACCGCGAAGAACTGGTACTGGCGCTGCTGAACATCGCCAGCAACGCCTGCGATGCCATGCCGAACGGCGGGCGCTTCGTGCTGGCGGTCGAACCGGAGGGCGACCGCGCAGGGCTCAGACTGGAGGACACCGGCAGCGGCATGACGCCGGAAGTGCTGGCGCGACTGTTCGAGCCGTTCTTCACCACCAAGCCGCGCGACCAAGGCACCGGCATCGGCATGGCGACCGTGCGGCGCTTCGTGCTCGATCACGGCGGCGAGATCGACGCCGACAGCCGGCCCGGTCAGGGCACGCGCATCCGGATCCGCTTGCCGCGCGTGCAGGCGAACTCCGGACACGCGGAAGAAGTCAGCGCAGGACAGCCCCGGGAGTGGACGGATGCGCTCGCGCACTCGCCATGCTCACCAACGTAAGCGGTGCCTAGAGGCCCTCATCGCCCCGGCGCACCGGGTCGCGCTCCTGGCTTGAGCCCAGTTGGGTCGCACCGACCAGAACGACCAAGCCCAGCGCAGTGGCCAGGATCAAAATCCAGGGCCGCAGATACCACGGCTGCGGATTGTTGATCTCCAACCTGGCCGACGCCGGCGACCAGGCGCCGCCCTGGCTGCGGGCCTGGACCTCGAACACGTGTTCGCCCCATGGAATGGTGCTGTACAGGACGCTGCGATTGAGTCCTACCTCGACCCAATCCTGGTCGAACCCGAGCAGGCGCAGGCGAAAGCGGGTATCGCGCGGACGGCTGAGGCTGATCGCCGTGTAGTGGATTTCCAGGTTGCGCGCGAACGGCTCCAGGGTCAGCGACGGACCGGCGCGGTCGCGCAGGCGCCCACCGACCGCGACTTGCTCGATGTGCGGCCTCGGCCGGTTCGGTTTGACCCCCGACAGGCGGGCCGAATCGATGAACGCGAACCCCTCGACCAAAGCGAACCAAAGCCGGCCTTGGCTATCGCGGTGACAGGCGGTCGAGTGGCCGCCGTTGATTTCGGCCGGGATCAGTCCATCGCTTGCGGAATAGCCGACCGATTCGATCGCCGTCGCGGCTTCGTTCGGGTACGGCAGCAAGGCGACGCCACGGTTGCCGCCCAACCACAGACGCCCCTGTCCGTCCGGCAAGATGCACGACACGGTGTCGTCGAACAGACCGTTGCGGCTGTCGTAACGTTGCACCCGACCGAGCCGGATGCGATTCAATCCGCCGCCATAAGTGCCTACCCACACCGTGCCGGTCGCTCGGTCTTCGTAGAGCGATCGCACGAAACGCGAAGACAATCCTTCGCGTGGCGTCCAGCGCTCGACGATCCGATCGCCGTCCAATCGCCACACGCCGCGATCGCCGATGGCCCAGTAGCCGCCGCGCGCCGCGGGCACCAAGCCGTTGACGGCCATGTCCTGCAAAGCGCCAATGCGTCGTTGCGCGGCGATGCGTCCTTCGCGGTCGAGTTCGATCTCGTAGCTGGAGCGTCCGGCGCCGACGAGAAAGCGTCCGCCGGCATAGGGCCAGACGCTCAACGCGCCGACGCCCGTCCAAGTGCCGATCAGCCGCGACGTGCCGTTCCAGACCCGCACCAAGCGCCCTTCGGCGGTGCCCGCCAGCAACTCGCCATCGCGCCCCGGGGCCAGGCTGGTGACGCAGTCGTCGCCGACCCGCGCCTGCAGCGGTTGCAGGCGCATGCTGCCGTCGCGCCGCCAATGGCGCAGCCCGGCGCAGGCCGAGCCCAGCCACAAACCGCCCCGCCGGTCTTCGACGATCGCCCGGCCGGCCATGTTCACTCCCGACCGTTGCGCGGACAGCAAGCCGAACAAGGGCCGACGCACGCGGAACAGCCCCTTGCTGCCGCTGCCGATCCAGACATTGCCTTCGTCGTCGCGCGCCAGGCTGACCACGCCCAGGCCCGACAGTTCGGGGATTTCCCGCCAATCGCCGGGGCCGACTTCGCGCAGCACCCGCCCTCCCGCCGCGGCCACCCACCAACGGTCTTCCGCATCCTTAACCGCGGCCGTGGGGCCCGCGACCCCGAGCGGCTGCCAATGGCCTTGGTCGGGACGGTAGCGGTACAGCGCACGATTGGTGCCGACCAGTAGTTCTCCGCCGCTGGCGTGCAATACCTGCACCCATCCGCCGCCGTTCGGCAGCGGTATTGGTCGCAGGCCGCCATCGGCCATGACGAACAAGCCTTCCCCACCGCCCACGTAGGTACGGCCGCGCGCGTCGCTCGCCAGATGCGTGTGGCCGGTCCGTACTGGATCGATCCAGGTCGCGCGCAAGCGCAACGGGTCCAGGCTGAACATGCCCATGTTGCTGAGGATCCACAGCCGGCCGCCGGGTGCGCGATGGATTGCGTTGATCTGGCAAGTACCGCCGCAAACCGGCAGATGCCGGAACCTGCCCTCCCGATACACGCTCAAGCCGGCGTCCTGGGTGCCGATCCACAGTTGCCTGCGATCGTCTTCGAACAGCGCCAGGATGCGATCGCTGGCAGGGCCGGTCTGCACCGCTGGATCCGCGGCCGGGGAAAGCCGTGCCCGGAACTGCGTGAAGGCCAAACCGTCGAAACGCGCCAGCCCGCCGAAAGTGCCCAGCCACAGGTAACCGTCGCGGGTCTGGAGCACGGTGTTCACGCCCGATTGCGGCAGGCCGTCCTCGCCGGTGAAGGCGTGCACGCCTACCTGATAACGCGGCTGCACCTGCGGCGAGGCGACGGCAAGGCCGCAGGCGAGCATTGCGGCGATCGCCGATTCGACCAGCCGCGACCACAGCGCCGAGACGGCGCCACAGATCCTACGCCGCACGCGCCCGCCTACCAGTTGAGCACATAGCCGATGCCGCGTACTGCGCGCAACGGAAGCTCTTCCTCCGCCAACTGCTGACACTTCTTGCGGAGGCGGTGCACCAGCATCTCCAGCCGGTGCGGGTCGAAGTCGTAAGCGTTCTTGACCAGCTTGGCGATCAGCGTTTCACGCTGCACCGGAACGCCGGCGTTGGCCGCCAGCGCCGCGATGACCTGGCGCTCGGCCAAGTTCATCTCGATCTCCACTCCGCCCGGGCTCAGGATGCACCAGCCCTTTTCGTCCAGCCGCCACCGCATCGGCGCGGACACCGCCTGGGTATCCGGCACCACCCAGCGGGACAGATTGTGCAAAGTCGTCACCACCTCTTCCATGTCGACCGGCTTGGGCAGATACGCGTCCGCACCGGCGCGCAGCCCGCGCATGCGGTCTTCGTTGGTATCGCACCCGGTCAGCATCACGATGCCGACGCGGGAAGACAGCCGGCGCAGATGTGCGGCGATGCTGAAACCGTCTTCGTCCGGCAGGTTGATGTCCAACAGCACCAGATCGTAGGAGCGCAGCGTCATCGACCTGTACAGGTCGAGCGCGCTGGCCATACCGACCGCGACGAACCCGGCGTGATTCAACACCGGCAGCAAGACTTCTTCCCTGAACGCGCTGTCGTCCTCCACCACCGCAAGCGTGGGCCGCCGGCATCCGGCGTCCCTCAAGCGAGCGTCCTTCATCACTTCCCCCCAAGCAAGCAGGCTGTCGCACCCAATGGCACGACGCGCCTCGGTGCAAATTAGCACTACGTCGCGATACTGCAGTCGGCCGCGCGCGCAATCGTGACAAATATCACATCGATCTGTCGGCCGAGTAGGCGCGCGTCCTGGCGCTCGGCAAAAAACAAGAGCGAAGCGTTCGGTCGATAGGCTCTGAGGCCGCTAGCACAACAGGCGCGCCGCCTCGCGCGCACTGGCGGCTTCCTCGGCCAACCATTCGCGGAAACGGGCGATCTTGGGCTGGTGCTGGCGCGCGGACGGACTGACGAACCAGAACGCGCGGCCGTCGCCGGCCGCGCGCTCGTGCGCCGGTACCAGCCGGCCGGCATCGATTTCCTGGCGGAACAGGATCGGCGAACCGATCGCGATGCCCTGCCCGGCCACCGCAGCGGAGATGTCCAGGTATTCGGCCGGCAATTGCATCGCGAAGCTGCCCGCCGGCAGGTTGCGCTCGCAGCCCACCGCCGCGAACCACAGCGTCCACCAATCGCGCCGGCCGATCAGCGGCACGTCCAGCGCCTGCGCGGGATCGGTCAGGCCGCGCGCCGCGTCGGCCAGCGCCGGCGCGCACAGCGGCACGAACACGCTCGGGAACAGGGCGGTGGCCTGCAGCCCGGGCCAGTCGCCATGGCCGTTGCGGATCGCCGCATCGAAGCGGCCGCCGGCCAGGTCCTCGGCCTCGACCGACAGGTCCAGCTCCAGTTGCAGCTCAGGATGGCGTTGGCGGAACCGGCCGAGCCGCGGCATCAGCCAGCTCGTGCCCAGCGTCGGCAGGGTGGTCAGCGACAGATGCGCGCGGTCGGCGTCGGCGGCGCGGACGAAGCTGGCGCGCAAGGCGGCGAAGGCGCCGATCGCTTCGCGGGCGACGATCTCGCCGGGCACGGTCAGGCTGACCCGGTTGGCGCTGCGCACGAACAGGGGCATGCCCAGCTGCGTCTCCAGCCGGCGCACGTGGTAGCTGACCGATGCGGCGGTGGTGTCCAACTCGTCGGCCGCCTTGGCGAAGCTGCCCAGCCGCGCCGCGGCCTCGAAGGCGCGGATCGCGGACAGGGACGGGAAGCGGCCGGCGCCGAGCATAAGTGTGGCTTAGCCTGCGCAGCGGAACTTGCGTTGTCAACGCGGCGCGGCGCTGCCGATGATCGGCGCATTCCCCTTCAGGATCCACGCCATGGCCTTTCTGCGCACCCGTCGCGCTCTGCTGGCCGCCGTCGCCGGCGCAGGCGCTGCCGCCGCCACCGGCCTGCCGCTGTTCGCGCGCACCGCCCACCCGGCCCATCCGGCCCGGCCGACCTCCGGCGGCGACCCGGCGCAGGACTGGGCCTGGCTGATCGGCAACTGGGACGTGCGCCATCGCCGGCTCAAGGAGCGGCTGACCGGCAGCGAGGACTGGGAGGAATTCGCCGGCACCAGCATGTTCCGGCCGATGCTGGACGGCTTGGCCAACATCGACGACAACATCGTCGGCCTGCCGTCCGGCAGCTACCGCGGCCTGTCGTTGCGCGCCTTCGATCGCGCCAGCGGGCAGTGGTCAATCTGGTGGCTGGACGCGCGCCGCCCCGACCGCATCGACCCGCCGGTGCGCGGCGCGTTCGCCGGCGACGTCGGCACCTTCTTCGGCCGCGACACCCTGCGCGGCCGGCCAATCCTGATGCGCTTCCGCTGGCGCGACGTGCGCGGCGCGCGGCCGTGGTGGGAGCAGGCGTTCTCGCCCGACGACGGCGCCAGTTGGGAGGTCAATTGGCGCAACTGGTTCACCCGCACCGCGGCCGAGCCCTCGCCGCTGCCCAGGCTCGCCGATGCGCCGAAGGATTTCGATTTCCTGGTCGGGCGCTGGAAAGTCGCCCATCGCCGCTTGCGCCAGCGCCTGGCCGGCAGCGGCGACTGGGACGAATTCGGCGGCCGTTTCGAGAACCTGCCGGTGCTCGGCGGCTACGGCAACATCGGCGACAATCTGATGGAGTTCCCCAGCGGCACCGTGCGCGGCATCGGCCTGCGCGCCTACGATGCGCAGCGCCGGCGCTGGTCGAGCTGGTGGCTGGACGGCCGCGAACCGACCACGATCCAGCCGCCGGTGCTCGGCGGCTTCAGCGACGGCATCGGCACCTTCATCGGCGACGACAGCCTCGACGGCCGTCCGATCCGGACCCGGGTGATCTGGTCGCGCATCACCGCGCGCTCGGCGCGCTGGGAACAGGCATGCTCCGACGACGGCGGACGCAGCTGGGAGACCAACTGGATCAGCGACTTCGAACGTCTGGCCTGAGCGGCCGACGCGGCCCGCGTCGCTGCGCCGTCGCGATCGCCGCCGGCGACAGGGTTCGCGCGTCGGCCGCGCCGGCACAGGCGAGCCCCGGGACGGCCGGGGCTCGAAGCAAGCGGTGCGCGATCAGCGTTGCTTCTGATCCGGCTCGCGCTCCCCCTGGGCCTGCTTCTGGTGTTGCCGTTGATCCTGGCTCGGCTGCCCCTGCTGGTTGCGGCCCTGTTGGTTGTGCTCCTGCTGGCCCTTGGCTTGCTGCTTCTGTCCCTGTTGGTTTTGCCCTTGCCGGTTCTTGTCTTGCGGGTTGTTGGCCATGTTGGCTTCTCCGGTGCTACGCCGAGTCGCGATGACGTCGGTCGTGCGGTCCACGCTGCGTTCGCCGGCGTTACCGGCCCGTGGGCATCGGCAGGGCGCTGCCTCACGGCAAACCAACGCCCGCATCGCCGATCGCATCCGCGGGGCTGTGGACGGGAAGAAATTTCAGACAGCCCGCGCTCGCGCGCCTGCGCCATTGCGCGACCGCGCAACAAATGCCGGACATACGCCTTAACGATTCAGGATCGGGTGCGCAGCGCCGACGGATGGCAGCGCGCAGCGCCCGCAGATCGCGGCCGAATCAGGCCGCGCCGAGTTCGCCCAGCCGCTCGGAAACACGTTCCAGGTCCTGCTCGACCCGGTCGATCCCCTGCCACGGATGCCGGCGCAGGCGCTTGACCCGCGCCACCGCCGAGACGATGTCGAAGGCGTGTCCGCTCTTGACCTTGCCCAGTTCCTCCCAGCGCAGCGGCATCGCCACCGGCGCGCCTTCGCGCGCGCGCAGCGAGAACGAGGCCACGCTGGTCGCGCCGCGGCCGTTGCGCAGGTAGTCGACGAAGATCCGCTTGTTGCGGAACTTCTTGCTCGAAGTGGCGACGAATTTCAGCGGCTCCATCGCCGCCAGGGTGTCGGCGAAGCCGTGCGCGAAGGGCTTGATCAGGCTCCAGTCGCAGCCCGGCCTGACCGGCACCACCACGTGCAGGCCCTTGCCGCCGGAGGTGCGCACGAACGACTGCAGCCGCAAGGACGCCAGCAGCTTGCGGATCTGCCGCGCCGCATCGACCACCTCGCTCCAGGCCACGCCCGGTCCCGGGTCGAGATCGAACACGATCCGGTTGGCGCGATCGGGCCGCTCGGCGGTCGAGCCCCAGGGATGGAATTCGAGCGCGTTGAACTGGACCAGCTCCATCAGCCCGCGCGCATCGCGCACCACCAGGTAGTCGGCGTGGTTGCCGGCTTCTTCCTTGAGCTTGACCCGGTCGACGCGCTCCAGTCCGGCGGTGTGGTGCTTCTGGAAAAAACACGGCCGGCCGACGCCCTGGGTGCAACGGACGATCGACAGCGGCCGGTCGACGATCTCCGGCAACAGCCAGTCCATCATCGCCAGGTAGTAATCGGCGACGTCCTGCTTGGTCGCGCCGATATCGGCATACACCACCCGGTTCGGGCTGGACACCTGGAAGCCGGACAGATCGTCGTCGCCCGGCGGCGGCCTGCGCTTTGGGGCGGCTGCGGAGGTGGATTTGGCCTTGGACGTGGCCTGGGATTCTGACTTCGACTTGGCCGACGCCCTGGCTGCGGATACGCGCTTGGCCGATGCCGTCGCACGGTCCGAGTCGAGCAGATCGGCCGGCGCCTTGTCCGGCCGCACGGCCTTCAACGAGGGTTGGCGCAGCAGCCCGTGCGAGCCCAGGCCGCGGTAGAACACCTCGACCACCGCGGCCGGCTCGAACCAGCGCGCGCTGCGCAGATCGGTGTCGTGCGGCGGTACGTGCACGGTCGGCGCCTTGCGCCCCCCCTGCAGGCGCGCCGAGACCTGGGCGATCAGTTCGTCGGAGAAACCCGAACCGACCTTGCCGGCGTAGATCCAACCGCGCTCGGGGTGCGGACGCGCCAGCAACAGCGAGCCGAAGCCCTGGCGCGAGCCTTTCGGCGCGGTGTAGCCGACCACCGCGAACTCGTCGCTGGCCAGGCTCTTGGTCTTGCGCCAATCGTCGCTGCGCCCGGCGCTGTAGGGCCGGTCGGCGCGCTTGGAGATCACGCCCTCGAAGTCGCGCGCGACCGCCAGCCGGTAGGCCTCGTCGCCGTCGCCCTGGATATGCGAGCTGTAGCGCAGATGGCCGTGCGCGCCTTCCAGGATGCGTTCGAGCAGCCGCTTGCGCTCGATCAGCGGCGCGCCGGTCAGGTCCCAGCCGTCCAGGTGCAGCAGATCGAACAGCGCCAGCGACAAGGCGCCCTGCTTCTCGCCCGACAAGGTCGCCTGGAGCAGGTTGAAATCGGCTTTGGCGCCGCCGCCGGCGATCAACTCGCCGTCCAGCGCGGCGGACTTCAGGCCCAGCGCGGCGACCGCCGCGGCGATCTCCGGGAGCTTGTCGGTCCACTCCAGCGCGTTGCGCGACCACAGCCGCACCTTGCCCTTGGCCACCGCGACGCCGATCCGATAGCCGTCCCACTTCAGTTCGTGCAGCCATTGCTCGCCGCGCGGCGGTTCCCGGCCCAGCGTGGCCAATTGCAATGCGAAGGCTTCGCCGCTCAAGCTCGCCGCTCGCGCGCCCGGCAGTTTCTTCGCTTGCGCTGCCCAGTTGCGCCGCGCCGCCTTCGCCACCGGCACTTCGCTCAGCCGCCGCTTGCGCGGTTTTCCGGCCCCGGAGCGCTTGAGGTCCGCGGCCGGCGGCGGGGTCACGTCGGCGAGCAGGTCGTCGGCCTCGACCTTGCCGGCGTACTCGTCCTGGTCCTTGAACAGCAGCCATTGCGGCTGCCGGGCCGCCTTGCCCGAACGCACCAAGTGCCAACCGCCCTTGAGCTTGCGGCCGAACAACTCGAAACGCAGGTGGCCCTTGGCCAATTGCGCCTCCGGGTCGCCGTCGCTGGCCCACACCCCGGCATCGAACTGGGCGACGTGGCCGCCGCCGTAATGCCCCTGCGGGATATGGCCTTCGAACCCGGCGTAATCGACCGGATGGTCTTCGACCTCGACCGCCATGCGCTTGACCGCCGGATCGTAGGACGGCCCCTTCGGCACCGCCCAGCTCTTGAGCGCATCGCCGATCTGCAGGCGAAAGTCGTAGTGGCGGCGGCTGGCGTGGTGCAACTGGACCACGAAGATCGCGCGCTTGCCCTTGGGCAGGCGCTTGCCCGGCTCCGGCTCGCGGGTGCCGGCGAAGTCGCGCTTGCGGCGGTACTCGACCAGGCTCATTGCGGGTGTGGCCGGGCGCCGCCGGACGCGGCGGCCTGGCGATTCGCGCGGGCGTTGTGGAGACGCAGATGCGGGACGGTCATGGTGCGGCTCCTCGCCGCCGGACGGTTGGTTGCCACGCTGGCGGGAATGGCGTTAGCGAGGCGCGAAGGCCGCACGCCGGCCTGAGCGGCGCGGACTGTGGGCCAGTGCGCGGCTTTGCACTGAACGGTTCACGGACCTGCAGTTTTTTCATCCTCCCCACAGCCCCCGACGCGCGCCAAGCCCAGCGCGGCGGCATCCCGCACCACGGCACGGTACTTGCGTACTCGTCCAGCGAGGCGTGCACCCGGAGATCCGGCCGGGCGCGCGAACCGGTGGACGGACACGGCGTTTCGCGGCAGGCTGATTTTCCCCTGGCGACAGCGCCGAACGAGCCATGACCTCTTTGGACATCCCCGCGCCCGCCACTGAGGCCGCCATGCTGCTGCACCAGCCCCGCCAGCTCGAACTGCTCATCGCCGGGGTCGTGGACTACGCGATCTACATGCTCGATCCGCGCGGCCGGATCGCAAGTTGGAATCCCGGCGGCGTTCGCATCAAGGGCTATCAGTCCGAGGAGGTCATCGGCCGCCACTTCTCGATGTTCTACACGCCGCAGGACAACGCCGCCGGAGTGCCGGAAGGCGCCTTGGCGCGGGCGCGCGACACCGGCCGGTTCGAGGCCGAAGGCTGGCGCGTGCGCAAGGACGGCACCCGGTTCTGGGCCCACGTGGTGATCGACGCGATCCGCGAGAACGGCGAACTGATCGGTTTCGCCAAGGTCACCCGCGACATCACCGAACGCAAGCAGGCCGAGCGCGAGCTCGAAGAAGCGCGCTCGGCGCTGCTGCAGTCGCAGAAACTCGAAGCGGTCGGTCAGCTGACCTACGGCCTGGCGCACGACTTCAACAATCTGCTAACCGTCGCGCTCAACAGCCTGGAGCGGATGAAGAACGTGCGCGGCGACGCGGGGAAATTCGACCGCGCCGCCGGAACCGCACGGCGCGCCCTCGACCGCGGCACTCGCCTGACCAGGCAGTTGTTGGCGTTCTCGCGCGGCCAGACCCTGCGACCGAAGGCGGTCGACGTGAACGCCCTGATCCGCGACGCCGAAGTGCTGCTGGCGCGGGTCTGCGACGAACGGGTCCAACTGCTGTTCGAATTGCACAGCCCCCAGGCCACGATCCAGGTCGATCCGACCCAGTTGGAAGCGGCACTGCTGAATCTGGTCATCAACGCCCGCGACGCGATCGACGCCGAAGGCGGCAGCGTCCGCATCGGTACCCGCACCGCCGGCGACGCGTTGATCGTCTCGGTCGCCGACGACGGGCACGGCATGCCGACCGAAGTGGCCAAGCGCGCCACCGAACCGTTCTTCACCACCAAGGAGATCGGCAGCGGCACCGGACTGGGACTGAGCCAGGTGTATGGCTTCGTCCGCCAGTCCGGCGGCACCTTCGAGTTGCAGTCCGCGCCCGGCAACGGCACCACGGTGCTGATGCATTTCCCTTTGACCGCCAGCGCCGCCCCCGAAGACCGCATCTCGGTGCTGCTGGTCGACGACGACGAAAACATCCTCGACGTGGTCCAGGACAGCCTGGCCGACGCCGGCTATGCGGTCACGGTAGCCAAGAGCGGCAAGCAAGCGCTGCAGATCCTCGATACCGACGCCCAGATCGATATCGTTTTCAGCGACGTGTCCATGCCCGGCGGCGTCTCCGGCATCGATCTGGCGAGCCGGCTGCAGGAACTGCGTCCGCAGGTGCGGGTAATCCTGACCTCCGGCTACTCGCCGAACTGGCTGCCGGAAATGCCGCCGAACTGCGAGTTCATGCCCAAGCCCTACGAGCTGTCGGACCTGGACCGGAAACTGAAACGGCTGCGTCGGCGACGCGCCTGAGGCGGTCGATCGGACTCGGCGCACACCACGCCGCCAGCAGCGCCGGCCGCCGCACATGCAGGGACGCGCGGGCAGCGCGGGCGGCGAAGTAGCGCAAGGTACCGATCTGCATGGGTGGGCGCATGCAGCCGCCCGGCCGCTCAACCGCCGCTTTCGAACAGCCCCAGGCAAGCTCCGAAGGCGTCCATGACCCGCATGCAGGCGAAGTTGTCGCCCAGGCCGAACCAGTTGCAGCCGACCCAGCCGAGCGGAACGCACAGGACCGCGACCCGCTTTCGCGCCGCCTGCACCAGCAGATCGACGCCGAAGCCGAGCATCAGCAGTACGCAGATCGTTCCCAGCAGCAGAGCGATGCCCAGGCCGGTATCGCCGCGGCGCTGCTGAGCCTGGGCATGCTCGAACGCGCTCAAGGCGTAGCAGTACAGGCCGACGAACGGGGCGACGGCAAGGCCCAGGCGCAGCGCCACGGCCATCAACGGTCGGCGGAATCTTGCCGCGCGCGTAACGACGGCATTCATGACGGCCCTTGTGGATTCGGCCGCGCGGCGGATCGCGCGACGGGCGACAAGCCTCGTGCCGGCCGTTCGCGCCGGCGTGCGACCTTATCAGATCGTGGCCGCCCCAAGGCGGCGCGACCCGCCGACCGGCGCATCGCCCCGGACCGGTCGGCCGCGCCGCGATCGTGCTGTCCGCCACTCGGATGATCCCGTTCGCCCCAGGCGGATTGATCGCCCGCGCCGGCTCGCCTAGGCTCGATCCGACGACCGCCACGATCCATCGCCGGGTCGCCGCCAACCGACGCAGCCAAGGACGACGCCATGCGCCCACGCAAACCCACTCAGATACGCATCGCGGTCGGCTTGTTCTACCTGGCGCTGCTGCTGTCGCTGGCGAAACCCTTCATCGAGCCCTGGGCCTGGCTGCGCCCGCCGATGATCGCGATCGTCGGCTCCGCGGTCGCCGCCTTGCTGACCGTGTTCCTGATCGAGTTCGTCTCGATCGGCCGCAACTGGGCCCGCATCACCTACCTGGTCCTGACCCTGCTGTCGCTGCCGATCACCGCCCTGGCGCTGAAAGCCGAACTGTCGGCCCCGCACATCGGCACGGCCTCGATCGCGGTGCAGTTGCTCGCCCACGCCGTCGGCCTGTGCCTGCTGTTCACCGCGCCGGGCAAGGCCTGGTTCGCGCCGCGCGGCTGAGCCGCGTCCGCCCGAACCCTGCAGCCGTGACCGGCCCCGATGCATCCAGAACCGGCTGCGCCAAGTCCTGAGTCACCGCCAATTGTTCAGATAGAAATAGAACTCCAGGGTCTTGCCGCCTCCCTGGAGTTCGTACCGATCGCAACGCGGCGGTTCCGTGTCGGCACGATAGGCGCATTCGACCTGCTCGCGCATGACGACCTGCATGTCATCGGACGCGTGTTCGGATATCCAGTATTCCTGAAGACTGGTCCGGTACTCGCTATCGGACCGTTTCATCTTGCGCCCCAACACGGTGATGACGACCGGCGACTCCGAGGTCGCATGGGCCTCGGAGAAATGGAACTCCGGCCCTTCTTGTCCGCGCAGCTGAACGGAGAGCTCCGGATGGGGAGTACTTTGCTCGGCCGCGACCGGCATGGGCGCAAACAAAGCAGCCATCGATGCGACGGAGACTACGATGCCGGATCTCAAGAAATCCATTCTTCGTCCTTTTCCTGCGGGCTGGAAGCGCACGGCCGTCATGATACGACTGCCGCATTTCATCTGCGCTCGGACGATGACGCCGACAAGAAAACACGCCCTCTAGACGGGATGGTCATCCTGCATCTGGATGCCCTTCGAGCGCAGCCTTCAATTCGGCCGGCAGCGCCACGGGACGCCGGGTCTCGGGCGACACGGCAACCTGGCTGAGCGCGCCGCGGAACGTGGCCTGGCCCTCGGCGTTGCGGGCCAGCACCGACAACGCGAACGAATGCTCGCCGATCCTATCGACCGCGACCTCGATCTCGATGGTCTCGTCCCAGGTCATGGGATGCAGGAACTCGATCGACAACGCCCGCGCGGGCGGCAGGATGCCCATGGCGAAGATCCGCCGCTCGGCGGGGCCGGCCAGCGCATGCGACAGGAAGGCCAGCCCCGCCTCGACCACGAAATGGGCGATGCGCGGCGTGTAGACCACGCCGCCCGGGTCGCAGTCGCCGAACTGGATGACTCGCGAAATCCGAAACGGCATGGCCCGCTCCGCGCTTGGGTGGAGCGAGCATACGCCGGCCGGCGATGGTCCGGCGGAGATCCGCACTAGGGACTGGGACGCAGGTTCCGCTTGAAGAAATCGACATAGCCGGCGAAGGCCGCGCCCGGATCGCCCTCATAGCGCGAGTCGGCGTCGAACGTGCAGCGCGCGCTGTTGCCGAACGCCTGCAAGTAGGCCTGGCACAGCGCCGGGCCGAAGTCCGGGTAGTGGACCGGGTCGCGCTGGGCGATCTCCTCCAGGGTCAATAGCCGGCCGACCTCGGGGCTGTCGTAGATCAAGCGCACCGGCGGGTCCGGCGTCGGGCCGGCATCGACGCTGCCGATCGCGCTGCCGAACTGGGCGTGCTTGGGGTTCTTCCGGTTGAACAGGTACACGAATCGCGGCCGGTCGGCCGGCACGATGAAGCGGTCGGCGAACTCGGCGCCGGAATAGGTCGTCTGCGCGTTCACCGCATAGACCGCGTTGACCCGGGTCGACTGGCGCGCGACCGGATCGGCGCTGTCCGGATCGCGCATATCGTCCTGTAGCGCGGTCCACACCGCCAGGGTGCCGCGCGACTGGCCGACCAGGAATACGTTGCGCTTGTCGATGTTCAGCGCCTGCGCGTTGGCGCGGATGAACTGCAGCGCATAGGCGATATCGTAGTGCGGCACGCGTGGGTCGGTGCCGCTGTTGGCCTCGGCCTGGTTGGTCACCGGATGGCGGAACTCGAGCGAGGCGAACGAAAAGCCCGCCCGCAGCGCCGGCGCCACCAGGGCCTGGTACATCGGCGAAGCATCGGACAGGGTCTTGCTCATCCCATTCGGATGCGCCCAGACGATCAGCGGCGTCGGCGTCGTCGACGGCGCGCGGTAGAAATCGAATTGCTGCTGCAACTGGCGTCCGCCCAAGGTCGGCTCCGGCCAGGTCTGCGCGCCGTAGCACAGGTCCGGCCCCTGCGCGCCCATCGGCAACGGCGTCGGCGTGCAGGCGCCGGCTTCGCCGGCGAACAGGACCAGGGCCGCGGCGGCGCCCAGCAGGCCGGCGCGCAGGCCGCGCATTTTTCGGTACTCGTTCTCGTTCGAGGGCTGCATCATCGTTCGGCTCCGTGTGTTGTCGTCGTAGCGCGGCGCCGCATCGGCCGTCCCGCGGCCGACACAGCGATTCGCTCGGCGCCGCACGACCGGCCGCGCTATCGCGGCCGGCCGTGCGGCAGTGCCGCCGGACGCTCCCCCATCCGGCGGCGTCTTGCAGGGCTCAGCCCGCGCTCAGCGCGCCGCCGCCGTGTCCGCGGCGCAACCGTCCCACCAGCACGGCACCGAGTCGCGATACGGCAGTACCGCGCTCCACTTCGGGCTGTCCGCCGCTGTCTTGAACAGGCTTTCGCGCAGGCCCCAGGCGCCGTACTTGCTGTAGGCGCCGGCGAAGTTGAACTGCACGAATACCTGGCCGTCGTTGGCCTGCCAGCGCTCCATCGTTTGCTCATAGGCCTGGCCCATGCGCGGATCGCGATTGGCGCGCAGCCACAATGCCTGCCACTTGGCCTGGAACTCGGCCTCCACCGCGGCGCAGTCCGGCGGATCCTTGATCTTGCACTTGTACGGGCTGCCGTTGATCAGATGCTGGCCGCCCTCGTAGGCGTAGATCGGCTTGGCGTGCGCACCGCGTGCGATGACGTCGCGATAGTTGCGCATCCAGATGCCGGACTGGGCCAGAGCGCCGCCGACCGCATCGGGCTGATGCCCAGCGGCGATGTCGCTCAGCGGCGTCTTGGCCAGCGGCTGGCCGTTCTTGTCCCGGGCGAGGATCTCTTCGAACAACTTGTCCAGGCCGCCGTCGCTCTGGGTGAACCAAGTCTTGACGATGCGGTCGCGGTAAGCGTGCTCGGACATGTAGACGCCGAAATAGGGCGCGATCGCCACCGCATCGAAGCTGGCGGCGCAGGGCTTGCCCAGGATCGGCGCCGCCTTCGGACACGGCAGCAGCACGTGTTCGGCGGTCCAGGTCGTCGCCGCCTGCGCATTCACCACGCATTCCACTCGCCCCGCCTCGGCGCCAAACTCGGCCTTGACCAGATCGCACAGCTGCGCGGCGCGCATCGCGTGCCAGTTCTGCTGCCAGTCGTAAGGCGTGGTGTTCGGATCGTCGTCCGCTTCCGGATCGCCCCACAGGCCGACCGACTGGTCGTACTGCCACTTGTAGTTGTCCCAGAAGCCGCCGTTCCAGGGTTCGTTGGTGTATTCGAGGATCAGCTTGGCCTTGGGGTTCAACGAGGCCTTGGCGACGCGCGCGAAGCGCTGCGCGTAATCGTCGTTGGCCCGGGTCGGCAGGTTGATCCAGGCGTCGGCCTTCAGCGTGTTGGCCAGGTCGAACATCATCCCGACCGGCACCCCAAAGGGGCCGGTCCAGGTGGCGTCGGTCTTCAGCGGACGGTCGGCCCAATCGGCGAGCCTGGAACTGTTGGTCCGGCCCCAGTCCATGAAGCGCAGCGTGCGCATGCCGCTGAGATCGGCCAGGAAGGTCGGGAACCAGGTCTGGGTCTTGGACAAGGTCTCCAGGGAGATGTAATCGCCGCTGCAACTGGACGCAGCCGGCACGTAGACGTTCTTGGCCGCAGCGCAGACGCCGCCCGGCGGGATCACCCGGATGTTGCGGATGTGGTCGCCGGCGGTGGTCTGCTTGATCTTCAGCAGAAAGCCGCCGCCTTCGTCCTGGCCCGAGTTGCTCACCCGCACCAGGTCGCGACCCTTGGACGCCGACACCAGCGAGCCGATGCCGTCGTATTCGATCGCGCCGCTGCCGTCGTACAGCACGGTGTAGACGCCGGCCGGATGATCGCCGCGATCGCCCTGGAACATGTCCGCCACCACGTAGCGGTAGCGCACGTTGCCGTCGCCCGCGGCCGGAAGGCTCTTCACCCAGCCGTTCTCGTCCAGGTCCAGTTGCGCCTCTTCGCCGGTGTCCCAGACCCCGTCCTTGGAGGTGATCCAGGGGCTGGCGCGCTTGAACTGGTCGATGGTCGGGAAATCGTTCGACCAGTAATCGAACCCGGACAGGTTCACCCCCATGCCGCCGTAATGCCTTTGTCCCGGCAACGCCGCGGCAAGAGCTGCGACGTGCGCGGGGTCGCGCGGGCTCACTACGGCCGGCGCGGCCTGCGACGGCGCGCTCGCGCTTTCGCCCGGGACATCGCCAACGCTACCGCCGCTGCAAGCCTGCAGGGCGCCGGTCATCGCCACCAGGCACAGCCACTGCGGCCCCGGCATCCGCGCTGCGGATGCGATGCGGGACTTCGACTTCGACATGTCTTCTTCTCCATAAGAATGAGTGGAAGCGGGAGAGCTTCCGACGGCCGCCCGCGTACGCGGATCGCTCCGATCAAACGCGCAGGCGGTTTCGCGCAGCCGCGCATCGATGCGACACCGCTGGGCGACGCGCCGCGAGCTTACGGCAGCCGCGGACGCATCGGCGCGGCCGGATGCGTCTTCGACAGCGCGGATGTTCGGAGCTGGGAGCGAGCGCCCGGTCGCCGGCTACGGTCGGCATGGCCGGTGTCGCAATGTCGCGCATGCGGCGTGCGCGTACTGCATGCCGGCAAAGCACCGTGCGCTTCCGTTCGTCGCGATCGGACGCCCGTTCGTCGCGGCAGCGAAATTTCCCGGCGTCGCTGTCAACCCGATCGCGGGTAGGGCGTTCTTGCCGAAGTCGGACGGACCCGCGCGCGCATCGTCGCTTGCGGACGGTTCGCCGCGCAGCCCCGTCGAGGCGCGGCGGATTTCGGTATTCCGCTGCCGCATGCAAGGACTCCCCCTGCGCTCGACCCAGAACAGAACGATCAGACAAGGACGCACCCATGAAGCTCGAGCCGACGCCGCCTCCTAGCGCAAGCACCGCTCCGGGCGGAGCGATGGATATCGCAATCCCGCATCGATTCCGCTCGGCGCCGCCGCCGATACACCGAGGCCGCATGCCCGACGCCGGGCACGACTACGGCGGTTGCGGCGCGATGCCGCGCCCCAGGCTTCAACCGGCCTAGTTTCGGCCGGCGCACGGCTGCGCCGCGCTCGTTTCGGCCGGGCCGAACGGCCGCCGCCGGTCGCGCCCGGCGCAGGCCGGCGGCGGCAGCGCGATCCAGACGACGTTCGAATCCGGCTCAGTACCGCCGGCGGACCGGCCGTGCGCGATCGCCCCGCGCCGGCATCGCCGGACCCTTCAACCACCGTCCTGTCTCCCCTCCGAGCCCCTCATGTCCCCCGCCCACATACGCGAAGGCATCGGTACGCGCCGCTCCCGCATCCTGCGCACCGCGCTCGAGTGCTTCCTGAATTTCGGCTACCAGAAGACCTCGATCGAAGATATCGCCCGACGATCCGGCCTGGCGCGCACCTTGGTCTATCGGATCTTCCGCAACAAAGAGGACGTGTTCTCCGCCGTATTCGAACAGTGGCTGGCATCGCGCCATCCGGCCGCACGGACGATCGCCGTATCCAAGCAAACCGCTTGCGAGCGCCTGAGCGCGGTGATCGAACTGCTGGTGATCGCCCCCTGGCGGGAGATGGCCGGCGCGCCGATGGCCGGGCAGTACTATGAAGTCTGCCGCCGGCTGATTCCGGAACATCTGGACAATCACCGCCAAGCCCTGCGTCGCTGTACCGAGTCGGTGCTGGGCGACGAGTTGGCCGCCGAAGTCTTCCTGCTCGCGCTGGACGGCCTGCTCGCCAGCGAACCGTCCGCGGAAGCGCTCCGGCAGCGGGTGGCGCTGCTGATCGATCGCTTCGCACCGCCTCCCGCGCCCCGTTTCGGCCTGCCCAGCGTCGCGCCGGAGCGGCTGGCCGGCGCGTCCCGGCCCTACCGGCCCGGCCTTTCGCCATCGCTGTATCGACCCTAGCCCATCGCCGCCCATCGTCCGCGCCGGACGCCGTCGTTGCCGCGACGCCGGGCACGCGACACCACATAGAGGGGAACTCCATGTCCTTGCAACGCATACGCATCCGAGCGCCGGGCTATGCCGCCCTGGCGCTGCTGACATTCGCCTTGAGCGCTTGCGACAGGCCCGCTCCCGGCGCTGCGACCGCGCCGATGGCGCGCGCACCGCAGTCCGTTCGCACTGCCGCCCGGGCGGTATCCGACGCCGCGCCGATGGCGGTCGAATCCGATGCCGCGGCCGCGCGCTTCCTGGCCCAGGCCACCTTCGGCCCGACCTTGGACGAGATCGCCCACCTGCGCCGGCTCGGCAGCTACGAGCGCTGGATCGACGAGCAGTTTGCGCTGCCGGCGTCCTCGCATGCGCAGTATCTGCATGCCTTGCAACCGGACCCGCCCGACACCGGCATCGACGACGACCAGCGCCTGGAAGGCTGGCTGCAGATGGCGATCGGCGGCGCGGACGGGCTCACCCCGGGGCTGATCCATCGCGATCAGTTGCGCCAGCGGGTCGCCTTCGCGCTCAGCGAGATCCTGGTGATTTCGGCCGCCGGCATGCAGCAACGCGCCGGCTTCTCGACCAGCAGCTACTACGACGTGTTGGTCGAAGAGGGCTTGGGCAACTACCGCACCCTGCTGGAACGGGTGACCCTGCATCCGGCGATGGGCAAGTACCTGTCGATGCTCGGCAACGAGAAACCCGACCCGCTGCTCAACATCCGCCCCGACGAAAACTATGCGCGCGAGGTGATGCAGTTGTTCAGCGTCGGGCTGATCCGGCTGAACCCCAACGGCACGCCGCTGCGCGTCGACGGCAAGACCGTGCCGACCTACGGCCAGGACACGATCCAGGGCTTCGCCCACGTGTTCACCGGCTGGTCGTACCGCGGCTGCGTGCGCTTCCGCAATTGCAAGGCCAACCGCATCGATCCGGTGCGCGAGCAGCCGATGGCGGCGTATCCGGAGTTCCACGCCAGCGCGCAGTCCAAGCAACTGCTCAAGTACCCCGGCGTCGCCCTGCCCGACGGCGTACTGGCGGCCGGCGGCTCGCCCGAGAGCGACCTGCGCGCGGCCCTGGACAATATCTTCCACCACCCCAACCTCGGCCCCTTCATCGGCCGCCAGCTGATCCAGCGCCTGGTGACCAGCAACCCCAGCCGGCCCTACGTCGCCCGCGTCGCGGCCAAGTTCGACGACAACGGCGCCGGCGTGCGCGGCGACATGCAGGCGGTGGTCAAGGCCATCCTGCTCGACCCGGAGGCTCGCGCCGCGGTCGCGCCGGAACACTTCGGCAAAGTGCGCGAGCCGATGCTGCGCCTGACCCACCTGTGGCGGGCCATGGACGCGCGCAGCCGCAGCGGCCGCTACGTCGCGCGCAGCCCCGACTACTACCAGCGCAACCTCGGCCAGTATCCGCTCGGCTCGCCGTCGGTGTTCAACTTCTTCCGCCCCGACTTCATGCCGATGGGCGAAATGAGCGAGCTGCGCCTGGCCGCGCCGGAGCTGTCGCTGGCCAACGATTCGCTGATCCCGGCCACCAACAACCTGTGGTGGACCCTGCTGCGCTCGTACCACACCGGCAACCCCGACCAGCCCGACAGCGCGGTCCTGATGGACTACCGCCGCGACCTGCCGCTGGCGGCCGACCCCGGCGCCCTGCTCGACCGCTACGACCTGCTGTTCCTGTCCGGGCAGATGTCGCCGGCGATGCGCCAGGTGCTGCTGCGCCGACTCGAAGACACGCGCAACGACGACGGCGGCCTGGCCCGGGTGCAGCTGGCGCTGTACCTGATCCTCAACTCGCCCGAATACAACGTCCAAAAGTGAGGTCCGCCATGAATAGACGCACGTTCCTCGGCCAGTCGCTGCTGGCCGCCGTCGGCGCCGGCGCCGCCTATGCCGCCCCTTCGGGCCTGAACCTGCTCGGCACGGCGATCGACCGCTACGGCCCCGGCCAGTTCGACGACTACAAAGCGCTGGTGATGGTGTTCCTCCACGGCGGTAACGACGGCTTCAACACCGTGGTGCCGCTGGAAGGCGCCCACTACGACCGCTACGCCGCGGCCCGCGCGACCCTCGCCCTGCCGGCCTCGGCCTTGCTGCCGCTGGACGCGCTGCCGGGCGGCGGCGCGTCGGACGGCGCGCGCTACGGCCTGCAATCGGCACTGAGCGAAACCGACGAGATCGGCACCACCGGCCTGCAGCGGCTGTTCGGCCGCGGCGCCGCCGCCGTGCTGGCCAACGTCGGCACCCTGGTCCGGCCGACCGACAAGGACGCCTACCTCGGCAACCGGGTGCCGCTGCCGCCGCAGTTGTTCTCGCACTTCGACCAGGCCCAGTACTGGCAGATCTCGCGCAACGACGATAGCCGCCGACTCGGCTGGGGCGGCCGCATCGCCGATGCGATGGCTCCGGTCAACGGCGATACCGCGGTGCCGATGCTGATCTCGATCAATGCCGCCGCGACGCTGGCGCGCGCCGCCAGCCTCGACCAATACGTGCTGCACCAGACCGGCCCGCTGCTGATGACCCCGGCCAACGCCGACACCCGCCAGGCCATGCAGGACCTGGTCGCCCCGGACCTGCAGGCGCATGCGATGGAACGCAGCTACGCCGGCTCGTACCGGCGCGCGCGCGACGTCGGCCAGGCGGTGAGCGAAGCCCTGGCCAGCGTGGCCCCGCCGACCACGCCGTTTCCCGACACCGGCCTGGGCGGCGCGCTGCAGATGGTTGCGCACGCGATCGCCGCACGCAACGCGCTCGGCCACCGCCGGCAGATCTACTGCGTCTCCCTGGGCGGCTTCGACACCCACGACGACCAGTTGCTCGAACACCCGACCTTGCTGAGCACGCTGTCGCAGGCGCTGACCGCGTTCCACGAGGCCACGGTCGAACTCGACATCGACCGCGGCGTCACCGCCTTCACCGCCTCGGATTTCGGCCGCACCCTGTCGTCCAACGGCGACGGCTCCGACCACGGCTGGGGCTCGCACCACTTCGTCGTCGGCGGCGCCGTACGCGGCGGCCGCTACTACGGCCGCATGCCCGACCTCAGCGTCGACGGCCCCGACGACGGCGGCCAGGGCCGGATCATCCCCACCACTTCGGTCGACCAGTACGCCGCCACCCTGGCCCGCTGGTTCGGCCTGGGCGAAGACGACATCGACTCGATCCTGCCGAACCTGCGGAATTTTCCGGTGCGGGATTTGGGGTTTTTGGGGTGAATCCGTGTCGCGCTGCCACTATCCGGGTCGTCTTCATCCGGCCCGCTCGACCCGGCCGGCATCGACCGGGTCGTGCTTTGATTGCCTCGCAACCCTGCTCGAATGCTGCGCCCGGTGCGCGCCCCAAACCTCAGGTTTGCGGGACTATGCCGCGGATCCGCACCAGCGGCGCGAAGTAGGCATGGACCATGGCGAGCTCCTCCGCCACGTAGGCCTGCGAGACCTCCGGGAAAAAGCCGACGTTGGCGCGGAACCCGCCGGTCTTCGAGCCTGATCCGGACTTCTTCACCGTATAGGTGACCGTGCGCTCATCCGGGCTGATTCGAGGCGCGTACTTCGGCCGGAAATCCCTCCGGATCAATTGCAGCGGCGCCAGAAACCGGCTGCCGGCCGGAGCCGTCACCGACATGTGGCATAACCTGGTCTCGCCTCGATGCGAAACGCACTTTTTCGTGCTTACGATCAGGCATTGCGCCTGCCCGTACGCCGTCAACCGCTCGTTTCGCAGATTCGCGTAGACCTGACCAACCCGAGTGTTCAGATTCACAGCCGCCGGCTCCGGCCCGATCTCGGCGCTCTCCTTGCGCCACCTGGCCATCAGCGTAACCGCCAATGCATCCAGTTCCAGTTTCCGCTCTTGCATGCCGAACTCAGGGCGCAGCGGCGGATGCCCAAGGCAGGCCACAGCCGCCATTTTCGCCACCGGCGATTTATTTTCCGATCCGGCCACAGGCGTGACCGCGCTCGCAATCAAAACGGCGCTCAAAATCGATCTGAAGTTCATTTGGTCTCCCCTCTCTCTGGACTCGCACATCGGCGCACTTCACCGACGCGTAGTTGATAGAGCCGCGACCGGGGCGGAAGATACTTCCGAATGCGGCTTGACGTCGGGAGGGAACCATGGCAAGCGCCGCCATCGCGAAAGTTCTGGAACCGCTTTACGCCTCGATCGCGGAACCGGCGCGGCTGCCCGAGTTCTGCTCCCGCCTGGCCGACGCTACGGGCAGTCATGTCGGCGCGGTGATGACGCAGGACCTGCGCCTGCGGGGAGGCCGTCTCGACCTGGTGGTCGGCGGCGATGCGCAGGAAGCGGCGCGCTACGAGTTGGAGTTCGCGGCCGATAATCTCTGGCTGCAACGCGGCGCCCATCGCCTGGCGACCGGAGCCGTGCTGGACAGCGACGACTTCGTTCCGCGTCGCGAACTCCGTCTCAGCCGGTACTACAACGAGTACCTGCGGGCGCACGATGTCGAGCAGTCCGCCGCCTTGTGCGCGCACTTCGACGGCAAGAACGTGGTTACGGCCACCGTCTGCCGGTCCGGCAGGCTGCGCCCTTACAGCAAACACCACCTGGACGTCCTGCGGCAGGTCGCCCCGCATTGGGTCAACGCCTATGCCCTGTTGCGCCGGATCAAAGGTCTGGAACTGCGCATAGACTCACTGGAAAGCGCGGTGGACAGATTGCCCGCCGCCGTATTTCTACTCGACGCAACCGGCCGTCTGGTCCGCTGCAACGCCGCCGCGCAGCCACTGCTGAGCAGCGGGCGTCTGCGCAGCACGCCGACCGGCCTGGCCGCCACCGGGCGGGCCGCGGCCCCGTTCCACGCCCTGGTGCGAGCGGCAACGACCGGCATCCTGCACGACGGCCAACTGCAGCGACGCAGCGGCAACCTGGCCCTGCACGCAGCCGAAGGACCGGCCGGCTGGGTCGCGGCCATTCACCCATTGCCGAGCGCGTTGAGCGCCGACGATCGATCCGTCGCGATGCTGATCGTCCAGCCGAAAATCGCCTCGGACACCCCCTCGTTCCGCAGCCTGCTACGCAGCGCCTTCGACCTGACCGCGGCCGAAGCCGCGTTGGCGGCGGCGCTGTACCGGCATGCCGACTTGGCAGCCGCCGCCGAGGCCTGCGGCATCACCGTACCGACCGCGAAGACCCGCATCCAGGCCGTCTACGACAAGACCGGCGAACACGGACAAGCGGCCCTTATGCGCTTGCTGGCGGCGATCGCGATGTCGAGCGGCAATCTCTGACCGCTACCGATCGCATTCGACGGATTCGCCCGCAAGTGCCCCTCGGACGCCCCGTCGCGACAAACCAGCCCCGCGCCCACGGCTTACGTCCCATCCGCTTAGCCATTAGAATGCCCGCTCGCACGGGCCTATAGCTCAACGGTTAGAGCAGAGGACTCATAATCCTTTGGTTCCAGGTTCGAATCCTGGTGGGCCCACCACTGCTTCCCGAAGTGCGTTTATCTCCCCCGCCGTGGGTCGAGAAAGCCCCCTTATTTTTGTGGGTTTCCGCGTAAGCCGTGGTTTCGGAGAACCGGCGAAAAACGCGATATGGCGAAAAATTCGCCAGCCAGTCCTCTCTCTTCTCCCTACCTGTGGTCTCGGAACCACAGGCTTGAATTTTCGCCCCTTACAATTCAACGGGTTACCCGTGGACCTTTTTGCGAGTTTTTCGGCGATCAACGGGTCAACCGGCACGTCAAACTCACTCTCCGAAACCACAGGTGCGGAGAATGAAAAGCACTTGGGTCTACCGTTATGGTCGCTGACGAAAAGCGCCCCGAGTCGCACATCACTGTGGGGTTGACGTTCAAGTTTTGACGCGCCCACGGCCACGGTTTTCAAACCAGTCTATTCACGCAGGGGAGCATCCGGGAACCGTAGGCAACTGGCATCGCGCCTACCGGCTTAACAAAGTGTCCGCCAGTCGACGGATAGGGCTCAGCGCCCGGAGGGGCGAACTCTGCCTTGCTCTGCCACCGACTCATTGCGGGGTGCCCGGGCCGGCGCGCGGACTGTGCCGGCGTGGGCGTGCCGCACTCTGAACGCTAATTGCCCCGACGGGCGAGCATGCTCTGACTCCGTCCGCTAGGGTTCTTCTTGGCTGTAGGTATATAATTTTATACATATGGGGCCCGCAATGGGGCCGGCGCTGGCTGGAATCACGAGGGGGCGGAGTAGATGGAAGTAGAGTCGGAGACTCCTCCTACGAGTGGGACCGCAGTGTCCCCCCATCAGCGATTGGGCTCGTCGCCGATCGATGCTAAGCGCTTATCCGCGGCGTCCCGCAGGCCTATCAACGATACGAACGCGCTCAAAGAGCAGCTCATGGGCGAGATATCGGACTGGATCAACCGCCATAGGCTGAAACAGGCGGAGGCTGCTGAGATATTGAAGGTTTCGCGGCCGCGCGTGTCCGATGTCGTCAACAAGAAGGCCTCGAAGTTCACAATGGATGCGCTGGTCGACATGCTTAGCCGCGTCGGAAAGTCTGTGACGCTCTCAGTTGGCGAGGGGAAACCCGACATGAATGCTTCGGCGAATATGCCGTCATGAAGTACGCCTACGAGGATATGAGTGATGAACAGTTTGAGAGACTAATCGTCTTTCTGTGCCAGCGGTTGCTCGGGATTTCAGTACAGGGCTTTGCAAAAGGGCCTGACGGCGGGCGCGATGCAAAGTTCGTAGGGACTGCGGAGCTGCACCCTAGCAGCGCGGCGCCTTGGGTCGGAACTACCATCATTCAGGCCAAGCACACTAATGGGTACAACCGAAATTTCTCTGAGTCCGACTTCTTCAGCACGACTGCGGCCAATACGGTACTCGGCAAGGAAATTCCGCGTATCAAGAAGCTGCGTGAGTCGAAGCAGATCGATCATTACATGCTCTTTGCCAACAGGCGGCTGGCTGGCAACGCCGAAAGCGACATACGGCAGTACCTAGCTGACCAGTGCGGCATTGCAGAAGCGTCGATCTACTTGTGCGGAGTGGAGCAGCTAGAGATCCTATTGAAGGTTTTCCCCGATGTAGCGACCAAGGCCAATCTCGATCCGATCGACTCTCCACTCATTGTCAGTCCTGATGATCTTGCCGAGGTCGTGCAGGCGCTCGCTCGTCAGAAGGATCGGATAACAGCTCTACTTGATGATCCGCCAACGACGCGGGTGACATACGAAGAGAAAAACAAGCTGAATAACATGAGCGCCGAGTACGCCAAGGCGCAACGCAAAAAGTACCTCAAGGAAACCGCGCAGATTCGAGCATTCCTGGCAGCGCCGGAGAATCTCGACCTTCTGCACATGTACGAGTCGGTGGTTGACGAATTCCAGCTTAAAATTATTGCCAAGCGTAAGGATTACCAGACCTTCGATGAAGTGATGGAGTATCTGATAGACCTGCTGTCAAATCGGGACGCGGTGTTACGGCAACACGCGCACAAGCGGCTCACCCGTGCCATTCTTTTCTACATGTATTGGAACTGCGATATCGGCGAGGTGGGTGATGCTTCGACCGACTAAGCATTCACACCCTGACCGGACGGTCATCAATGTTGCCTTGCTTCTGCTGGTGCGACTGAAGGATCGTCGGATCGACGACTACGCTGGGCTTCGCAGGTATGCGAAGAAGGCGGTGAGCGGCGGTGATGTCCTATTCCTGCCTGCCCTGAACTTCTTGTACCTGCTAGGTCTGATCGACTATCGCCCTAAAACCGACGCAGTGGAATACGTGGGCCCCAATGAAGCTGTCTAAATTCTATTCAAATAAGCCCGAGCTGTTCGAATCTATCGACTTCGTGCAGGGGCTCAATGTGGTCATGGCAGAGATTCGGCTGCCCGAGAACCGCGAGAAGGACACCCATAACCTCGGCAAGACTACGCTAGGTCGTATGCTCGACTTCGGATTTCTAGCGGGGCGTGACCCAAAGTTCTTCCTGTACAAGTATCCGGATCGATTCAATGATTTCGTCTTTTTCTTAGAAGTCGAGTTGGAGGATGCTTCTTTCGTTACGATACGGCGCGGGGTGCAGGAGGCAAGCAAGATCAGCTTCAAGAAGCATCAAGCTGGACACCAGGACTTCTCATCGTTGCCCCTCTCCGGATGGGACCACCAAGATGTCGCATTCGAACGGGCGCGAGAGCTGCTCGACGGACTTCTGGACTGGCGGGCGCTCAAGCCCTGGTCATATCGCAAAGGGCTCGGCTACTTGCTGCGCTCTCAGGAAGACTTTCGTGAGGTCTTTCAGTTGCGCAAGTTCGCATCCAAGCATGCCGATTGGAAGCCGTTTCTCGCTCATTTGCTCGGCTTCGATGCAAACCTGGTCGCGCTGCATTACGAGAAGGAAGAGCAGCTTTCTAAACAGCAGTCTACTGAGCAGACCATCAAAGCCGAGTTGGGTGGATCGATCGAGGATATCAGCAAGGTTGAAGGTATTCTCCTGCTCAAGCAGAAGGAAGCTGAGAAGAAGCAAGAGCTTCTTGATGCTTTTGATTTCCGTGCCCAGGACAAGGAAAAGACCAAGTTGCTGGTTGACCAGGTCGATGACCGTATCGCGGCGCTTAACCGCGAGCGCTATTCGTTGGCCCAGAACAAAAAGAAGATTTTGGTGTCGCTGGAGGAGGATCAGATTCTCTTCAATCCCGACGAGGCGCAACGCCTGTTTCAGGAAGCCGGTGTCCTGTTCAAAGGTCAGGTGAAGAAGGACTTCCAGCAGCTGATAGCATTCAATCGCGCGATCACGGATGAGCGCCGGCAATATCTTCAGGAGGAGCGTGCCGAGGTCGAGGCTGAGCTGAAGCGCGTCGGCGCAGAACTGACCGTGCTGGGTAAAAAGCGTTCAGATGTGCTCTCGTTCCTGAGCGAATCGGACATCTTCGGGAAATATAAGCAGGTGTCCGATGACATGGTTGCATTGCGCGCCGATATTGCTTCGCTGGAGCGTCAGCGCGGCTTTCTGCATCGTCTCCAGGAGCTGCGTGCTGAGATCCGGACATTGACCGAAGAGCGCAGCCGCCTTCAAGCGCAGATCGAGGCTGACGTCGAGAAGCGGAACTCTGATCCCAACAGTCTATTCTCGACAATTCGCATCTTCTTCAACGAAATTGTCGAGGAAGTGATCGATCGCAAGGCGCTTCTGAGCGTCTCACCCAATAAGGAAGGACATCTCGAGTTCAGGGCTGAAATCCTGGACGAGTCTGGAAATGCGACTAGCGCCGATCGTGGACACACGTATCGCAAGTTGCTGTGTGTCGCCTTTGACCTGGCCGTTCTACGCGCCCGCCTGGATGAAAAGTTCCCGCGCTTTGTCTATCACGATGGAGTGTTGGAGTCTCTCGACGATCGGAAGAAGGAGAGCCTGCTGGCAGTGCTTCACCGGTATGCGGATCTAGGCCTGCAATCTGTGATCACTTTGATCGATTCAGACCTGCCTGCACGTGGCGATGGCGGCCCTGTGTTCACGTCGGACGAGATCATCCTTACCTTGCACGACGAAGGCGAGCAAGGCCGTCTGTTCAAGATAAAGGCTTGGTAACGCAGACTGGACTCGCTGAGCCCCCCGCGAGTTCAGCAGCAGCCAGAGCGCTGGTCGTGTCAGGGCTGGGTTCTTACCTGGAGCATCATCTAGCCAGCTCAGGCCCCTGTGGGGAGAAGCGGCGGCCGGCGTTCTGACGGATAACCCTGCGACACTAACTCGGGCACGTGTATCAGTGCGCAGCGTGGGGGCTAGCGGAAGCTAGTGGCCGCCCGGCATGGTGGACGGCCAGCACCAGGGCCGCGCGAGGCCGGCCTAGCTAGGGCCGCCACCGCCCGATTCGGTCACGGATGGTGAACTCGGTCGCCAGCTGTTTACGGGTCTGGCCAAGGCCGAAGTTCGGGGGCTGGCAGTTACACTTAGCCAGGAACGGCGGATGCCTGCTCTAGGGCAGCCCCGCTGAACCGAGTCCATCATATGGAGCCCAATGGAATGAGCGCCTCACCCAGCCATTTCGACGGCCGCGTGGCCGTTCTCGTTGACTGCGACAACGTTTCGCCCGACATCCTCGACTACGCCCTGCTGATGCCACCCCAGTTCGGGCGGGTGGCGTTCGCCCGCGGTCCGTGATCGCTGCGGTGGAGTTGCTTGGTGGCGCGACGCCGGATGGAAAGCGAACGTTGAGCGCACTAGGTGTTTACCAACGGCGCGCTGACCCTGCGTTCTCGACGCAGCTCATGGACATCCGGGACTTTTGAGCACGCTCAAGACTTACGACCTCGCGCTCAAGCAAGAGCAGGGAGGTCGCTGGTCTGTTGGGATTAAACCTTCGAATTAGCAGCGCGGAACTTTGCTTGGCGCCATCAATTGATGAATCACTTTCGTTGTACCGATTTCAAGGACTGAGGTTATGAGATTCCATTCAGATGGACCCAGCATACCCGATGCACTTCTAGAGCGCCGCGACGCTGGCCGAGTGGTATTTCTCTGTGGCGCTGGGGTCTCTTTTCCATCCGGGATGCCGGATTTCCCAGGCCTAACTAAGCACGTCATTGATTCTTTTGACCCTCCAAGCAATTCAGAAATCATGGCCGCGTTCCGGCCGTGGCTAACGAGTCGATCTGCGACAAATGTTCCTCTTGACCAGATTTTCAACCTTCTTCACCTGGAATACGGCAAGGACGAGGTAAATGCCAAGGTGACAGAGCGATTGGCTGCGTCTGCGGCGATCCAAAATCCGGGCCGCGAGCATGGCTGGGTTAAGCGAATTTCATCAAGCCAAAGCGGCAGCCCCCAGGTCGTTACGACTAACTTCGATCGGCTCTTTGAGTTAGACATGGGCGAAGGACAGATGAACTTACATCTGCCACCGGCCTTTCCTGACCTCAATGTCGGCTCAACCATAGAGGGCATTACCTATCTGCATGGGCGATTGGTGGACCCCTCTTCGGAACATCATCCATACGTATTGAGCAGTGCGGATTTCGGGCGCGCTTACCTGGCGGAAGGATGGGCTACTAACTTCATCAGGAACCTCCTCGAACGGCATACCGTGGTTTTACTCGGCTACCAGGCTGAAGACCCCCCGGTCAAATATTTGCTTCAAGGGCTTAACCATGACGGGCAGTATGACCGGTCTAAGCTCTACGCCTTTGACCGCGGGCTGCCGGAGGAGATCGAAGCCAAATGGCGCGATCGTGGTGTGACTGCTATTGCGTATTCCGATCATCCGTTACTCTGGAAGACTATCGAAGCCTGGGCGGATCGCGCCGATGATCCTCGAAAGTGGCGAGCGTCCATAGTCGCAAGAAGCCAACATGATCCGAAGGGACTTGCTCCACATGAGCGTGGCCAAACTGCACATGTATTACGCACAGTGCAGGGAGCGAAAATTTTCTCGGAGGCCGACCCCGCACCGCATCCCGAGTGGATCTGTGTGATGGATGTGCGAGTTCGATCTGGCGAACGGAGCAAGGGCTACGGTGGTGATGCAGAGACCTTCGACCCCGTGGCCGCATATGCACTTGACGACGATCAGCAGGATGCTTCTGGCAACGACAATCTCTTAGTCTGGCGCAGTGGGGACGATAGCCCGCATGAGCTTCACAGACTTGATGGGCGCGAAGCCGAAGGCTTCGAGGCTATGCCGAGAAGGCTTAGTCACCTTGCCATCTGGTGTAGCAAATTAGTGCATAGTCCTGCATTGGCTTGGTGGGCCATCCGTCAGAAAGGGCTGCATCCACGGCTGATGCAATTGCTTAAGTTGCAGATAAAGCGTTCAAGTGATCTCAGCGAACGTGCTCGCCATATCTGGAACCTCATCCTTGAACATCATAGAGATCCCCGCAATCGTCAATGGGACGGCGAATGGTTTGATCTGAAGCAGCGAATCACTGCGGAAGGTTGGACCGCCAGTGCTTTAAGAGAGTTTCGGAGAGTTTCGACGCCGCGAGTGACGATTAATCCGCCTTATGGTTTGGCTCAATCTAAACCCCCGACGGTACTGTGGAATGATCTTCAGCTAGGCGACCTCGGTCGATTCGAAGTCGTCTTCCTAAACCGGCACGACGAAGCCCTAGAGATCCCGGATGATCGATTGCCACAGGTAATTGCAATCTTTGCGGAGCAGTTAACCGTCGCCTCAGGACTGCTGGAAGATATAGACCCGAGCTACTTCCACGCACCTACTTGCTATCCGGGCCGTGACGTTAGTGGCGTGGAGAACATCACGACAGCCGCGAAGTCGGTGAAGTGGTTTATCCAACTTTTCGACCGGTTGGCTGCCAGATCGCCCAACCTAGCTGGCGCCCACGCAACGACATGGCCCGCGACTGATCGCTTCTTCTTTCGGAAACTTAAGCTATACGCACTCAATAAGGTAACCGCCTTCGACGCCAATCACGTTGCCGCGGAAGTCTTGTCCATGGACCAGAGTGCCTTCTGGGACACGGCTGTGGTGCGGGAGCTTCTTTTCCTACTCGTGGATCGATGGAAAGAGTTCGACTTGGCGAGCCAGGACCAAATCGTCGATCGCATCCTGCAGGGCCCCGATCGGCTCCCACATTGGCCCGAGGAGGAGTTTGACGCGCGGCGGACCTCGTACTCCTCCAGGTACGCGCGGTATCTCCAGCTTCAGGGTTGCGAGCTATCGGCAGCTAGGGCTGATCGACTCTCCGATATGATCAAAGCGATCCCCGCGTGGAGTGACGGTTGGGCAAATTCGATCGCTGTCGAGCAAGGCTCATTCAGTGGCTGGGTTGGAACGGACGAGAAGCCAGATGCAGTCTTGGGCATTCCAGTAAGCGAAGTAGTGGCGAGGGCGATGGCGGACTCGAAGCGGGATTTCGGAAGCTTCAGTGAGAAACGCCCCTTCACTGGCTTAGTGAAGGCAAACCCGAGAAGGGCACTATCGGCGCTGACGATTGCAGGCAAGACCGGCGACTATCCGGACGCGCTGTGGACGTCGATGATCAACGATCTCCCGGACTCGGTCGATCCTAGGCTAAAACGTGTATTCCTGAGGCGAGTATTACGACTTCCATCTTGGGTCGTTACTGATCTGCGTCATACCTTGGGACGATGGCTGGAACAGAATCTTACTGCGATCCTAGCGTTTGACAATGATCTTGGTTGGGCAGTTTACGACCATGTCGTCAGTAGCGTTCTGGGCGGCGGAACTGAGGCGAAGGAACTGGATGAGAAAATTCATCTGGGTGGAGCAGATCCTCAGCGATCTCAGCGCACATTTGGTGACGCTATCAATAGCCCAATTGGCATGTGTACGGAGGCGCTATTCAACGCAGTCCCTGTAAATACAAAGCAAGCTAACGCGCTGGTCCCATATCAAATCAAATCTCGACTAGAGCGCCTCATTGCGGCGTCCGGTGAGAATTCCGATCACGCCGTGTCTATCGCAATGTCCAAACTAAATTGGCTGATGTTCGCCGACCCCACCTGGACTGAGGCCCGGTTAATACCAATGCTAGCGTTCGATCATCCGGCCTCGGAGCCAGCATGGAACGGGTTTCTCCATAGTGCGGAGGGGCTTTGGCCGTCTCTAAGACAACTTGTTAAGCCGCTACTGCTCGACTTCTTCCCGTGGGCTCAAAGGCTCTCCTGGGATCGCGAGCTCTTAGCGGTGGCTGCTGGATGGTTAGGATACATGCGGGTGTTTCACCTCGATGAGCCGGACGGGCTTTCTCGAAGCGAAATGCGTGCGGTCCTTAGAGCGATGTCAGATGATATTCGCAACAGGTTCATCTCGTGGGTGGGCCAAGTTGGGCAGCTAAACGAGAATGGTTGGACAAAGCACGCTATTCCTTTAATCGCCGGCGACTGGCCAAGAGAGCGCCGGTTCAGAACTTCCTCATCGGTGCGAGCTTGGATGGGCCTCCTGGACGACACCGGCGATAACTTCCCCGCCGTCTATAGCGCGGTGAAGCTTTTCTTGGTGCGGGTGGAGGCAAGTGATGACCTGTTCCACCGATTTACCGGAGAATTCAGCGAAGAAAAGCCGATCGCGGCACTCTTCCCGGAGGTAACCCTGGATTTGATAGATCGAGTAACGCCTCAGACTTTGACTGCTCCCCTGCTAGGGTTGCCGAATGTTCTGGCGCATATTGTCGAAGCGCAGTCTAATCTGAGGTCCGATGCTCGATATTTGCGACTTGTCGATCTTATCGAACGGAGCTAGTTCTACGATCGTTGTTCGATAGTTCGGGCTTCCGGGGAAATTTCCGGGGAGGCTATTTCGCGACTCGGCCTAGTTCAGGCGTTCGGTCAAGGGAGAAGCATACATGACAGTTGAAAAGTTCATGCGCAAATGCGACCTGTGTGGTTCTAACTACCAATTTGGTCCTGGTCGCTATGAGGGGCACAAGCTCGAGTTATATGGCGATATCTTCTGTTGTGATTCCTGCTGGAACGGCAACTGGGATGGCTGGAGTCTCGCCCTTGATCATGTATTACTTGCTCACTTGAGCGCTAAGGACCTCCCTGTGCCGACTCGCAACGCCAAGGGATTGCTTCCTCGTGACTAGCGCAGTGAGCCGAGGACCTCCCATCGCAGAGGTGACTGGTGCAGCGCTGGCGCTCGGGTAGCGATACCGATCTCGGCGGATATAAGGAGTACGGAATCGTGCGAAGTATAGGTTTTTCGGGCCATTTCTCACTGTTAGTCCAGGAGTCTCACCTCGCCAGAAACTCAATGCTTTCCGGATTCGACGCGATCCTCAAGGCGGAGTTCGATGCCGATAAGGACGGCTATTTCTATTCGGCATTTTTCAATCTGTCTATCGGCATAGAGAGATTATTGAAGTTGGCAGTAGTAGCCGATCACATGTTGAGGCACGACTTAAAGGCGCCCACGCGTAGTCAGCTGAAAGCGTACGGGCATGATATTGGGAGCCTGATTGAGGTATGCGATCGGCTGGCTGCGCACTACCGTCCACAGATCAACATAGGCCCAAGGAGCATTACGGTGAGCAGTAGCTACTTTTCTCCCGAGGATAGGCGCAGGGCGTTGTAGAACTCCAGCTTGGCGATACCACCGGCAATAGCGAACAGCTTCAGACGGCTAACATCACCGACACCTGGGTCGAGCGGAAGCTGGAGCAGGCGCAAGAGGGCGTCACGACACGAAAGTACCCAATCTGTCCGACTTTTGAGAACGAATTGAGAACATATTTAATGAGTACATCAGGCTTGAAAGAGTTTTCGCACCTGCTGCGGTGATTCAGCTGTCCCATCCGCCGCAAGGGGAAGAAAGTGCTGGGTCTGCCATTGCTGTGTTCGTACTGCGTCTTTTGCAGTTGGACTACTCCACGGTGGATATACGCGAATGGCTCTCTTTCCGCCTTTGCCGTTGCGCGACATGATGCCTTTTGCAATCAGGAGCTTCTGATTGAAGATAAATTGCCCCCGGTAGTCAGCGTCTGACACACTGACTACAACAAACTGCACGTCGTCAGTGATATCGAGCGGCACAATTTCACTGTCTGGCGTCGGTCGTTTCCAGATTGTCACGAACTGACCAATCTTGGTTGGTGTTGTCTTGGCAACGCGGAAGGCTATGACATAACCATTAAGGCCAAAGCGGAAGGCTCCATACTCCGCACTTTCAGCCTCGCGCTGGACTGGGTGCGTCACCTCCATCCCGGCGTACTCATATACATCTCGAATGGCGGTATTCAGCTGGTCCAAGAAAGGATTTAGCGTGTTCTTGCTGGAGGTCATGGGGTTCCTACAGAGATGTTGCATCTGAGCAACTGTGGGGACGTTCTTGCCGTGGTCGGCTACCGACGCGACGGGGCAGGGTACAACTCCGGGGACTTGTGAAAGCTGGAGCCGGCGGAACCGTCATCTTTGTACGTCCTATAGACTTTCGCCCGCCCGCGTAGCAGATCTATATGGCCGTGAGCGATTCAAGTATTCCTGCTCGCGTTGACGTGAAAGCGAATGGCGATGTCCTGGTTTCGAAGCCGGGGGGCGGCGTGGCCGGCTGGCTATCTCTGGATGAGTCTTGTTCTTTGCTGAATAGCATATATCGGCATCAGCGAGCTGTCTGTAACAGGATAAGCCCTTGTTGCCAACAAATCGGCCCGCCGCGCTTGCGGCAGAGATTGTGCAAAGAGAAAGGCCCCGTTGCCGGGGCCTCTTTTGGCTACCCGCTGAAACCTACTTCCAAGATGCAATTTCTTTCCTAAGATCAGGATTCTCAGCCAGTTCCGCTAGCAGTTGGGAAATCTCGGAATCTTTCTCGATGCACTCTCTAAGAAATTTGAGTAAGAGAACTCGGATTTCACCGTTTGAGCGATCATTCACGAGCGAAATTGACTCGGGCAATATTGTCTCGCTCACAGCAGCCCTTAACGCCAGCGCTAGGCCATCTTTGGCAACCAGTCTGTACTGCTCGATTTCGCCAGGTCCGACATATCCCCTGCCGGCGGCATCCCCTAGTAGAGCTATCGCCTGCGCGATACTTCGGGCAGCTACGATGGGGATCGCTCGATCGACGAGACCGAGCTCACGACGGCGCTAATCGACCTGGTACCGGCACCAAGTGTCCCACCCGATGCATCGTCAACCACCCCCGCCATCGTGCCGTCCCTGCCCAAGCCGGAAAGGTTGATCCAAGACATGACTAGCTTCGCCCCCCTGGCTGGCATCGACTTGCTCTTTGCCTAAAGCGGAAGAACGACGAAGCACGAGATGTTGCTCGCACTGCCGCGGCATAGTGACACTCCCCTGTTTTGAGTCGGGAATGGCCGAAGTGCAGGTTGAGTGATCCCTGCGAAGCATGTGGACTTCAGTCCCGAGGTGCATCTCTCGGCGCTGATGGGACTCCGCGGCGAGAGCCGGGTCCGGACTGCAGTCGTTGCGGATCACGGCAATTGGGCTAAGACATTTCCCTATAGGCATGCTTTGGTGGGCTTTGTACGATGCTCTATATTGTGATGAGCATCACTTTGTTCGGATTCCACAGGTAGTGCTTGGCGAAGGGGATGGGCTCAGGCCCGGAAGCGTAGTCACCACAGAAACGTCGTTGCTTCGGTCGCGGCGTTGGGGTGCCTGCATTCACAACTACTACTTTCAGCGAGCGCTCGAGTGGAGTTCGGCGAGGGCAAGGGCGTAGGAGCGACGGAAGGTCCGCGAGTCAGCGACTGCGATGGAGGATGCGTCTTGCGACGAAATCCGTTCTATCTTGAGTTCAATGTGCCGACGGCAATCGAAGTCCGCTGCGCCTTGGTAGCTCTGACTTGACCTACTAGGAGATGCCGCTCAGATGAACATTGAAGTCACCGCGAAGCAATACGCCGAGAGGGTCAGCGACCTGGATTGGCAGAAGATGATTCTTGCGTTGCCGCCAAGGATGGCTGCCAGGGTGAGGTGCAGTGAAGAAGAGTACCGGCGCTTTGTCGAGGCGGTCGTCTGGGTGGCGTGCAACTATGCATTTTGGAGCGAGCTGCCAAGCGCCTACGGCCAATGGCGAGCGACCTACGTGCGCTACATGCGTTGGCTCGATGCTGGAATATGGACTGCGATCGATCGCGATCTTGCCTCGGATAGCGTCTGGGCCGTTGCGTTCAGGCTGATGTTGGAGAAGCAATTGCACGAACAGCTACGTCGACGCTCGCGTATCAAACGGAAGGTGCCCTAGTCGACCATGGTGTACGGCCAGGCAGGTCTTCGCGCAGCGCGCCGTTCGCCGACGGCTTCATGCCGCCGCCCGCGTCGCCGGAATCGACACTGGCGCAAGCGGCGTCGAGTGGGTCACCCGACTAGGTAGGTCAATCCATTGCGTTCCAGGTATCGGCCGATCTCTTCGTTCGACCTCAGCCCCAGCTTGCGCATGGCGTTGTACTTGTGAGTGGTCACGGTCTTGTAGCTACGCGAACTATCGATTGCAATTGCCTGCAGATTCTCGCCACGTGCAAGAGCAAGCACGACTGCCTGCTCGCCCGATGTGAGTTGATACCAAGGGTGATTCTTCGCGGACACCACATCTATCGCTGGATCGACGAAGCTATTGCCGAGCATCACTGCGGAAATGGCGTCGATAACGATTCGCGGGCCGCTGGATTTGGAAACGAAGCCTAGGGCGCCGAATTCCAGCGCCGACAGGGCCAGGCAAGGCAGTTCTAATCCCGTGTAGATAATGATTCTCAACTGAGGCTGCCTGGAGAGCGCCTCCTTGAGCAAGGCAATACTCTTGAATCTGCCGGGCATATACAGGTCCAGAACCAGGCAATCCAGCGGGGCCGATTCCAGGATTCGGAGAAGGCCGTCGCCGTCGGAAACCGAACCCACGACGACATTGTCGCTACCCAGCTTTGCCTCTAGCATCTCAGTCAGTGCGAAGACGATGATGGGGTGATCATCCGCAATCAGTACTTTAATAGGGTTCTGATCCATGCTCGGCTTGAGCCCAAGGAGCGGATTGGAGACAGTTTGACCGGCCAATTGTCACCAGTATCACACACTGTTCACTCACGTTCGCTCACGTGGCAGGTTGGGCGCTACCTGTGCCGGGTGCCGCGCATCCCGGTCGACGAGCGCCTACTTGGCCAGGATCGGGAGCTGCTTTCCTTGGATCGTCGCGGGCGACTAAGGAGGACCTACCAAGGTGCAGAAGACCGTTTGCGGCGCCGGGACGAGAACAAGCAAAGTCCTGATAGTCTGGTTCTCGAGCTTGTCCGCCGCTTTTGAAGGGAGCTAAGCAGTCATGGTGGCGCCGCCCCGCACAAGCTGCCTCGAGATCCTTATCGTCGACGACGACCCGACCATGGCCGAGATCATTGCCGCCATGCTGTGTGACGCGGGAGAGACTTCCCTTTCGATCGCCTACGCAGGCGAAGAGGCGCTAGCGATCGCCACCCGGCGCAAGATCGATGTCCTGGTCTGCGATTTGAACATGCCTGGGAGGGATGGGGTTTGGTTGTTGACCCGGATGGCGGAACTTGTCGTTCGCCCATCGGTGATCCTGATCAGCGGGGAAGATCCGAGAGTGATCGATTCTACAGGGCAGCTCGCCGAGGCCCGAGGGCTGACGTTGCTCGGCACGTTGCGAAAGCCCATCGAGCAGAAGGCGCTGCTGAGCGCCCTGTATCGGTATCGGTACGAAGCCGCGCCGGATGCGCAGAAGTCCTCGCGGCCGCCATTCGATTCCGCCCGGATCGCGCAGGCGCTGCGCGGGGACGCTGTGCAACTGGCGTTCCAGCCTAAGGTGTACCTTCCCGATAGGACGCTTGCCGGGGCCGAGGCTCTGCTGAGGTGGCATGATCCCGAGTTCGGCTACATTCCCGCCAGCGAAGTCGTCGATGGTGCAGAGGCGGTCGGCTTGATAGATGAGTTGACTTTGGCCGTGCTCGCGAAGGCCATTGCTGCACGCAGGGCGATGTCGAAGCGAAAACTGGACGTCGGGATTTCGTTCAATATATCGATGAGAAGCTTGAACAATCCGGAGCTCGTCAATCGGATGGTAGACCTCACCGCCGCCTCGAACGACCGTTTCGATCGCTATACGGTGGAGGTGACCGAAACCCACCTGATGCACGAGCCGGCCAAAGTCATGGAGTCGCTGATCCGATTCAGGTTGCGGGGGTTCAGGATTGCCATCGACGATTACGGCATGGGCGCAGCGGCGATGCAGTTTCTGATGAAGTTGCCGAGCAATGAGCTGAAGATCGATCGGATGTTCGTCGCCGCCGCACCGGCCAGCGCGCAAGCCTACGTATTGCTCCAGTCGGCGGTCGAATTGGGATTGCGGCTCGGGCAAGTCGTGGTAGCCGAGGGCGTGGAAACCCAGGTCGAGTCCGAACTGGTGGAGGCGCTTGGTTGCCAGCAGGGGCAGGGATACCTCTACGGGCCGCCGATGGATGTGGATGAGTTGATCCGGCGGTATCATTAGCGGTGCCAGACTGGGGCTGGCGTGGGACGATCCGCTGGCGTGCGTTCGTGTTCGGGTGGGGAGCGAATTCGGACGTCTTCGTGGACGACGGACGTTTCGATCGGCTTCGACGTCGGGAGATTGCGGTCAGTTTCGCTCGGAGGACACGCGTGCGACCCCAGTATAACTGTTGAATACGGCGAATCAGATAGCGTGAACATGCCGCGCACGGTCGTCCATGTGCTTGCCCTGGTCCTGCTTATACTCGGCTGGACAGAGGCCGCTGCTAGGCCTGCGCCCAGTCCGGACCCGTTGTCGACAATCAGCCTGAGTCATAGCCGCGGCGAGGGCGCGTTCGACCTCTTCGATCGCCACAAAGGACTCGCCAGCGACCGAGCCCTGAAAGTCCTGGTGGACCGCCACGGGTTCGTATGGGTCGGTGGCAACAACGGCCTGCACCGTTTCGACGGCAGGGACTTCTATACGCTCGACCGTGATCCGAACAATCCCGAGTCGTTGGCCAGTCGGATCTCTCAATTTCTGGCTGACACGTCCGGTGCGCTGTGGATCGGAAACGAGGACGGCGTAGTCCAGCGTCTGGATCGCGCGACGGGACGACTGGAGCGCACGCCGATACGGACCGAAGACGGTCAAACTGCGACGTCCATCTATTGGATGGGCAGCGACAGCACCGGCGCTCTGTGGCTGCACACGAATCTGGGGCTCTTGCGAATAGTGACTTCGCAGCGAACGGCTTCCGTGGTGATGCCGAGCTCAGCATTCACTAGCGATCTGACGAGCTTCGAGTTCGATCAGGACCGCAGAATCCTGTTCGCATCAGTCGGTTCCGAACTCAACGCGATTCGATTCGACGCTGATCGCACCGATCCTGTTGCTGCCTTGGCCACGATTCCGGGCGGCCGGTCGATCACCGGCATAGCGGCCGATGCAGAAGGGCTGTGGTTCGTCGCCGGCGACCAGTTGTGGCGTATGCGGGCAGGCGGCGTCCCAAACCGGATTGCCACTCCGGTGCCCATGCTGCGGGCGACGACGATGGTGGTCGATCGCAATGGAGTGCTCTGGCTCGCGAGCAACATCGACGCCAAGGGCGGTTTGTACCGGCTCGACCCGAAGCGCGGCGAACTTTCTGTTTATCGCCACTACGCTACTGACCCGCAGAGCCTGGCCGACGACCGAATCTGGTCGCTTGCGGTGGACGGCAGCAACACACTGTGGATAGGCACCCGTGGCGGCGTCAATCGGCTCCGGCTGATGGACAACGGTGTCAAGAGAATCGGCTTGCCAGGCAAGAACACGGCCGCCGTCTGCGCGCTGCACGAAAGCGCGAACGGCGAGCTCTACGTGTCTCTTTGCAGCGAAGAGCTAACCAAGTTCGATTCGGTGCGTTGGAGCTGGGAGGCGATTCCGCCGGCGTTGCGACAGGCCCTGGACGCGACGTATCCGGGCATAGCCACGACTATCAGCGACATTGTCGACGACGGCGAAGGTGGGCTGTGGGTCGCTGGTGGCATGGGGCTTGTGCACTGGGGCCGCAACGGGCGGGCGGACCCAATTCCGTTCGAAGACCGGCCCGCGGTCTATACCACCGCCATGGTCGTGGATAGGACGCGTGGTCTGTGGGTGATCACGCATTCTCACGGCCTGGCCTTGGTGCCGCCCGGGCAGAAGCGGCTGCGTAGCATTGGGATCGGCGCGGATCGAATCCTGACGAGCCTCGTCGCCGGACCGGATGGATCCCTGTGGCTGGGCTCCGAGCGTGGGCTGTTGCACTACCAGCCGGATTCGGGCCAAACGACCCAATTCAGCCATCGCCCCGACGATCCGGGCAGCCTGTCCGACGACCACATCCTCGACTTGTACTTCGACGGCCAGGGCGTGCTTTGGATCGGGACCCGCGCGGGACTGAACAGGGCGATGTTCGGTCACGATGGCCGCGTCCGCTTCCGTCGCTACGGCGTCGCTGATGGGCTTCCGGACCAGACCATCGAAGCGATATTGAACGATGCCGCGGGCGAGATTTGGGTAGGCACGGACCGAGGCATCGCCCGGTGGCTTCCAAAGGCAGATCAGTTCAACGCCTATACCTCGATAGACGGGATTCCCGACGACACCATCAGGAAGTCTGGCGCAGTGAACGGTCGCGACGGCAACCTCTACTTCGGTACGTCGAAGGGACTTTGGCGAGTGGATCCCCGCCGTCTGAGCCATACCGATCCTGGCATGATTTCCATCGCCAGCTATGAGATTGGCGATGCGACATTCGTCAACTATCTCGGTCGCGAGTTGCGTGGGATCAGGACCTCATTCCGCGACGGCCGCATCGCCTTCCGGATCGCGAGTTCCGGAGCGTCACGTTCGCTGTCGTACCGCCTGGCCGGCCTGGAGGAGCAGTGGCAGGACTTGCCGCCCGACCTATCTATCACCTATCACCATCTCGCGGCCGGGAAGTACGAATTGCAGGTCAGGCAGTTCGACGGCCAGGGCGTCCAGGTTCGGGAATTGTTGTTGTCGGTGGAAGTCGATCCTTCGCCTTGGCTCACTTGGTGGGCCAAACTTATCTACGCGGCGGCAGCTGTTTCGCTGGCGACGTGGCTCATTCTCTCCGTCCTCGCCGGCCGCCGCCGCCGCCGCGAGTACGTAAGTACGTTACGCGAACGTGACCAGCGCCTGCGCCTGGCGATGTCGGCCGCCGGCGGCGTAATGGTGGAAATCGACCTCCAGCGCGGCGGCGTCCGTCATTTGGACGGCGCCGGTCTGGGGGCTCTCGATATCACGGACTATGTCGCCCTGGTTCACCCGGACGACAGGAAGGCGATAGAGGAATCATTCGAGGGCCTGCGCGGCCTGTCGGCGGCGGATCTCGATATCGAGTACCGGCTGCGCAGTACCGATGGCCGATGGACCTGGGTCAGGCTACGCGGCCAATTGATGGGGCAACCCGGCGGCGTGCGCGAGATATTTTCCGGCATGATCCATGACGTGTCCCAAGAGCGGAGCTATAGAGAATTACGCCAGCGAGGAGAGTTCCTGGCGGTTATGAGTCACGAAATCCGCACGCCCTTGAATGGGGTGGTCGGCATGATCGATCTGCTCGACAGGACGCCTTTAAATACCGATCAGCGCAAGATGCTCCACATATGCAAGGAATCCTCCTCGATCCTGCTATCGCTGATCAACGACGTCCTGGACCTGTCCAAGATAGATGCGGGGAAGCTGGACCTGCAGAAGAGCGACGTACCGATACGTGCCCTGGTCGAGTCCGTCGCCGGTGCGTTCAGCTCCCAGGCCTACAAAAGTGGCATCGACATCGATGTCTGCATCGCGGCCGACGTGCCGACGCATGTGGTGGGCGATGCGACGCGCTTGCACCAGATATTCACCAACCTGATCGCCAACGCAGTGAAGTTCACAGAGAGCGGCGGCGTCGAGATCGATGTGACGATGGATGGGCCCGACAGGCTCCGGTTCCAGGTCAGCGACACCGGCATCGGCATGGACGAGGAGGGCATTAAGAGCTTGTTCCTGCCGTTCCAGCAGATAGCCGGGACCACTCAGCGCTACGGGGGCACCGGACTCGGCTTGAGCATCGTCAAGAGCCTGGTTGAAGCCATGGACGGACATATCATATGCGATAGCCGATTGGGGCGCGGCACGCGCTTCGACCTGGTGGTCTCGGCACCGGCCGACGCTTCCTGCGAAGCGACGCCGAAGCGATTGAATGGCGTTCGTGCAATGGTGGTCGCGCAAGATGAGGGCGGCCGGCGATTCGTCCGCGAGTTGCTGCATTGGCTGGGCGCGGAGGTCGAATTCGTATTCGGCGTCGAGGAGGCGATGACTCGGTTGCAACAGGTCGCTGCGGCGCCGATCGACGTGATCCTGATCGATAAACGAGAGCCACTGCAAGTAGGCGTCGAATTGACCGAGCGCGCCGGCACCGCACAGTCCATGCCTATCGTCGCCGTCCGCCGGCACAACACGGGCGACGTTACACCTGATCGGCTCAACTGGATCGACGGTTGCCCTCTCACCGAGGCAGGCCTCCTGCGTGGTATCGAGCTAGCTCTACGGCGAGTGAAGGAAGAGCGGCAGTCGCCCTCCAACCGGAACCCGGCTTCGCCCTCGAATGTCCCCTTCGCTCAGCGACCGATCGCGTTGCTGGCCGAAGACAACCCGACGAACCGCGAGGTCGCGTTCCGGCAGCTCCAGTTGCTGGGACTCCGCTGCGACATGGCCAAAGATGGTGAAGAAGCCTGGACGCTGCTACAGCGCTATCCAGGTCGCTATTGCGTGCTGATCACCGATGGGCAAATGCCGCGTCTGGACGGCTATCGACTGGCCGAACGGATTCGCAACAGCGAGGCGAGGAACGGGGGGGCGAGATTGAAGATACTGTTGTTGACTGCCAGCGTTCTCGTCTCCGATCGAGAGCGATGCTTGGCGATCGGCATGGATGGATTGCTCATCAAGCCAATGCTCATCGAGGATTTGAGGGCAAAGCTGCGCGATATCCTCCATCCCGACGGCTTCATCGAGCAGGCCGACGCAGCGAGTCCACGAAGCGGCATTCCCGCTGGACTATCGAAGCTGCTAACGCTGTTGAACGGGAATGAGGCCGCGTTGCGGCGTCTGCTCGAGATCTACCTCGGTACCAGCGAAGTCGACGCGACGGCGCTGGAAAGCGCGATGCAATCGCGGGATCGTCGAACGATGGGCGAATTGGCGCATCGGATGAAGTCGGCGTGCTTCCAGATGGGACAAAGAGCGGCCGGAGATTGCTTCGAGCGGGTCGAGCAAGCCGCAATCGGCGACGATGCGACGCTGCATGCGTTGACCGACGAAGCGCTTCAGGAGCTTCGTCGCTCGTTGGAGATGGCAAGGCGCTATCTGGCCCAATTCCATTCCAGTTGACCAACTTCCACGCGCGCAGTCGTGCCGAACGGACCGCCGTGCGCCCCGCAACGCCATCGTCCTGATTAAGCCCCAGGGACAGCCGAGTCGCGGTGAGTGCAGCCCCAGTGCCCGCCCTCGTCGATTTAGCGGCTCTAAGACTTTTCCCAGTATCGAGGCTGATAGGCGCCTGCTTAAAATGAGATAGGCGTCACATTAAGCCGGGGCTATGTCGGGGGACTCGAATGTCAACACAGATGGCTGCACTTCCCAAGTGCTGAAGCATGGCCCGGACAAGATCCGGCAGGTCGCGCGTGCTCTATCGCAGCGCTGCGTCGGACTTGAAGCGCCTATAGGACGCCGTCGCCAGCGAATGGCTTGGGCCGGCGAGCGATTGCAGCGCATCCAGGCGATCTGCCTACCACCGTCGGGGCACGATGGCGACGGAGTTGCCGTGGGTCGACGAGGGGCGCTTCGCCGCCGCTAATGCGCGGCATCAGCCCATCTTCGTCGAGCTACTGAACCATACCGAAGATTTCGAGCTTTGAAGCAGTCGTAGCAGTTCGATCCGACATGAATGCATACGAGGGGACGCTATGGAATCGAATCTTACTGGCCATGCAGGCGCAGACGCTGATTGGCATCGCTATCGAATGCTCACTGAAACTAACGCTTCCTCACCACAAGAAGCGGGCGGCCCACAGACTATTCGTCGATTGCGACTCATTTCCCAACGATCGTCGTGCACAGTCATTGCGAGACGGCGAATTCGCTTGCGACTTGGCTATTGCCGGGTGTAGAAGCCTTTCGAATCGAACGTGAGCGCTTATGTCCGGAGAGGGGGAGCAGCGCTGTTCTGGTTCCGCGCATTGCGCCCGTTCTAGCCACATTTCCCCTTCAAGACGCTGCCTGGTCCGCTCCGCGAAAGCTTCAGCTCATCATTCGCTGCACGCGCTCGCCGCAGTCACGCACGAAGCGTGAATTTCTTCATCCAACGCATCGACTTGTTCGTACCTAACAACTGTCACTGACATAGGTCGGCGCACCTTCACCTTAAAGGCGCACGCGACTCACACGGAGAAACATATGAACCGTATCTTCCGCATCCTCTGGTCGCAGGCGCTGAATACCTGGGTGGTCGTCTCCGAACTCGCCACGTCCCGCGGCAAGAGCCGGGGCGGGGTCGACAAACGCAAGCGCATACTCGCGCTGCCGCTCGATCGCGATCAGGTCAAGGGCACGCCGCCAGCGGGCAACTGGCCGCTGCAGCTGGGCGTGTTCTTCGCCCTGCTGGCGCTGTATGCGCCGGCATGGGCGGCGGACCGATACTGGGACTTCAACCGCACCGCCATCGGTCTTGGTGGGGGGCCTGGAACCTGGAGTACGAGCGCGGCCAATTCGTACTGGAGCACCAACAACGACGGCGTCAGCGGCCCGTACAGCACGTGGAACAATGCAGCCCTGGACGATGCTTTCTTCGGCGGGACCGCCGGTACCGTCACCTTGGGCGGGCCAATCACCGTCCACAATATGACGTTCCAGACCAACGGCTACACGGTTACCGGCAACACCCTGACCCTGGGCGGGGTTAATCCGACCCTCTCAGTCACGTCCGGAAGCTCCACCATCGCCTCGACAGTCAACAGCGCCAGCGCCCTGGTTAAGACCGGGGCCGGAACGCTGACCATGAGCGGCAACAACAGTTTCGGCGGCGGCTTGAGCCTCAACCAAGGCAGCCTGTCGCTTTCCGGAAACAACAGCTTCGGCGGCGGCATGACCGTCAACGGCGGTCTGACGCTATCCGGCACCAATACCTTCACTGGCAACATAAACGTCACCGGCGGCAGTCTGAACATCAACAGCAATGCCGCGCTGGGTGCCGCCACTAACGGGGTCAGCTTAGCCGACACCACATCTTTGACCGCCGGCAGCGCGAACTTGACCGGCCGCACGATCACTCTGGTTGGGGGCACCGCCAGCGTCAACGGCTCCGCCCTTGGCGGCGCGTTCTTTACCGGAGCTGGGGGCCTGAGCGTCAGAGGCAACCCGAGCTTCACCAACGACGCCAATAACTACACCGGTGCAACGACCCTTATCGGGGGCACCTCCTTCACTTCGGTTCGCGATCTGGGAGTGGCGAGTTCGTTGGGGGCGCCCACCACCGCGACGAACGGCCGCATCACCCTGCAGCCAACCCTTGGGAACAGCGCCACGATGTCCTACATCGGTGATGGCGATAGCTCGAACCGCAATTGGTCCCTCAACCCAGTCTCGGGAAACTCGATTGGGCTTTCCAATTCCGGCACCGGCACCCTGACCCTGACTGGCAACATCGCCCTAGGCGGGGGAGGGGGGGTAACCCTTAGCGCATCGACGGCCGATCTGCAATTACAAGGCGTCATCAGTGGCGCCGCCGGCACCTTTTCGGCGGCAGCGGGGCGCGCCGTAACCCTCGCCGGCGCCAATACGTTCAACGGCGGCGCTGCAGTCAGCGGTGCAGGCATGGTGCGGGCCAGCACGCTGGCCAACACCGGTACCGCCAGCTCGTTCGGCACCGCCGGCACGATAACGATCAATGGGTCAGGCACCCTGAGCTATACCGGCGGTGCCGCCAGCACCGACCGTACCTGGAGCATCATCCAAGGCACCCTTGCCAACAACGGCAGCGGCGCCATGTCGCTGACAGGCGCCACGACCATTGGCGGCACAGCAACGCTGGGCGGTTCCTACGCCGGCTCCGCCAATGTGTTGGCCGGGGTCGTGTCCGGTGGCGGCAATCTGCGCAGCGCCGGCGCCGGCACCTGGGTGCTCACCGGCGCCAATACCTATACCGGCAGCACCATCGTCGACAGCGGCGTGCTGCGCGCGGGCTCGGCCGGGGCCTTCGGCGCGTCCACCAGCTTTGTCGTCAACGGCGGCACGCTGGACATGAACGGTTTCGACAAGACGCTGCCCAACATCACCGGCAGCGGCGGCACAGTGGCGCTGGGCAGCGCCATGCTGACCTTGCAGGGTGCCAGCGGGGGCACCGGTACCTACGCTGGCAGCATCACCGGCAGTGGCGGCCTGACCAAGCTGGGCGCCAGCACTCAAACCCTGACCGGCGCCAGTACCTACACGGGCGACACCACCATCAACGGCGGCATCCTCGCTCTGGACTTCAGCCCCGCCGGCGGCCCGAGCAGCGGCATCATCGGCAGCGATTCCACCCTCAACCTGGGCGGCGGTCGGCTCAACATCATCGGCGCCAACGGCGAAAGCAACACCCAGACCTTCGACGGCCTGAACATCACCGGCAGCAACAACACCATCGATGCCAAGTCCGGCACTGGCGGTAGCCTGACCGTCAACCTGGGCGCCATCACCCGTACTGGCGGGCTGATCAACTTCAATCTGCCCACGAGCGGCAACATCACCACCACCAATACCGTGCTGGGCGGTTGGGCCACAGTCAACGGCACCGACTACGCCAAGGTGGTCGGCGGCAACATTACCGCCTTCGTCGATGCCGACTATACCGACAAGGACAACGCCGCCAACTGGCTGCCCAATGAATACATTACCGACGTGAATGGATTCTTCGGCACGGTGAACGGCAGCGTCCAACTGGCTGGCCTGCGCTACACCGTGCCCACCTCCACCACGGTGACCGTGCAGCCCGGCCAGACCCTGGGCGTGGACGGCACCATTATCGTCGCGCCTTCGGTCCTCAACACCAACCAACTCGTCACCGGCGGGATGCTGACCGGCCCGATAGGTGGCGCATTGAGCGTGCAGCAGAACAGCACCGGCAACTACACCATCGCCTCGCAAATTGTCGACAACGGCGGCAGCATCGGCTTCACCAAGGCCGGCACCGGCTTGGTCACCCTGACCGGCACCAACAACACCTACACCGGCGCCACCCAGGTGGTGCAGGGCACGCTGGCGGTCGCCGACATCGGCAACGGCGGCGCGGCCAGCGGTATCGGCGCCTCCTCCGCCGATCCGGCCAACCTGCGTCTAGAGGGCGCCACCTTGCGCTATACCGGTCCGGGCGACACCAGCGACCGTGGCTTCACCTTCGCCAAGTCCGGCGCCATCATCGGTGCCGGGGTCGAAGTTACCAGCGCCAGCGCCAACCTCACTTTCGGCGGGCTGGTCACCAGCCCCGACGGCGCCAACTTCACCAAGAGCGGGCCCGGCACCCTGACCTTGTCCAACGACAGCAACGACTTCACCGGCATCACTACCGTCAGCGGCGGCCTGCTGTCGGTCGACACCCTGGCCAACGGCGGCCTGGTCAGCGGCATCGGCCGCGCGAGCAGCGCCTCCGCCAATCTGGTCCTCGCCGGCGGCGGCCTGCAATACACCGGCGGCACAGTCAGCACCAACCGCGGCTTCACCGTGGGTGCCGGCAACGGCACTGTCGATGTCAGCAATGCCGCGACCACCCTAACCGTCAGCGGCGCGGCGGTCGGCACCGGTCGGCTGACCAAGAACGGCGACGGCACCCTGGTGCTGTCCGGCACCAACACCTACGCCGGTGGCAACACGGTCAACCGTGGCATCCTGCGCGCCGGCTCAACCCAGGCGTTCGGCGCAGCCAATGGGCCCATGACCCTGGCCAACACCGCTGGCGTGCTGCTCGACCTGGAGGGGTTCAACAACAGCATCGGCCCGCTGAGCGGCGGCGGCGCCAATGGCGGCAACATCACCCTCGATGCCGGCACCCTGACGATCAATGGCGACGGCGGCAACTACTCGGGCGCCATCAGCGGCACAGGCGGCATCACCCGCGCCGGCGGCGGCACCCAAACCTTTAACGGCTGCAACAACACCTACACCGGCCCCACCAGCCTGCAGGTGGCCAACCTGACCGTGAACTGCCTGGCCAACGGCGGGGTCGCCAGCGGCATCGGTGCCTCGACCAGCGCGCCCACCAACCTGGTCTTCAACGGCGGCGTTCTGAACTATACCGGCGCCACCGTCACCACTGATCGCGGCTTTCAGTTGGCCGGCGGTACCGGCAATACCATCAGCGTGATCAATGCGGCCACCACCCTGCAAATGACCGGCCAGATCATCGGCGGCGGCGGCTTCAACAAGGGCGGCGCGGGCACCCTGGTGCTGTCCGGGACCAACACCTCCACCGGCAACACCGCGGTTTCGGGGGGAGTGCTGCGCGCGGGCACCACCAATGCCTTCGGCCCGCAGGGGATCATGACCCTGAACAATACCGCCGGTGTGCTGCTGGATTTGGCCGGGTTCGACACGGTTGTGACCTCGCTCAACGGCGGCGGCACCACCGGTGGCAACATCACCCTGGGCGACGCCGTGTTGACCCTCAGCAACGGCGGCACCACCTACGCTGGCGCTATCAGCGGCACCGGCAGCTTGATCAAGAACGGCGGCGGCGACCAGGCGCTGACCGGCTGCAACAGCAGCTATACCGGTCCCACGGTTATCAACGCCGGCACCTTATCGGTCAACTGCCTGAACAACGGTGGCGTCGCCAGCTCGATAGGCTCCTCCAGTGCTGCGCCCACCAACCTGGTGGTCAACGGTACCTTGCGCTATGTCGGCACCGGCTCCAGTACCAACCGCGAATTCACCCTCGGCACCAGCGGCGGCGCCCTCGACTCCTCCGGCACTGGCACCGTTACCTTCGCCCACACCGGCCCGGTGACCTTGGCCGGCGCCAACACCGCGCGTACCCTGACCTTGACCGGTACTAACACCGGCGACAACGTGTTCTCCGGGCAACTGGACAACAACGGCACTGGCGCTACCTCGCTGACCAAGGCCGGCACTGGCACTTGGCGCCTGACCAATAACAACAGCACCTACACAGGCGCCACCATCATCAACGGTGGCGTGCTAAGCGTCGATCAGATGGCTAACGGCGGCGTCGCCAGCAGCATCGGCGCCTCGTCGAACGCCCCCTCCAACCTGGTGATCGGCAACAGCTCGACCCTGCGCTACACCGGTGCGGGCGACACCACCGACCGTCGCTTCACGCTGACTCCCGGCGTTAGCTTCATCGAGTCCTCCGGCACCGGCGCGATCCAGTTCACCAACACCGGCGCGGTCACGTTGTCGGGCACCAATACCGCGCGCACTATGGCCCTAGGCGGCACCAACACCGGCGCCAACACCTTCGGTGGCACCATCGGCAATAACGGCACCGGCGCAACCACCCTGGCCAAGAACGATAGCGGCAACTGGATCCTCACCGGCAACAACACCTACACCGGCAATACCGTCATCAACGACGGCAACCTGATGGTCGGCAACGGAGGTACCACCGGTAATGTCGGCAGCGGCGAGGTGATCATCGATTCGCCGACCTCGACCCTGTCGCTCAACCGCAGCGATACCTTCACTGTCAGCGGCCTCATAAGTGGCCCCGGCACGCTGGCCCAGATCGGCACCGGCACCGCCATACTGCAGCCGCCTGCTCTGACCACCAGCGACGTCGGCGCGGTCACCATCAGCGCCGGCACGCTGGAGAACCGAGGCGGCTTGGTCACGCCGACCCTCGACATGACCGGCACCTCGACGTTCGCGGTAACCGAGGGAGGTGCATTCGGTGGGCCGGGCCAAACCCCTGCAACGATCACCGGCGACGCGGGCAACCAAACCGTCCGGATGGCCGGCGCCGATGTGTTCGATGCCCAGGGCGATCTCGGCGGCGGAAGCGATACTTTCGACTTAAGCGGCTTGATGCGCTTCGGCAACCTCAGCCTGGGCGATGGCGATGACACGCTGATCCTGCGCGATGGCTTCGAATTTAGCGACGGCGCCAACGTGACCGGCGGCGCCGGCAGCAACGACAACCTGGTGGTCGACAACACGGGGCCGCTCGTGCTCAGTAATGACGGAACGACGGCCGGCTTCGAGCGCCTGACCAAACAGAACACAGGCACGCTGACCGTCGTCGACGACCACAGCTTTACCGCGGGCACCGACCTCGTCAGCGGAACTCTGGACGTGGACGGCCGGCTGGAGACACCGGCCCTGTCAATGGCCGACGGCACCGTGCTCGACGTGGACGGTACCGTCGAAGCTGCGGGCGGCGCGGCGGCAACCCTCACCGGTAGCGCCGGTACCAACACCATCGCTGTAAACAGTGGCGGCACCCTGCGCGCCGACGGCGACCTCGGCGGCGGCAGCGATAGCGTGACCGTCGCTGGGCTTCTGGATACCGGTACCAGCGGCGGCCTGGAACTGGGGACTGGCGACGACACGCTGACCTTACAAGACGGAGCCACCCTCGCCGGAACCGGCGTGGGCGGAGGGATCGGCGGCGACGACCAGTTGGTGCTGGACAATGCCTCGGCGCTGACCGTCAATCTTGGTCGAGTCGAACACTTCGAGCGCTTGGTCAAACAGAATACCGGTACCGCCACACTGACCGGAGCGGAGATTTTCGACACCAGCGTGACCGTCGCAGTCGGCGTGCTGGAAGTCGATGCCGATAGCATCATCGAAACGCCGGTCTTCGACCTGGGCGACAACACCGAACTGATCGTCGATGGCACAGTCCAAGGCGTCGGCGGCGGATTTTCCCAGATCAACGGTAGCGCCGGCGACAACACCGTCACGGTGGGCGCAGGCGGCAGCCTGGCGGCCAGCGGCGATCTCGGTGCGGGCAACGACATACTGGACGTGGCCGGCACTCTCTTCACCGGCAGCGGCGTGCTAGCGCTGGGCGACGGCGACGACACCCTGACCATCCATGAGAATACCAATATCGACGGCACCGTTTCGGCCGGCGCCGGCAACGATACCTTCAACACCCACATCGACACGGTCGCCGACCTGGGCGCCGTGCAGGGCTTCGAGTCGCTTAGCAAGACCGGCACCGGTGTTTTGAATATCAACGGGCCGATGAGCTCGGACTTCACCACCGTGACGGTGGCCGAAGGCACCCTGAATGTCGCCGCCGGCGGTAGCGTGGTGCCCGCGCCCGGCAACACCCTGGATACCATCGTGGCCAGCGGCGCCACCTTGAATGTGGACGGTAGTTACGGCTGCGGCCCCGGCAACGATTCGATGACCGTGGCCGGTACCGTGGCGGGCACCGGAACCATCGACCTGTGCGCCGGCGACGACCGTCTGGTGCTGCAGGATGGCGCGGCCCTTAGCAACACGATCAACGGCGGCCTGGGCGCCGGCGATACGCTGGTGCTCGACAACGCGAATCTGCTGACTTTCAACGGCGGCAATACCGCTGGCTTCGAAGTGCTGCAGAAGACCAACACCGGCACCGCGACGGTCACCGGCAGCCAGGCTTTCACCGGCGGTACCCTGGTCGACGCCGGCACCCTCGACGTGGACGGCGCGTTGGAAACGCCGACCGTAGCCATCGCTGATGGCGCCACGCTCAACGTCGATGGCAGCATGCAGGCCGCGGGTGGAACCGCCGTCGCGGTAACCGGCGATGCCGGCGTCAATACGGTGGTCGTTGGCGCCGGCGGCACCCTGCTGGCCGACGGTGACCTGGGGGCTGGCAACGACGTGCTCGACGTAATCGGTACGCTCGACACCGGCGGCGGTGTGTTCGTTCTCGGCGATGGCGACGACAACTTCGTCGTGCACGACGGCACCGTAGTGATCGGCACCATCGACGGCGGCGCCGGTGCGGATACCCGCACCTACGACATCAACACCAGCGCCGACCTCGGCGCGCTGCAGAACTTCGAGGGCGTGACCAAGACCGGCACGGGTGTGCTCAACATCAACGGCCCGGGCGCTACCGACCTGCAGGAAGTACAGGTGCTCCAAGGCACCCTGGACGTGCACGCGGGTGCCAGCATCGCCGCCGCCGCAGGCACTGCGCTCGACGCCACTGTGGCCAGCGGCGCCACCTTGAACGTAGACGGCGCGTTCGGCTGCGGCAGCGGAGCGGACAGCCTGACGGTGGCCGGCACGGTAAGCGGCAGCGGCACGGTCAATCTGTGCGGCGGCGACGACACCTTGACCCTCAGCGACGGTGCCAACATCAGCGGCTTGACGAATCCGATCGACGGCGATGCCGGCAACGACCGACTGGTGCTCGACACGGCTGGCGTCATGACTTTGAACGGCGGCGATGTCGCCAACTTCGAAGTGCTGCAGAAGGACAACAGCGGCGAGGCGATCCTGGCCGGGCCGCAGGCATTCAGCGGCGGCACCGTCCTAAACAACGGCACCCTGACCGTGGCCGGCAGCCTCGACACCCCGACCATGACCCTGGCCGACGACACCACGCTCAATGTCGACGGCAGCGTGCAGGGCGGCGCGGGCGCCGCGACGACGATCACCGGCAGCGCCGGCAGTAACACCATCAACGTCGCTGCGGGCGGAAGCTTGCTGGCCACCGGCGATCTGGGCGACGGCAGCGACCTGCTCGATGTCGCCGGTAGCCTCGACACCGGTGCCGGCGTGCTCGACCTGGGCGCGGGCGACGACACGCTCACCATCCAAGACGGCACCGCCATCGTCGGCACGGTCGCCGCCGGCAGCGGCACCGACCTGCTGAACGCCGACATCGTCACCAGCGCCGACCTTGGCGCGGTGCAGGGCTTCGAAACGCTGAGCAAGACCGGCGACGGTACACTCAACATCAACGGCCCGGCCGCGTCGGACTTCATCACCGTCGATGTACTCGACGGTACCTTGAACGTCGCTCCGGCGGGCAGCGTGATCGCTCAAGACACCACCGTCGCCAACGGTGCAACCCTGAACGTCGACGGCAGCTACTCCGGTACCGCCGGCAACGACAGCCTCACCGTGGCCGGCACCGTGACCGGCGACGGCACGTTGGAGCTGCTCGACGGCGACGATACCTTCACCATCCAGGACGGCGCCGACCTGTCCGGGCTGAGCAATCCCGTCGACGGCGGCGCCGGCGCCGGCGCCGACACCTTCGTTGCCGACCTGGCCGGCACCGCCACCCTGGGGGGCGCGGTCGGGTTCGAAACCCTGACCAAGGCCAACACCGGCACTCTGCATATCGACGGTCCGGCCGCTTCAGCGTTCACCACCGTCAACGTCAACGGCGGCACCCTCGACATTGGCGCTGGCGGCGACGTGAGCGGGGTCAACACCGCCACGGTGGCCAATGGTGCCAGCCTGGTGGTTGACGGCAATCTGGGCTTCACTGCGGGCGCGGACAGCTTCACCGTGGCCGGCAACGTCAGCGGATCCAGCGCGATCGATATGCTCGACGGCGACGATCAGTTGATCCTGCAGGACGGCGCCGACATGAGCGGCTTGGCTTCGCCGATCGACGGCGGCGCTGGCGTCGATACCCTGGTCGCGGACTTCGCCGGCAACGCGACCCTGGGCGGCGCGACCAACTTCGAGACCCTGACCAAGACCAACACCGGCACCTTGAACATAGACGGTCCGGCCGCATCGGACTTCACCACAGTCAACGTCGTCGGCGGCACGCTCGACGTCGGCCCCGCCGGCAGCGTCAGCGGCGTGGTCACCACCACCGTGGCTAACGGCGCCACCTTGAACGTCGACGGCAGCTTCACCGGTTCGACTGGCGACGACACGATGACCGTGGCCGGCGCCATCGCCGGTACCGGCACGATCGCCCTCGACGACGGCGACGACACCTTGACCCTCAACGACGGCGCCGACCTGAGCGGCTTCGCGGGCGTGCTCGACGGCGGCGCAGGGACCGGCGATGCGGTCGTGCTCGACAACGCCGGGCCGTTGAGCTTTGGTGCCGGCAGTGTGGCGAATTTCGAGTTGCTGCAGAAAGACAACACAGGCACCGCGACCCTGACTGGAGCGCTCAGCTTCAGTGGCGGTACCAGCCTCAACGGCGGCGAATTGGCCGTGGCCGGCACCCTGAGCACGCCGACCCTGGCGATGGCTGACGACACCGCCTTGGCCGTCGACGGCAACCTGGACGCCGGTGCAGGCCTCGCCGCAGCGATCACCGGCAGCGCCGGTATCAATGCCGTAACTGTCAACGGCACGGCGCTGGCCAATGGCGATCTGGGCGCGGGCGAGGATGTGCTCGACGTCGTTGGCACCCTCAACACGCAGGGCGGGGTGTTCGCCCTCGGCGACGGCGACGACAGCTTCGTGGTCCACGACGGGACCACCGTTCTGGGCACCATCGACGGCGGCGCTGGTCTGGATACCCGCGTCTACGATATCAACCTGAGCGCCGATCTGGGCTCGCTGACCAACTTCGAAGGCGTCACCAAGACGGGTACTGGCGTGCTCAACATCACCGGCCCGGGAACGACCGACTTGCAGGAAGTCAGCGTGCTCGGCGGCACCTTGAACATCGGACCGGCCGGCAGCGTGACCGCGATCGCCGGCAGTCCGCTGAACACGGTGGTCGCGGCTGGCGCCACCCTGAACGTCGACGGCAGCTTCGGCTGTGGCGCCGACAACGACAGCATGAGCGTGGCCGGCACCGTGTCCGGCAGCGGCACCATCGACCTGTGCGACGGCGAAGACGTGCTGACCCTCCAAGACGGTGCGGTACTCAATGCGGTGATCAGTGGTGGCGGTCACGGCACCGGCGATACCGTGGTGCTCGACACCGCGAGCGCCTTCACCTTTGACGCCTCGAACACGATCAACTTCGAGTATCTGCAGAAGGACAACGCTGGCATCGCGACTCTGGTGGGCGCGCAGAGCTTCAGCGGCGGCACAACCCTGAACGCCGGCGAGCTGAGCGTGGCCGGTACGTTGCAGACGCCGACCGTGGCGATGGCCGACGACACCGTTCTGTCGATCGGCGGCAGCGTGCGAGGTCTGGCATCGGATCCGACGGAGCTGACCGGCAGCGCCGGCGTCAATACGGTCGAAGTGGCTGCCGGAGCGAATCTGCTGGCGACCGGCGATCTGGGCGACGGCGACGACGTGTTCGACCTGGCCGGCACGCTCGATACCGGCACCGGCACGCTTGCCCTCGGCGACGGCGACGACCGCTTCATCATCCACGAGACCACTGCCGCCACCGGCACGGTCGAAGGCGGTCTGGGCATCGATACGATCGAAGCCCACATCGACGGCGCCAACAGCGTGCCGCTGGGCAGCATGCTGGGCTTCGAATCGCTGGCCAAGTCCGGTACCGGTACTCTGCAGATCAACGGCCCGTCCGAGTTCATCGACGTCGACGTGATCGGCGGCCTGCTCGAGGTCACCGCCACCGGCAGCGTCGCGGCGCAGAACACCAAGATCGCGGCCGGATCGACCCTGAAGGCGACTGGCCCGTACACCGGGACCGACGGAAACGACACCTTCGATTCGGCGGGCACGGTGATCGGCAACTTCGAGTTCGGAGCCGGCAACGACCGAGCTGATTTCCGCGGTGGCGACCTGAACGGCCTGACTCGCTTCGATGGCGGGGCTGGCGGCGAAGACCAGGTGAACTTCCATGGCATGACCCTGGATCAGAGCGATGTAAACCCGCTGTCCAACTGGGAACGGGTGGATCTGCTGACCGGCACGCAGCTGACCCTGACCGGACCGCTGAACCTGGGCAACGGCCTGCTGTCGATCGACGGCACTTCGGAGCTGATCGGCATGAGCGGTGCCAACCTGACCGGCAATGTGGCCAATTCGGGCGTGATCACGGTCGGCAACGCCCGCTTCGGCATCAGCGGCAATTACACGGGTGGAGGCGGGTTGACGGTGACGGTGTCGCCAGGCGGCCAGAGCTCGGGCGGCCTGAATATCGGCGGCGACGTCACCGGCACCACCGCGGTGACCTTCCTCAGCGACGGCAGTGAGACCCCGCAGCAGCCGGCCTCGATCCAGGTGATCTCGGCGCCGAACGACAATACGGGCACCGAAGGCAATTTCACCGCGGCGGGTGCTGGCGTGGTGCGCTTGACGGGCAGCGTGCTGCCCTGGACCTTCGACCGTCAAAGCGACGGCTGGTACCTCAACACCGAAGCCAACAACATCCTGCCGGAAATCGGCGGCTACGCCATATTGCCAAGCATCGGAGCCGCCTTGGTCCAAGAGAACAACCGCCTGCTGTTTGAACGTATGGCTGGCGTGCGTGGCGACACCCCGCGCTGCGGCTCGCACGAAGAAGAAATGGAGCGCGCGTACTGGTCACTGGAGGGCGACTGCCACGGCTTCTGGATGGCCGCGACTGGCAGCGAACTGGAGATGGGCGCCAACCCAGGCTTCGCCTTCAGCGGCGACACGCTTGGCCTGTACGCCGGCGTCGACACGCAGTTGCAGGATCGCGAGACCCGCACCTTGCGCGGCGGCCTATTCATGGCGTTCCAGCGAGGCAACTACTGGGCCAGTGGCACCAACTCGACTGACTTGCAAGGCATCGGCGAGGCTAACGTGCGCGTCGAGACGCCCATGGTCGGCATGTATGGCAGCGTCAGCTGGAAGAATGGCACCTACCTTGACATGACCCTGGTCGGGCAATTGCCGGAGGCCACCATCGCGGTCGCCGATGGTTTCAAGGAAGAGATCGGCGGGAACAGCCTGACCGCGAGCGCGCAGCTCGGGCATCGCTTTCGCTTGAGCAACGGCTGGACCGTCGAACCGCAGGTCAACTTGAGCGCCAGTGCGATGCAGTGGGAAGACAAGCTCGATGCCAGCGGCAAGCAGTTGGTGATGGACGACGACCTGCTGGGCACCGCGCGAGTAGCGGTGCGCGCCGATAAGACGTTCGAGACCGCCGGCGGTGCGCGAGTACGTCCCTGGGCGACGGTCGGTGTGCAGGACACCGTGGGCGAGAAAGACAACGCCCTGGTCGTGCTGCCGCCTGGTGCCGCCGGACAGGTGCAGGCATTCCCGAACCACGAGCTAGGACTGATGGCGACCGTCGATATCGGCGTGGAAGCCGAGTTGAACGAAAAGGTCAGCGTGTTCGGCGTGCTGTCCTACGGCGAAAGCCTGGACGGCAGCGACGTCAAACAGCGTCAGGCCAACCTGGGTGTGAGGATCCGTTGGTGAGCGAAGGGCGGCCGGCACCTGACGGTCCGGCCGCCTGTCGCGCCGCAGCAGCTTGGGCGCTCGACTAGACAGCCCCTTTGCCCTGCCCTACTGACTTCGGTACCGACGCCGAGGTATACGAATCACTCGGCCTGTTCGATGCACTGCCCCAGGGCGAAAGCCCGAATGACAGCGGCACCATGCGACGCCGGGCCAATCAGGACATGAAAGTCCGCTAAGATTGGCGCCCCGTAACGCTGCTGTAGCCACGAGGTTGGAGCCAAGCGTAGCTGACCACCTCTCTCGCCAGGCTCCACATCAAAGCGGCCGAGACAAGGCGATGAACTTTCTATGGTTGAATGAACTGGGTGACGATCGCTGGCAGCTGACTCGCGACGGAAGCTGGCATGCAGTCATACCACTGATCGCATTCTTGAATACGAGCAACATACGTAGCGGCGAAACGTGGCTTGCCACTTTTGATCATTGGGGCCGACTGCAACCACGAAGGTATTCGATCGAACGTATCGCCGCCCTCCGCGAAGGGGGAGACCCCTACGTCACCATATCGGCCTCCATGGGAGACTGGCCTTGGCCCGAACTTCTCCATGGGACTAGTACTACCGCCTAAAGAAGTTGAGCATCGACAGTCGTTTCCGGCCCGAGGAGTGGGCATGTCCCGCTTGCGGAATAGCCAGTCGCTTGATTGGTGGAGAGCAAGTCGCCACTACCTGGGCTACGAAGTTCATATTCGACACCGCGCCCAGAACAATCGATCGGTAAACCCCATGGCGTATACCAGACTGTCGATAGCAACTCCTTCCAACTAGGCATCCTTGCTAGGAAGCACCCGCACCGACTGATCGACGGTTCGCCCAGTCGGAACGCATCCGCTTCAAGCGGCGACTTTCGTCGTACAAGCCCATTCAGAGAACCTCCGGCACCGATGATCTTCCGTCAACGTGCTCGATTCGTCTCTATCGTCCCTACAACCGAAGCAGATCCCTTCTCTGAATCTTCCAGCTCCCAATGATGTGAACCCGAGGCCTGATCACGGGCTAGTGGCATGAGCGCGCAACGGGGGCGCCTCGACATAGTCTTTACCGTCCGAGGGCAAGTGGAACTCTTCGGCTTGATCGACGATCCAGCCACGGCCGTTCTTCGCCTCTAGACTGAAGCTGCCCATTGGCGTATCGAAAGTGCCTAGCACATAGTTGTCGATCATCGTTTGGCTAATCGAAAACCTACTCTCGGTCGAATTGAAGTCCTCAAATCCGCCCGACCAACGAATGATGTCTCCATTGACTTCGACATCGTCTATTACGCCGTGCAAGATCAAGCCAGCCTGAGGCACGTACACTTCGATCTCGTCACCGACGTCTTTCGCTTCCAGTACATACGGATCATAGGCGACGAACTGGCGGCCGTTCGCGACCTGCCGCTCTGCAGCGTCCAGCACGCCGGGAACGACCTCGCTCGGCCCGATCAGCCTCAATAGATTCTTACGCGGCTTCGCTGCAATCAGGCGAGTCCTGTCGAGCAAATAGGTCGCGCTGCGCCGCTCGATCGCAGCCTGGATGCCGTCTAACGCCGGAACCAGCATGGTAGTCGCATCAGCTATCGATATTGCGCGATCCGTATGTTGCGGGCCATGCGCAACATCGATGCTTGCTGGCGAACCGGTCCGATCGAGCACGAGCCCAATTGCGGCCAAGCCCAGTGCTACGCCAAAAGCTAACGATCTACTTAGGCGGATCCGCATGAGAACCCTTTCTTTCAGTCGGAGACAGCCGACCGCACGGCGGCCAGGGGCGTCCGAGATCTACGGGAAGTCAGTCTGGCCGGATAGATCCGGCCAGACTGCGGTTGATGAATCAGTAGTATTCAGAGACAAGCTTGGAGCGTTCGTTTATTGCCCGAACGGAATCGGTCACGTTCGCGATACCCATTGGCAGGCCGATGGCCAGGTCGGGTAGAGTCGTGTACAGATACGGATTCGAGTAATAGGGAATGGCGTTCCCGCCCATAATGTCCTTAATCAGGCTGTATCCCTTGGCGTAAGGTGCTGACCCACCAGGCGCGTCGCCATGGTGTAAACCCATGTTGTGACCGAACTCATGACGCATCACGGTAGTGCCGCATGCTAGAGAACCGGTGCCGATCATGTTGTACTTGCCGGCCGTTAGCCACGCCACGCCGCAACCATCTTCGGTTCCTTCGTAATAGACGGCATCGGCGGCCAGCTGCGTACGGGTAGACGCCACGAGCGGATCTCTGAGAGCGACATTAAGGACATCGTTTAGCGTTGTAGCCTGGAACTGGCGCTTTAGCAGTCCGACGGGCTTGACGTAGAAGTTTGCCCTGGAGTTATCCAGCGCTTCATTCGTCAGGCGCACTCCTTCCAACAGTCGCATCTGGGCCGCTGTTTCCCCGAGCCGCTCAGCTGCTTCTTCACTGTATATCAGCAGCATGGTGATGAGCCGACTATCTAGCGACCAAGCACCGGCTGCAGTACGGACAAAGCGCACGGATTCTCCGCGTCGAACGGCGATCGTCCCAAACGTTGTGTCCTGACCGGTGACGTTGAAGTCCGATGCAGCATCGCTCTTGACAGTAACTCTGTCGCCCGGGCTGCCAATAAGCGGAAGCTTCAACAACGGCATCCAGTTTCCGTCCGAGGCTGAGTAGCGAATCGTCGGCGACTTCATATCGGGCAGCTGGGGGGTGCCGAGACTGCTCGCGGTATAGCTCATGCTCGGGCTGGATTGAAGCACCCAGAGCGCGCGCTCCTTGATGTAGATGAAGTCGTATCGTGAGCCCGCGAACAATCTCAAAGTGGCGGTCGTATCGACATTCAGATTCGATATGGTTGCCGCGCTGGTTGCTTCGGAGCTGATGCTCACTCGGTCACGGTCGCCTGCGAATTCTGGAAGACGAATTTCTGGAATGGTTGCGCCGTCGCTGAACTTTACTTGCGTGTACGGCACGACAGGCGCTTGCATCTGAGGCCCGGCGCTGTTGGCGCTTAACGCCATGATCGGAGTCTTGATGCTGATCCAGCGGTTCAGACTCCGGCGATAGAGGAAGGCATATTGGTCCCCTGCTCGCACGTTGAATGTGCTGGCGTACATGATGTTCTGCGGGCTGACTCGGCTCGTCGATGAAGCCGTGGATGAAACTACGAGCAAGCTGCCGTCCGGAGCGACTGCCGGGAGCGTGACGTTCTGAACCCAATCGCCGTTAGCGAGATTGAAGCGCAAGAAGTTCCCGCTCGGGTATGATGAAATTGTACCGCTCCCGCCATTGGTGTTTGGACTAAGCGTAGCCCCGGCGAAGCTCCATTGGCGGCGAGCCGCTTCATAGACAAAGGACGCGTGGTCGCCGGACCGGATGCGCATTGAGCTCAATGGATAGTCAGTGTTGGCGGTCGCCAATTGACTGTCATAGGCCGCCGAGGAATGAATTGTCACCTTGTATTGATCGCCAGCCGCATCGGATAGCGTGAGACGTGGGGCCCAATCGCCATTGCGCAGATAGAAGTCGATCGCCGGGTAGTTGCCGGGTATGTCGCCCCCGCCAATCCGATTTGGACTTAGGTCGATTGCCATTGCATTAGCTGAGGAAAGCGCAAGAAGCGCCACCATTAGTATCTTGGTCACTGTGTTCATCTCCATGGACTAGGTTGCGGCGCGTAGCGCCAACACGGTGAATCGTCGCTGAGCGCATTTAGCATTGCTGTTAGTTGTTTGATAGCCGCGAAGATGAACTTCGAGCTACTGCGCATCGACCTTTTACCTGCGGCAACATCACGGGCGAATCGCGCTTCGCAAGCATGCTATTAGGCATTCGAATGAAAAATCACTTCTCGTCACATCGTGAGCCTTGGTGAGACGTCATGAGCACGCTCGGTGACTGACACCACTTTTCCTGTAGAGATTCATCGCATGTCGTCCCGCGCTCCCTGTGATGCGGGTAGACCTTTACGGTCCGACACGATCTTCGAGATTGGCGAGCACGGACCCTAGCCAATGATCAACGTTCTTCGTACTGACTCGATACCCGTCGCCGCTGAGACGACTTGGAGCCAATAGTGGATGCTCGGCTATTCGCACTGGCATCAAGTTCAAGTCCGGCGAACGGCTCCCCACCTTTGAGTAGCACGCCGGGTTGGAGCCAAACCCCCCGGCGACCGGGAGACTAGACGTGAAGAAGCGTCTCTCGAAGAGCAGATCATCGGCTTACTGCGTGAGGCGGGCGCTGGCATGGCGATCAAGGACCTGTGCCCCCGGCACGGCTGCAGCGCGTTGGCGCACTATCTGTGGCGCAGCAAGTTCGGCGGCATAGCCGTGCCGGACGCAAAGCGGCTGCACGCGCAACCAGGCGTTGGCGCAGCGATACGAGCGATACGGCGCTGGGATGATCCACTTCGAGCTCAGGCAGACGGGAATGCTCGTCAGCTACAAGCAGCTCGATCAGCTGCACTCATGCAGCACGCTCCAACGCCGATGCCGGCGCAGGATCGAAAGGAAGAGGGGAGAGCGCGTCGCAAGGGCATGGAGCCGGCGGTACTCGCCCATCGCGTGCGTGCCCAGGAAGCAGCGGTGCTCGTTCGACGGGTCACCCAGCGGGTTCCGCGCGTCCGCTCGCTGCCGGCGCTGCTGGTCGAGGAGGTACAGGTTCGGGAGCGGCACTGCGACCTGGTTGCTGCTCTGCGACATGTCCGTCCGCCCCGATGGCCGTGGGTGGCCGATGGGGTAGATCGCCAAACGTAGTGGCGTGCTAATACCAAGAATAGAACTGTTTCGACAATTCTATGAAGAGGGCAACCGCCAACCCCCTAGACGGCAAGAGCCCCGCCGAAGCGGGGTCGTGGGTTTGCCGGTGGGGCAGTCAATTCACTTCCTTGCAGCTCTGACCTTGGCACTGGATCACCAGTGATCGCCCGGTAGACGGGCAGCTAGCTCTGTACACGTTGCCGCTCACGACAGCTACGCCGCCGGCGCTGCAGTCACGCTCGGCCGCATAGCGAAGTGCAGCGTCGTACGCGCTTCCAGCTTGGGGTGACGCAGGGGCGGCCGGCGAAGTTGCCGAGGCCGAAGCCCCTTGGGAGAGCGGAGCAGCTACCGCGGTCTCCTGGTCGTTCACATATATCGCCATGCCCCAGCCGGCCTTGCGATAGTTCGCGGTACTTGTGCTGACCCCGAATGCCGTATTGCCGTCGGACCAAGCGTCAGTCACGCTAACACTACCCGAGTATTGGTCGCCGACGCCCTCGATAAGAACGCCGTTCGCACCGTATTTCGCTGCCTCGATCTTCAGGCGATCGATCGCTTTGTTGGTCTTCTGCCGGTCCGTGATCGCCCAGGAAGCGTCGCTGTTCGACTCCAAGATCGCGATCTTCTCGAATCGCTCAGGTGGGTCGACATAGAGCCGGACAAGGGCCGGATCTATGGGCGGGCGAGCAGTTCCTATCAGGATGCTCGATGAAGCGCAGCCTGTAGCCGCGACAGTGAGTACTGCTGCCAGCAGGTGTCTATGAAACATTTGTCTCTCCTTTCCCTTGATATTGCCGGCTCCCTGTGGGCCGGCGGATTCGCTTATCGTTTGTGCCTTCCGGCCCGCCTAGAAATCAATAGCGGTATCGCCGGGGGCTAGCGGCAACTCTGCTTGAACTGGGGGAGGCTTCCGTGCCAACAGCACAGTGTCAATCTACCGAGAGCCATTCTGCGAGTGTCCACAGCTTCCCGGCCGACCACTTGCTCATCCGTGCCATCTGGCCCGAAGCCACTCGCTCATGTGTTGACTCATCCTCCAGATCGAAATCCAAAGGGCTCAGCGATACGACGTCGTAAGCCATAGGCAGCATCTTGGTGTTCTTGTCCGAAATAGCGAACTTAAGACCTTGGATGTGTGACACACTGTCGCGTCGATCGGTTAAGTTCGCCGCGACGTTTCTTTTTTGGGTATCTCGTTCTTCAGTGACCCGGCGCAGTTCCGCCTTCAGGCGACGCACATCCGGGTTCTGGTCGCTTTCGACACGGCGAACCACGTCGCTCCTTCCTAGCTGTCGCCGCCAGCCACACGGGCTGCGCACGGACACCCCAGTCGCTCAGTCACCTCGGCCACCGGCCGACCGTACTAAACGATCTGATGAACCGCTTCGATCTTGAATTCATCAGCGTACCGCTTCGCGCTCATAGCCACCTCAGCTTAAGTCATAGCCTATGGCTGCGGATGTCCACGAAACTGTGGCCGATTCAAGGCGCGTAGCTGCACGCTCAGGCATATAGTCGTAGCGCCACGACTATGCAACCGTACAGAATCCAGGCAAACAAGATTAGTGGAAGTGATTTTGAGGGCCGATATTGCAGCCCACCCCTCTCTTTTACTATCGATTTCACTGCTCCCCCCTGCGAAGGTTACAAAGGTCCGAGCCGGGCCGTGCCTGCACGCATTTGCTGGCTGTTAATCCACAACAGTAAGTTTGCTAAGTATTTGCATCTGCGATGTGTTTGGATTTATGAACTATCTTGTGTCCACTCAATTTCGAGAGCATCACATTCGAAGAGAAAAACTCAAGTGCAAACGCACCACCCAAGCGGATCAATAATTAGAATGAGCTATTCTGATTCGGTAGACGGCAGTGCTCGCATGCCCCTTGGGGTGTCTTCCAGTTCCTTAGATTCCATTGTCACTGCTTCCATTTGCGCCAAGCGTGACAATTGAAAGCTACGGAGGGCAGGTATTCGAGGCGAATGCTCTGTTCGCATCTGAGCAACGGACGCAATTGAATCCAAATTGATTAGCTATGATTAGGTATTCCTCCAGCTTTTAGCGGACTCCAAAAGTGGAGCTAAGTGGTATCTGCCACCTTCTGTTGGACTAGAGTGATGCCGCCGAGTGCGGTGTTGGGACACTCGTGGTTGTATGTCGATGGCCAGGGGTTGCGGATTCGAACATCTTGCAGATCGATTTGAACAAAGTTTGGGCCAGCCAGTCGTAGCGAACGGTCCGGTTGTAGCGTTCGACATACGTTCTGCTGCGGCTTGCCGGGCTGGATGTAATCCAGCTAGCGCCGTGTTGCTCTGCCTGGATCAGCAAGGCAGAGCTGACAGTTGTGTTGCGCGAGTTTTCACAGGTCGATTGCAGATTCGTCCATCTGGTGCTTTCCTGAATCCCTTGCGTAGGTCTTTCGACTTTCCGACCTACGCACGCGGTGGGCTGCGTGCCGAGTCTGGCGACTCGCCCCCCTATCGGAGAGGAGGGCGAAGTTAAATGTGATGAAATTCGCATTTGTGATCCAATGCTATCGGCGATCTTCCGGCGCCGATATTAGGAATAGTCTTAGAGCGGCCGGGCCCACCGAACCAGCATATGCCCGGTGTTTGGAGCCTTTTGTGTTGACCGAGCAGACCGCTCCGGTGTCGCGCATGCACCGGAGGCGGGCCGCCGGCGCAGTGGGCCAAGCAAGCTCCGCCGCCTGGATGATCGCGCCTTTTGCGCATGGCAGGGAACTGTCCGGCGCGGGCAGCCGGGGCCGCGCTGGGTTCGCTGCCGTGTCGGACCGAAAGCACCCGTGGGCCGCCAGTTCGATCGGGGCTTGGCGATATCTACGCGAACCGAATCGGAGGGGAATCTCGTTCCGAGATATCACGGGTAAAGGATTCCTCTGCGCTATCGAGTGTCTGCACCATTCGCGGGCGTGATTGCCGATAGGTGCCGGCAAGCCGCTCGGACGAACTACCTGCCAATCCGGCCGCTGCATCGGCCGCAGTCGCGCTCGCCCAGTTGCAAGTAGCCGATCCGAATTCGCTGCGCCAGCCTTTGCACGGATTGCCACTCTTCGCTGTCGCTGCCTGTTCCAAGCGATACGATTCTTTCATCGACGAACGATGGAATTCCCATGCCACCCGTTGCAAGCTCGTTCCGGGCGTTCTCCACCAATCTAGTGAGTTCCGGAAGATGAACACTCATTGTGTACGCCTGGCGAACATGGGGCTTTCTGCTTGCCTGGATATCTAGGCATGATCTCCGGTCCGGGTAGGCGCTTCGGACGCGCCCGTGCACGTGAAATGTCCTAAGCAGATCGTTGGCGCATAGTTGCCAACCTGTAGATCCGCTGCTCGCGGGGGTTATGGGTCAGTCGCCATGCACAAGATCGTTGGTCGACTTCGCGATGCCTTTGAATGCGAAATGCTCCGGGCCCGTGCACTTCTACGTGCGGCTCTCGGTCAATGTCTTGGCTGTCGTGGCGCAATTCGCAAGCTGCCCGATACGGATGCACTAGTCGTCATTCGGGGGATTGCGGAGTGCGTTCTGCTTCGCGATGTCGATCCGGAGCGACCTGTGACCGGCAGCGAAATCGTAGAGTCGCGGCGCCACAGCACAGGCCATGAAATTGCGGGGCCGAGATGTGCAGTCCGCCCCGTGTCTCTCCATTGAGTCGGCCATCAGTCGGCAGACGATGCCGGCTGGCACGCTTTGCTCTGTGAGATTGAGACACTGCGGGGAGTCGCTGTTCGCCCAGAAGGTGGGCGTGCGCGGCGGTTGACAGTGCTTCGCGGCTGAGCGAGTTCGGTTCGCAGGGGGGGGGCGGGGGGCGAAGAAAGCCGTTGCGCACGCTGCGATTGCTGACTACTGGGATGGCGCAGCTCCCATTCTGCCGAAGTCGATGGAGCCAGGGCAGGTCGAGGTCGACAGCCGACTGGCCAGTACAGCGACTTGCGCAGAAGAGCGCGATTCGGGGCTGCTCCTACCAGCTGCATAGCGCCGTCTGCGGTCGTACCAAGCCCCTGCGCTGACACGCCGCGAACGACCCGTGAGCTACCACCTATGTGCAGTGAGGCACATTCAGAACTATCAATCTAAGACGTTTCCCTATTGCAATTGCCTGCGGGTCAGGGAAGCCTGTTTGATATGTGAGACTTGAATCACGTTTCTATAAGACGCATCGATCGAGAGCGCACCGTGATCGGTCCCCGAGGAAGGGGATGTCAAAACTCCAAGCGATCGACGATCGAGCCCATACGCTGAGTTCAGCTCTGGGTTGCTGCCGCATTCTGCTGTCCCTAGTGAAAGGGAAGGAGCAGGATCCCGGCTACGCGGCTTCGATCGCCGACCTGAAACATGCGATAGCGCTCTATGGCCGGGCGCACGACGCTAAGTTTTCCGTAGCCAGCCTGCGCTATTCGAGGCTGGGGAGAGTCCGTTTGCCTTTGGCTTTTCGGACCGAAGCGGACGGGTATCAGGTGCTTCTGAACCGATCGTCCGCCCAGGCTCTGGTGTTCCAACCGGGTAGTGCAGCTCCGAAAATCATAAGTAGCGAGGAACTGCAAATGAGCTGGACAGGCGAGAGCATCAGATTGCTCGATTCGCCGCCGAAGTTCGATATCCGCTGGTTTCTCCCCGAGTTCGCCCGCCACAAGCGCCTGTTGGCTGAGGTGGTGTTCGTCTCACTGGTCCTGCAGTTGCTCGCACTGGGCTCCCCGCTGATATTCCAGGTGGCAATGGACAAGGTGCTGGTGCATAAAGCGCTCTCGACGCTCGATGTCCTAATGTTTGTGCTGGTAGCGATTGCGGTGTGGGAAGCGGTCTTGACCGGATTGCGGGGGTACATCTTCACCCATACGACCAACCGAATAGACATAGCCATCGGCGCCAAGCTGTTCAGGCACTTGATGGGTTTGCCGCTGCGCTACTTCAAAGCACGCCAGATAGGAACGATCGTAGCCCGTGTACAGCAGTTGGAAGGGATTCGATCCTTTCTTACCGGCTCGATGCTTACTCTCTGTGTCGACGTCGCGTTCGCCTTCGTCTTCCTGTACGTGATGTCGCGTCTGTCGTGGAGCCTGACCTGCATCGTTCTAGCCGGTCTGCCGTTCTACGTCGCCGTCGCGTATGCGAGCACCGGGCCGCTGCAGAGCCGGATCAAGCGCCAATTTCAGGTCGCTGCGCAGAACAAGTCCCTGCTGGCCGAGTCGGTTGCCGGGATGGAGACGATTAGGAGCATGGCGGTCGAGCCCGGGATGCTACGCCGCTGGGAGGCGCAGGCCGCGGAGGCGGCGGAGGCGGGATTCCGGACCCAGAGCTTGAATAGCTTGGTCAGTCATGGAGTGGCGCTGCTGCAGAAGGTGATCTCGGTGGCCATCGTTTGGTATGGAGCCCACCTGGTGACTTCGATGCAGATCACCATCGGGCAGCTAATCGCCTTCAACATGATGGCGTCGCATATCAATGGGCCGATCTCGAGGCTCACGGATCTCTGGCCACAGTTCGTTCAAGCTCGGCTGGCGGTGGAGAAGTTGGGCGACATGCTGAACCTGCCGATCGAGCAGAATCGGACGGCAACGGAACCGGCCAGGCCGATCAGCGGTTCGATCCAGATACGCGACTTGGTGTTCCGCTATCAACCGGACTCGGAGCCGGTACTGAAGGGAGTGTCGCTCAGCATCGAGCCAGGAGAGAGCATCGGCATCGTCGGTCCGTCGGGGTCGGGCAAGAGCACCTTGGCCTATCTTCTGCAGAAGCTCTATGCCCCGGATGCTGGCGAGATTCTTGTCGACGGAATACCGCTGCAGAAGCTGAGCGCGAAGTACTTGCGCAGTCAGATAGGCGTGGTGCAGCAGGACAGCTATCTCTTCAATCGAAGCGTCCGTCACAACATCGCCATTAGGGACACCTCGGCGCCGCTGGACGATGTCGTAAGAGCCGCGAAGCTTGCCGGCGCTCACGACTTCATCCTGCAGCTTCCGACGGGGTACGACACCATCCTGGCCGAAGGAGGAAGCTCCCTATCCGGCGGACAGCGTCAGCGCGTCGTCATCGCACGCGCATTGATGGCCGACCCCAGAATACTGATATTTGATGAGGCGACCAGCGCCCTCGATGACGAATCTCAAGGGGTGATTCAGCGGAACATGGCTGAGATAGCCAAAGGGCGCACGGTCATCACCATCGCCCATCGTCTTTCCGCGGTGCGGCGATGCGATCGCATCGTCTCATTGGAGCAGGGGCGCATTACCGAGGTAGGAAGCCACGACGAGTTGATTGCACGTGGCGGGTGCTATGCCAAGTTGCGCGAGCGGCAACGTTCGTTCGGGAATCCGGGGGCAGGGCATGCTGCTTGATCGCTTAAAGTCGGCCTTCAATACCGTCCATTCCGCGGGCGGGACGGAGTTCCACCCGAACAAGACTCGGGACGAACACGAGTTCCAGCCGGGCTATTTGGAAGTCATCGAACGTCCGCCAGCACCTTGGTCGCGCCGCACCGCCGTAGCACTGGCGGCGACCTTCGCCGCAGCGCTGGTGTGGTCGACTTTCGGGCAGCTGGATATCCAGGCCAACGCGTCGGGGCGCCTGTTGGTCCCAAGCAATTCCAAAGTAGTCCAGTCCGTGGAAGGCGGCGAGATAGCGGCCATCCACGTGCGCGATGGCGCGCGCGTCGAAGTCGGCGACGTACTGGTCAGCCTGAACCCGATCGGCGCCGACGCAGAGCTCGGAGAGTTGCGCGGCCAACTGAACTTCAAGTTGCTGGAGCAGGCCAGGCTGCAAGCGATGCTGACCGACGATCCGGTGGCCAACTTCATTGCGCCGGAAGAGGCGCCAGCAGAGCAAGTGGCGATCGCCCGCGAGCACTTGCTCAGCATATCGAGGGAGATGCAGGCTAGCGTAGTGGGCATCGAAAGCGAAATGGCGGTCAACCGAGCCAACCAGAAAGGACGCGAAGCGGACATCGCAGTCCTGCAAAAGCTGGCAACGAACGTCATGCAGCGGTTGGACGCGTACCGCGTACTGGCAGCCGATAAGCTGATTTCCAATGTGGAGCTGCAGCAGCAAGAGAAGGAGCGCCTTGAGATAGAGCGCGCGGTCGCGCAGCAGCGATCCGAGCTGGCAGTGATGAAGGCCCAGTATCAGTCGCTGAGCAATCAGCGCAGCGGCTACCTGGCGAAGACGACGAAGGAGCGTCAGGACAGCCTGGCTTCGGTGCGGTTGGAGGTATCGAATCTGGCTCAGAAGCTGGTCAGGGCAAAGGAGAAGCTGCGCTTGCAAACCCTAAGGGCGACCGTGGAAGGCGTGGTGCAGCAGCTTGCAGTGCATACCCGGGGCGGCGCAGTGCAAGCCGGCCAGCAGCTGATGGTGATCGTACCCGACGAAGCATCCCTGCAGGCCGAAGTCATGGTCCTGAACGGGGATGTCGGATTCGTAAGGCCAGGCCAATCGGTCGAGCTGAAGATCGACTCCTTCGCCTATACGCGATACGGCACGGTGCCCGGAACGATACTCAACGTATCGCGCGATGCGGTGAAGGACGACCGGCTCGGGCTGGTGTTCCCGGCCAGAGTCGAGCTACGCCGACTGCATATGGCTCTGGACGGAAAGACATTTCCTTTGCAGGCGGGAATGGGTGTGACCGCGGAGATCCGCACGGGCAGGCGACGGGTCATCGACTACGTTCTCAGCCCCTTGCGCGAGTACCAGTCCGAAGCGCTTGAGGAACGGTGATGTCCAGGTCGATTGAAGCTTCTCTCCCGAGCGTAGGGGCCGACGGCGCCTTCGTCGATGACGGCCTGGCGGCCCTGGCCTACGCGGCCCGCCATCACCGGATTTTGGTCGAAGCCGAGCAATTGTGCCATCAGCTAGGTCGAGCGCAGGGGACGGCCAGCCGCGTCGATATTTGCCGTTGCGCGCGTTCGATCGGGTTGAGAGCGAGAAGCGTCGACAGCGGCATCGAGCGGATAGCGGCCTTGCCGCTGCCCGCGTTGCTGAAAACAGCCGACGGATGGCGGGTACTGGAATCGGTGAACGAGAATGGCGTGCTCCTGCGTGTTCCGGCAACAGGCGAGTGCCGGCATTCGTCTTTCGACGACCTCGCCGAGCGGTGGCCAGGCCAAACGATCCTTCTGGGCGAAGCGGACGAACCACCGGGACGGCAGGCGTTCGGCTTCGCCTGGTTCATCCCGTCGGTGATCAAGCACATCCGGCAATTCAGAAGCATTCTGTTGGTGTCGTTGATGCTGCAACTGATCGCGCTGGTGACACCTGCTGTGTTCGAGAACGTCATCGATCGGGTCTTGGTGAACCGGAGCGTCTCAAGCTTGCAAGTTCTGGGAATAGCGCTGCTTGCATTGGCGGTATTCGATTTCGTCTATGGATTTATGCGTTCCTGGCTATTCTCCAATCTCGCGGCGAAAATCCACTCGGAGCTATCGGCCCGCGTCTATCAGCACCTCATGGCGTTGCCCATCGGCTACTTTCGCAAGCGGAAGACCGGCGAAATCATCGCTCGCATAGGCGAGATGGATCATATCCGTCAGTTTCTGACCGGTTCGACGCTGACGGTGGTGCTGGATCTGCTCTTCCTGGGACTGTTCCTCGCGGTAATGCTTTCGTACAGCGTCAAACTGACTTGGATCGTCCTGGGGACTTTACTGGTCTACTTTCTATTGTGGATGCTGTTCGGCCCCATGTTGCGCAGCCGGACCGAGCGCGAGTACGAGTCGAGCGCCGACAGCACCGCGTTCTTGACTTCGTCGGTGATGGGAATCGAGGTCATAAAGACAACGGCTACGGAGGAGAGCTTCGTGCGCCAATGGGAGAGCGGCTTCGCCAGATTCGTACGCGCCTCGTTCCGGGCCAGCGTGCTGGGCATATCGATCGGTCAAGCGGTGGACGTGGTGCAGAAGCTGTCCAGTGCGTTGCTACTGTGGTGGGGCATTAGGCTGGTGATGGAGGATCAGCTCAGTCCGGGCGAGCTGGTAGCGTTCAATATGCTTGCCGGGCATCTCACGCAGCCGATTCTGCGCCTGGCCCAAACCTGGCAAGACTTGCAGCACACGACCATCTCGCTGCGCCGCATAGGCGACGTACTGGATGAGCCGACCGAGGAAGGCAACGGTGGGCTGGCTTCGATCCCGCCGCTGCAGGGCGGTGTTTGCTTTAGAAATGTTCACTTCCGCTACGGCGAAGACGGCCAAGAGGTACTGCGAAATCTCTGTCTTGAAGTGCGCCCCGGTGAATTCGTCGGCATCACCGGGCCCTCCGGATCGGGCAAGAGCACGATCAGCCGGTTGCTGCAGCGTCTCTACGTGCCCCAACACGGCCAGGTACTGGTGGACGGTATCGACATCGCGATCGCCGATCCGGTTGCGCTGCGCAGGCAGATCAGCGTGGTTCCGCAGGAAAGCGTGCTGTTCTCCGGAACGGTTAGCGAAAACATCGGCGTATGTAGGCCGCAAGCTTCCGAGGCGGAGATTGTCGAGGCAGCCATTCTGGCGGGCGCCGACTCGTTCATACGTTGCCTGCCCCACGGCTATGAAAGCCAGGTCGGGGAAAGGGGATCGAGCTTGTCGGGCGGGCAGCGGCAACGCATCGCTTTGGCCAGGGCGCTGCTCGCCCGTCCCAAGCTGCTACTGCTCGACGAAGCCACCAGCGCGCTGGACTACGAATCGGAGGCGGCGATCATGGCCAATCTGGAGGCCATCGCCAGCGGACGCACCGTCATCAGCATCGCGCACCGGCTGAATACGCTGCGCTATGCCGACCGAATCCTGGTGGTCGATCGCGGCGCGGTAGTCGAAAGTGGATCGCATTGCGAGCTCGTCACGAGTGACACGGCTTACGCCCGGTTGTGGCGATTGCAGATGGGCTGAGTGGAAGCGGCGGCGAACAGATAAAGCATCAAGCGCGAGACAACGACAAGCGATCGGCAACAGGGGCTCCGCCATGGCATACACAATCTCCAAACCGAAGCTGAAGAATGGCAAAACGGTGGACCTGGTCAGCTGGGAGGGCGTGGTCCCGCCCAATCACTCCCAAAGAATCGCCGACAGGCCGTGGCTGGGGACGGAGGCCCGCACTAGCTTCAGCTTCTACGAATCCACTAACGAGTACATGCGCAACGATTGGGCGCGCCGGAACATGCAGTCGCAGGCGTTCACTTTTCCGTCTGCGTCGGGAGAGAGCGCGGCCACCGTAGTTTTGTACTACCACGCGGAAAGCGATACCTGGCACACCACCGATGCACTCGACATCGACCACATCGTGCAGTGGCGCGACTACTTCGGCCAGCTTGGCGTAGCGAATCACGCCGAAGCGAATATGGCCTTCAACGATGTGCGGAACTTGCGCATGCTGCCGTCGGTCATCAATCGTGCGCGCGACAGCGCCGATCGGATATTGGCTGTCTTCGGCGCCGACTCGAGGGAGTGGCGCGCCTGGGTCGATAGTCACTTCGCATTTGATCCAACAAAGACGCATCCGGACTTCGACCCGGACCTGGACTGGGCGGGCCGAACGAAGCACACGCAGAACCAGCGCTGGGTGCCGGAGGACGGCCGAGTCGGACTGAGTTTCGATGCCAAAGTGCTCGGGAAGTGGTTCGAGGCCGAGCTGCAAAGGTCGTATGTGCGCAGTGTGACGGTGACCAATGCCGCGGGTCAGACCCAAGAGGTGCGGCTGTTTCGCTGTGCCGCCTCCGGACAACTTGTCACTCGCGACGCGTTTGACATCGATCACAACGTGCCGTTCGACGTATTGTCGAAGAAAATGCACGACGACGCTGTCGCGGCGGGCCGCAATGTGACCCGGGCCGAGGTTCTGGATGCCTATAACGAGGTGAGCAATCTGCGCTTGGTCAGCCGCAGCGTCAACAGCTCGCACGAGTTCGAGGTCGACGCCCATAACGAGTTTCCGGACGACGAAGTAGCGGAGATCCCCGGTGAGTTCGACGACTTCATCGACGACAGTCCTCAGCTGGGCGTCGCACCGCGGTTGATATCGGATGTCAGTGTCGACGAGTGGGATAAGCCGCAGATAGCTGCGGGCTACGAGGACGGCGACAGCCGCTATGGCCGACAGATCATTCTTCAGCTCGAGAACGACCCGGCCGCGACTGAGGCCGCCGCCCGCCTTGCAGCGAAGCATCCCCGAACCAGCGTCATCGTCCAGCTAGATGAGAAGGGCAGCTATCGAGTGGTTTACGGCGATATGTCGGCATTGGCGGGCAGCGTCGAGCCGATGCGTTGGCAGATTGTCGGCCACGGCCGCAGCAATGCGAACGGCCAGCGCACGCTGGGCGGGATGGAGGCCGCGAAGCTGGCTAAGCACCTGACAGCTTTCCACGCGAAGCTGACCGAAACCATCCATAGGAATGTCGGCACGCCAGCGCGGATCAGCCTGGTGGGTTGCACCCTGGAGCGAAACGGCGAGCAGGAAGGTTTCGGCTACCGCTTCGCCAGCGCGCTCAAGTCGCCCTTGATCGAGGTTTCGATCCATACCTCGGACCTGGCGATCGATCGTGAAGGCCGTAAGTGGCCGACCTTATCGTCGGGTGAGATCGCGTCGGTCTTAGACGACAATAAAGTGATCTATCGATGGCGCTGGGAGGACGGGGTCGTGCAGACTCGCGAACAGCCTAAGCGGATCGTGCTGATCGGACCGGACCGGATCAACGTCGAGGAACTAGTCGAGGACATCCGCCTCTCGAACAAGCCGCTGTCGGAGCTCAATGCCACCGAGAGGGCGGCCCTGAGTCGCTTCTACCCGAATGCGGCGGGAACCGACCTCGACGAAGCCGGGCTGCAGGCGGCGCTCGCGAGCCCCGCCGAGTACGCCAAGCTGCTAGGCACTATCGAGCGCATCGCCACGATTCATCTTGGCTCGCCCGATTCCGTCGGCCTGGGCGCCGGTGCGCTGGTGAACGCCGAGGACGACCCGGCGCAGCGAGCCGCCGCACGCCGGCAACTGGCGGGCAAGGGTACTGTCAGGGTCGATGGAGCGGATATTTCGCTGGCCCTGTTGTTCGATCTGGGGGCGACATTCGATGGAAGTCCGCTGACACCGGAGCTTGCGGCAACATTCGGTGCGGACGCTTCCGGGAAGAAGATCGCTTTCGACCCGGTCCGGCTGCTTGGAACGATGGCCGAGGTGCCGACGCAGGCGGAGCTCGAGGCGTTGGCGCAGATCGTGAAACGGCAGTTGTCCGACAACCAAGGCAATATCGCGGCGCTGCTGCGCGAAGGGCCGCTGACCGATGCGCGAGCCGACGATCTGCTTGAAGCGCTCAGGAATTCGAACCCTTCGGCCCTGGAGGTGGAAGTAGCCGTCAAGATAAAGGATTGGTACGGCGACAACGCATCGGCGCGCGCGAACTGGTTGGCCATGGCGCAGGGCTTGGATCCGGCGCAGCGGAAATTGGTGCAGAAGCTATATATCGAGGCGAGCGAGGCATCCGGTTTCGATGTCGTAGAGTTCAGGAAAGTCCAGGCCGCCTATCCCGATCTGCCCAAGACCGAACTCCTGCAGAGGATGGCGATGGATGTGGCCGAAAGGAGAGTGCGATACGACAGCGACGCCAGCACTGCGATGAAGATCGCGGCATGGAATGAAGAGGATGCCGAGAAATTCCTGATTCATTCCCGGCTCGGCAGGCGAAGCAGAACCGGCGGCATCAGCATCGACGCCGCCAAGATAGATCGGTTTATCGACTCGGCTAGCGCTATGGATCGAATCCGCATCACCGCGGCGATGCTGAAGCTGTCTGGCGAGGCATATCGGAATTTGCGAGAGCGGGTGGAAGGGGCGGGCACCAAGGGTTCGAGGGAATTCTTCAGTCAGGTGGATCGCGAACGTACCATCCTATCCAATCACGGCAAGGAGATCGCAGTCAGTCGAGCCGGCCACGCGCTGAACGCGTTTGCGACCTTGAACTCGGTGCGCCAGCTGGTAGGCGATTGGAACCGGATGAGCGCCACCGACAGGTCTCTCGGCCTGGCGATGACGGTCGGCGGCGTCGCGATGTCGCCGCTGAGCGCTGGGATCGCGAAAGCCTTGGGCTACTTCGGCAAGGCACTCAATGCCGTCGACAGACTCGGCCAGGCCGCCAAGGTAGTGGAAGCCGGGGTACTGGACCTCGCGCTGGCGCCGGCGACGTTCGCCGCGATCGGATTGCAGTGGAAGTCGTTCTGGACCAATAGTGGAGACGTCAACAGCTTCGAATACAAGTCCTTGGTGGCCAACACGGTCATGACCACGGTGACCACCGCGTTGAGCCTGGCCCTGACCGGAGTATCGATCGCTGCTTCGCTGAGCACTGCGGTGGCCGGTTCGGTGCTGGGCGCCATCGCCGCGTCGGCAGGGCCAATCGGTGTCGCCATCGCCGCGGCCGGATTCATCATTAACGGCATCGTCCAGGGCGCCCTGGTGGTGGCTGAGTACGACGAGTACTTTGCCAATACTTCGGCCAAGGTGGAAGCCTTCTTCGCTGCCTGGATCGGCGTGGAAACCGACGGCGTCAAGCGAGCACGCGAAGAACGTGCGGCACAACAGGACGCGACCCACTTGCAGCAAAGCCTCAACAGGGAGTGGGAAGAGGTCAAGAGCTACTTGTCCGATCTGTTCTCCAAGGACGGCTACAGGAGCCTGCACTACCGTGAGCGCTCGCATCAGGTCTTGCATGGCACGATCAAGGCCCAAAACGGCAACTTCACCCATGTGCTGCAAGACCAATCCAACCATGGCGCCATGGGTGCGGTCGTGTCTGGCCGAATTGCCGACGGTGGCGGTGTATGGGCCGATCTCGCTGCCGCCGACGAAGAGTACGAGGCGCATGGCGTCGTCGACAAGAGCAACCTGTTCAACTTGGGAGGTGCCACGCTGAAGAGCGCGAACGGCGGCAGCGAGGCCGACGCCTTCAAGCTCGATGCCGCTACCAATATCGGGGCGATCGACGGTTCGGGCGGGCAAGACACGCTGGTGCTAGATGCAGGCGGCCTTCGCGTCTACTTGGAATCATTCGACACAGGGCAGAAGCTGGCTTATGCAGGGGAGACGGTCATACTTGATCATGTGACTCGGTCCGGGGATCTGGCGAACGAAGGGCCCAACGTGACTAGGTCGGTCAGCCGTACTGTCGACATACGCGGCATCGAGGCCTATGTCATGAATGGCGTCGGCGAAAGGTCCCTGATAAAAGGTGGGGCCGGCGATGAGTTCTTCGATGTGTCCGGAACCGATGTGGCTATCTCCGGCGATGCCGGCAACAACACCTATTCCTTGAACCAGGGCAACCGGATTTCGAGTACCTCCAACGATATCGTCTTGTGGAACGGCAACGTTGATGCATTCGTTGCCTTGCTTGGCGTGCCGGGTAGGACCTCGCAGAGCTTGCTTATCGACCTGCCCGCGGACTATCGCGATATCAGGGTGCGCCGGGTCGGCAACGATCTTCAGCTTTCCTACGAGACCGAAGTTCGAAGCCTCAACCCGCTTGCGATCACCCTGCCGTCCCGCGTCCATACCCGCACTCTTACCATCGGCGGCCTATACGGCAAGGATGGCGGGCTCGACGCCAGCAAAGGCATTCGCTTGCGCGATCCCCACGGCAATGACTTCGCGCCGACCTCACTCGGTTTGATTGACGACCAGTGGCGGTCGCTATCGGCGGTGGCCAAGAGCTTCGTGTTCGGGGCGACGACCGGTTCTGAGCCGCGAAAGTTGGTAAGCGACGCGGCTAGCAGTACCTATTCGTTGAAAGCGGGTTCCGGCCGCTTCGTCGCCGAGGCGCATACCAGTCAATCGATGCAATTCGTGTTGGAGGCCAGTCTCGACGATCTGTACTACAGCGTCTGCAGGGGGACGCTGACCATCATTTCGGTTCCTGGCAAACCTAAGCTGGAGCTCCAGATACCAGGCTATGCCGAGGCCGTCAAAGCGGGCGTCGTCAGCGTTTGGCTGGTACCTCCACGCACGGCGGGTCAGCAATCCAGCATCATAGGCATCGAGCTGCCGTCGATGACCGTCGACGCGGTCGGCCAGTTGAGGGCGATCAGCAACCCACTGGTGCAAGCGCAGACGGACGGCCAGCTGACCGCGGCCGCCCAGTCGGGGTATGCGCGCATCTATGATTCCGCAAAGGACTTTCAGATCGAACTGGATGCCGCCGGCGACCTACCCTATACGCAATTGCGGGTAGGCTCCGATCTGGTCTTGTATCAGGGCGAGTTTTCCGCTCCCGAGAAGGTACGGGTTACCGGATATTTCAGTAGTATGAGCAAACCTTCGATCCGTGTTCGACGCGGCGCCGTCGTCAGGAAGCTATCGATCGATCCATCGGCGTATGTCGGCGATGCCCTTGATAACGAGTTGTCTGGCACGGACGCGACCGAGTTCGCGGGCCTGGAAGGTGCCGATACCTATTATCTCTCAGCCGACTCTGGGCTGAACCGCTGGGTCATCGACAATATGGCCGCGGACTTGAAGATGGACACCCTAGATCTCGGCGACACCCCATTGAAGCGGGTGCGCGGAATCAAGCGCGTCGGCGACGATCTGGAGATCCTCTTGTCGGCTGCCCGCCCCTCCTTCAGTGGTAGGCCTGCGAACCGGGCGCTATCTAATCCTAATCTCCTCGACGGTGGTCTGATCGAGAAGACTGTCGTTCTACGAAACTACGTGATTGATCCCCGCGCCAGGCATCTGCAGCTCATGGTTGGCGGATTCATGTTCGCCTTGCCGTTGGTGGATGTCGACACCGGCTACTTCCTCTACGAGACTGGAAAGACAGCCCTGGTCGCAGGCGAGGGCGTGCACCAATTGCGGGTGCCAAGGACGGGCAGCTTGCATCTCTTCATGGCCGGTGGACTGCCGCCCGAAGGCTATCAGCTGACGGTGGAGGGCTACGACCTCAAGCTGGTCAGGAACGGACAGACGGTCTACCTGCGCGACTACTACCGCAATCCGGGCAGCGTACATTTCGTTTCGCCGCAAGCGGGGTCGCACGATGCGGACGGGAAACATCCGGTCCTCATTCCGAGCGGCTTCGCAGCCGATGCGCAGGCGCTTTATGCGCGGCAGGGGGTTCCGCGCGACAAATGGGTGCCCTACCTCTTGAATGGGGTCGATAGCGAAGCGGAGTTGCGGTCGATCGCTGCACTAGCCGGACAGGGCGAGATGGCGAGGGACTTCGATAAGCTGCCTGAGCAACAGGACTTCACTGTCTATCTGAAGGCCCATCCTGGCTCGGGAAATGCGGAGCGGGTGCTATTTGCGACGGGAGGCCAAGGCAAGAACGGCTTCAAGTTCTACCTCGATGAGCAAAACTACCTTTGCTACAAGGCCTACGTCACCACGAGCTGGGGGAGTGGGGTCGAATTCACTCTCTATTCTAACTCAGCGAGAATTTACTCAGTTGGCCCTGTTGCGCGGGCGAGCGACGATGAGTTCCTGCTCAAGTTCCGAGACGGCAATACCCTGGACGTGACCGCGAGTGGGCCCAATGGTCCGACGACGACGAACAATATCAGCCTGAGTCCGCCAGGCGCTGCGCCCTACTATTTCAGCCTGACCCGAGGTCTGAACAAGGTCTTGTCGAATGATGCCAATCTCGTTCGCAAGGCCCTGCCGGCCTTGGCCGACGCTGGCGAGGCCGCGAGTATTCTCGATACGGATGGGGCGACTTGGGCGACCCGTCCGCAGGCCGCGATGGATTTTGCCCAGTTGCCCGTATCTGCGGACTTTACCGTCTATTTGAGGGTGCCTTCGAACCCTGGAGATTCCGAGCGGGTATTGTTCGCGACGGGAGGAGTGGGGCAGAACGGGTTCAAGTTCTATCTCGATAAGGACGGCTATCTCTGTTACCAAGCCTATATCTCTAAGGATGGGTTGAATGGCGTCGCGCAAACCCTTTTTTCCCAGTCCGCGAGAATATATCTAGGAAGGCCGGTCGCGCGGGCGAACGACACCGAGTTTGTGCTGACCTTCAAAGGTGACAACGCTCTGGACGTGATCGCGCGCGGGCCGAATGGTCGGATGATCACCCGTGGTATCAAGCTGGATCCGAGCGGGGCCGATGCTGAAAGCTATTTCAGCAAAACCCGAGCGTTGAGCGGTGTCTTGTTGCCGGATCGCAACAGCATTCGCAAGCTTATGCCGGATTCGGCCAGCAGCGACCAGATCGACGGCATCTTCTGCTCGAACGGCCAGGCATGGGGCTCCATTCCCACGAATATCGCGCTGTACTACAGGGTCAATGGCTTCTCCAAGGAGAAGGCCGATGCAGCGATCCGCGCGGGGTTGATCTCGTTGCCGGACATCGAAGCTGCCTGTCTTGCGCTCAGGCAGTCCGAAGGACGGCTGTCCGAGGATTTCGTTATCGCCTATGCAAAAGCGAAGCAGAGCTGGCTGCACGTGCAAGGCGGATTGGAGTATGCCGAAGCCTTGGAGGCGCTGGGCTACCAGCCCGAATTGATCACGGAAGCCTACCGCTATGGCCTTTCGGTACAAGACATGCGGGTCTATGCCTCATGGGAGAAACAGCGGCCGGCCGAGGTGCGCCTGGCCGACTTCGCCTTGGCCTTGTATGCGGAGAGCAAGTCCTATCTGATGATCCATGCCAAGCCCGTCGAGTTCTTAAATCTGCACGAGGAGCAGTTGCTGGGGGCGCTGCTGGATGCGTTGAGCGTACCCGATTGGGACCGGCCGAGGATCTTTCACGGCGTGGCCGCGAACGCCACCTCGAAGGCGCTCGAGAAGTTGGAAGTTATGATCGGCAGCAGGTACGCCTCGAACGATCAGAAGAAGCGGGACCTGGAAGGCTGGTTGGCCGTGACCATGGGCAGCAGTCTGGAACAGCAGGCCCGCTTCATGCCCGACTCAGCGCCGGCCGAGCGAGCAGCCTTCCTCAAGTCGGTGTTGGTCTACAAAGGCTTCCTACCTCAGCGGGCGGCCGCCCTGGCCACGATGATGGCTTCGGCCGGAGTGTTGGACTACGAGATCGTGGAGAGTCTGTTGAATGCGGGGGTCGAGGATGCGGAACAACTCGGCCGGTTGGTCCGGGCCGGAGTGGATGGCGGCGACCTGCTCGCGGCCAACAGCCAGCGCTTGGACTACGAAGCCGGCAAGCGTGGCGCTTTGATCCAGGTGTCGACCACCCTCCCGCTCCTGCAGCGTACGCCGTCGGAATGGGACACATATTTGGCGCTGGAATTCCTGGGCATCGGGCCGCAGGGCCAGATCCACAAGCTCGGCGACGATCTCGAGCAAGCGAACCAGAAGATGGCAGAACTGGGTTTGGTGCAACTTATTCGTCCGGGACCGGTGCTCGGTTTGGGCGGATCGGTTCCGTCTCCTGTTAATACGCAGGAGGGGCTGGTTTGGATGTGGCAGCAGGGCTATCTCGTTCACGGGCTGAGCCACGCCGACTCGACCGAAACCGGGTTCGGCCGGAGCAATGTCCGCAACCTGGTCGATGGCAGCGGCTTTAGTGGCGAAGCGTTCTCGTGGCGCGGCGCGAACACGGCCCAGGCGGTGAAGGAAATCCGGCAGCAGGACGGGCAGAGCGTCGAGAAACAGGTACTCAGGATCGAGGACCTGTCTCTCGTTCAGGCCGATCCAACCAGCAGCGAGATCGTGGCCATCCGCTTCGACATGAAGCACAAGATCGCGCTTTCGTCCTTGACGCTTAAGACCAGCTACAACCCGGCCGACACGACGCAACTGGACACCACCCGCACTGGTACCTACATCGTCGAAGCGCTGGGCGCGGACAATGCGTGGGTGAAGGTGTCCAGGCAGGATCTGCAATGGATCGCCAAGCCCGGCGAGCAGATGGGCGATATGACGACCATGACCGTTGCGCTGGATACCGGCGGCATTCCCTATCAGAGCTATCGTATCCGCGGCATTTCGGGCAGCTATGACCGGGATCGCTGGATCGACGAGGTTGAATTCACGACGGTGCCGATCGAGCTGGCGAAGGTGCCCAGCGACTTGCTTGATGGAGCGGCCTTGGTCGCCGAAGCGGGGTCAGTGTCCGATAGGTCTGCTGACAAGTTGTTCGACGACATTGCGGCCTTCGACCCTGAGGCGGGCGTCGATCTGGGCATTCCAAAGGGCAGAAGGCATGCGGGCCAATCGGGGGTCTTGGTAGCGCCTTTGGCCGTCGACATCCCCGTGCTTTGAAGGGCGAAAGCGGCTGATATTTCAGCCGCATTCTAAGCGCGGCAGCGCCGAAGGCGCTTCGTACGCGCCTGTACTGGAGCGTGAACTCTCATGCTCTCTTCTGTCGTTCTAAAGGGATAGAGTGCAGTGCTAAGGTCTAATAGGTTGGCCCGGGTGATTCGTGCGGTTGGTATGCTGCTGTTTGCCGTGCTCGTTGGGGCATTGGTCGGCCTGATAGCGGGGGGCTTGTCGCCCTTGCTCTATGCGCTGTTCGCATGATCGATAGCAAAGAAAGCGAATGGCGTTTTGGCGACTTGACTATTAATGTGCGGATGCTGATCGGCGAATGTGCGGACAGGGATTTACCCGTAAAGCGGGAGTATGCGTCCTTCCATAGGCGCTGCAGGGCATATGGGCTTCTCCTGGATCTAATGCAAGTGGCGAGCAGTCGTTGGGTCTATGCGTGAGGTGCCTGATGCGAAGGATGGGGCGCTGGAGGTAGGGCTTGGGTCACGGACCGAAAGTGAAATCGGAAGCTCCCCACTCGGGGCGGATTCAGCCGGCGACGAAGAGAGAATGGCTGCGCAGAAGTCGGCCGAGGCTCTCGTATTGGCGAAGTCATAGGCTCTTGATGGGGAGCTTCGCCGCTCATATGCGGGGAAGCGGGTTTTGAAGACTAGCTCGCGCAAGTGGATGGTGAATTGCGAGCGCAGATCGGGCCCCTGAGCTACGGCCGCGACCGCGAGTCTCATAGAGCGAATACTCAAACCGAGCAAGTCATGCCGTATTAAACGTATCTGTGTTCTCGTCTCGATGCATTGGGGCTATCGGCCGCTGTCCGACCAAGCAAGAATTAGGCCCTCAGGACAGGGGTTGTCTATGCTGTTAACAGGATTTTATCGATCTATAGGGCGCGAAGTCGAAGTGGAGCAAGTTCTTTGCCACCTTGCGAAACGGGAGGGCAAGGAATTTTCTGCGGGTGATGATGATATTCCAGAGAAGTGGCGCGAAGAAATTCGGAACGATATAGAATGCCCCTCCTGCTTTATAACAGGCGCCGAGGTGGCAAAGGTGTCGCCGCCGACATTAGCCGGATCCACTAAGCGCCGATGGGGCTTTCGATATGCCGATGAAGGAGGGCCTTCAAAGCATTTGCCTGAGTGTGACTTCGTAGGGGTAAGGCTGGGGAAGTTGCCGGGGAACATAGTGAAGTTCGATGACGCAAGGACGCAGATCCAGCGCGCAGTTCGCGAGTTGGTGGCAAGGGCTATGCGTCTAGGATTCATAAGCTATTATTCAGCTCGAAATCTCCGTGAGTGGGTGTTAAGCGTAAGGAAGGAGTCGAGTATTCTCGTAACCCTGGATCCGCGCGTACCTAAGTGGATCCAAGGCATGCACCGCTCCATAGAGATTGACTACGAGTCCCTTCCGTACGGAGTCGAACTCACGAGAAGCATAGTCAGAATCCCTGGTTTCGATTGGCGAGCAGCCGCGATAGCTGCCTACAGAAGTCGGCATGCAGAGCTGTTGGGCGTTCTTGGGCGCGAGCGATTGTGGTTGCATGACTCGGCGGATCGCGTCCAGAGACTGGCTAGTGCCAATCACGGGAAGTGTGTGCTTGATCCCGCGGCGATTCGTATCGAATACGATGTCACTTTGCGCCTAGCCTCATTTATATCTGTAAATTGCTTGCTTATAAAAGGAGCGCCGAAAGCGAAGCGAGTGGCGAATGAGTCGGCATTGTTCGCGTTCGCGGCCTTGTTGCTATTTGTTTCCGGATGGGATCTAGGGGCGGCCATTAATCGGTTCGCGGACATTATGAATGACAGATCTTCGCCTGCGACGGGGGCGGAGGCCCTCGACCTCATGAGCGTGAATCCATTCGAGGACTACGAGGCCTGGGGTGAGCTCAAACGTTTGCAGGCGCTTAGTGGGTTTCACACGGTTGATTTTGATGCGCGCGAAGACATCTTTAAATTGGAGCGGCAACTTCAGGCTAAATTTTCCTAGCGCGCGCATGCGTGCATTGCAGGCATGTGCTCGTGGCGCGAGGAGGGGCGCTTAAAGCATGCTGCGCCCGTGCGACTTGTAGGACGTCGAGCGGCGAGCTGTCCGGGCAGCTTGCCGCGTTGCGAGGCTACGGCTAACTCAGGCCGACTTCGCCGTCAATTGCTCGTGCAAGGCGTAATTGGTGAAGCCCTCGGTGTTCTCCTGCATCGTGAGGTTCAACTGCGGGAACGTACCGAAAGGGTCGTGGCACGCGGCCGAGCTTGGAACGCTCGTTATCGTCCCGTAGGTCGGCACCTTGACGATGCACGCTCTGTCTTGCGCAACCGAGTACTCCGCAGCCTGCTCTGCGGTAGCCGGGACGCAGCGCAATCCCTCCTGTGCGTATTTCGCGAGATGCCAGTGTTCCAACCCACTTGGGATTTGAACTCATGAAGCGCGGCATGCCAGTGATATTCACGCTGGACGGCATGGAGTACCCAGTGCACCTCGAGTAACCACCTAATAGTTCATTCAAGGCGACACCGCGACGCGGCTTAGCCCGCTAATGGCCGCTCGTGGCCGGAAGCAGTCGTTGGTCTATGACGGCTCCTATGCCGAATTGACCCGTTGCAGCACCGACAGGATCTCAGGCTTTGCATATGCCCAGTTGTGGCACTTGAAACTCCGCAGATCTTCGATAGGCGTTTTGCAGCCGACGCAGCGCAGGCCTGCAATGGCTTTGGGAGCTTCCGTGTTGACATACTTCTGATTGCCTAGAATCACCTGCGCGATCATCGCCCTGGAATGCACCTGCTCCAGCGCGGACGACACGATATCCAGCCAGGAGATCTCGCGCTGGCATTTTGGACAGTGTCGATGATCCGCACTGAGCCAAAGCGGAGCGCCTATGGTCTTTTCCGGGATTCCCAGCAATTGCTCGATGGCGCGCACGTCCTCGCATGCCGTCAACCAGCGGTGCTTCCCCAGCAGTGAAGCCGGGGAGTCGTAAACCTCACGAAAGACAGCGTCACTAACGGGGATGGTATTGCGTTCCATGTCTCCTCCTAAGCGTGCGTTTTGGAACTGTGGGCAGGGTGGTCGGCCGTGACGTCGTGGCCGCGCCGGTTACAACAGTTATCGCGTTGCCTGGGCCAGGTACTACTGACACGGCACGCTCAGTACCTCGCAGTTGGGCTGGGAGAACTCGGCACAGGCTTCAGCCGACTCCTGGTCGCGCGCCAGATACTGTTGCGACGTGCAATCGGAGGAAGGGCAGGACAAGTGCACCTGGTGCATCGAGGCCTGCAGGCCGATCACTCGATCGCCCACCAAGTTCCGCGCACACTGCAACGCTTCTTCGGGCGTGTTGGCGGTGACTTCTGTGCGGGCGCCGCAACTGTTTTCGTCTTCGTAGAAAACCTCTATTTGCCGTGTGGAGAACGTGTAAGGGTTGCCGCCGCAGGTTCGCGGATTACTGGCGCCCCCGCCCGCGCCTGGCACGCGGCACGCATCGTCTCGACACTGCATACCTGCGTTGCAGCTCTGCAACATGCCCCGGCAGCAGGGTTGGCCTGCGTCACCGCAGGGACGGCAAAAGCCCCCGTGCGGCGTGCCTTCATGGCACAACGGCTCGGTCGCGCATTGGGGCTGGTTGAAATAGCCGCAAGCCTTGCACACGCCCTGCGAGCACTCGCCGGGAGAGCATGGCGCCACGCCGGCCAAATGGCAGCAGCGCTGACCGGGCATTCCGCAGCTCTCGCATATGTTCCGGGAGTTGCACTGGTTGCCGCCATGGCACAGGCTCCCGGGCATGCAAGGCTGGCCATTCCATCCGGCTTCCACACAGGTAGCGTGGTGCGCGGGATGCGGCGCCGAGCCGGCGTTACAGGGCGGATCGCCATTGCAGACAGGCATGCCCGGATACCCGCAGCCCACGCACATCCCGTTCTGCTCCACGGAGCGGTCGAAGCAACCGCCCGCGCATGAAGGCTGCCCCAGTCGCCCACAGGCTTGGCAGGTGCCGTACGGACGGTTGTTCCCGACGACTAGATCGCAGGTCAGCGAGGGTGCCTGGCAGGTGCCTACGCCGATGCCAGGCTGCGGCGGACAGCAGGCTTGGCCTTCGTGCAGGCCACAGCCTGCCTTGCAGCGCCGCTCCTGCGGATCGCACACGGCGCCTGTGCACATCTCGTGGACTAGGCCGGTAGGCACATAGACGCGTCCATCGGACATCCATCGTGGCGCCCGCGTGTCCGGACCATCGCAGCACACCTGCCCCGCACGGCCGCACGGGGATGCGCAAGTATTGCTGGCCAGGTCGCAACCCAATCCCGTGTTACAGGTCACCAGCGGCCCCGATGTTGCCGGAAAGTCGATCGGCCGCGGCGGTGTGCAGCAGACCTGGCCCGGACCGCCACATTCGACCAAGAGCGGCACGATGTCCCGTGGGCGCAACACGCGCTGATCCGACGGCTGGCCGGAGCCGTGGGGAGCAAGAACAAGCAGGAAGACGGAAACGGCGCAAATCCAGCGGCTCATCGGCATGCTTCTTTGCGTAGATGCCAGCTACAACGCACCCCAAGGAGGGGGGCGGTCACCATTGGACCGCTACTGACCGCAAGCCGCCGCTAAGGGGTGTCTCGATCTCCTTGTGAAGGAACGTCGTGGCCGAAAGCGGCAGGAAGTTGGCCGAACCTTAGGGAGCTCGTACAATCCTCGACCGGCCCCTCATTGGCCCCCAGGAGCCCCCAAACGCCCCCACTAGCCCGTCAAGAGGGTTTGAGCCGGGTTCCCTTGGCTCCACCATGCCGTTGCGTCAAACGGCTTTCTCCGCCTTTTCGCACCTCACGAAAGCGCCTTATTTTCGGCCTTTTCGTCGCATGCCTGTGGTTTTGGAGAAAATAGCGCGCGCCACTTTTGGTGAAATTTTCGCCACTTTTCTCTGTTTTTTCTGCGGCTGTGGACCGAAAACCACAGGCCTGAATTTTCGGGGTCTTACGGATCAATGGGTTAGCCATGGCCTTGTCAAGCGGTTTTTTTCGCGATCAACATGTCCGCCAGGATTCGAACCCGGCACCTAAGGCCGATTGCTGAATTCACGAATGCAGCGGTGCAATTGGCGAGGTATTGAGAGTGGCCGAAGAAGGGACTCCGCACGTGAAGCCGTATAACGTCATCGTATTTGGCGAACATGGCGTTGAGATTCGAGACACGATTTATGCAGCCGGCAGCGAGCAGGCCATTTCGTTGGTCAAGGCTAAATACGGTTCTTGCGCTAGGTTCAGTGCCTGGAACGACGAGGATGCTGCAAAACCGCGGTAAGGCAGCCTGGCGCTTGCCGACGGTCGCGCGCCGCGCTGTAGTGATGAGTCGGGAAACCTTTCCGCCGACTTGAGTGTAGGGCAGGGTTTGACGGAGGTCTCCAGAACGATGTATCTATCAACGATTCAGGCAGGGAAGGCGCTGGCCATGGGCAAGGCTAATGCGAGTGCGAAGAAGCTCGCCATGATGTGCGCTGTATTGGGGGCGGTATCTGCTCCGGTGATGGCGACCGACAAGATGGTGATCGACGCGAGCGGAGCCTCGCCTAATCGCGTCCTGACCTACGTCAACGATTACTCGACCGACAAGTCGGGGATCGGCGATGGTTCGGGCGATATTCGGGAAATCGTGGTGACGATGGTCTATGAGGCGGCGAAGCAGCCCTACTGGACCGAGACTACGTTGCAGTTCAAGTGCCCTGCTGCTGCCCGCGCCAAGAGGGCCTCGCGCAAGCACGTAGCCGACGAGGCTCCCAGGGCCTTGCCCGATGTCGATGCGGTCGAGTTCCGAATGGTCGGCGGGCATAAGCGGATGAAGGATTCGCCAGAGATTCAGACTTTGACCGGCAGCGGTTGGCAGTCCGCATCGAACTATCTGATGCTCAAGGTTTATCGAGTCGCGTGCAGCGACTTCGCCATCCGTAGCGCCAAGCAGGCTGCTGCGATGCCGAACGGCAAGATGGATCCGGCGGCGTTGCGCCAAAGCATGCGCGAGTTGGGTTTCGACACGGCTGAGTTCCTGCCCACGGAGGGCTTGTCGATGAACGTGCTGGCGAGCTACACCTGGGAGCACCTCTGGAAAGGCGCCCGCAAGCCCGCGCTCAATAACGGGCGTCAGCTGACCTCGAAAGAAGCGGCTGCGCTAGAGAAGCAGTTGGAGGACCAGATCGCCTCGCTGCAGCGGCAGAGCGACGACGTCGGCACCCGCATCAAGAAGGTTGACGACGAGAATCGCTTCGTCGCGGAGGCGGCGAAAATGCGCGGCGGCCGCCGCATCAGCGGGACCGAGCAGACGATGATCAGCGTCTGGCTCGGCAAGAGCGAAAGCGACGTCGTAGCGGCGATGGGGGCGCCTGTGGTCAGCGAAGCGGGCGGACTGCGCTATCTGACCTATGCGCGCGAATACGATAGCCGTTTCGCATTGGTCACTGCCGGTGGGGACCACATTTCGACCCAAGGCCTGTACGAAAGCTGCCAGGCGCAATTCGTGCTGAAAGCCGATGCCTCGGGCGCGGTACGCGTGGCCGACGTGGTGGTCGAGGAAAACCGCAGTGGCCCTGGCCGGGCCTATGTGTGTTCGAGCCTGCTCAACGCGCCGAGGAACTAACTCGCGCCGGCCGGCGCAAAGTGCGCCTGCCGTAGCGTGACCGTGCCATCCTGCACCCTGTCACCGCTTGGCGCCGCCGCCGGCCATGCACTTGTCTAGCATCCGATAGGCTTTCTGCAACTGCGGCAGCTTGACTGCGTAGACTTCCTTGCCTTCGAGCCGGACAGTGAACTCGTCGGTGTCTTCACCCTTCTTGATGACCTTGCGCAGGTAGTTTTTGACGTCGAGGAACATCACAAACGTCCCGCGATTTGGGACAATATTGACGAGCGCGGTAGGGTAAGTGACGGTCTTGCCCCGAGCGTTGATGACGATGTCGACCTGTTCGGTGGCAGCTGGCGAACGAATCTTGTCGCCGCTAAACCAGATTTGCCCCGCGTTCCTGCTCGCCTCTTCGACATTGCCGGGGCCGTGAATGGCATACAAGCTGTCAGGCATGATGTAACTGACGGAGCAGCGCAGGCCGTTGTCTTCACGGCTACGCATCAGCACCCAATAGCCGTCTTTCGATTTGTAGAAGGCGTCGCTGTAGAGCGAGCCCTGGCTTCCTCCCCCTCCCTGGAGCAGTTCAGCGGGAATTTGGGCGGTCGCTGATGGGACTGTCAGCAGCGCTGCGATCAGCCCTCCGGCCATCAACGAATGCTTCGCAAAGTACATGGACAATTCTCCTTAATCTCCAAAATACAGAGAAATCGTAGCACCAAGGAGGACACCCGCCCAGGCGGCCTGAGTTTCCCGATATCGATCTTCATGCCGCCAAGGGGCCGGCCACCTTTGTCAACCGTCAAGTTAAATCCGTTGATGTAGTGGTCGAATCATACGTCCTGCATTTTCGATTTACTCTAGGTATGCTGCGGGGCAGGGCCCGGGATTTCATTCAAGCCGAAGCCGCTTTGCGATTCGGCACAATTCAGGTGTCGCAGCGCTATGAAAGCTCATGACAACTGTTCGAAGCCGGGTCGTATTTGGTCTATTGAAGTTTCCGCGTTCATTAGTCGGCGAAAATTTGCTCGTATACTTTCTGAAATCCCAGGCATGCGCATCACCAAAGATGCCTGGCTATTTCTCCTGGCTCAGCGACATGCCGTTCTGTCAGTTCGATCTGGATGGTCGCTCTTTTGTTGTCGAGGCAACTTGGCCTTCCTGCAATCGCTTCGAGATTTCGCCAAACCCTCAGGGGTGCGTTGATCAAATGCTGCTTATTCGAAAAGCGCTTGCCCAGCATGGATCAAAGACTGCGCGGACGCTAGATGACCTGTGAATCGCCCAGATTTTCGTAAAGATCGTCGTACGTGTTCGTTCGGCGTCAGCGCGTCGCCACGGTGAGGGGGGTAGAAAGATGCCTACATCCGCACGGCCGCCCCAACTCCGACGCTGGCGACGTTGGGAATACCCGATAAAGGAGCGCCCAATCGAGCGATGGTGATGGAGCCGTGCGGATGTCGGCGAGGTGTCCCACGTGTCCTGTTCCACCTGCAGCAGCTGAGCACGCCCCCCCGCGGTGTCTGGGCAACCAGCGAGGCCCAGCGGCGCTCGAAATTGAACCCGCGCTCGGCGCCGTGGGCGTCCCAGGTCTCGCCGACCTCGAGGGCGTCGAGCAGGGCGGCGGCGATCGCCTTGGCGCGGCGGGGGCATGCTGGGCGGCTCACGTATGGGGATAGCGCGGCGGCCAGCGGCGGCGGCGCGGCCTTGACGTGCAGCCGGTCCAGCGCGGCCAAGCCGGCGGGACGCCCACAGCGGTAGGGCCGCGGGGCGCTGCGGCGTCGGACAAACGCACCTCGACCGCGGCCGAGCGCAGGGTGCTAAAGAACGCGAGGGCGCGGCCGTGCGGGATGTCGCCGTGCACGGCGCTGGCGCGGGCTAGTTCGACAAGGTTGGCTACGCGAGCGGAGCAGGTTCGGGCTGCTCCCTCACGATCCCGGTGGGCGGCGGCACGGGGTCGAGCGCCGCAGCGGGTCGTCAAGCGACCATGATCCTGGATAACCGTGGGTAACCCTGAGTAATCAAGAGAGTTGGATTCCGGTTGCCCACGCTCCACCAACCCCCAATGGCCCTCGTTTCCCCCTAAGAGCCCCAGCGCACCGGTTCCTGGACTGGCGATAGACAGCGGCAGGGCAGCGTCCTGCGCAGCAGCCCCATCTGGGAGCGTCCATCGAAGGCGGATCGATCGGAGGCCTCGACAGCAGGCGCTCAGTCGCGCTCGAAGCGCTGCAGTTCGTCCAGTTGCGCCAGCGCCTTGCGCAGGCTGCCGCCGCTCAGGCTGGCGTCCATCTTCCGGCCGAACGCCGCTCGTTCCGGGCGGCGCGCCCAACGGTGGAACCACCCGGTGCCGAGCAGGCCGGCGATGCCGAGGCTGTAGCCGCCCCATACCAGCGCGGGCGCCTGGGCCAGCAAGTCCGCGTCGCCGAGCCCTGCGAGCACCTGCAGGATCGGCACCCACAGGAACCACCACGGCAGGCCGGCGACCATGCCGCTGCGGATGTACAGCGTGCGCGCGCGCAGCAGCTTCCGCTGGATCTCCAGCACCGGCGCGGCGTAATCCACTGCGCGCAATGCGCCGAGCACCACGCCGCCGGCGACGATCACCAGCACGCCGTAGGCATGCACCAACACCCCCGCGACGATCGACGAAGCGTGCTCGGGGCGGCTCATCCACAGCAGCGCCGCCAGCAGGATGAAGGGAAGGCCGAACAGCATCTGCGCGACCTGGCCCCAGAACAGCGGGCGCAGGCTGCCGCGCGCCGTGTCCAGCTTGCGCTCGCGCAGTTCGTGCAGCTTCAGCGTGTGGTCCAGTCGCAGCCGGCGGTCGAGCGATTGCCAGGCGGACTTGAAGTCGTCGAGTTCCATCGTGGTGTCCATGTCGTGTCTGCTCAGAATTCGTCGCGGATGCGCTGTTTCAGGCGCCCGATCTTGGTGGAGACATTGCTTTCGGTGATCCCGAGGATCTCGGCGATCTCGCGCTGCGGCCGGTCCTCGAGGTAGAGCAGCAGCAGCGCACGGTCCAGTGCCGGCTGGCGGGCGATGAACCCCTGCAGCAGGCGCAGCCGCTGTTCGCTTTCGGGATCGGCGGCGTTGCCGTCGGCCACCTCGTGCAGGCTGTCGTCCAGCGGCAGCGCATCGTGCCGCCGTCTCAGCTCCTGATGGCGCAGGTGGCTGATCGCCACGTTCAGCGCGATCCGGTACATCCAGGTGCTGAAACTGCGCGCCGGGTCGTACTTGGCGTAGCTGCGCCACAGCTGGGCGGCGATGTCCTGGGCGAGATCGGCACGGTCGTCGATGCCGCGCGCATAGCTGTTGGCGACCTTGAACACAATGCCGGAATGCCGCTGCAGCAGCGTGCCGAAGGTGTCGCGGGCGTCGTTCGCGGTCATGGTGGCAGCGATGGTATCCATGGATTCCCCGGCGCGGCCTTCGCGCCCCTCGGAACCATGATTCGTAGCGCAGCGCCGGATCTCACACCCCGCCCGCGGAAATTTCCAAGCGGGCGCCAGGCCGCGGGCTTCGGTGTCGGCAACCCAGGGGACACCGAGTTCGGGCGGCGACATTCCCCGCCCGGGCGGCCGATGAGCGTGAAGCGGTGTCCCGAGAAATCCAGGAGCGAAGCGGCGGGCAGATCGTCGAGTGCGGGCGGCCGTGATCGAAGTAGCCGAGCTTTGGGCCATGCCGGTGTAGGGCAGCGACGCTTCCACCGAAGCTTCGGCACCGGTCGGCGCTGCGCACGGAACTTTCCACTCCCTACCACCGACGCTTTTGCGAGCGAAGTCGCAATGACGCGAAATATCCGGCCAATTGTGTGAGCCGAATCAAGCATCGATCAAAAAGCTTGGCCGCCGCTTGTGCTTGGCCGCGTAGTAGCTGGCGATGCGCCAAGACGCGGATGCTTGAGTCAAGCCGACGGCATGTCCGTTGCATCGCAAAAGCACCATCCAACTACTCGACGCCGCTAGTCCGACAAGCATGTGCCATCGCGCACCGGCTCGACGGAGCCTGCGGCATGGCAGCCGGCGAAGACGGCCACGCTGCCTCACCCAGTCCTGGAAGCCCAACACGATAAGGAGATTCCATCCTATGGCGATCCAATGGTCGGCCCCGCAGTCCCTGGACTACATCCCCAGCGGCAAGCTGGTGACGTTCACGGCGATGCATCAGGCCGAATACACCCAGTACGTCCAGGTCGTCGATGCTGGCGGCAATCCCATCAGTTTCTATTGTCTGGACGGCACTCAGGAGACCTTCCCGATCTCGGGAAGCGGGGTCAACGTCGGCTTCCTCCAGAACGGCGCCGGCCGGTTCACCATGGCGGACGGGATGCAGGTCCAGTTCGGCAGCAGTGGGCCGAACATTCCGAAGGTCTCGGCGGGCAACCCGGTCGTGTTCTTCATCAACAAGGTACTCGGCGGGGGCAACTTGTATGTGACGGAAGACGGTACCGACAACGATTACAACGATACCAACTTCGTGATCCAGTGGTACCAGTACGTCGGCTGACCCCGCCTGCGCCCCCGATCACGACTGGAGCGGGCGGCGCGATACCCCATGAGTTCCCCTGGCTGCCGCGATGGATCGCGTGGATTCCGCATGGAGCGCAACAACGACGGAGTGCGGCAATGAAGACCAACCTCATCATGCTCGGCGCGCTCGCCAGTGCGCTGGCGATGACCACATCCTGTAGCAGAACCGAAGCCACAGCCGCCGTTTCGGCGATCGCCAAAGATCAAGAAACGCCGTTTCCGGGCGGCGCCAAGATCACCCCGGCCGACCTGACCGCGACCCCGGCGGCGCTGCCCGCGGCGCCGCCGCCGTACAACTACGACCCCTATAACCCCAACATCACCCACGCGGAGTACGCCCGCTTCGCCTGGCGGCAGTTCATCTACTTCAATTCCCCCGCGCAGAAGAACGGCGCCAACGCCGCCGGCAAGACCCCGGTCATGCGGGGATTCATCGACCCCGGCCGCAACTTCGCCGCTTCCGGCGCGGCCGATTTCCATCAGAGCGGCAAAACCGACGGCTCCAACTTCAGCAGCAATCAACTGCTCTGGGAAACCTTCGCTCACCGCTCCGAGCTGTTCCCCGCGGGATCGGCCCCCAAAGGCAACCTGGCCAGCCTGGATCCGGAGTACGTCTTCCAGGGTGGGGTCGAGGTCGCCTCGACCGAGGCCCGGTTCAACAATCTCGACGAGAATACCCAGATCGGCCAGAACCAGATCTTCTTCCCGAAGAACGGCAATACGCCGTCGGCCAATCCCCAGGACGATCACATCATCCTGTTCCAGGCCAAGGTGAGCCCGGTCGAATACGACTACATCAAATCCATCTACAACGCCGACAAGCCGCCGACGTCGCTGGAATTGCCGCCCAACCGGACGAACCCGGGAGAGTCGGTGGAGGTCAAGTCGGCCTGGCGGGAAATGACGCCCGAGTTGATCAAGTCCGGCCGCTATCACACGGCCGAAGCGCTGTACTACTACAAGGAGAACGGCAAGACCCAGGCCCGGGTCGCCACCTTCGGCCTGGTCGGCGTGCACATCCTGCGCAAGATGGAGAACTACCCGGCCTTCGTCTACACCACCTTCGAACAGGTGGACAACCTGACCACGCCCAAGGGGAAAGACACCGGCCTGTATGTCATCAACCTCTACGACCAGCTGAAATACGATGACACGGTAGCGCCGGGGACGCGGCCGACCGCCATCCTCAACACCGGAGCCAACCGGACCGCGGTCGCGCTGCCCTTGGCGGGCGCGATAGACACCGCCCACGGCTACGATGTCGTTCCCGGCTCGTTCGACCTGCCCGACGGATTTTCGGGCCCGGTCACCGTCCAAAATCCGCCGGTAGGGACCATCGCGGTCTACAACGTCAACAACGAAGTCCAGCAAGCCATGGCCCAGACGCCCGCGTTCAAGGATTCGGTGTGGCGGTACTATCGCCTCGTCGGGCTGCAGGTATTGCCGACCAACGAGGACAGCTCGATCACGCCGAGCAAACCCGATCCGCTGACCCAGGACTATTACCTGGCGAACATCGTGATCGAGAGCAGCCAACCCGGCATCCAGTTGTTCAAGGGCGGCGTCAAGGATCCCCACCCCGACCAGCAGAATTTCACCCTGCAGGCCCTGCGCGGGCTGGCGAGCATCCGGAACGTGAAGGGGCTGCCTCCCAACTCCGACAAGCTGGTCATGGGCGGGTGCATGGGTTGCCACGGCAACGCGCAATATCCCAGGGACAGCACCGGCCAGGGCCCGAGCATCTTCAGCTTCCTGATCAGTCACGACACCATGACGGGGAAAGGCTTCAGCGCCGACCTGCGCAACGAGCCCCCTGAGAACCTGCGCAAAAAGCGCCTGGAGTATCTGCCTTATTAGCGAAGGCGCAGGCCCGGAAGCGTCCTCGCTACCGGGCGATGCGCGGCGGTCGCGCGCCGCCGTCGAGCCCGCGGCCAAACCGCGGAAAGCCGAGGCGGCTCGCTCGCGGCGGTTGCGTCGGCGCGCCGATGTGACGACCGCCGCATTAATCGAAAGCAGGCGGCTTGACAGCCCGGACGCCGCCCACCACAGTCGGCGGCGTCCTATAGCGCTGCACATGCATGCGGCGCACTGCGCGGTTCGGCAACCGACCGCGCCATCGTCGTCATTGGTTCTCTGGGGGGAACGGCCGCGCCGCAGCGGGTTTGCCGCGCGTGGCCCGAGGTCGGCGCGTCCGCGCTTGCCTCCTTCCCTATCCACCAGGTACCTGGAGAACGCAACTCATGAGCATCCGATTGTCAGGCTTCTTGCTGTCCGGCGTTTTGCTGGCGGCCGGGCTGTCGCCCGCGCAGGCGCAGAGCGTCAGCTGCGCGGGGATCGCCGACTGGAACGCGGCCACCATCTACAGCGCCGGCAACAAGCTGGTCTATCAGGGGCGGCTGTACCAGGCCACCATGTCGATCTGGAATACGCCGCCCACGCACTGCCCCAGTTGCGGCTACTACCAGGACCTGGGCGCCTGCAGCGCGGGCGGCAATCCGCCGCCGACGGTCAGCCTGACCGCGCCGGCGAACGGCGCGAGCTTCGCGGCGGGCGCCACCATCACCGTCACAGCGAACGCGGCCGACACCAACGGCAGCGTCGCCCAGGTGCAGTTCTTCCGTGGCGGCACTTCGCTGGGCATCGATACCGCGTCTCCCTACAGCGCGACCTGGACCAATGCGGCTGCAGGCAGCTACGCGATCACCGCGGTCGCCACCGACAACGAGGGCGCCACCACGACGTCCGCAGCGGCCAACATCACCGTCAATGCCGGGACGCCCGACACCACCGCACCCAGCGTGCCGGCCGGACTGGCCGCGACGTCGGTGACTTCGTCCAGCGTCAACTTGAGCTGGAACGCCTCCACCGACAACGCCGGCGGCAGCGGCGTCGCCGGCTACGACGTCTACCGCAACGGCACCCTGGTCGGCTCGCCTGCGGGCACTTCCTTCAGCGACACCGGTTTGGCCGCTTCCACGGCCTACGCCTACCGCGTGCGCGCCCGCGACAACGCCGGCAACGCCTCGGCGCAGGGCGCGCAGATCAGCGCCACCACCAGCGCCGGCGGCGGCGACACCCCCCTGCCGCGGCATGCGTTGGTGGGCTATTGGCACAACTTCACCAATCCCTCCGGCCCGACCATCCCGATCAGCCAGATCGCCAACGACTACGACGTCATCGTGGTCGCGTTCGGCGACGACGCGGGCAACGGCGCGGTCAGCTTCACCGTCGATCCGGGCGCCGGAACCGAAGCGCAGTTCCGCGCCGACGTGGCCGCGGCGCGCGCGCGCGGCAAGAAGGTGGTGCTGTCGCTGGGCGGCCAGAACGGCACGGTGACCCTGAACAATTCGACCCAGGTCGCCAACTTCGTCGACAGCATGGAGGACCTGATCCGCTACTACGGCTTCGACGGGGTGGACATCGACCTGGAAAGCGGCGCGGGCGTCTACCACGGCGCGCCCGTGCAGACCAACCTGGTCACGGCCGTCAAGCAGCTCAGTGCGCGCATCGGCCCGTCGTTCTACCTGTCGATGGCGCCCGAGCACCCGTACGTCCAAGGCGGCTTCACCGCCTACAGCGGAATCTGGGGCGCCTATCTGCCGATCATCGACGGACTGCGCCAGGAGCTGGACCTGATCCACGTGCAGTATTACAACAACGGCGCGCTGTATACGCCGTATAGCCAGAACGGCCTGGCCGAAGGGTCGGTCGACATGCTGGTCGGCGCCAGCCTGATGCTGATCGAGGGCTTCAGGACCAACAACGGCACCGGCGTCGTGTTCAACGGCCTGCGGCCGGACCAGGTCGCGCTGGGACTGCCCTCGGGCCCCTCCTCGGCCAACAGCGGACAGGCCTCGCAGACCACGATCGCCAATGCGCTGAACTGCCTGACCCGGCTGCAGAACTGCGCAACGATCCGACCGCAGCAGGCCTATCCGACCTTCCGCGGCGTCATGACCTGGTCGATCAATTGGGACCGGCGCGACGGTTTCATCTTCTCCAGGCCGGTGCGGGCGACCTTGAACGCCCTGCCCTGACCGGCGGTGAATCATCGGGGGCGGGCGATGCATCGTCCGCCTCCGACTGCTCCCTCACTCGGCGCCCTGGATGGGCGCCGATTTTTGTTTCGCTTCCGGTAAACTCGCTCCAGCCAATACCGCAGGCCTGCGGGAGAATCGGTCTCTGGGCGGAAATCTGCGCGAAGCGGTCGTCGTTGCCTTGGAAGCCAAAGCCTCGTCCCCGCGCCCGGACGACGGTCCATATACCATGGAGTTTCTCGTTCGCCATGCAGCCTAGCCCCGAAGATTGGGCCGCCTCTTGCGAAGCGCAGCGCACCTATCTCGTGTATCTGATCGGATGCCGGTCCGGCTCGGAGGCGTACGTCAAGATCGGGCGCACCTCGTCGCTGCGCCGACGGCTTAGCAATATTCAAACCGGATGTCCGCACCCGATCGATGCGGCGTTCGTCATCAGCTCCGAATACCAGGAGGAGGTAGTCGGACTGGAGCGTCTTCTCCACCTGCGGCTACGCCCTCATCGACTGAGAGCGGAGTGGTATTTGGCGAGCCCTACGTTCCTGCGCGCGCTCGATATGTTGCTGAAGAAGATCAATGAAGGCGGGTTCTCGTACGACGAGATCCGCACCATGCCCGACTTTTGCGGACCCGAGCTCGAGATCATGCTGCATGCGCACGATTTCATATTCAGCAAGCTCGCGGTGCCATTCAGGCCTAGTATCCTGGACGGAGCGAGTCCGCTCAGTTGGAAACGCCTGACCAAAGAACTGACCAAGTGCGGCGAGCCGGCCGCCACGGCGCCGCTCCTTCGCCGCTGAAGCCCCGAATGGCGGAAAACCCGCTCGAGTTGTTGTCCGTTGCCGGGACACCCGTGGTCCCCATCGTTTTCGACAGCCCGACCACGCGCGGACGCTCACGCTTTAGTCAAGCCCAGGCCCCGCAACATCTTCCTGTAAGCCACCGACGCCAAGTCGGCGCCGAAGGATTGCTCAAAGTCGCCTTCCAGATCGATGTACCTGGGCCGTTGCCTCTCCACCACGCTCAGATCGTCCTTCTGCACCTGTTGCGAGAACGCGTTGACCTCCTCGTCCGGGCCCAGGCTCAGGGCCCGGTCGAACACGATGGGGTAGAACCAGACGCATTGGTCTTCGCCGACCGGAGATGCGCAGTTGAAGATGGTGAACCGCCCCTCGGGGAAGTAGATGTCCAGGACGGCGATGAATGGCGCGTGGATGGTGTAGGCGCGGCGCCAGACGAAGTCCTTGGGCGATTCGTGGCCGAACGGATAGTTTCCGAGCGAGCTGCTGTACTCGAATCTGAAGCCTCCCTGGAACGCATCGACCTGGTACGCAGGCATCGGCTCGACGGTGCATTCGCTGAAGGTCGCGCGGTGCACGAACGGCAGGTGGGCGATGTCCATGAAGCCTTCGACCTGGCGGCCCGCGGAGGCGTTCACCTGCACCGGCGGCGCCACCACCCGCCGCCGGCTCTCGCTCTCCTGCCCCGGCCCGAGCTCATAGAACGGGCCGACTCCCAGACTGGTCCAGAGCAGCCCGTGGGACTCGACCGTCGGATAGGGGCGCAGGTCGAACCGCCTGAGGCTCTGCAGTTGCGGATGCGCCGGGATTCGGCTGCATGCGCCCAGGCCGGCGAATTGCAGGCCGTGGTAAGGGCACTGCAGTCCGGCCTCGCTTACCGCGCCCGAGGACAGCGTTTCGCCGCGATGCGGGCAGCGATCGTCGGCGACCACGACTTCACCGTCGAACTTGTAGATCACCAACGGCTTGCCGAGCAGTACCGCCGCCAGCGGCTTGCCCGCGGCCGCGGCAGCCTCCAGGTCCTGCAACCGGGCGATCGGGTAGTAATAGTCGAAGATCTCCTGCGGATAGCTCATACGCCCTCCATGTCCGTACGACCGTCTACCTGCCGAGCGCCCGAACGGCCGGGCGAGGCCGCAGGCCTGGGCCGCAGCCGCCGTTCCCGGCGCCGGCCGTAGCCAAGCACTACGCCATCAGTGGCGAAGGCGCGAGCAGATCCGGACGCACCAGGTTCACCGCTTCGATCAGGCTGCGGTCGTGCGCGATGGCATAGTCCGCCGCCGCCCAGAAAACCTCGAGCCAACCGCGCCGGAATTCGCCGGCCAGCCGGGACCGCAGCATTGCGCGCTCGGCGCAATCGGCACGCAACCGCTTCAGCGCTTCGCAGCTCAACAGCACGATCCGGTCGGCACAGGACGCGCAACCCGCCTGCGAACTCCCTTCGCGAACGCCGCTGCCCGGCGGCGGACTGCGCGCGTCGGCGATGTATCGGCCGAAATCGGCAAGCGCCGACAACGCGGAAAAGCGGCAGTCGCTCGTGTACCAGCGGTTGCATAACAGCTCCGATACTCTGGCCAGGTTGTGCAGGTGCGCCTGATGCAGGCTCATGCCCTCGGGACGGTCGCGGCCACCGCGCGCCAGCAGGACTTTCAGCTGGGTCGAGCCGTCCGCATTCAACCCCAGCGCCAGCGCCAAGCCCTCGATCGCCGCGTCGCGGCCGATGGGTCCGAGGTATAGACCGCCCACGTCCACCGCTGAGAACGGGTGATAAGTGACGTGAATTGCCATGGTGCTTCTGTTCCCCCCTTAAGCGGATCGAACCCGGGCCGACGATTCGTCAATCGTCGACCTCCCGCACCTCCGCATCCTGCAGGTCCGCGATCGCGCGGATGGTCCGCATCATCGCTTCCTTGTCGAAGCAAGGCCTTCCATAAGCGATCGACTCGCCGTTCGCGTCGATCAACCGCCAACGCCATTGCCCATCGGTCAATGAGCCGGCCAGAAAAGCGTTCGATTCCGATCGCCCGCCGCACGCCTTCATGCCTTCCCGATAGATCTCAAAATGCGGCTTGCCGAGCATCGCGGTCGCTCCTGGACTCATCAGCCTCAACGAGGCACGACGGCTGCGGCGGCCAAGCTCCACTCGGCACATTGCCGATCCGCAGCAAGCGCCAAAAAAGCACATTACCGATCACCAAACCGCCGCTCTCGCCTGCACGCGATGCGTGAACGATGGTGAGCATCGAGCGATATGCGCAACTGCGCACAGATGCGACGCCACCCCGCACTGATAGCGTTGCGAACCAGAAATTCGGCGCGGACAGAATGGGATGAACGACGACCGATGCGGCTGCTCCATGCAACGCGATGCCGTGCATGCGCCGCTGGAAGCAGCGATCCTTCGTTGCCTTGCTACGGGGCCGCAAAGTAGATGGCCTCGAACCGTCTCCTAGCTCGTTGGACTCTCGGCCAGCGAGCGGATTGCGGCGGCTCGGGTTCGCCTCGCTCATGGAACCGCCCAGGTCGGTCGCTGGCCCGGCTCGTCCGCGTGCCGTCGGCCCGCCGTCGGCTCGGCAATGGAAGCGACTGAAGTCGAGGAGTACAGGGAATGTTGAACACGCTATTGGACTTGCTGGCCGACGCCACGCGCTGGCTGCACGTGCTCGCTGCGTTCGCCTGGCTGGGGGGCGGCCTGTGGGTACGGCGCCTGACTCTGCGGGCCAAGCCGCTGCTGGACGAGCGGGCCGAGCTGGAGGTCTGGGACACCCACAGCCTCTCGTTCTGGCGCACCAGCAAGATCGCTGCGCCGACGCCGGCCGAACTGGAGGGCCTGGTGTGGTCGTTCAACCAGATGCGCACCCTGGTCGCCAGCGGCATCGCCCTGTTCTGCCTGATCTACTATCGCCAGCCGCTGGCTTACCTGGTCGATCCGAACATCGCCCAGTTGTCGGGCCGCGAAGCGGTCATGGCTTCGATGCTGGGCCTGGTCGGCGCCCCGGTGATCAACGAGATCGTCAACCGCATCCCGATCCGCCGCCGCGCCGCCTACCTGGCCGCCAGCATCGCTCATGCGCTGGGCTGGACCTGGGTGTACGCGAACCTGTTTTCGCAACACGGCGCGATGATCCAGATAGGCGCCATGATCGGCGTGGTCATCGCCTCGAACGTGCTGTGGTTTCTGTACCCGAGGATGCGCAAGGCGGCCGACGCGGCACTGCAGGGGCACAAGCCCGACCCGATCGACAAGCTGCATTGGGACCGCCGCGGCCTGCATTCTTTCGTCGCGCCCGGGGTGGTCTTTCTGATGCTGTCCAGCCACATGGGCAGCGTGGTCAGGGCCAACGGCCACGCCTTCCTTACCATCGCCGTCGTACTGGCCGTCAGTATCGCGGCGCGCTGGCTGCTGGATGTCGTCCATCGCAACGACGGTGTCATGCCGACGCCTTTTCGCTGGGTCGCCGCGGCCATGGCCGTCGGCCTGGGACTGGGGCTGACCTTGCTGGCGGCGATGCAGACCGGCTCCGATCGCGCGGTGCCGCTCGCGCACCCGCATCCACCGGCCGCGGCTCCGGCCGCCCGCCCCCCAACCGCAATCGCCGGCGCGCCCGCGGCGCCGGCCGCGGCGCCCGTCGAGCCGGCCGCGTTCCCGTTGCGGCCCGATGCGATCGTCCAGCGCCGCTGTTCCGCCTGCCATGCGGCGCAACCGAGCTTTCCCGGCATGGCCTCGCCGCCGCGCGGGATCGTTTTCACCCGCGACACCCTGCCGGTCTACGCCGGCCTGATCGCCGCCGTGGTGCAGAGCGGACGCATGCCGCCGGGCAACGCCACCGACATGCAGCCGGACGAGCGCAAGGCGCTGACCCAGTGGGCGGCCGATCATGCGCGCTGAGCTGTTGCCGCACTGGTACCCGATCGCGCGCAGCGAAGACGTCCGCGAGCGACCGGTCAGCGCGCAGTTGCTGGAGCAACCGCTGGTGCTGTACCGGTCCGGCGCACAGATCGTCGTCGCGGCCGACCGCTGCCCGCATCGCGGCATGCGCCTGAGCCTGGGCGAGTGCCGCGACGGATCCCTGGTCTGCCCCTATCACGGCTTGTCGTTCGACCAGCAAGGGCGGTGCATGAAGGTGCCGGCGCACCCGCAACTGGCGCCGACGCAACGGTTCCAACTCGCCACCTATCCGGCGGTGGAGCGCTACGGCCTGATCTGGACCAGCCTGGGCGAGGTCCCCGCCCCGTTTCCCGAACTCGGACCGGACTGGGACGACCCGGCGTTCCGCACGGTCGCCCCCGATCCGGTGCCGATCGCCGCCAGCGCCGGCCGGCAGGTAGAGGGTTTCATCGACGTCGCCCACTTCGCCCACGTCCACAGCGCTACGTTCGCCGATCCGGGCAACCCCGCGGTGCCCGCGTACAGCGTCCAGGTCGACGAGCACGGCCTGCGTTTCGATTACTGCAGCACCGTCTCCAACTATGCCGTCGGCAGCGGCATGGCCGCCGACGATTTCATCTGGCGCCGCAGCTTCGACGTCCGCTTTCCCTACCTGGCGCATTTGACCGTGCATTTCCCGGACGGCCGCCTGAACATCCTCAACGGCGCGAGCCCGGCGGCGGCCGATCGAACCGTGCTGTTCTCTCCGGTGCGCTTCGATCTCGACCTGGGCGACGACGACGCAGTCAAGGCGTTCAACGCACGCATCTTCGCCGAGGACCGGCGAATGGTCGAGAACCAGATTCCACGCTATCTGCCCTTGGACGCCGAAGAAGCCTCGTTCGCCGCGGATCTCGCCTCGGTGCACTACCGAAGGCTGTTGCGCCGAATGGGGCTGTCGATCGCATAGCGCGGGCATCGGCTAACGAAAGCTGGCCTCGGGATTCGGCGAACGGATCATTCGGACAAGCCAGCGACCAGCGGACAGGCAATCGAGAACAAGCATGGCAGGCGTTCTGATCCCTCCGGCAATCGCAATGTCTCGCCGGTTGCGCTGGACAACCGCCGTAGCCGTTTCGGCTTCGATTCCGGCTACGGCCGGCGGGCGCCGAAGCCATCGGCCGTCGAGGCCGCCGCATGTCCCTTGAGGGCATCGGCTCCGCCCGATTGCCTGGGCGGGTTTGGTCGATCGGGCTGTTGACCGGCACGGGCGCCATGCTGGTGATGCTGGACGCCACCCTCGCCGGCCTCGCCCTGGTCTCCATCCAGGCCGAGCTCGATGCGCCTGTGGCACAGGCACACTGGGTGGTGTCCAGCTACCTGATCGCCATTGCGGTCTCGTTGCCCGCGTCGGCGTGGTTCGGCGCGCGCTTCGGGCATGGACGGCTATGGGGCATCGCGATGCTCGCCTTCGTTGCGGCGTCCCTGGGCTGTGCGTTCGCCAACGGCCTGGACGCGCTGATCGTCTCGCGCATCGCGCAAGGATTGGCGGCCGGCATCATGCTGCCTTCCGGCCAGGCCATGCTGGTGGGCGCCGCCGACCGCGATCAGCTCGGGCGCGTATTCGGCGTGGTCGGCACCTTGATCAGCCTGGCCACCGCGATCGGCCCCGGCCTGGGGGGCTGGCTGATCGAGGTCGGCTCATGGCGCAGCCTGTTCTGGATCAACGTTCCCCTGGGAGCGATCGCTGCGGCCTGCGCGGCGAAAGTCATGCCGAGCGGCGAAGCGCGGCGGGACATCCGGCTACCGGTGGGCCAGCTGCTGCTCATCGTCGTCGGATTGCCGATGGCCTTGTACGGCGCTTCGCAAGTCGTCGTTCGACATCCCTGCGAGCAGGGTTGGGCCGCCCTCGGCGGCGGACTGGCGTTGCTCTGCGTTTTCGTCGCGATCGCTCGCGCCAGCTCCTCGCCGCTGGTCGCGGTGCAGCTGCTGCGGAACAGGCAGTTCCGCGTGTCTTCCTGGCTCGGCGTAAGCAATAGCGCCAACTTGTTCGGCGGACTGGTGCTGTTTCCGCTGTACTTCCACGCCGGCCAAGGCATGAGCCACGCGCAGATCGGCGCGATGCTGATGTTCATGGGCGCCGGCACCGCCTCGTCGCTGTACCTCGCCGGAAAGTTCGTGGACCGCCGCGGACCGCGTCCGGCGGTGCTGGCCGGCGCTGCCATGCTGACGGCGTCCGCCTTGCCGTTCGCCCTCGCCAGCGTGCCGGCGACCGTCGCCGCAACACTGATGTTCGTCCGCGGCATCGGACTGGCCTGGACGCAGAACCCGGCCATCACAGCGGCGTATGCCGCGGTGGATCGAAGGGACATCGGCGCGGCCGCCACCTTGATCAACATCGTACAACGCGTGAGCGGAGCCCTGGGCGCCGTAGCTATCGCCGCGACGATAAGCTGGTTCTCCGACGGCGAAGGATTACAGGGCGTGGTCGGCGCGATGGGCCTCATGGTGATCCTGCCTGTGCTGCAGGCCTGGTCGGGCGCCCGTTTGGTCGACGGCGGCGGCAGCCGCGAGGCGAAGTAGCCGACGCTGATCGCGGCCCGATAGCTGCGCCCCATCAGGCGGCCCCCTCGAACACTATTCCTGCTGCTCGGGAAACTTGAATCCGATATAGGTACCGGAACTCAGCCCCATCAGCCCCAGCAATGTGGCGCTGAACTCCGGCATGGCCAGGCTGTTGTATACGGACGACAAGAACATGATGCCGAGCACGATCGTCCAGGCGAAGATCTGAAATCGATGGAAGGAATAGCCATGCCGGTCGGCCATGACGTCGCGAAGGAATCCGCGCGTCGCGCGAGCCGGCCTTGTCGATTCCAGCGTCGAGAGGCAGCGATCCGCCTGGTCCAGCTGCGCCCTGCCCTCCTGAATCTGCTCGCCGATGCTGTCGCGGCTGGCGAGGTCGCCGGACGGCATCGCAGTCGTGGAGCCGCCATCCGCGCACTGGGACTGCAAGTCGGCGACGGCCTGCTCCATCGTCTGGCGCTGCGCCAGAAGCGCCCGCCGCTGCTCCGATCGCGCCGTTTCCTTGCCGGAGTCGATCAAGGCCTCGCTCAGCGCGGTTGCGGCGCTGATCCCCATCAGACCCAGCAGCGACGGCGTGATCGTATCCAGCATGTCGGTGATCAGCCAGATCACCAGGTAGGAGACGTAGACAAGAAAGAACCAGAAGGCCATCTGGGTGCGCCCCAGGTTATAGGCTTTGGCTCTCCCGTCGGCCGGATTGGGGCCCGGGTCGCGAACGATGTTGGTTTTCCGGGCGAGGCGCACGAACAGCACCAGGGTGACCAAAGCGACGACGGTCGCGACCGCTCCCCAGGCGGGAGACACGATCGTCATCTGGATCGGATTGCTTTTGTCGTAGACGGTGTCGAATGGCGAATGGTCCTCCAGGCCGACGCTGAACCTCACCGGCCGCCGGATGCTTTCCGGCGCGCCCAGCAAGTCCGTCCAGAGCTCCCGGTTGTCCGGCGTGATCTTCAGGTGGAAGTAGACCCGCCCCTCGCGCGGGTGTATTTCCTCCGGGTAGTTGCCGCGAATCGCCCGGCCGTCGATGAAGGGAACGAGCTTCGCGGGATCGTGATCGGCCGACCACTCCCTCAAGTTGTCGATCGTGACCTCGGCGATAGCGTCGAGCTGAAGCTCTCCATCGACGCCGGACACTTTCGGAGCCGAAAGCGACACCGCCGCGGAGCCGGCCGGATCCGGAATGATCATGGCATCGCCGTACGCCGCCGCGGCCTGCGCATCGGAAGCCTGCTCCCCTGCCGCGGCGGATGCCTCGCCCAAGATCATCAGCGCCAACACTGGCGCAAGTACGAAACAGCTCCAGGCTCTGTTCGACATGATCGTTCGCTTCGCTGGTCCGTGAAGAAGCCCCCCGCTGTCCACCCGATACGGCCGTGCGCTCCGCATGCAGAATCGCGAATGGGCCGCGGCGAGCTTGGAGTCGCAGAACTTCCCGGAGAACTACAGCCCGTTGTGCGTGGCCGCGAAACCCTTCCGGTCTTTGCCCCGCAACCTGCGGATCGGCTTCGGGTGCGCGATGAGGCGGGAGAAGGCGGCCAACCGGGCGTCGGCGCTTTGCTTGTGCGCGGCGACGAAGGCTTCGACGTCGTCGAATCCGCATATTCCGTAGGTGAAGCCCATGATCTGAAACGCGCCCCTACTCGCGGACTCCAAGGCGGCCACGCGATCCAGAGCGCTGGCGGCGTCCGGCCGCCGCCACTCGCCGGCCACCGAGCCGGAGTACTTGCTTCGGTCCCAATGCGGATAGCTCAGCTCGGGATGGCTTGCGTCGAAGCGCCCCTTGGCCTGGCGAGGCCACACGTGGCCTTCGGAAAGGATCTTGGGCAGTTGCGAAGGCGGCCGCACGAATCCGCTGGCCGAGGACTCGACCTCGGCCGCAGCTCTCAGGCCGGCTTCGTCCACGCCCAGCGACTGCGCCAAGGTTTTCCACGCCTGCGTCGAGATGACCCGATTCATTTCAATCTTCACCTGGATGAGGTCGATGCGAAGGGCGGGCCGCGATAGCGGCACGGACGGCCGAGGACGGCCCGCACATCGAAGCCAGACGCGCAGCAGGCCGGCGGCCGATGCCGTGGGTCGCCTCTGCTTGCGTTCAACGCAGCAACGCCCGACTCGTGAACCGCATAAGCCAAGGAACGGCAAGCGGGAAATCGGGGCATGGCACTTTCCCATGGATCTGTCGCGCTCTTGGACCGGGAGCGGCCTCGGCCAGCCCTTGCTTCGATGGCGCCTTAAACCCTTCGCCGCCGAAACGCATCGCACACAGGCCGTCGCAAAGACGGCCCAATACCACCCAAGGGAAGCCCGCATGCTGTCTGGAACGAAACCTGCCGCCGCGTTCTTTGTTGCGATCCTGATGACGGTGCCGTGCCTGGCGTCCGCGGCCGACGCCTTGGACGAGGCCAACAGCAAGGCCCGCCGGTTCATCCGCCAGACCATGCAGGAGCAGCGGATACCGGGGCTGCAAGTCGCGGTCATTCGCGACGGGCGGGTCGTGCTGTCGGAGAGCCATGGCTTCGCCAATGTCGAGAACCGCGTCCCGGTGAACGATACGACGCTGTTCCCGATCAATTCCGCGACCAAGCCCTTCACCGGGGTGGCGCTGATGCAACTGGTCGCCGATCGGCGGGTGGAGCTGGATGCTCCGATCTCGCGCTATCTGGACGATCTGCCGCTCGCCTGGCGCGAGATCCGCGTGCGCCAATTGCTCGGCCATACTTCCGGCCTACCCGACATCGTCGACGGCGACGGGTTGGTGGGAGGAGGCACCGAGTCGCAAGCCTGGACGGCGGTCAAGCAGCGACCGCTGGAAGCGCCGGCGGGCGAACGATTCGCCTACAACCAGACCAACTACGGCCTGCTGGCGCAGATCGTGACCCGGCTGACCCATCGGCCCTTCGAACGCTTCCTGGCGGAGCGTCAGTTCGCCGTGGCGAACATGCCTTCGACCACGTTCGGCGACAGTTACGACCTGGTACCCAATGCGGCGACGGTCTACAGCCTCTCGCCTCGCGGCAGCTTGGCCGCGGACGACGGCGATCGGCTGTCGCATTGGTTCTACGACATCCCCTATAGCCTGTGGTCGGGCGGAGGCATCCAGACCACGGCCGGCGAGCTGTCGCGCTGGCTGGTCGCGTTGTCGGACGGGCGACTGATCGACCCGTCCACGGTCCAGCGCATGTGGACGCCGGAAAAGCTCAGCGATGGCGGCGACGCGGACTGGGGCCTCGGCTGGCCGGTGCTGCAGGCGACGCCGCCTCGGCGGGTGGCAGGCATCGGCGGCGCCCGCGCCGCATTCGTCGTCTATCCGGACCAAGGCCTGGCGGTGATCGTGCTGACCAATCTTGCCGGGTCGAATCCGCAACGGTTCATCCCGAAGATCGCCGGGTTCTATCTGCCGCCCGGGCACACAGCGCCCCGTCGTTGACGCCGCCGGCCTCGCCGTCGATCCATCGCTTCGCGCGCCTGCACGACGCAAGCCGCCGCCGCGTCGAACGTCGTCGCTCGATCGGCGCCGGCAGACCGGCCCGCGCATGATGCGACGCATCATGTGCTAGCGTCGCCCGTTCCAGGCGCGCCGGAAATCGCCGCCGTTTTCGGCAGGCTCGCGTCGTCGCGATACGCGATGCGCGCGCCGTCACAGCCTGGTCGGGGATGGATCGCGGCGGCTTTCAACGGAGGAAAACCGCATGAAGGGATGGATTGCCAGAACCGCCGCGCTCGCCTTGTTCGCGGCCCTGATGGGCTCGGCTTCGCCGGTCGCCGCCGAGCCTACCTACGCCTGCACCGCAGAGACGGAAGGCCACTTGTTCCAGGTCGCCTACGACCATCCGTACGACCCGGGCTCGTTCTATCAGTGCCGGGCCGGCGCATGGCGGCTGATCGGGGTATGCACGCCCAGCCACGGCTGTCCGCCGCCGCCGGACCCGAACGGGCCGATCGTCGAGATGTAAGCGTCGGCTTGCGGCGCAAGCCTCGCGCGCGAAGGCGGGGCCGCTCGCGGTCCCGCCTTCGCATCCGGAACGCGCGCGACCGCAAGCGCGGCGATGGCCGGCGCAGGCTTGGCACGCGAGCGCCTCGTACCCGACTTGTCAGGGCGCATCCACGACTGATAGCGTGCGCTCGTGGCGGCGGCCCCGCCCTGGTCTTCATTCGGATACAAATGCGTCGATGGAACTGACCCAACTCGGCGAGCTCCTGCTCAGTGCGCTGCTATCGGCCCTCGCGTTTGTCGTCAATGCCTCCCATCCTCGCTTTCTGGGAGTTTTTCGCCCTAACCTGGGACACGCCAGCCCCGACGATCTGGCCAAGTCGCTTAACCAGACCCTGTTGATCTGCTCCGTAGCGACCATCGGTTTCTGCCTGCTGCACGCGGTGGGCAGGCCCGAACGGGCGTTGCCGATGCTGGGTTTCGCCGCCGGCATGTTGGCGGCCTATACGGTAGCGATGTTGCGCTTGAAGTAGCGGCGCGCCGTCCACCGTTCCGGCCGCCATGCCGCGCGCGAATCCAGCCGAGTCGGCGTTCTTCCGCGAGCATGGCTACTTGCGGCTCGCAGGATTCCACAGTTCCAAGGCGCTGGCGCCGCTGCGCCGCTCGATCCATGACCAGGCCCGATGCCTGCTCGAGGGCAAGGGGGCAGTGGCGCTGCGTCGGCTGCCGGTGTTCCAGCAGATCGGCCGCTGCTCGGCGGCGGTGCGCGCGCCGCAGCTGCAGTCCGTACTGATGACGCCGGCGCTGGCCGAGCGCATCGCCCAGCTCAGCGAGCGCGCGTCGGCCGCCATCCAGGACGCGCAGCTGCTGCTGTCGCCGCCGGCGCAGGGCGACTGGACGCTGCAGGGACTGAACTGGCACGTCGACATCGCCGCCGGCGAGCGCTTGCCCGGCATCCAGGCCTTCTTCCTGATCGACGATGTCGCCGCCCACGGCGGCGCCACCCTGGCCCTGGCCGGATCGCATCGCCTCGCCGGCCGGCCGCCACTGGCCGCGCGGCTGCGCGCGCTGCTGAAGGACCCGGCCGATCTGCAACGGCGGTTGGCCCCTCTCGGCATCGAGTTGCTGGAGATGTGCGGCCGCGCCGGCGACGTCTATCTGATGGACATGCGCCTGCTGCACACGCCGTCGATCAACGCCAGCGCGCGGCTGCGCATGATGGCCACCGCGCGTTGGCTGATCGATGGCTGAGACGGCGTCATCCGCTGTCTGCGGTTCGGCCCAGGCTCTCATCGACAAGCTGTGCGGTCCATTGCTCGGCGAAATCCTCGCAGCGCTCGCGTACCAGGTCGCTGTGGCGGCTGGTCCTGGGCAGCGCCGACTTGCGCTCGGCGGCGTCGGACCAAAGGCCGCGCCACTGCTCGAGCAAGGCGGTCGGTTGCGGATGGGTCTTGACCAGGCTCAGCAGCATCAGCTGCTGCGCGGCCAGCTGCGCCTGCAGCGAGGCGATCGCTTCTTCGACGATGCGCTCCATGGCGGTCGTCCCCGTGGTGATAGGGAAACAGCGCGGCCCGCCGTGGCGGGCCGCGCTGGGTTCAGGCGTTGTGCACCAGACCGACCGGGATCCGGCGCGGCGTGGTTTCCGGGCGTTTGGGAATCACGATCTCCAGCACGCCGTTGCTGCCCGAAGCGGAGATGCCTTCGGGATCGGCGCTGTCGGGCAGCGCGAAGCGGCGATGGAAGGAGCCGTGTCGGCGCTCGGTGCGGGCGAAGCTCTGCGACTCGGCCTGGCGGCCGAAGCGGCGTTCGCCGCGGATGGTGAGGATGCCCTTCTCCATCTGCACGTCGATGTCTTTCGGATCGACCCCGGGAAGGTCGGCGAGGATGAGGAACTTGTCGTTCTCCTCGACGATGTCGACGAGCGGCACCCACTGGCTGGTGACGACCGAGGACTCGTCGCTCGTGGTGCTGCGCAGGAGCACATCGTTGAACAGCTGATCCATGAACTGCCGCATCGGATCATTGCCCTTCGACGCGCCCTGCATCGGCCACTGGGGATTGCGAACCATAGCGTTCATGGCAAGGTCTCCATTGGTCAATGAGGACGGACTGTCCGTCCACGGCCCTCGATAGGGTCCAGCGGATCGGTTTCAAGGGTCGGCTCCGGGCTTCGGCGAAGCATTCAGTTTTCATTTAGCCGGCGCATTCCGCTGCCTGCGGCGGACCGGCGCAAGCAGCGCTTCGCCGGCGGCGCAACGCGCGAAAAGGCGATGGACGTCGCAGTTGTCCGGCGGATGCTTCCGCCGCCGCGTGCGGCTGGCGTGCGCCTGCCGCGCGGATACGTTTGCCGCACCGTTACGGCTTCGACCCGGGCGTACGTGGCGGGGCCGCTGGCGGCATCGGACGGACACGGCATCGCACATCGCAGGCCGCGCAACAGCGCCGGTTCGCAGGCGGCGACCGCGATCGGCGGCGCTTGGCTCAAAAGGCGCGCTCAAGAAAGCGGCATCCGCTCGACCCGGGCGCTGCGTCCGGGTCGCCGTGCGCTTCGCGCAGCAGGACGCTCACCCGCCCATCGCCCACGCCATCCAGCCCGCCAAGCCAGACCCCAGCACCGCCATCGCGCTGACCCACCGCAGCCACAGCGGCATCGCGCCGCCGTTGCGGTGCGTCTGCTCCAGCACCCAACGCCCGGCCGTGCTGAGCGCGAGCACCGCGGCGATGGTGAGAAAGGGGTGGCCGTTGCTTCGAACCATCGCGCCCATGTGGCTGGACAGCATCAGGAACACCACGGCCGGCAACAAGTAGGAATGCAGGTTGCGCCGGTCCCAGCGGCGCTTGTTGTCCGGATCGGGGCGCTCGCCCTTGATCAGCGCATCCACCGCTTCGCGGGTCGCCGGGTAGAGATAGCCGAGGATATTGCTGGCGACGGTCACGCCCAGCATGGCGCCGATCTGGATCATCGCGCCGTGTTGCGAGTACAAGCCCGCGTACAGATAGGTCCATCCCAGCAAGTGCAGCCAGCAGGCGGCGACATACGCGCCCTGATGGCGCAGCGGGATGCGATTGACGGCCTCGTTGATCAGCGGCGCGCCGAACAGGCCCAGCAGCGAAAGCCAGATCGCTTCGCGTGCCGACAGTGCGGCGATGTCAGGGGCGACCAGATAGGCCAACGGCTGCCGGTAGTAAATCAGCGCGAACAACAGCAGGCCGGTCGCGAACAACCAACGAATCTGGTTGAACGACCAGACCAGGCCTTCGAGCTGCGCCGCGCTCGGCACGGCCACCTTGCTGGTTCGCCAGAAGCCCAGGCTGTGCGTATCCCAGACTTCCAGTTCGGCCTCCTGGCCGACCAGCCGGCGCGCACGGAACGCCAGGCGCCGCAACCACAGACCGAACCCCATCCAGGCGACCGCGGCCAGCACGTGCAGCCAGCGGGCGATGTCGGCCAGCAAGTCCAGCAATGCTTCCGCGATCACAAGACCTCCTGCCTGCTGGGCGGTCGTTCGCTGCCCCACATCGGCCGCGCTTGTCGGCGCCATGGTGCTCGTCCTGCCGACAACACAATCCAATCGCCCCTGTCGATCCCTGAGCGCGTACTCGTCCATCCCCTACCGAACATGACGAGGCTCCACCCACCTACGAACGCAATCGCACGACGCTTCCGGCAACCCCCAGGACCGATGCTTCCGACCTCGCATCGCCTACGCAAGCGGCAGCGTCCGATTCGGTCGTGCGCCACTGCGGCATAGGATGCGCGCATCCTCGGCGCAAGCTGTGCGGAAACGCACAAGACGAAGCGACGCCCCTACGCATCGGAACTCATTCGCGCAACAGCGCCGCTTGAATGTGCTTGATTAGACATTGCGAGCTGCAAACACCCGCACATCATCCATGCCTGGAGCGCCCCGAGCCGGATCGCACCGCGCCGAACAATCGGAGCTCGAAGACGTCGCACTGCCGATACGGACATCGGCCGGCGATGCGGCGCCAGCCGGCCGGCGCCATGCCGCATCGTTCGCCGACGAGCGGCCGCGACGCGGGGATCGCACCTGATCGAGAACTTCGGCGATGAAGTCCGACGGGAAACATCGCATGCGCCATGAACCATGCACGATGCGATCCGCGGGACGGACCGATCAACGCCGGAATGCGGGTGGCCGATTGCGGGCCCGGCAAAACCGTGACGAAATTCCGATCGCGAGCGCAGCCTTTTGCGACGGCCAGCCCGCAGCGACGGCGGCGGGCGCCCGGCCGCCGAATCGCCCGTTTCCTCGGCGGCTTAGCGGATTTTCGCGCCTCGCTAACGGCGGCCGCTTCAGCTTGATAGGCATGCGGACGACAGACCTGCAGATCGCCATGAACGAACCGACCCACGAAGAACAACGCCAACGCTCGCTGGACAAGCTGAAGGCGGTGGATACGCCGCCGGACCCGTTGTACGACGACATCGTGCGCATCGCTGCGTCGATCTGCGACGCGCCGATCGCCCTGGTGTCGCTGGTCGACCGGGACCGGCAGTGGTTCAAGGCCAACCTCGGCCTGCCGGCGACCGAAACCCCGCGCTCGGTCGCCGTCTGCGACCACGCCATCCGCGAGCCGGGCAAGGTATTCCAGGTTGCGGACCTGGCCAAGGACAGCCGGTTCGCGTCCTTTCCCTATGTCCAGGACGGAACCGCGCGCTTCTACGCCGGCATGCCGCTGGTGACCTCGGACGGTTCGGCGGTGGGCACCGTCTGCGTGATGGACCGCGAGCCCCGCCGGCTGAGCGAAGACCAGGCCCGGTCGATGCAGGCCCTGTCGCGGGTGACCATGGCGTTGATGGAGGCCGACTGTCGCCGGCATTACGAGAAGATCGCCGAAACCCTGTCCAAGGATCCGCAGGCCGCTGTCGCCGCCGACGACGCCGAAGGCTACCGGGTCGCGATCGCGCGTGTGCGCCGCTACGCCGACGAGGTGAGCCAGCGCGGCGAGCGCACGATGGAGAAGCTGTTCGGCGAAGTGATCGGCAAGCTGGACCAGCGCATCGACCAGCGCGCCGGCGACTACATCGACCGCGTGACCGGCAGCCCGGAGATCGTGGTCGTCCTGCGCGGCGACGAAACCATGGAGCGCGCGCAACGCCTGCTGGCGGTCGCCGAGGCATCGATCGCCGGCACCGGGATCGGCTTCGACCTGGGTTCGGCCGAGGCGGCGCGGCCGGACGAACCGCTGATCGCGGTGTACCTGCGCGCCGACGAGAACCTTTCCCAGCGAAGCGCCGGCCAGGCCGACTGAGCGCGACGCCAGGATCGCGCATCGCCGCAACCGGCGGGGTGCGCGGGGCACCGCCCCGGCCGATCCGTTCCATATAGAGCTCGGCGCCGTCGATCGGCATCGAACGCGCGCGATCGTAAGCGAAAGGGTTCACCGGTCCGCGCTTGCGGCACGGCGGACGCCGATTTTCCGCGCCGGCCCGGCAACGAACCGGGACGAGCTTGCGATTTTCGCGTCGGACCGCGAGCTTCCGGCGCGTCGGGCCCGTGCGCAGGCCGAGGCCGCAGGTGAAAACCGCGGCGCGTGCCGGTCAGCGTTTTGCGCTCATCGAGTAGGGCCTCGCTGCCGGATCCGTGGCCCAGGCCTTGTCCGGTTCGGCCTGCATGACGAAGCGCAGCTCGCCGCCGGCGAGGATCTCGTCGTGGCGCAGGTAGGCGCGGTCCAGCGGCTGGCCGTTGAGGGTCGCGCCGCCGATGTAGGGCCGCGCATCGCCCAAGCCTTCGGCGACGATGCTGAAGCGCTTGCCGTTGGGCAGGTTGAGCGTGGCCTTGGGCAGGAACGGGCGGCCGATGACGTATTCGTTGCTGCCGGGGGCGACCGGGTAGAAGCCGAGCGCGGTGAATACGTACCAGGCCGACATCTGGCCGAGGTCGTCGTTGCCGGCCAGGCCGTCGGGGCGCGGTGCGTATTGGCTGGCCATGATCTGGGCCAGGCGTTGCTGGCTGCGCCAGGGCTGGCCGGCGTAGGCGTACAGATAGGCCACGTGGTGGCTGGGTTCGTTGCCGTGCGCGTACCAGCCGATCAGGCCGGTGATGTCTTCCATGTGGGCGAAGACCTTCGGGTCGACCTTGGCGTCGAACACCTGGTCGAGGCGCTCGATCAGTTTCCGCTCGCCGCCGTGCGCGGCGGCGAGGCCGGCGACGTCCTGCGGCACGTACCAGGAGTACTGCCAGGCGTTGCCTTCGGTGTAGTCGGTGCCGTAGCCGCTGGCGCTGGGATCGAAAGGCTCGCGGAAGGCGCCGTCGCGCTTGCGCGCGCGCATGAAGCCGGTCGACGCATCGAAGGCGTGGCGCCAGTTGCCGGCCCGCTTTTCGAATCTCGCGGCGACATCCTTGCGCCCCATCGCCGCCGCCATGCGTGCGATGGTCCAGTCGTCGTAGGCGTATTCCAGGGTCTTGGACGCGGCCTCGCCCTCCTCGTCGATCGGCACATAGCCCAGTTGCTTGTATTGGGCGATGCCGTCGTACGGGCCGTAGTCGGCGCTGGCGACCATCGCCTGCAGGGCCTCGTCGGCGTCGAAGCCGCGAATGCCTTTCAGGTATGCGTCGGCGATCACCGGTACCGCGTGATAGCCGACCATGCACCAGGTTTCCTGGCCGTGGAAGGCCCACACCGGCAGCACGCCGTAAGGGCTGTGGCGGCGCGCGGCGAGCAGCGAGTTGACGAAGTCGGCGTTGCGGCGCTCGGGCTGGACCAGGGTCAGCAGAGGATGCAGCGCGCGGTAGGTGTCCCACAGCGAGAAGGTCGAATAGTTGGTCCAGCCTTCGGCCTGGTGCACGGCGTTGTCGGGCCCGCGGTAGCGGCCGTCGGCGTCCATGAACAAGGTCGGGCCGAGCAGGCTGTGGTAGAGCGCGGTGTAGAAGCTCTTGCGCTGCGGCTCGGGCGCGTCCAGCTCGACCGCGGACAAGGCCTCGCTCCAGCGCTGGCGCGCCTGCGCGCGCACGGCGTCGAAATCGAAGCCGGGCACTTCCGCCTCGAGGTTGGCGATGGCGCTGTCTTCGCTGACCGGCGAGATCGCCAGCTTGACGATCAGGTCCCGGCCCGCGGCGTCGGCGAAGTCGAGGCTGGCGACCAGTTGCCGGCCTTCGATCTGGGCGCGCTGGCGCGGGTCTTTCTCGCCCGGCGGCGGGAAGCCCTTGTAGACGACGTCGGCCTCGGTGTCGTGGAAGGCGTGGCCGCTGAGCGGGCGCGAGAAGCGCATGGCGAAGTACAACTGCCGGCCCGGCGCCCAGCCGCGGGTTTCGCGGAAGCCGGTGACGGTGCCGTCGGGCCGCAGCCGCAGCCGCGACCACAGCACCTTGCCCGGGTAGTCGTACAGGCTGGTGCGCAGGTCGATCAACACGTGCGCGCTCTGCCCGGCCGGGTAGCGGTAGCGGTGCACGCCGACGCGTTCGCTGGCGGTGAGTTCGGCGCGGATCTTGTAGTCGTCCAGAGTGACCGCGTAATAGCCGGGCTCGGCGCGCTCGTCGTCGTGGCGGAACGCGGAGCGGTAGCCGCTGCGCGGGGTCTTGGCCTCGCCGCGCTCGAGCTTGACCTCGCCGGCGACCGGCATCAGCAGCACGTCGCCGAGGTCGGAGTGGCCGGTGCCGGAAAAATGGGTATGGGAGAAGCCGACGATGGTCGGATCGCCGTGGCGGTAGCCGGCGGCCCAGCCGTAGGCTTCCTTGCGCGGCTTGATCTCGGTGTCCGGACTGAGCTGGACCATGCCGAACGGGACCGTCGCGCCGGGATAGGTGTGGCCTTCGCCGCCGGTGCCGATGAAGGGGTCGACCGCGCGGTAGGCGCGCTGGCCGGCATCGCCGGCCGGGGCGGCCAGGACGGGACCGGCGCAGAATGCGGCGCAGGCGCCCGCGACCAGGACAGCGGCCAGGCCGGCGCGCCAACGGCGCGCGGCGGGACGGGACGGCAGGACGGGGGACGACGGGATCGGCCGGGTCATCCGGGGCACTCCGTATCGGAACTGGGCGGCAGGAACGGGTCCGGGTCGGCAAAAACGGCCCAGAGGCCTTTTAGATCGTTCTAAATTAAGCCAAGCTAACACGCGTCTCGACCGCGTTCATGCTGCATTGCAGAATGCAGCGGCGGGGCTTAGACCGCAGGATGGCGGCATTTAGAACGATCCAAAAGCCGTCCGGAGCCATGATTTCGGTTCGATCCCCCCTCGCAGCGAGGTGTTCACGATGAACGACGCGCCCGCCCCCCGTGGCCGAGTCACCCTGGCCGACATCGCGCGCGCCTGCGGACTGTCGCGCGCGACGGTGTCGCTGGTGCTGCGCGGCAGTCCGCTGGTGCATGCCGACACCCGCGCCCGGGTCGAAGCCGAACTCAAGCGCCAAGGCTACGTCTATCACCGCGGCGCGGCCAACCTGCGGCGCAAGGTCTCCACCGGCGTGGCGCTGGTGATCAACGACCTGTCCAACCCGTTCTTCGCCGAATTCGCCGCCGGCGTCGACGAATGGCTGGCCACCGCCGGCTTCGTCACCCTGCTCGGCAGCACCAACGAATCGGTCGAACGCCAGCAGGCGGTGCTGACCTCGCTGATGGAGCACGATCCGGCCGGGATCATCCTGTCGCCGGCCGAGGGCAGCGACGGCGCGCGGGTGCGCAACCAGATCGGCGAACGCACGCCGGTGCTGGTGTTCAACCGCGAACTCGACGGCACGCCTTGGGATTTCCTCGCCCTGGACAACATCCACGGCGCGCGCCTGGCCACCCGCCACCTGATCGAACGCGGCCACCGCCGCATCGCGTTCTTCGGCGGCCACCGCGATTCGTCCTCGTGCCGGCAGCGCCGCCAGGGCTATCGCGAGGCGATGGCCGAGGCCGGGCTGGAGCCGGAACCGCAGTGGCTGGTGGAATGCGCGCCGACCCGGCTGGAAGCGGCGCAGCAAACCGGCGCGCTGTTCGTGCGCGATCCGGCGCCGACCGCGGCGGTCTGCTACAACGACGCGGTCGCGCTGGGCCTGATGGCCGGCCTGGTCGCGCGCGGCCGCCGCCCCGGCGGCGATTTCGCGGTGGTCGGATTCGACGACATTCCCGAAGCCTCGGTCGCCTCGCCGACCCTGACCACGGTCGCGGTCGACCCGCGCGCGCGCGGCCGCCAGGCCGCCGAACTGATCCTCAAGCGCCTGCGCGACCCGGACATGGCGCGCGCCCACACCATCGCCCCGGTGCGGCTGCAGGCGCGCAGCAGCAGCGAGGTGCACCTGCCGCACAACGGAGCTTCCGCATGAGCCGCCGCGACATGTCCTACACCGCCGCGCTGGCGGTGGTGACCACGATCTTCTTCACCTGGGGCGGCCTGACCAGCCTCAACGATGTGCTGATCCCGCATCTGAAGGCCGTGTTCCAGATGAACTACGCCCAGTCGATGCTGATCCAGTCGACCTTCTTCGGCGCGTACTTCCTGATGTCGCTGCCGGCCAGCCGGGTGGTGGCCAGGTTCGGCTACAAGAACAGCATCGTGATCGGCCTGATCGTGGCCGCGATCGGCGCGGCGATGTTCTTCCCGGCCGCGCGCATTCCGTCCTATCCGCTGTTCCTGGGCGCGCTGTTCGTGCTCGCCAGCGGCATCACCCTGCTGCAGGTCTCGGCCAATCCCTACATCAGCCTGCTCGGCGATCCGGCCGGCGCGCCGAGCCGCCTGAACCTGGCCCAGGCGCTGAATTCGCTGGGCACCACCGTGTTCCCGTACGTGATCGGCCCGCTGATCCTGTCCGGCGCGGTGCTCGGCACCGCCGAGCTGGCGGCGATGAGCGCCGCCGAACAGGCCGCCTACCGCGCCCACGAGGCCGCCTCGGTGCAGATGCCGTACATGATCATCGCCGGCTGCCTGCTGTTGCTGGCGGTGTTCGTCTACGCCATGCGCATCCCGCCGCTGACCGAGGCCACCGAGAGCGCCGACCCGGTGCACCACAGCTTCGCCGAGGTGTTGAGCCAGAAACACCTGCTGTACGGCGTGATCGCGATCTTCCTCTACGTCGGCGCCGAAGTCTCGATCGGCAGCTTCCTGATCAATTACATCTCGCCGCCGGAGATCGGCAACATCGACCACGCCAAGGCCAGCGAGTACCTGGCGTACTACTGGGGCGGGGCGATGGTCGGCCGCTTCGTCGGCGCGATGCTGCTGCAGCGCTTCGACGCGCGCCGCCTGCTGGCGCTGTTCGCGATCGCGGCGATGGCGCTGCTGGCGCTGACCATGAGCAGCAAGGGCTCGCTGGCGATGTGGACGGTGCTGTCGATCGGCCTGTTCAACTCGATCATGTTCCCGACCATCTTCACCATCGCCATCGAACGGCTCGGTCCGATGACCAGCAAGGCCTCCAGCCTGCTGATCATGGGCATCGTCGGCGGCGCGGTGGTGCCGTGGCTGCAGGGCGTGCTGTCCGACCGGATCGGCATCCAGCAATCGTTCGTAATTCCTTTGATCTGTTACGCCTTCATCGTCTGGTACGGCTTCGCCGGCTCGCGCATCCGCGCCGGCCAGGGCCAGCACGCCAGCGCCCAGGCTTCGGGAGTGATGCATTGATGTCTGCTGCAGTGCAGCCCGCGCAATCGCGCAACGCCGCCATCGTCTGCTTCGGCGAAGCCCTGATCGACTTCCTCGCCCGCCCGGCCAAGGCGCCGGGCGAGCCGCGCCATTTCGTCGAGTACGCCGGCGGCGCGCCGGCCAACGTCGCCGTGGCCGCGGCCCGGCTCGGCGCGCCGGCGCGCTTCGTCGGCATGCTCGGCCAGGACATGTTCGGCGACTTCATCGCCGCGCAGTTGCAGCACTACGGCGTGGACACCCGCGACGTGGTCCGCACCGGCGAGGCCAAGACCGCGCTGGCCTTCGTCTCGCTGGACGGCGATGGCGAGCGCAGCTTCAGCTTCTACCGCCCGCCGGCGGCCGACTTGCTGTTCCGCGACGCCGACTTCCGCGCCGACGGCTTCGTCGATGCGGGCATTTTCCACGTCTGCTCCAACAGCCTGACCGAGGAAGCCATCGCCGCGACCACCCTGGCCGGGATGCGCCGCGCGCGCCTGGCCGGCGCGCTGGTCAGCATGGACATGAACCTGCGGCCTTCGCTGTGGCCGGCCGAGGTCGATCCGGCGCCGCGTCTGATCGCGGCGCTGCTGGAGGCCGACCTGATCAAGCTGTGCGGCAGCGAGTTCGAGTTCCTGGCCCGCCACTTGGGCGGCGAAGAGGCCGCGCTGCAGCGCCTGTGGCACGGCCATGCGCGCTGCGTGCTGATCACCGACGGCGCCACCCCGATCCGCTGGCATACCCGCACCCGCCAGGGCGAGGTCGCGACCTTCCGGGTCGCTCCGGCCGACACCACCGGCGCCGGCGACGCCTTCGTCGGCGGCCTGCTGCAGCGCCTGTCCAGCCTGGGCGTGGATGCGGCCGGCTTCGCCGAGTTCATCGCCGACGAAGCCGCGCTGGTCGCCGCGCTGCGCTACGCCGCGGCCGCCGGCGCGCTGGCCACCACCCGCCACGGCGCGTTCGCGGCCATGCCCGACACCGCCGAGGTCGAGCGGCTGATCCGCGAACAGTCCTGACCGCCGCCCCGCTTCCGATCCGGTATCCCGCATGAATCTTCCCGCGCATCCGCTGCCCGACTTCCGCCGGCCCGAGACCCTGCTCGCGCACGTCGCCGACACCATGGCCTTCTACGATCCGGTGGCGCTGGATCCGAACGGCGGCTTCTTCCATTACTTCCGCGACGACGGCTCGGTCTACGACGCCTCGCACCGGCATCTGGTCAGCAGCACCCGCTTCGTCTTCAACTACGCGATGGCGGCCGTCGAGTTCGGCCGCGACGACTATCGCGAGCGCGCCCGCCACGGCCTGCGCTACCTGCGCGAGGCGCACCGCGACCCGGCCAGCGGCGGCTATGCCTGGACGATCCGCGACGGCCGCGCCGAAGACCGCATGAACCACTGCTACGGCGTGGCCTTCGTGCTGCTGGCCTACTCCACCGCGCGCAAGGCCGGCATCGCCGAGGCCGCGGCGTGGATGGACGAAACCTGGGACCTGCTGGAAGCGCGCTTCTGGGAACCGGCCCACGGCCTGTACCGCGACGAGGCCGACGCGCAGTGGAACTTCACCGGCTACCGCGGCCAGAACGCCAACATGCACATGTGCGAGGCGATGCTGGCCGCATTCGAGGCCTCCGGCGAAGAGCGCTATCTGCAGCGCGCGCTGACCCTGGCGCAGAACATGACCCAGCGCCAGGCGGCGCAGGGCGACGGCCTGGTGTGGGAGCATTACGACCGCGACTGGAACATCGACTGGGATTATCACCGCGACGATCCCAAGCACTTGTTCCGGCCCTGGGGCTACCAGCCCGGCCATCAGACCGAGTGGTCCAAGCTGCTGCTGATCCTCGACCGCCACCTCACCGCGCGCGGCGAAACCGTGCCGTGGCTGGTGCCGACCGCGCGTCACCTGTTCGACGTCGCCGTCGCCCGTTCCTGGGACAGCGAGCACGGCGGGCTGTGCTACGGCTTCGCGCCGGACGGCACGGTCTGCGACGACGACAAGTATTTCTGGGTCCAGGCCGAATCGCTGGCGACTGCGGCGATGCTGGCGATCCGTACCGGCGAGGCTCAGTACTGGGCGTGGTACGACAAGCTGTGGGCCTACGTCTGGCAGCACATGGTCGACCATCGCTACGGAGCCTGGTACCGGATTCTCGATCGAGAGAACCGCAAGTACAGCGACGAAAAGAGCCCGGCCGGCAAGACCGACTACCACACCATGGGCGCTTGCTACGAAGTGCTGCGCTGGTTGCGGCAGCGCTGAGGTTCGCGGCGGTATCGGCGCACCGGCTTTCTGTAGGAGCGGCGTGAGCCGCGACCAAGGGACGCGCAGAGAACCATAGTCGTTCGCACCCCGTCGAGGCCGCGCCGCCCCCTTGTAGGAGCGGCGTGAGCCGCGATAGCCGAAGCGGCGTACGCAAGCGCACCGAACCGAGCGCCCGACAGCCACGAGCGCTCGCAGTGCAGGGCTTCGGCAGGCAACGTGGTATCGAACCGCTGCGGTTGTCGCGGCTTATGACCGAAGGAAATCCCCGTGGGACGCCGCTCCTACAGGGGCAAGGCGGGTTTCGGCGCGAACCGGGTGCGCCGCTCGTCGGCAGCGCTGCGCGGGGCCCGGCATCCGGCCGTGCTGCAGTGCGCGCCGCGCCTATCCTGGTCGCCCGCCTTCGAGGATCGCGCTATGGACACCCAGCAGATCGCCAATCGCTATGTCGAGCTGTGTCGCGCCGGCAAGCACGAGCAGATCCAGGACGAGCTGTACGCCGACGACGCGGTCAGCATCGAGGCGCCGGGCAACCAGGCCGGACCGCTGGGCAACGTCGAGGGCCTGGCGGCGATCCGCGAAAAAGGCCGCCGCTTCATGGACGACGTGATCGAGATCCACGACAGCTGGTGCAGCGACCCGGCGGTCGGCGGCGACTGGTTCAGCCTGGCGATGGGCATCGACGCCACCTACAAGAGCATGGGCCGCATGCCGATGGCCGAGGTCGCGGTGTACAAGGTGCGCGGCGGCAAGATCGTGCACGAACAGTTCTTCTACGGCTGAGCCTGCGCGCCTCGAGTCGGCCCTGGGCTTCGTCCGCACGAACCTGGCGTCGGCCCGCAGCGCCTGCGTACCTCGCTTCGGTGCCGGCCTAGGGCCGCAGGACACCTGCTCAAGCCGCGCACGGCGCCGACCATGCGCCCCGCCGGGAACCACGCGCAGCGCCGACGATAGGAACCCGGCCGCGCAAACGAAACAGGCCCCGCGAGAGCGGGGCCTGTTTCGTGTTCTGTGCGCTACCCGACCGACTCAGTCGATATCGAGGAAGCTGCGCAACTGTTCCGAACGGCTCGGATGACGCAGCTTGCGCAGGGCCTTGGCTTCGATCTGGCGGATGCGCTCGCGGGTCACGTCGAACTGCTTGCCGACCTCTTCCAGGGTGTGGTCGGTGTTCATGTCGATGCCGAAGCGCATGCGCAACACCTTGGCCTCCCTCGGGGTCAGGCCGGCGAGCACATCGCGGACCGTCTCGGAGAGGTTGATGTTGGTGGTCGCCTCCACCGGGGACTCGACGTTGGTGTCCTCGATGAAGTCGCCCAGATGCGAGTCCTCGTCGTCGCCGATCGGGGTCTCCATCGAGATCGGTTCCTTGGCGATCTTCATGACCTTCCGGATCTTGTCCTCCGGCATGTCCATTTCCTTCGCCAGCTCTTCCGGAGTCGCTTCGCGGCCGTACTGCTGCAGCATCTGGCGGCTGATCCGGTTGAGCTTGTTGATCGTCTCGATCATGTGCACCGGGATGCGGATGGTGCGGGCCTGATCGGCGATCGAACGGGTGATGGCCTGGCGGATCCACCAGGTGGCATAGGTCGAGAACTTGAAGCCGCGGCGGAATTCGAACTTGTCCACCGCCTTCATCAGGCCGATGTTGCCTTCCTGAATCAGGTCGAGGAACTGCAGGCCGCGGTTGGTGTACTTCTTGGCGATCGAAATCACCAGGCGCAGGTTGGCCTCGACCATCTCCTTCTTGGCCTTGCGCGCCTTGGCTTCGCCGTAGGCGACCTGGCGGCTGATTTCCTTGATGTCGGCCAGGGTCAGCAGCGAGGCCTGTTCCAGCTCGATGGTGGCCTGCTGCTCGGCGATGATCTGGTCCTTGACGTCGCGCAGGCCCGACGACCACTTCTGCTTGCGCTTGAGCAGCTCGTCGACCCATTCCAGATTGGTCTGGTTGCCTTCCCAGGCGCGGATGAAGTCCTTGCGCGGCATCTTGGCCACGCGGGTGGCCAGGTCGAGGATCTTGCGCTCGTGGTCCTTGATCGAGCCGACCACCTCGCGCAGGTTGCGCATCAGGGTGTCGGTCAGGGCCAGCGGCAGCTTCAGGGTGACGAACACCGCGGCGATGTCCTCGCGCAGCTTGGCCACGGTCTTGTGGCCGGCGCCGTTCTTGGCCTGGGCCTTGAGGAACTTGCCGTGCAGGTCGGCGATGGCCTCCATGCGCGCGGCCACTTCGACCGGGTCCGGGCCCGAGGTGGTCTCCTCGGCGTCGGTGTCGTCGCCGGCCTCGACCTCCTCGTCCTCGTCGTCCGAGTCGCCGCTGTCGTCGGCCGGCAGGACCGCCGCCGGCGGCTCGGGCTCTTCGTCGAGGTGGTCGTTGAAGCCGACCACGATCTCGGCCAGGCGCTTCTTGCCGGCCTTGTGCTGCTCGTAGTCGTCGAGGATCAGCTGGACCGTGCCCGGGAACAGGCCGAGCGAGGCCTGGACCTGGTTCAGGCCTTCTTCGATGCGCTTGGCGATGGCGATTTCGCCTTCGCGGGTCAGCAGCTCCACCGTGCCCATTTCGCGCATGTACATGCGCACCGGGTCGGTGGTGCGGCCGCCTTCGCCGTCGAGCGCGGTCAGCGCCGCGGCGGCTTCTTCGGCCGCCGTGTCGTCGACTTCGCGATTACCGGTATTGCCGTCGGCCAGCAACAGCGTTTCGGCATCGGGTGCGACTTCGTGCACCTCGATGCCCATGCCGTTGATCATGCCGATGATGTCTTCGATCTGTTCGGCGTCGACCAGATCGTCGGGCAGGTGATCGTTGACCTCGGCATAGGTCAGATAGCCCTGCTCCAAGCCCTTGGAGATCAGGAGCTTGATATCGGACGGAGGGGGCTGACGTTCGTTGGCCATGGGCTGCGCCACCGCTGCTTGAGATAGGGGAACGCTCCAGTATATCAGATCCGCCAGGGTCGGCCGGAGGGCCGGGGCCAGGCAGGGACGGATCTAGGACCGGAGAAGGAAGGTGACCGGGCCGTCGTTGACCAGGCTGACCACCATATGGGCGCCGAAGCGGCCGGTTTCCACCCCTCCGGCATGACGCGCCCGGCAAGTTTCGACCAGACGGTTGAATAGCGGTTCAGCCAGGGCCGGCGCGGCCGCGGTGCTGAAGCCCGGGCGCATGCCGCTGCTGGTGTCCGCGGCCAGGGTGAACTGACTGACCAGCAGCAGGCCGCCGCCGGTGTCGGCCAGGCCGCGGTTCATCCGCCCGGCCTCATCGGCGAACACCCGGTAGCCGAGCAGGCGTTCGGCCATGCGCGCGATCTGGGCCTGGCCGTCGCCGGGTTCGACCCCGACCAGGGCCAGCAGGCCGGGGCCGATCGCGCCGACGGTTTCGCCGTCGACCGCGACCGAGGCCTGGGCGACGCGTTGGATCAGACTCAACATACGGACGGGCGCCACAACGGTTCGGGCCCGCAAGTCTAAACACGGGGGCGGCTAAACTGGGGCGATGACCCGTTTCGTCGCCCGCTTGCTCTACCTCGCCGCCGGTGCGCTCGGCCGCCTGCCCTGGTCCTGGCAGATGGGCCTGGGCGATGCGCTGGCCTGGCTGTGGCAACGCCGCGCCGCGCGCGAGGCCCGGGTCGCCCGGGTCAACCTGGAGTTGGCCTACCCGGACCTGGCGCCGGAGCCGCGCGAGCGCCTGCAGCAGGCCATCGTCCGCACCACCGCGCGCCAAGCGATCGAGACCCTGCGCCTGTGGACCCGGCCGCACGCCGAGAATCTGGCGCTGCTGCGAGAGCAGCACGGGGTCGAGCTGTTCGACGCCGCCCTCGCCTCCGGCCGCGGCCTGATCGTGGCCGCGCCGCACTACGGCAACTGGGAACTGCTGAACCAGTGGCTGGCCTCGCGTACGCCGCTGGCGATCCTGTACCGGCCGCCGGAATCGGCGGTCGGCGAGGCCTTCCTCAACCTGGTCCGCGCCGACAGCGACACCGGCCGGGTGACCCAGGTCCGCGCCGAGGGCGCGGCGGTGCGCCAGCTATGGAAACGGCTCAGCGCCGGCGGCGTGGTCGGGATCCTGCCCGACCAGCAGCCCAAGGCCGGCGACGGCGAGTTCGCGCCCTTCTTCGGCGTGCCGGCGCTGACCATGACCCTGCTCGGCCGGCTCGCCGAACGCACCGGCGCGACCGTGCTGTTCGCCTATTGCGAACGCCTGCCGGCGCATCCGCAGCAGCCGGCGTTCGCGCTGCGCATCGAGGCCGCGCCGGCCGGCATCGCCGACCCCGATCCGCAACGCGCCTGCGTCGCCCTCAACGCCGCGGTCGAACGCATCGCCCGGCGCGACCCGGCCCAGTACCAGTGGACCTACAAGCGCTACACCCTGCGCCCGTCCGGCAACGGCGACGACAATCCCTACCGCTTGCGCTGAGCGCGCCGCAACGCGCACTGCGCGGCCGTCGTCGCGGCTACACTCGGCGCTTCACGCACTAGCCGCCGACCGACGATGACCGACGCGCCCGCCAGCGCCGATGCCCCTGCCCAGCCGGCGCCCGCCGCCGACGCGCCCGCCGCCGACGAGGGCTGGCAACGGCTGCCGCCGCGCGCCCAATTGCTGTGCACGATCGACGTCAGCATTTCCCTGGCGGTGGTGTTCGCGATCGCCGGGGTGGTCGCCGGGGTGCTGACCCGCGGCCTGCTGGTCGGCGCCGCCAGCGCGCTCACCGGCGCCCTGCTCGGCGCCGGCATCGGCACCTGGATCGGCCTGCGCCGTTATCGCAACACGCTGTGGCGGCTGGACGCGCACGGCTTCGCGGTGCGCCGCGGGGTCGCCTGGCAGCGCGAGACGCTGGTGCCGCTGACCCGGGTCCAGCACCTGGACCTCAAGCACGGCCCGCTGCAGCGGCTGCGCGATCTGGCCACCCTGGTCGTGCACACCGCCGGCACCCGCCACAGCGCGGTGTCGATCGACCATCTCGACGCCGCCGACGCCGAGCGCCTGCGCGAACGCCTGGGCCGCCAGCTCGACAGCGACGACGAGGCCTGATGAGCGCGCCCGAGCCTGCCGCCGCGACCGCTCCGTCGCCGCCCGTCGCGCCGCACGGCGAGGCCGCGCTGGACCGGCGCCTGCATCCGATGTCGTGGCTGTTCGTGCTGATCCAGCAGCTCAAGCAGTTCGTGGTGCCGCTGATCGCCCTGCTGGTGTTCGGCCGCGGCGACCGCAACGAGCTGTGGTCGCTGATCGGCGTCGGCGTGCTGGTCGTGGTGTCGATCTGGCGCTACCTGACCTATCGCTACGGCATCGGCGCCAACCACCTGGTGGTGCGCAGCGGGCTGTTCAACCGCAGCCTGCGCGAGATCCCGTTCGTGCGGATCCAGAACGTGGCCGTGCACCAGACCGTGCTGCACCGCGTGTTCGGGGTCGCCGAGGTGCGCCTGGAATCGGCCGGCAGCAAGGAGCCGGAGGCGCAGATGCGGGTGCTCAAGCTCGCCGACGCGCTGGCCCTGGAAGCGCTGGTGCGGCGGCGCGGCGACGCGGCCGCGCCGGACCAGGCCGAGCCGGCGGCCGAGGTCCTGCTGCGCCTGCCGCCGGCCGAGGTGCTGCGGCTTGGGCTGGTCTCCGACGGCGGCCTGGTCCTGATCGGCGCCGGCTTCGCCGCGCTGACCCAGGCCATGCCCGACTTCAATGCCAAGGTGCCGGGCCGGCTGATGCGCGAGGCGGTGCGCTGGCTGTTCGGCCGGGTCGAGTCCTATCACCTGGACGCGCTCGGCTATGTCGGTGTGGCCCTGGTCCTGGCGCTGGCCCTGGCGGTCGCGCTCAAGCTGCTGTCGGTGGCGCTGGCGGTGCTGCGCTACTACGGCTTCGAACTCAGCGAACACGGCCGCCGCCTGACCGCCGAACGCGGTCTGCTCGGGCGCTGGCGCACTACCGTGCCGCGCCGGCGCATCCAGGCCTGGACCCTGGAGGAAGGCCTGCTGCACCGCCTGTTGGCGCGGCGCCGGCTGGCGGTGGACACGGTCGGCGCCGGCGACCAGGACGACGGCCGCGCGCTCAAGGAGCTGGCGCCGATCGCGCCGCTGCCGGTCTGCGACGCCCTGGTCGACCGGCTGTTGCCGGGCGCGCAGCTGCAGCGGCTGGCGTGGCGGCCGCTGCCGGAAGCGGCCTGGTGGCGGCTGTTCCTGCCCGACCTGCCCTGGGTCGCGCTGGCGGCGTTCGCGTTGTACTGGCAGGTCGGGATCTTGAGCGCGCTGGCGCTGCTGTGGCTGCCGTGGGCGGCGTTCAAGGCCCAGCGCCGCGCGCGCCGGATCGGCTACGCGGTGGATGCGCAGTGGGTCGCGGTGCGCGAAGGCTGGTGGCGGCGCTACTGGCGTTTCGCCGAGCTCGACAAGCTGCAGGCCTTGCAGATCACCCGCTCGCCGATCGACCGCCGCTGCGGTACCGCGACCCTGTGGCTGGACACCGCCGGCGCCGGCGCGCTGGGGCCGCCGTTGCGGATCCGTTTCCTGCCCGAAGCCGAAGCGCGCCGGCTGTACGCCGAACTGGCCGCGGTGCTGGCGCGGCGCCCGCTGCGTTGGTGAGCGCGCGCCGCCGAGGCGGCCGGACGGCGGAACTCAGCCGGCCGGCTGCGGCCAGGCCGGACCGAGACCGCCGACCGCCGCCGCGTCCGGTTGCGGTTGTTGCTGCAGGCCGTGCTCGGTCCAGGTCAGGCGCCGGCGCCGGGTCTGCGCGCGCAGGGCGCGATTGAAGGCGATGCTTTCGGCGCTGGCGTAGCCGCGCGGATGGTCCAGGTGGACCACGATCGCGCGATGGCGGATGCGGATGCCGCGCACGCCGGCGTTCTCCAGCCGTTCGCCGAATTCGCGGTCCTGGCCGCCGTAGCGCATGCGCTCGTCGAAGCCGTTGACGGCCAGGATGTCGCGCTTCCAGCCCGAGGCGCCGTGGCCGTTCCAGCTCGCCCGCGCCGGGCTGACCTGGTCCAGCAACCAGGCCAGCCGCGGCGGCGCCGTCAGCTTGAGATCGCGGCGCGTGGCCGGCATGCCGTGCGCGCGCAGCCAGCGCGCATCGAAGCAACGGCCGGCGGCGATGTCGTCGCCGTCGATGCGCCGGCTCGTCTCCATCGGCAGCTTGTGGTAGCCGCCGGACAGGAACCGGCCGGGGCGGCGCAGGCGCAGATGGGTGGCGACGAAATCGGCGCGCGGGATGCAATCGCCGTCGGTGAAGATCAGATAGTCGGCGGCGCTGGCCCGGATCGCCATGTTCAGCGCCTGGCATTTGCGGAAGCCCTGGTCGGGCTGCCACAGGTGCCGCAGCGGCATCGGCACCTGCGGCCGCAGGCGCTCGATGCACTCGCGGGTTTCCTCGCCGCTGCCGTCGTCGGCGACCAGGATCTCGAAATCGCGCCGGCTCTGCGCGGCGAAGCCCAGCAGCACCTTCTCCAGCCAGGCCGGCTGGTTGTAGGTGGTGAACACGACGCTGGCGGCGGGCGATGGGGTCATGGCGGCACGTCGTCACGGAAGCGGCGGCGGAGCAATCAAGCCGCAACGCGTCCGCGCCATCATGGTCTTGCGCGTCCCGCGGTTGCGGCGCGCCCACCTTGACCTGCGAATACGACGATGCCGTTACCGGACCATGCCAGTTCTCCGCGCCGCCCGACGCTGTCGGCGACGGTGATCGCCTGCGACGAAGCCGACCGGATCGGCGATTGCCTGGCCTCGCTGGCGTTCTGCGACGAGATCCTGGTGGTCGACTCGGGCTCGCGCGACGCCACGGCCGAGATCGCGCGCGGCTTCGGCGCACGGGTGCTGCACCGGCCGTTCGACGGTTTCCGCAGCCAGAAGCAGTACGCGGTCGAACAGGCCGCGCACGACTGGGTGCTGTGCGTGGACGCCGACGAGCGCATCGACGAGCGCCTGCGCGCGGCGATCGAGCGCGCCCGCGACGGCGGCTTCGCCGCGGCGGCCGGCTACCGCTTCGCCCGCCGCTCGGAGTACTTCGGCCGCTACCTGCGCCACGGCAACGCCTACCCCGACCGCAAGCTGCGCCTGTTCGACCGCCGCCGCGGCGGCTGGCGCGGCGACCGCGAAGTGCACGAAAGCGCCAGCGTCGACGGCGCGGTCGCGACCTTGCGCGGCGACCTGCTGCACCGCCCGTTCCGCTCGTTCGAGCACCAACTGGCCAAAGGCCGGCGCTACGCGCAGATGATGGCCGAGCACGACCACGCCCGCGGCAAACGCGCCTCGCTGGCGCGCCTGGTGCTGTCGCCGGCCTGGCGCTTCTGGCGCGGCTACCTGTTGCGCGGCGGCTTCCTCGACGGCTGGCCGGGGCTGGTCTACGCCTATGTCACCGCGTATACGGCGCGGCAGAAGACGATACGGCTGTGGTTGCTGGGGAAAGGCGAGAAGCGAGTGGAGAGGAGTGAGGAGTGAGCAAAGCGAGGGCGCACGTCAGGGCTGGACGTGCACGCAGAGCAGTGAGGGACTGCATCGCTTCTGCGTTCGCTCACTCCTCGCTCCTCACTCCTATCCACTCGTCCCTCTGCCCCCGCCCTTCACCCCGTCGGTCCCCAATAGCCCAGTTCGCGGCGGATCTGCAGGCCGCGCAGCAAGGCGGTGAACGGGCGCTTGCGCAGGCGGCCGAGACGGCCGGCGAGCAGGTCGTCGGTGGCGGCGATGACCCGCTGCGAGGAGCGGCCGTCGCGGTAAGGATGGATCTGCTCGGCGTAGGCGTCGATCGCCGCCTGCAGCGACGCGTCCGGCGCGAACGCGCGCGCCAGCTGCTCCGGCAACTGCGCCGGATCGGCGAAATCCAGCATGTGCGGCTTGGGCGCGCGGTTGCGGAAGGTCACCACCGGCTTGCGCTGGACCACGAACTCCGACACCACCGAGGTGGTGTCGGCGAGCAGCACGTCGGCGGCTCGCTGGGCCGCGACCAGTTGCTCGGTCTCGACGAAATGCGCGTTCGCGCCCTGCAGGGCGCGGTAGCGCTCGAACAGTGCCGGCGCGCACTTGGGATGCAGGGTCAGCAGCCAGTAGCGCTCGCCGGCGGCGACCTGCGCGGCGATCGCCTCGAGCAGGTGCGGCGCGGCGCTGAGCCGCTCGGTGAAGGTCGAGGCGAACATCGCCACCGGCCGGCCGCCGGCGCGCGCGCGCAGTTGCGCGGCGCTGCCGTCGTCGTCGCGGAACAGCGGATCGAGCTTGGGCCAGCCGGTCTCGACCACGGCGAAATGCCCGGCCTGCTCGGCCAGGGCGCGGAACGGCGCGGTGGTCGCCGGGCCCTGGGTGCAATACAGATCGAACAGGCCGCGCACGCGGAAGTGGCCGCGCGCGTCGTCGCGCTTTTCGACGTTGAAGCCATGGAACAACTGCACCTTGGCCCCGGCGATGAACGGCGGCACCCAGTTGGCGGCGCTGAACACCGCGCGCGGCTTCAGCGCCACCGCCGCGCGCAGGCCTTCGCGCCCCGGCGCCAGCCGCCGCACCGGCGCCGGCAGGGCCGAGCCGGCGGCGCCGTCGGCGAACCAGGCATGAGCGACGTGCCCCTGCGCGTGCAACGCCTCCGCCAGCGGCTGCAGGATCGGCAGGGCGTAGCGTTCGGTGGCGAAGAGCAGGTAATCGGACATGGCGGGCGGCGGCGGGAGCGAGGAGTGAGTTTAGAGGAGTGAGCAGTGAGCGGAAGGGCAAGGGCCCTGGCCGCACCTGCTTCCGCTCACTGCTCACTCCTCTCCACTCACTCCTGGCCGAGAGTATCCTGAGTCTCCCGCTGCCTCCCCGCCGGACCGCCGTCATCGACACGCCCTCGCCCGCCGCCGAACGTCCGCGCCTGTCGGCCTGCATCATCGCTTTCGACGAGGCCGACCGGATCGGCGACTGCATCGCCTCGCTGGCGTTCTGCGACGAGGTGCTGGTGGTGGATTCGCATTCGCGCGACGCCACTGCGGCGATCGCCCAGGCGGCCGGCGCGCGCGTGTTGCAGCGGGCCTTCGACGGCTTCCGCAGCCAGAAGCAGTTCGCGATCGAACAGGCCGCGCACGACTGGGTGCTGTGCCTGGACGCGGACGAGCGGGTCAGCGAGGAACTGCGCGCGGCGATCGAGGCGGCGCGCGCGCGCGGCTTCGCCGACGCCGCCGGTTATCGCTTCGCCCGCCTGTCGGATTATTTCGGCAGGTTCCTGCGCCACGGCAACGCCTACCCCGACCGGGTGCTGCGCCTGTTCGACCGCCGCCGCGGCGGCTGGCGCGGCAAGCGCGAGGTGCACGAAGCGGCCAGCGTCGACGGCGCGGTCGCGACCCTGCGCGGCGACCTGATCCACTACCCGTATCGCTCGCTGGAACAACAGCTGGCCAAGACCGAGCGCTACGCGCGGATGATGGCCGAGCACGACTACGCCCGCGGCAAGCGCGCGACCCTGGCCAAGCTGGTGCTGGCCCCGGCCTGGCGCTTCTGGCGCGGCTATCTGCTGCGCGGCGGCTTCCTCGACGGCTGGCACGGCCTGGTCTACGCCTACGTTCGCGCCAACTACGTGCGGCAGAAGACGGTGATGCTGTGGCTGCTGCAGAACGGGCAGCCGGTGACTACGCCGCGGCGGGATTGAGGCGGGCGCGGGATACGGCGCCAGACCGTGCGGCGCGGTCGCGACGTGCGCGGGTCCGGCAGGCGTATACGCGGCGCGACCGAGACATCGCGGTCGCGGCTTACCCCGCTCCTGCAGGAGCATGCGCGGCCGCGCGTCTCAGCGCAGGGCGTCGCAGTCTTCCTCGTCCGACTCGCGCAGGGCGAAGCCGTACAGCGCGCCGACCGCGATGGCGAAGAACGACGCGATCAGCTGGTGGGCGAACATCGACTGGGTCAGGCCGCAGGCCAGGTAGACCAGGATCAACACCAATCCGGCCAGGGCCGCGCTGCGCGCGCGCCCGGCCGCGCGTTCGCGCAACCGGCGCGCGAACAGCGCCAGCGGCACCAGGTAGATCGCCAGCACCGCCAGCAGGCCGGGCGCGCCCATGGTCGCGGCCCACTCGGCCAGGTCGCTGTGGGCATGGCCGAGCTTGCAGAAACCGATCCGCGGCGCCGGCGGCCGGCATTGCGGGGTCGCCAGCACCACCTCTTCGAAACGGCCCACGCCGATGCCGCTGAGCGGATGCTCGGCGAAGGTCTCGCCGGCCAGGCGCAGCAGGGTCAGGCGCGCGCCCAGCGAAGACTCGGCATCGCCTTCGCGCAGACGGTCGACGTCGGTGCGCAGCTCGTGCATGCGGGTCTGCTCGGCCAGCGGCGCGACCCACACCGCCGCCGCCGCGGCCAGCACCAGCGCCGCCAGCATCGCCCAGCTGAGCTTGCGCGCGCGGCCGCCGCTGACCAGCAGGCCGACCAGCAGGACCAGGGCCAGGCCCGGCCAGACCCCGCGGCTGCCGCTGAGCGCGATCGCGCCGACCCCGAGCGCGCAGGCGACGGTGGTCCACAACAGTTCGCCGGAGGGACGGCAGTAGACCGCGATCACCACCACGCCGATCAGCGCGTCGGCGAACACGATCGCGTTCGCGGTCCAGCCGGCGGCGCGGTCGGCGCCGCTGCCGACCTGGATCAGCGCGATCAGGAAACCGCCCGCCAGCCCCAGCAGCGCGCCGCGCCACAGCCAGCGCCGCGACGGCCGGTAGGCGTACACCATCAGGGCGAAGAACGGCAGGGTCAGCAGGCGCAGGCGGTTGTCGATTTCGCGCCAACGCACGTCGAACTGGAACTTGGACACCACCGCCACCGCGACCACGCCCAACACCAGCCACCACAGCAGCCGCAGCGATCCGCCCAGCTCGCGCCAGCCGGCGGCCAGGCGCCCGGGCGCCAGGACCAGGGCCAACAGGGCGAACGCGGTGAACGGCGACAGGCCCCAGGGCGTGGCGACCAGCAACGCCGGCAGGCACAGCAGGCCGGCTTCCAGCGCATGCCGGGCCCAGCGCTGGCGCGGCGACTCGCTGCCGGGCCAGGACACGGCGATCGGGCCGGACGTCACGCTCAATCCGGATCGTCTTCGTGCGGTCGCACCGCCGGCGCGGCCGGGCAGTTCGCGCGGGCGGCGTAGGGCACCAGCCACCACACGCGCCGGTTGGCGCGCCCGCCCAGTTCGATCCGGCTGCGGTCGACGCAGTCGGGCAACGCCGGCTCCTGCACCAGCAGCCAGCGCCGGTCGGGCGCCTGCTTCTGCCAGGCCAGGCCGTGCTCGAGCTGCTTGGCCCAGCCCATGACGAAGCCGAAGGTGGTGGTGTCGGAGCGGCTTTGCAGCAGGTTCTGCTCCTTCCACGCGACCAGGCCCAGCTCGGCCTGCGGGCCGATGCGCTGGGCGACGTTGACCATCACCCCGCGCGCCGACGAAGAATCGTTGAGCACCGGCGTGACCAGCAGGCCGTACAGCACCCACAGCCCGCACAGGGTCGAGGCCATGGCATGGATCGGCCGGCGTCGGCCGAACCAGAGCAGCGAAGCCAGGCCCCAGGCGCCGATCGCCAGGATCGCCGCCTCCAGCTGGCGGCCGCCGTCGGTGAAGCCGCGCTCGGCGATCAGCTTGGCCTCGAACTTGGGGTCGCCGAACCACATCGACAGGCCGACCCCGAGCAGGGCGAAGGTCAGCGCCGCGGCGAAGCCCAGGGCGATGCGCCGCGGCCACCGCTTGCGCACGATGCCCGGCAGCAGCGGCGCGAACATCAGGCAGGCCATCGGCAGCGCCGGCAGGATGTAGACGTCGCGCTTGCCGTGCGGAATCGAGAAGAACACGATCACCAGCGCCCACCAGGCCAGCGGCAGCAGGTAGCGCGGATCGATCCGGCGCAGGCGCCGGCGCCAGGCCGGCAGCGCCCACGGCAGCGCCAGCATCGGCGGCAGCCACATCGACAGCATCACCCCGAGGTGGTACCAGGCCGGCTGGTGGTGGTCCCAGGAATTGGAATAGCGCCCCGCGGTCTGGCGGAACAGGATGTCGTTGAGATAGGCGCGGTAGCTGGGATCGTCGTTGGACAGCGCGGTGGTCACCATCGGCACGATCCACAGCGACACCGCAACCACGAACGCCAGCGGGCCGAGCCAGAAACGCGGGTCGCCGATGCCGGCGCGCACCGGCATCGCGGTCCAGGCCAGCAGGCCGCCGCCGTCGCGCGCGCGCAGCGGCCGCAGCAACGCGGCCAGCGCGACCGGCGCCAGCATCAGCAGGGCGATCGCGCCCACGCCCTTGGTGATCGTGCCGATGCCGGCGGCGAACCAGCCCAGCGCCCACCAGCGCCAGTTCGGCCCGGTCAGCAGATGGCGCAGCAGGCCGTAGTTGGCGAAGGTGATCCAGAACACCACCGACGGGTCGATCTGCGCCTTCTTGGCCTGGTAGGCGAAGTGCAGGGTCAGCAGCAAAGCCCAGCCGGCGTAGTAGCCCACCTGGCGGGTCCACAGCCGGCGGCCCAGATCGACCACGCACCACAGCGTGCCCATCGCCGCCAACAGCGACGGCAGCAGGAAGGCGATGCGCCAGTTCCGGGTGATCAGGAACGAGACCGCCTCGGTCCACATGAACAGCGGCGGCTTGTCCGAGTACAGCTCGGTGCCGCGGTGCGGGAACAGCCACTGGCCGCTCTCGACCATCTGCTTGGCGACCAGGGCGAAACGCGGTTCGTCGGCGGGCCAGGGGTCGCGCAGGCCCAGCCCGGCCCCGAGGACAAGCCAGGCGACGATCCAGAACAGCCAGGCTTGCTGGGAGCGGAGGGTCTTGAACATGCGCGAATGATACGAGGCCGTTCAGGCCGGGTGGAGGGGGCATGGCCGCGACGCCCGGCCGCGGCCGGCGTCGACCGGGCGGCATTATCCAGGCCCGGGCTGAGGAATTCGTTACCGCAACGTCGGAATCGTGTCGCCGGCCGGCCATCGTCGGCCGGCCGGGGCCGATCCTCAGCCGGCGCGGCGCAGGCGGGCGTAGAAGAAACCGTCGCCGCCGTCTTCGCCGGGCAGGCGCTGGCGGCCGACCTCGTGATCGTGGCCGTAGCGCGCGTCCAGCGGCTCGACCCGCGCATCGGCGGTGCGCGCCAGGAACGCGCGCACCTGGCCTTCGTTCTCGTCGTGCAGGATCGAGCAGGTCGCGTACAGCAGGCTGCCGCCCGGCGCCAGGGTGGTCCACAGCGCATCGAGCAGGCGCGCCTGCACGGCGACCAGGGCGGCCAGGTCGGTTTCGCGCCGATGCAGGACCACGTCGGGCTGGCGGCGGACGATGCCGGTGGCCGAGCACGGCGCGTCGAGCACGATCGCGTCGAAGGCCAGGCCGTCCCACCACGCCGCCGGTTCGGCGGCGTCGGCGGCGCGCAGCACGGCGCGCTCGGACAGGCCGAGTCGTCGCAGCGTGTCCTCGACCCGGCGCAACCGCGCGGCATCGATGTCGAGCGCGGTCAGGCGCAGTTGCGGGTCGCGTTCGAGCAGGTGCGCGCTCTTGCCGCCGGGGGCAGCGCAGGCGTCGAGCACGCGCGCGCCGGGCGGCGGCGCCAGCGCGTCGGCGACCTGCTGCGCCGACAGGTCCTGGACCGAGACCAGGCCGTCGTCGAAACCGGGCAGCGCCGCGACCGGCAGCGCGTGTTGCAGACGCACCGCTTCGCCGGGGCCGGCGCTGGCCTCGACCCCGGCCTCGGCCAGGCGCGCGAGATAGGCGGCGGCGGTTTCGCGCTGCGCATTGACCCGCAGCCACATCGGCGGCGGCAGCGCGCTGGCGGCGAGGATTTCGGCGTACTGCTGCGGCCAATCGCGGCGCAGGCGTCCGCGCAACCAGCTCGGCCAGTGCGAATGGGTCGGATCCAGCGCCGGCAGGCCGTCGCGCTGGGCGCGGCGCAGCAGCGCGTTGACCAGGCCGGCCTGGTGCGGATGGCCGAGCGCGCGCGCGGCCTCGACCGTCGCCGCCAGCGCGGCGTGTTCGGGCAGGCGCAGCGGGTCGAGCTGGGCCAGGCCGACGTAGAGCAGGGCGCGCAGCTCGCCGTCGCGCGCCGACGGCGGCCGCGGCATCCAGGCTTCGAGGGTGCGCTCGTAGCGCAGCGGCTGGCGCAGCACGGCGAAGCAGATCGCCTCGACCAGGGCGCGGTCGCGCGGGTCGCGCAACGCCGGCAGGCTCAGCGCCAGCTCGGCCTTGAGCGAGCGGCCGCGGTGCAGCACCGCGTCGAGCACGCGCGCGGCCAGAGCACGGGTCTGCACGCCGCTGCCGGCGTCGGCCGGCGGCAGGTCGCGGGCGGCGCCGCGGGCGGGATGGCGCTCGGCCGCGGCCGGACGCGCGCGATCGGAGCGTTCGGAGGCGGAGCGCGGGCCGCGCTGCGATCCGGGACGCGAGGCGCCGGGGCGCGGCCGATCGCGTTCGGGCCCGCTGCGGCGCGGGCGTTCGTCGCGTTCGCCGACGGCGCGCGCAGGGCGCGCACGCGGGGCATCGCCGTCGCGGCGCGGCGCAACCTCGCGGCGGCCGGCATCGCGCCGCTCGGCGCCGAATTTGCCGCCTTCGCGCCGTTCGCCGCCGCGCCGGTCGGAGGCCGGTCTGTCGGAAGCCGGTCTGTCGGAAGCCGGCCTGTCGGAAGCCGGCCGGTAGGAGCCTGGCCGATCCGCAGCGCCCGCCCTCGTCGGCGCACGGGCCGGACGCCCGGCACGCGACGATTCGCCTTCCCCCGCCGCGCCGGCGCGGCGCGCCTTGGCATAAGGATCGGGCGAAGGCAGCGGCTTGAGCGCAGGCTTGGCGGCCGGCTTGGCCGCGGCGGCCGGTTCGTCGGCGAGCGAGGGGCGACGGCCGGGCGGGCGGCGCGGCGGCTTTTCCGGATCGTGGTCTTGGCTCATCGGCTCAGCGCCAGCAGGTCGCGACGACCGTTGAGGTAGTCGGCGGCGGTGATCGCCTTGCCGCCGTCGCGTTGCAGCACGCGGATGCGCAGGACGCCCTCGCCGCAGGCGATATCGATGCCGTCGCGGCCGGCGCCGAGCACCGTGCCGGGGGCGGCAGCATGGGCCTGCGCCAGCGCCGCCGCGCCGTGCACGCGCACGCGCTCGCCGGCGATCAGCGCATCGGCCATCGGCCAGGGATTGAACGCGCGCACCTTGTTCGCCAGCGCGATCGCCGGCCGATCCCAGTCCAGCCGCGCCTCGGCCTTGTCGAGCTTGTGCGCATAGGTCACGCCCTGCTCCGGTTGCGCCCACGGCCGCGGGAACAGTTCCGCGCGGGCCAGGCCGAGGCCGTCGCCGAGCACTTCCGCGCCGAGCTCGGCCAGGCGGTCGTGCAACTGCCCGCCGGTCTCGTTGTCGCCGATCGCCAGCTTGGCCGACAGCAGCACCGGGCCGGTGTCCAGGCCTTTCTCCATCTGCATCAAGCACACGCCGGTCTCGCGGTCGCCGGCTTCGATCGCGCGCTGGATCGGCGCCGCGCCGCGCCAGCGCGGCAGCAAGGAGGCATGCACGTTCCAGCAGCCGTAGGTCGGGATGTCGAGCACCGACTGCGGCAGGATCAGACCGTAGGCGACCACGATCATCAGGTCGGGCTTGAGCGCCGCCAGCGCTTCGCGCGAAACCCGGGACTTGAAGTTCTCCGGCTGCAGCACCGGAAACCCGCGCAGCAGCGCCTCGCGCTTGACCGGCGAAATCGCCAGCTCGCGCCCGCGCCCGGCCGGCCGGTCCGGCTGCGTGTACACGCCGACGATCTCGCCCTTGAGCGCCGCGGCGCGCAGGCAGGGAACGGCGAATTCGGGAGTACCGGCGAAGATCAGGCGCATGGGGCGGGAATGGGAAGTGGGGATCGGGGAATCGGAAAGGCGCTACGGCGGCTCGAACCTCGCCGCCAAGGCGCACGCGTCGCTAATGCAAAATCGATGGAACCGAAACGAAAAAGGGAACGGAGACCCGTCGCAACGCCAAGTCGCGACGCCGATTCCCCATTCCCTATTCCCGATTCCCGGCGGTTACGCCGACAAGCGCTTCTGCTTGGCCAGCTTCTTGCGCACCATCTCGCGCTTGAGCGGGGACAGGTAATCGACGAACAGCTTGCCGTCGAGGTGGTCCATTTCGTGCTGGATGCAGACCGCGAGCAGGCCGTCGGTGCTCAGCTCGAACGGCTGGCCGTCGCGGCCGATCGCCTGCACGGTGATTTCGTTGGCGCGGGTCACGTCGGCGAAGATGCCGGGCACCGACAGGCAGCCTTCCTGGTAGACCTGCTCGCCGGACTTGGCGACGATCTGCGGGTTGACGAACACCAGCGGCCGGCTCTTATCCTCCGACACGTCGATGACCATGAAGCGCTGGTGCACGTCGACCTGGCTCGCCGCCAGGCCGATGCCCGGGCACTCGTACATGGTCTCGAACATGCTGTCGAGCAGTTGCTGGAACTCGGGCTCGGTAACGCGCGCAGGGTCGACCGCAACGGCCTTGGTGCGCAGGCGCGGGTCGGGGAACTCGAGGATGGGAAGAAGGGCCATGGCGTCGAAAAATGGGGGCGTGGGTCACATACGCAAGCTTTGGTTGCATTGTACCCCCGTTATAGGCTGCAAAGGCCTGCTAACGTTACGCAGCTTCTGGGCTATAGTCCGGGTGCCCGCTTAGGGCACCCTGAAGGGGAATCAGGTAGATGGCCGCCATGTTTAAACCGATCCGCGCGGTTTTCGCCGCCGCGTTGCTGACTGTCGCCACGTACGCCATTGCGGCGGAACTGCGCGGCGACCACCCCGACACCTACGTGGTCAAGCGGGGCGACACCCTGTGGGATATCTCGGCCCGCTTCCTGAAGCGGCCGTGGCTGTGGCCGGAAATCTGGCAGGCCAACCCGCAGATCAAGAACCCGCACCTGATCTACCCGGGCGACGTGATCTCCCTGGCGTATCTGGACCGGGTCGCGGCCCAGGTCAAGCCGGGCCCGCGCCAGGAGGCCCCGATTAGCGGCATCCCGCTGTCGGAGATCGAGCCGTTCCTGAAGAACCTGCGCGTGGTCGACCAGTTCGAGCAGCTGCCCTACGTGGTCGGCCTGGAGGAAGACCGCCTGCGCGTCAGCCAGGGCCAGGTCGCCTACATCAAGAACCTGCCCGAGCAGAGCCCCGGCACCCGCTACGCCGTGGTCCGCCCGAGCCAGCGCTACACCCGCCTGGATCGCGTGGCCTGCTGCGACATCATGCGCGCCGCCGACCTCGATTTCCGCGGCAAGCGCACGGTCGACTTCGAAGCCATCTGGACCGACGTGGTGGTGCCGGACAAGGGCCGCGAGCTGCTCGGCTACGAGCTGGTCCAGGTCGCCACCGGCACCCTCAGCCGCGGCGCCGTGGGCGGCATGCAGGCCAGCACCCTGGTGGTCGACACCACCCACCGCGAGATCCGGGTCGGCGACCGCCTGATCCCAGTCGAAGCGCAGCCCTACGACCTGCAGTTCTTCCCGCATCCGCCCAAGGCCCAGTTCGACTACGGCCGGGCCCAGGTCCTGGCGGTGGCCGACCTGGTCAAGCACGGCGGCCCGCGCGACGTGATCGCGCTGTCGGTCGGCGCCCGCGACGGCATCGACAACGGCACCGTGTTCTCGACTTGGCGCGTCGGCAGCAGCGCTCCGGACCGGGTCAAGATCGGCGCCGACCGCGCCGAGGACCTGTTCGGCAAGCACTCGCGGGTGCGCCTGCCGGACGAGTTCGCCGGCCACGCGATGGTGTTCCGCACCTTCGACAAGGTCAGCTACGCCCTGATCATGGACGGCGTGCGCCCGACCAAGGTCGGCTACGAGCTCAAGCACCCCGACTCGCCGTACTGAGTCCGGACGCCCCGCGCACGGCGCGGGGTTTTCCGACAGCATCACGCGACGGCGCCTGCGGGCGCCGTCGTCGTTTGCGGGCTAGGCTGCCGCCCATGCCCATCGCCTCCCCCGACGACCCGCACGCGCTACTGCGCCTGATCGATGCCGCCGGCGCCAGCGCGCCGCGGCGCGCCCTGCTCGACGCCCATGGCGGCCCCGCCGCCGCGCTCGCCGCCGGGCCGCGCGCCTGGCAGGCGGCGCAACTGTCGCCGGCGCAGATCCAGCGCCTGCAGGCGCCGCCGTCGCCGGCGCTGGCTTACGCCCTGGACTGGCTGCAGGCGCCCGGCCACCACCTGCTCGGCTGGCACGAGGCGGACTACCCGGCGCTGCTGCGGCGCGCGCCCAGCCCGCCGCTGGCCCTGTTCGTCGCCGGCGAGCCCGGCCTGCTCTGGCACCCGGCGGTGGCCGTGGTCGGCAGCCGCTCGCCGACCCCGGGCGGGCGCGACAACGCCGCCGACTTCGCCCGCGCCCTGGCTCGCTCCGGGCTGGCGGTCAGCAGCGGCCTGGCGGCCGGCATCGACACCGCCGCCCACCGCGCCGCGCTGGAGGCCGGCGGCCTGACCGTGGCCGTGCTCGGCACCGGCCCGGACCTGGCCTACCCGCGCAGCAACGCCGAGCTGCGCGAGCGCATCGCCGCCGCGGGCGCGGTGGTCAGCGAGCATCTGCCCGGCACCCAGGCCCGGCCGGAGCATTTCCCCAGCCGCAACCGGATCCTGGCCGGACTCAGCCTGGCGACCCTGGTGATCGAGGCCGCCGAGCGCTCCGGCGCGCTGATCACCGCGCGCCTGGCGGCCGAGTCCGGGCGCGAGGTGTTCGCGGTGCCGGGCTCGATCCACAACCCGCTGGCGCGCGGCTGCCACCGCCTGATCCGCGAGGGCGCCGGGCTGGTCGAAAGCGCGGCCGAGGTCGCCGCCGCCCTGGCCCCGCTGGCGGCCGAGCTGGCGGCCGACTTGCGCCGGCGCCTGGCCGCCCCCATACCCGGTGGCCATGAAGCCGTCACGGACCGCGCGCAGGATCCCCGCGCGGTCGCCGCGGGTTCGGAATTCGCCGACCCCGACTACCAGCGCTTGTGGCAGGCCCTGGGCCACGACCCTACCGGTATGGATCTGCTGGTCCAGCGCACCGGATTGACGGCCGCGGAACTGTCCTCCATGCTGCTGGTCATGGAGCTTGAAGGTCGCGTGTCGGCCCAGCATGGCCGTTACTTCCGCAACCGCTGAATCCGTATCGGTGTTCCTGCCGGCGGGTCATACGGTGAATCAGCAACTCCTGTGAGACCCACCGCGCCGCATGCGGCGCAGGCCGAGGGAAATGAAAGAGAGCATCCTGGACGTCCTGCTGTACCTGTTCGAGCATTACTTCACCGACGATGCGGACCTGGTCCGCGACCGCGATTCGCTCCGCAGCGGCCCCCTGTTCGACGAACTGGGCCAGGCCGGTTTCAGCCCCGCCGAGATCAACAAAGCCATCGAATGGCTGGATGCGCTGGCCCAGCAACGGCCGAGCGTCAGCCAGCCGCGCGCGGGCGGCCCGACCCGGGTCTACTTCGGCCCCGAACTCGACAAGCTCGATGTCGAGTGCCGCGGCTTCCTGCTGTTCCTGGAACAACACGGCATCCTCGATGCCGCCCAGCGCGAGCTGGTGCTCGACCGCGCCATGGCCCTGGACCAGGACGAACTCGACCTGGACGACCTCAAGTGGGTGGTGCTGATGGTGCTGTTCAACCAGCCCGGTTCCGAGGCGGCCTACGCCTGGATGGAAACCCAGATGTTCGAGGACGAGCCCGAGCCGGTGCACTGAGCGCCGGCCCGCGCGGCCTCCCTGCTGCGGCGCGACCGCCTTCGCGGTGCGCCGTCGTGCTAGTTTCTTGCGTCCGTCGCGCGCCCGGGGAGGCGCCGACGCCGCCGATCGCGCCTCGGCCCGGCCCGCTTTGCGGCGTCGGGCTGGCTGCGCCGGCGACACGTCACCAAGGACCGTCGTCCGCCCGCATCCGCCCCGCCGGCGGCCCGCGGCGGCGATCACAAGCAGGGGGAAGGCAATGAGCAACTGGTACTACCACGACCCGGCCCAGGGTCGCGTCGGCCCGATCGACGCCGACGCCGTGCGCGGCCATTACCGCGCCGGCCGGATCCGCCGCGACACCCTGATGTGGCGCGAGGGGCTGCGCGAATGGCAGCCGCTGGAGCGCTTGTCGAGCGAACTCGGCCTGGACGAGGCCATGCTCGCGTCCAATCCGCCGCCGCTGCCGCCGGACCTGCCGCCGGAACTGCCCGCCCAGCTGCAGCCGATGGCCGGCGGCGACGCCCAGGCGCCCAGCGCCGGCCACGCCTACCGCGCCCAGGCCCACCAGGCCCCAGGTCCCGGCCCGTCCCCGGCGCGCCCGCGCCCGGCCGCGCCGCCGCCGCGCCGCGGCCTGTCCGGCTGTGCGATCGTGCTGATCGTGCTCGCCGCCCTGTCCATTCCGGTGATCGGCATCCTCGCCGCGATCGCCCTGCCGGCTTACCAGGACTACACCCAACGGGCCAAGATCAGCGAGGCCCTGCTGACCTCCAGCCAGCTCAAGATCCAGGTCGCCGAATACGTCGCCGCCCACGACGCCTGCCCCGACAACGCCAGCGAAGGCTTCAAGCCGGCCGCCGCCTACGCCGGCCCGCGCGTGGCCAAGGTCGAAATCGGCGAGTTCGAGGACAGCGACCGCTGCGGCATCCAGTTGGAACTGCGCGGGGTCGGCAACGACCAGATCGACGGCAAGAAACTGTGGCAGGAATACGACCGCAGCAGCGGCGCCTGGACCTGCGGTTCCGAGATCGCAGACCGCTTCCTGCCGGCCCAGTGCCGCGGCTGAGCCGCGCCCGCCCCGCCCCACCCCGACCGATGAGATCCGCGCAATGACCCAGTGGTATTACAGCGACGCCGACCGCAACCGACATGGACCGCTCGGCGCGGACGCCATGATCGAACGGCACCGGCGTGGCGAACTGGGCGCGGACACCCTGGTCTGGCGCGACGGCCTGACCCAGTGGCGGGCCTGGCGCGAGCTGGCCGGTGAGCTGATCGCCTCGCCCGGCTTCGCCGCGCCCGCCGCGCCGGCGCCGGCCGATCCGATCGCGGCCGCACTCGAAGCGCGCCTGGACGCGGCCGACGCCGCCGCGCCGGCCTCCCAGGCCGCAGCCGCGCAGACGGCCCGGACCGGCGCCGACGGCGGCTCGCCCTACGCCGCGCCGCGCGCCGGCGTCGACGAGATCGCCGAGGTCGTGCACGGCCACGAAGTGGTCGCGGTCGGCTTCTGGAAGCGCCTGGCCGCCTACCTGATCGACTCGATGCTGATCGGCATCGCCTACTACGCGGTCAGCATGTTCCTGACCGTGTTCGTGCTGGCGCTGGGCTTCGCCTCCGAGAAGTGGATGTCCAACCCGGAAGTGGCGATGGCGCTGATGGTCGGCGGGATCTACCTGGTCATGGGAGCGCTCAGCCTGGCCTACTACGTCGGCTTCGAGTCCTCGTCGATGCAGGCCACCCTGGGCAAGCGCGCGGTCGGGATCAAGACCGTCGACCTCGACGGCCGCCGCCTGAGCCGCGGCCGCGCCTTCGGCCGCTGGCTGGCCAGCTGGCTGTCGTATGCCACCTTCGGCGTGGGCTATCTGATGATCGCCTTCACCGACCGCAAGCGCGGCCTGCACGACCTGATCGCCAAGACCCAGGTGGTCGACCGCTGGGCCTACACCGCCCAGCCCGACCTGCAGCGCCGCGACCTGGGCCCGGTGGCGATCGTGGTCCTGGTCCTGGGCGGGCTGATGTGGCTGCTCACGATCGGCTTCGTCGCCGTGCTGGCGTTGCTGCCGATGCTGTCGCGCTGAGGGGGGCGGACTATTACCTGAACGGGCCCCGAGCCGTCACGCCTCCTTGAGCCGTTTCAGTGCCAAGGTATTGGCGGTTCCGGCAGGCCGGGCTTGACAGCCCCAGCCGCCGCATGATTCCACTAGAAAAAGGAAACCTGAACGCCCGCGGCCGGCAGCTGCGGGCGTCGCCTTCTTAACCCCTTGTCTGTCAAGGCAATCGTTGTCGTGCAGCGGCCGCCCCCGCGGTCCTGCGGAGTACCCATGGCCAAGAACCTCCTCATCGTCGAGTCGCCCGCCAAGGCCAAGACGATCAACAAGTACCTCGGCAAGGACTTCACCGTCCTGGCCTCCTACGGCCATGTCCGCGACCTGGTGCCCAAGGAAGGCGCGGTCGATCCGAACAACCACTTCGCGATGGACTATGCGGTCATCGAGAAGAACGAGAAGCACGTCGACGCCATCGCCAAGGCGGCCAAGAGCGCCGACAACCTCTACCTGGCGACCGACCCGGACCGCGAAGGCGAGGCGATCAGCTGGCACATCGCCGAGATCCTGCGCGAGCGCGGCCTGCTCGAGGACAAGCCGCTGCGCCGGGTGGTGTTCACCGAGATCACCCCGCGCGCGATCAAGGAAGCGATGAACCAGCCGCGCGACATCGCCGCGCCGCTGGTCGACGCCCAGCAGGCGCGCCGCGCGCTCGACTACCTGGTCGGCTTCAACCTCTCGCCGGTGCTGTGGCGCAAGGTCCAGCGCGGCCTGTCCGCCGGCCGCGTGCAGTCGCCGGCGCTGCGCATGATCGTCGAGCGCGAGGAGGAGATCGAAGCCTTCGTCGCTCGCGAGTACTGGACCGTCGAGGCCGAGTGCGCGCATCCCACCCAGGCCTTCACCGCCAAGCTGACCAAGCTGGACGGCAAGAAGTTCGAGCAGTTCACCATCACCAACGGCGCCGACGCCGAGGCCGCGCGCGCGCGCCTGGTCAAGGCCGCCGCCGGCGCGCTGCACGTCACCGACGTGGTCAGCAAGGAACGCAAGCGCCGCCCGGCGCCGCCGTTCACCACCTCGACCCTGCAGCAGGAGGCCGCGCGCAAGCTCGGCTTCACCACCCGCAAGACCATGCAGGTGGCGCAGAAGCTGTACGAAGGCGTGGCGATCGGCGACGAGGGCACGGTCGGCCTGATCACCTACATGCGTACCGACTCGGTCAACCTGTCGCAGGACGCGCTGGGCGAGATCCGCGACGTGATCGCCCGCGACTACGGCACCCGCGCGCTGCCGGACAAGCCCAACGCCTACACCACCAAGTCCAAGAACGCCCAGGAAGCGCACGAAGCGGTGCGCCCGACCTCGGCGCTGCGCACCCCCTCGCAGGTCTCGCGCTTCCTCAGCGACGACGAGCGCAAGCTCTACGAGCTGGTGTGGAAGCGCGCGGTCGCCTCGCAGATGGTGCCGGCCACGCTCAACACCGTCTCGGTCGACCTGGCCGCGGGCAGCGAGCACAGCTTCCGCGCCTCCGGCACCACCGTGGTCGATCCGGGCTTCCTGGCCGTGTACGAGGAAGGCAAGGACGCCAAGGGCGCCGACGACGACGACGAAGGCCGCAAGCTGCCGGCGATGAAGACCGGCGACCGCGTGCCGGTGGACCGCATCCACGCCGACCAGCACTTCACCCAGCCGCCGCCGCGCTTCACCGAAGCGGCCCTGGTCAAGGCGCTGGAGGAATACGGCATCGGCCGGCCCTCGACCTACGCCTCGATCATCCAGACCCTGCTGTTCCGCAAGTACGTCGACATGGAAGGCCGCAGCTTCCGTCCCAGCGACGTCGGCCGCGCGGTGTCCAAGTTCCTCAGCAGCCACTTCACCCGCTACGTCGACTACGACTTCACCGCCAAGATGGAGGACGAGCTCGACGCCGTCTCGCGCGGCGAGGAAGAGTGGGTGCCGCTGATGGAGAAGTTCTGGGGCCCGTTCAAGGAACTGGTCGAGGAGAAGACCGAATCGGTCGACCGCTCCGAGGCCACCGGCGCGCGCGAACTCGGCACCGATCCGAAGAGCGGCAAGCCGGTCAGCGTGCGCCTGGGCCGGTTCGGGCCCTACGCCCAGATCGGCGACAAGGACACCGACGAGAAGCTGGAGTTCGCCTCGCTGCGTCCCGGCCAGTCGATGCACACCATCACCCTGGAAGAGTCGCTGGAGCTGTTCAAGCTGCCGCGCAAGCTGGGCCTGAGCAACGACGAGGAAGTCAGCGTCGGCATCGGCCGGTTCGGCCCGTTCGCCAAGCGCGGCAGCACCTACGCGTCGCTGAAGAAGGAAGACGACCCCTACACCATCGACCTGGCGCGGGCGGTGTTCCTGATCGAAGAGAAGGAAGAGATCGCCCGCAACCGGATCATCAAGCAGTTCGACGGCAGCGACATCCAGGTCCTGAACGGCCGCTTCGGCCCCTACATCAGCGACGGCAAGCTCAACGGCCGCATCCCCAAGGACCGCGAGCCGGCCTCGCTGACCCTGGAGGAAGTGACCAAGCTGCTGGAAGAGACCGGCAAGCCGATGCGCGGCCGCTTCGGCAAGAAGACCGCGGCCAAGAAGGAGCCGGCCAAGAAGGCGGCGAAGAAGGCCGCCAAGACCGTAGCCGAACCGGCGGCGAAGAAGGCCCCCGCGAAGAAGGCCGCGGCCAAGAAAGCGCCGGCCAAGAAGGCGGCGAAGAAGACCGCGAGCAAGGCGGCCAAGAAGACCGTGGCCAAGAAGGCGGCCAAGTAAGCGGCATCGCGCCGCCGCCCGCTTCGCCGCGACGGCAGCTCGCTTCGCGGCAACGACAAAGAGCGGACTTCGGTCCGCTCTTTTCGTTTGCGCGCACGCCCTTTCCCGGCACGTCATCCCCGCGCAGACGGGATCCGGGGCGGCACCGCGCCCTCCCCTCGCCACTCCGGCTCGCCGCCGCATGGCGCGGAAGCTCTGGATGCCCGCCTGCGCGGGCATGACGGTAGGCGCGGCAGGCGCGGCGATCCGTCATGCGATGGGCGCGGACGCAGCACTTCCTCACGCCGTCATCCCCGCGAACGCGAGGATCCAGGACGGCGCCGCGACATGTCCTCGCCTCACCCGCCCATCGCGTCGCGCCGCATGCCCGGCATCGACCTGGCATGGCCCAGCAGCAGTGCTCCGCCAGCGACACCGCGTCGCAGTCCCGCCCTGGTGGCGTGACTGGGTTCGCGGTTACGCGCCGGTGCCGGCGACCGTGCGCCGGCGCATGCGCGCGCAGGCGACCGCCGACACAGATTCGCATCGGGAACGGCCTCTAGGATCGCCGCTTCGAGGCTGCGGCCCCGCGGCGAACGCCGCGGCGGACCAAGACGGCCCGCGCCAGACGCGATCGCAATCGCGCACGAGTCATGCCACTGCGAGACCTGCCGGGGGGTGTCCTTCGCCTATCCCCTCGTCAGGAGTCGTCATGTCCGCCATGTCCTCGTCTTTCCGCCTGTCCCTGCTCTCCGCTGCGGCCGCGCTGTGCGCCGCCGGCCTGCCGCTGTCCGCGGCCTGGGCCCACGGCAGCTTCGTCAACCCGCAAAGCCGCATCTACAAGTGCTATCTCGGCAACAAGGAAAACCCCGCCGACCCGGCCTGCCGCGCCGCCTGGGAAGTGGCCGGCTCGCAGTTGTTCTACGACTGGAACGGCATCAACCAGGCCAACGCCAACAGCAATCACCAGGCCGTGGTGCCCGACGGCAAGCTGTGCAGCGGCGGCAACCCGACCTTCCGCGGCCTCGACGTGATCCGCAGCGACTGGCAGGCCACCACCCTGCGCTCCGGCGCCAGCTATACCTTCAGCTTCTACGCCACCGCGCCGCACGCGACCAAGGACTGGACCTTCTACGTGACCCGGCAGGGCTGGAACCCGGCCTCGCCGCTGCGCTGGGCCGACCTGCAGCAGTTCTGCAAGAGCGCGCGGGTGCCGCTGTCGAGCGGCAACAACTACCACATCACCTGCACCCTGCCGGCGCGCAGCGGCCGCCACGTGATCTACAACACTTGGCAGCGCTCGGATTCGACCGAGGCCTTCTACACCTGCATGGACGTCAACTTCACCAGCGCCCTGGCGGCGCAGGACGCGCGCTGGAAGGACGCCGGCAACCTCGCCGTGGCCAACGACTACCCGGTCGGCACCTCGGTGACCTTGCGCGTGTTCAACGCCGACGGCAGCGATGCGGAGAAGATCGAGACCGTGCTGCGCGCCGGCGAAACCTCGGTCGCGGACTGGCCGCGCCGGCTCGGCGAAGAGGTCAACCGCCGCTCGCGCTACGCGCGCATCGGCGAACCGGCCGACGGCGGCCGCTTCCAGGCCCGCTCCGGCCTGGCCGGCAACCACGTCTGGCTGGACGGCAACCGTTCGCACGCGATCGACGTGCGCCTGCCGGCCTCGGCGCGTCCGGCCGTCGGCGAGCACGCCCACCACGGCCATTGACCGGCCGCGGCGACGGCGGCGCGCGCCGCCGTCGCCGCGCGCATGCGACACTCGCGGCTGAACTTCGCGGAGCCGCCATGACCAACGCCGACCTCTCGCTCGCCACCGCCGCCGAAGCGCTGCGCCGCGGCGGGGTGGTGATCTATCCGACCGAGGCGGTGTGGGGCATCGGCTGCGATCCGCGCGACCAGGCCGCGGTGGGGCGACTGCTGGCGATCAAGCAACGCCCGCTCGACAAGGGCGTGATCCTGATCGCCGCCGAACTCGCCCAGCTCGAGGGTTGGGTCGACTGGGAGGCCTTGCCGGCGGCGCGGCGCGAGGCGGTGCTGGCCAGTTGGCCCGGCCCCAACACCTGGGCGGTGCCGGCGACCGCCGCGGTGCCGGCCTGGATCCGCGGCGTCCACGCCAGCGTCGCGGTGCGGCTGACCGCCCACCCGCAGGCGCGCGCGCTGTGCCAGGCCTGCGCGCAGCCGCTGGTCTCGACCAGCGCCAACCTCAGCGGGCAGCCGCCGGCGTTCCGCCGCGGCGAACTCGACCCGGCCCTGATCGCGCTCAGCGACGGCGTCTGCGCCGGCGAAACCGGCGGCCTGGCCGCGCCGACCCCGATCCGGGTCGCGCTCACCGGCGAAGTACTGCGCGCCTGAACCGCGCGCTCGACCGCCGCCGCACCGCGACGACGCTTTCGTCCTGCGCGCGGCTGGCGCAAGATGCGCACATGCCGCCCGGCCGCGCCTTCCGCTCTCGTTCGCTCACCGCGCTCGCGCTGTGCTGCGCCGCCGCGTCGGCCGGCGCCGCCGAGGTGACGATCTATCGCTGCACCGATGCGCAGGGCCGGCTGACCCTGCGCGATACGCCCTGCGCCGCCGGTCAGCGCCAGCAGACCCAGACCATGCTGCGTCCGGTCGACCCGCCGCCGCGCCCGCCGACGGCGGCGCAACCCGCAGCGCCGGCCCCCGCCGCGGCCGCGCCGCGACCGCGGGTGCTGGTGGTGCAACCGCCGCGGCCGATGTACGAGTGCGTCACCCCCGACGGCGAGCGCTATACCAGCGACACCTCCGAGGGCAATCCGCGCTGGCTGCCGATGTGGTCGCTGGGCTATCCGGCCTATCCCTCGCGCAATCCGCTCGGCGACCGGGTCGGCGCGCCGCCGCCGCGGCTGGGCGATCCGGATGCGCGCCTGCCGCGCCACGGCCGCGGCTACGGCGTGCTCTACGGCGGCAACACCCTGGTCCGCGACGAATGCCATGCGCTGCCGCAGCAGGACGTGTGCGCGCGCCTGCGCGACCGGCGCTATCAACTCGACCGGCGATACAACAGCGCGCTGCAGAGCGAACGCGCGCAGATCGTCGAACAACAGCGCGGCATCGACGCGCGCCTGAATACCGATTGCGGAGCGTACTGATGCGAGCGTGGTGGTCCCTGCCCGTCCTGTTGCTGGCCAGCGCCGGCGTTGCCGCCCAAGGCAAGGTCACGATCTATCGCTGCACCGACGCGCTCGGCCAGCTGACGGTGCAGAACGACACTCCCTGCCCCAAGGGCAGCCAGCAGGAGAAGCGAGTGATCGAAGGCGCGCCCAGTTCGTCCGCGCCGCCGACCTTCATCACTGCGCCGGTGGCGCCGATCCCGCAGGCCAATCCCTCGCCGCACCCGCCGGTATCCTCGCAGCTGCCGTCGGTGACCAAGCCGGCGACCAGGCCGGCCGCGCCCAAGCCGGCGCCGATCGCCGATGCCGACCGTTTGCCGCCGCCGGCGCTGTTCGAATGCCGCACCTACGACAACGGCCGCTACCTCAGCGACGACGGCAACCCGCCGCAACGCTGCGCGCCGCTGCAGACTACCGGCCTGGGAACCACCGCCAGCGGCGCCGGCGTGGCCTGCCAGATGGTGACCGACCAGTGCCAGCGCATTCCCGACCAGGGCCTGTGCGAGAACTGGAAGCAGCGCCTGCGCGAGGCCGAGTCGGCGCTGCGCTTCGGCCGCAGCGAAAGCCGCGACGCCGCGCAGGCCGAGGTCGCACGGATCCAGCGCATCGTGGTCGAAAGCACCTGCGGCCGCTGAGCCGTTCGCAGGCCGCGCCGCGACGGCGCCGCCGTTCGTCGCCGCGGGCGCGATCGCTGTCCGACCGCACCGGGAGCGCGCGTTGCTATAGCTGGAACCGCGGCGAGCAGAGCGCGGTTCGGCCTCGTCGAAGGACACGACGCGCTGCGCCACGGTGGACGACGCCCAGCTACGGGACGGCATCCCGCTAGAACGGAACGGCGACCGCGCCCGGACACCGGCGCGCGCACGCTCCGCCCCACCCGCATGAGCCGGACACCGGCGCGCGATCGCGCGGACGCCGGAGTGCGGCCCGAACGCCGCCGCCCGCGGCGACGGCCGCGTGCGCGCCTGCGCCCGCGCGCCGGTCCGCGACGCGCGCCGGCGACGCCAGGAGACAGCCCCCATGGCCACCCGCAAAGGCAACGACGACGACAACGCCCGCCCGCCCAAGCAAGGCGAATTCCGCGGCGGCGGCCCGGTCCGCACCGCGCTGATCCGCGGCGAGACCTTCCGCGCCAAGGCCGTGCAATACGTCGAGATCGACGGCATGGCGATGTTCGAAGGCGACATCGTCCTGGGCACGGTCGAGGAAGTGGAAGCCGTATCGGACATGCTGCGCGAAGAGGCCGCTACCGGCGTGGCGATGGCGGTGGCGATCAGCGGCTCGCAGTTCCGCTGGCCGGGTTGCAGGATCCCCTACACCATCGACCCGGGCTTGCCGAACCAGGCCCGCGTCACCGACGCCATCGCGCACTGGGAAGCCAACACCCGCTTCCGTTTCGTGGTGCGCACCAACGAAGCCGACTACGTCACCTTCCGTCCCGGCAGCGGCTGCTCGGCCCAAGTCGGCCGGCGCGGCGGACAGCAGTTCGTCAACCTCGCCAGCACTTGCAGCCTGGGCAACACCATCCACGAGATCGGCCACGTGGTGGGCCTGTGGCACGAGCAAAGCCGCGAGGACCGCGACTCCTTCGTGCGCATCGAATGGGCCAACATCACCGCCGGCTTCGAGCACAACTTCAACCAGCACATCAGCGACGGCGACGACATCGGCGGCTACGACTACGGCTCGATCATGCACTACCCGCGCAACGCGTTTTCGTCCAACGGCCAGGACACCATCGTGCCGATCGGCGCGGTGCCGCCGGGCACGGTGATCGGCCAGCGCAACGGCCTGTCGCCGGGCGACATCGCCGCGGTCAACTCGTTCTGCCCGCTGGTCACGATCAAGGAGAAGCTCAAGGAAGGGCCGCTGGACACGCTCAAGGAAAAGACCAAGGAAGCGCCGCTGGACACGCTTAAGGAGAAGATCAAGGAAGCGCCGTTGGATACGCTCAAGGAAAAGGTCAAGGAAGCCCCGCTGGACACCCTCAAGGAACTGCGCAAGGACGTCATCAGCGACACGATCAAGGAGCAGATCGCCGACACGCGCAAGGAAGGCGCGTTCGATCCGGGCCCGACCCTGGCCGAGAACCTGACCACGCCGGGCCGCGGCGCGGTGATCAACCCGGCCCTGCCCGGCGGCGCGCGCGGCGCGGTGCCGTTCGCGATCGCCACCGGCGCCGGCGCGCTGCCGGGCGCGGCCGGCGACGGCGGCGCGGGCGATGCGGAGATCGCCGACGCGGTCGTCGCGCTGGATGCGCAATTGCAGCAACTGGCCGAGGAACTGGCCCGCGCCGACGCCGCGCGCGCGGCGTTGCAGGCCCAGTACGACGAGACCGCCGCGCTGCTGGCGCAGATCGCCCAGTCCGGCCAGGGCTGAGCCACCGAGGGAGGCCGTGCCGTGATCCTGGTGATATCGCACGACGAGGACATCCACGCCCGGCGCGTGGTCGAACACCTGCAGTCGATGGACCAGCCGGTGCTGCTGTTCGACCTGGCCGAATTGCCGGATCGCGCCACGCTCTCGATCGAGTACGCCGCCGACGCGCGCCCGCGCATCGACTACGCCCGCGCCGGCGGCGAGCGCTACGCCCTGGACCGGGTGCGCGCGGCGTGGTGGCGCCGGCCGCAGGCGCCGGACCTGTCCCGCGTCACCGACGCCAACGCGCACCTGTTCACCGCCAACGAATGGAACGAGGCCTTGAACGGGCTGTGGCGGCTGCTCGGCGATGCGCGCTGGATGAACGATCCCGGCCGCGACGACGCCGCCTCGCGCAAGGCCGCGCAACTGCGCGTCGCCGCCGAGCTGGGGCTGAAGGTGCCGCGCACCCTGATCAGCTCCGATCCGCAACGGGTGCGCGATTTCGTCGCCGCGCGCGGCCCCGGCGCGACCGTGCACAAGACCTTTTCCTGCACCCATGCGGTGTGGCGCGAGACGCGCCGCTTCGACGACAGCGACCTGCCGCACTTGGACACGGTGCGGCTGGCGCCGGTGATCTTCCAGGAGTTCGTGCCGGCCGACGCCGACATCCGGGTCACCGCGGTCGACGGCCAGTTGTTCGCCGCGCAGATCAAGCTCGACCCGGGCAGCGCCGCGGCCGCCGCCGGCGCGGTCGACTTCCGCCCCAACCTGGGCGATGCCGAGGTGCGCGAGCACGCCCTGCCGGAGCCGCTGCGCGAACGCCTGCGCGCGCTGATGCGCAAACTGGGCCTGGTCTATGGCGCGATCGACCTGCGCCGCACGCCGGACGGCGAGTACTACTTCTTCGAGGTCAACACCGCCGGCGAGTTCTTGTTCATCGAACACCGCACCGGCCAGCCGATCGCGCGCGCGGTGGCCGACTGGCTGGCCGGGGTCAGCCGATCCGCTTGACCTGCAGGGTCAGCGCTTCGTCGCCGGCGCGCAGCGGATAGGACTGCACGGTGACGTAGTCGCCACGGCCGAGGCGGCCGTCGCCGTCGCTGTCGACGTGCACCCACCAGGTGGCGTCGGCGGCGTCGATCAGGTCGTCGGCGATCTCGACTTGCAACGGCAGCGACTGGGCGTGTTCGGGGACGGTCTGCGCCCATTCGTCGAGCACCCGCGCCGGCGCGTCCTCGAACGAAGTGTCGCGCAGCTGCACGCTGACCGCACTGCCGGCGGGCAGTTCGGCGCCGTCGGCGGCGACGATGGTCAGGGCGAGACGCATGGCCGCAGTATACGCCCGCGGCTCGCGCCGCAACGGCGCGCCGCGGCGCCGCCGCCGAACGGTCGCGCGCTGCGTCGATGCGCGGGGTTCGCCGGCCGGCCCGGGCACCGCTTCGGCCGCGGCCTCAGCAGCCGCCTCCGCCGTCCAGCGCCTGCCAGGACCCGCCCTCGCCGCCGGAACGCAGCAGTCGGTGGCTCCAGCTTTCGTACTGCCGGACCTCGAACAGAAAGTCGGGGGCGCCGTCGCGGTCGAGATCGGCGAAGTCCAGCGCTTGGTGGCGCGGCTCCATGCCCTCGCAGTCGGCGCAGGACGCGGTCCAGACCCAGGCCTTGCGGCGCCAGCCGCGATCGCCTGCCTCGCGCGCGAACAGCGCCACCGCGCCGATGCGTTCGCGCGCATCGTCCGCGCCGGCGTCGAATTCCGCGTCCAGGGTCAGCAGCGCCCAGCGGCGTTGCGGCGCGCGCGCATCGGCGACCAGCCACAACTCGCGCCGCCCCGCGGCCTCGCCGTCGCGCCGCCACTGGGCCACGGCCTGGCGCAGGCGCTGCGGCCGCTCGACCCGGTCCGGCACCGCCATCGCCATCAGTTCGGCCAGCAGTTCCTCGCGCTCGGCGAGCGTCGCCGCGCGGCGCTGCAGGCGCCGCTCCGGATTGAGATCGAAGTCGGCCAGCCAGGCGCCGTGCTCGCCCAGCGCGGGCGCCTCGTCGCCGGGCGCGAACGCGAGCCGGTCCGGCTCGCTGCAGCCCAGGTCGGAACCGGCGATACGGCGCAGCGGACGCGCCCGGCCGCGCGCCCGGCCATCGGCGTAAACGCGCAGCTCGCGGCCCAGCCAGGGCGCCGCGCCGGGATCGTCGCCGGCGTCGCCGAGCGCCAGCGAGAACGGATATTCGCCCGCATGTTGGTGGTCGGCGCCGATCCACAGCGCGGTGCCCGCCTCGGGCGCGCGCAATGCGGCCTCGCCGGCCTCGGCCGCGATTGCGGCAGCGCCGGCGCCGGTGTGGGCGAGGGTCGCGCCGGCCAGCGCCAGCGCCATCGTTGCCATCCACCGCATGTCCGCCTCCTTGCCCGCGCCCGCGGCGCGAATCAGAAACCGTAACGCTGAAAACCGCCGTCGACCGCGATGCATTCGCCGGTGATGTAGCCCGAGGCCGGCAGGCACAGGAAGGCTACCGCCGCGGCCACCTCTTCCGGCTCGCCGATCCGCCCCAGCGGCGTGCGCAGCAGCACCTCGTCCAGGTAGTCGGGATCGGCCAGCTTGTCGGAGGTGCGGCGGGTGCGGATGTACCAGGGCGCGACCGCGTTGACCCGGATCCCGTCCTCGGCCCATTCCACCGCCAGGTTGCGGGTCATCTGGTGCATCGCCGCCTTGCTCATGCCGTAGGGCGAACCGGTGCGCACATGCAGGTTGCCGGACACGCTGCCGACGTTGACGATGCTCGAGGCCGCATGCCGGGTCAGCAGCGCATGCGCGTAGCGCGACAGCTCGAAGGCCGAGAACAGGTTGATCTCGAAGATCTGTCGCCACTCGTCCTCGGTGTAGTCGTTGGTCGGCTTGCTGAGGTTGCCGCCGGCGTTGTTGATCAGGATGTGCAGGCCTTCGCCGAAGTCCTCGACCCAGTCCAGCAGTTCGCGCCGCTGCTCGTCGTCGGCGACGTCGGCGACGAAGGCGTGGATGTCGCGCTCGGGATAGTCCTCGACCAGTTCGGCGCGCGCCGATTCCAGCGCGGTGGCGTCGCGCGCGGCCAGCAGCACGTCGGCGCCGAAGCCGAGCAGCTCGCGCGCGATCGCCCGGCCGATGCCGGCGCTGCCGCCGGTCACCAGGGCCAGTTGTCCGTCCAGGCGCCAACGTTTCGGGTCCATAGCCTTCTCCAGATCTGCGCGGAATGGTTTGCGTGGAACGGCTTGCACAAAATCGGGCGCGCCGCCGGCGCGACCGGCGTAGCATAACGGCCAGCCGACCGAGGATGCCGCCATGACGCCTTGCCGCACCCTGCCTCTCGTGATCGCCGTCGCCGCGCTGGGCGCGCTGTCGGCCTGCAGCAAGCCGCAACCGCCGGAAAAAGAACGGCCGGTCGAACCGCAGGCGACCCAGCTGCGCGACGCGATCCGGCAACCGCTGGAACAGGCCAAGGGCGCCGAGGACGCGGCCGACCAGGGCGCGCAGCGCCAGCGCGACGCGATCGAAGCCGCCGGCGGCTGAGCCCGCCGAACGACGGCCTTTCCTAACGAAAACGGGCCGCCGTAGCGACCCGTTTCGGCGACGCTGCGGCGGCCCAGACCCGGCCGCCGCCGTCATCGGGCGACCGGCTTACAACTCGCAGAAGCAATACGCCAGCGACTTCACCGGCACGCCGCGGGTCGGCACTGCCGCGCTCTGCAGGAAGCGCAGGTCCGCCGCCGCCTGCGGCATAGCCTTGGCCAGCAGGCCGCGGGCGAAGTCCGATTGGCCGAGCATGGCGCTGCCGGCGCGGCTCTGGGCGAAGTTGGCGAAGAAGCGCTCGAACGGGGTCGGCATCTTCTCCACGTAGCGCACCCGATACTCGCCGGCCTTGCCGAGCTTGGCCCGCTTGGCGACGTCGTCGACCGCATCGGACAGACCGCCCAGCGCGTCGACCAGGCCGCGTTCCTTGGCCTGCGCGCCGCTCCAGACCCGGCCGCGCGCGACCGCATCGATCTCCGCCACCGGACGCTTGCGCGCGTTGGCGACGCGGCCGGTGAAATCGGCGTAGCCCTTGTTGATCACGCTCTGGATCACGCTGCCGACTTCCGGCGCCAGCGGCCGGGTGATGTCGAACGCGCCGGCCAGGCGAGTGGTGCCGACGCCGTCGGTGTGCACGCCGATCTTTTCCAGCGCGCGCGGAAAGGTCGGGATCATGCCGAAGATGCCGATCGAGCCGGTGATGGTCGAGGGATCGGCGTAGATCCGATCGGCGTTCATCGAGATCCAGTAACCGCCGGACGCGGCCAGGTCGCCCATCGACACCACCACCGGCTTGCCGGCGGCCTTCAGCGCCACCACTTCGCGGCGGATCTGCTCGGAGGCGAACACTTCGCCGCCGGGCGAATCCACCCGCAGCACCAGCGCCTTCACGTTCTCGTCCTCGCGCGCTTCGCGCAGCAGCGCCGCGGTCGATACGCCGCCGATGGTGCCCGGCGGCTGCTCGCCGCCGGTGATTTCGCCCTCCGCCACCACCACCGCCACCTGCGGACGCTGGTCGGCCGGGTTGATCACCCGATCCAGGCTGGCCACGTACGCCTCGAGGGAAATCTGCCGGAAGCCGCCTTCGGCGTCCTCGTCGGCGACGCCGCGCTTGGTCAGCAGTTCGTCGACTTCGGCGCGGGTCTTCAGACCGTCGACCAGCTTCTGCTGCAGCGCGTACTTGCCCAGGTCGCCCTGGACCGCGTCCAGCCGCTCGGGCAACTGGTCGATGCTGGCGGCGAGCTGGGCCGGGTCGAGCTTGCGCGCCTTGGCCACGTCGCCGAGGTAGCGCGACCACAGATCGTTCATCCAGAACAGGTCGGCGGTCTTGGACTCTTCCGAGGCCGCATCGAGGATGTACGGCTCGGCGGCGGACTTGAACTCGCCGACCCGGAACAGGTGCACGTCGACGCCGAGCTTGTCCTGCAGGCCTTCGCGGTAATACTGGCGATAACGGCCGAGGCCTTCCAGCAGTAAGCCGCCCATCGGGTCCAGGTACAGCTGGTTGGCCTGGGCCACCACCAGGTACTGCTTTTGGTCCATGGCTTCGGAGAAGGCGATCACTTCCTTCTTGCTCTCGCGCAGGCGCGCGACCGCGGCGGCGACCTCGCGCAGCGAGGCCATGCCCGAGGCCTGCAGCTTGTCCAGGCGCAGCACCACGCGCTCGATCCGCTTGTCGTCCTTGGCCGCGTCCAGCGCGCGCAGCAGGTCGCGCAACTGCACTTCCTCGTTGCGGTCGCCGAAGGCCTTGCCGAGCGCGCGCGAGGCCGGATCGGAGCTGTACTGCTCGACCAGGTTGGCCTCCGGCGCGATCACCAGGGTGGTGCGCTCCAGCAGCGGCTCCGGCCGGCCGCCGAACATCACCGCCAGGGCGAAAAACAGCAGCAGTCCGAAAAACACCAGGTTGAAGAACAACCGGCGGGTGAAATTCATCGCATCCCAGGCGCCGACGATCAGCCGGGCCAAAGGCCCGCGGGACGAGGCGGTATCGTTCATTTGCACAAGCTCCATGAATACGCGCCCAGCCTAACCGGGCCGGGGCCGGGTTTCACCCGCCATTCGTAACCCGGACCTTCGTTCGGGACCCGGTAATCCCGGGAATCCCGGGACTCGGGACTCGGGACTCGGGACTCGGGATTTTGCGGCACCGGCGCCGATGCCTCGTCTGCGCCCCCGTCGTCCTCGAACTTGTTCGAGCTGGATATGCTCGCTGCGCCAGCTAGCCTTCCGAGTCCCGAGTCCCGAGCCCCGAGTCCCGGCTTCACGTGCACCCCGTCTCATGCGGATCCAGCTCGTGCGGATGCTCGGCGGCGATGCGGCGGGACAGGGCGTCGGGAGCGCTGGAACGCAGCAGGCGCAGGCCCAGCAGCACCGCGGCCACGGTCAGGCCGGCGATCAGGCCGATCCACATGCCCTTGGGCCCCCAACCCAGGCCCAGGCCGAGGCCGGCGCCGACCGGCATGCCCACGCCCCAATAGGCCAGGGCGGCCAGCAGCATCGGCATGCGGGTGTCCTTGAGCCCGCGCAGGGCGCCGGCGGACAGCACCTGGACCCCGTCGGGAAACTGGAACATCGCCGCGTAGAACAGCAGCGAGGCGGCCAGGGCGGCGACCGCGGCGTCGCGGGTGTAGAAACTCACCAGCAGATCGTTGGCGCTGAGCAGAACGATGCCGGACATCAGCTGGGTGCCGATCACGATCGCGTAGCCGGCCCAGATCGCCCGCCGCACCCCGCCGACGTCGCCGCGGCCGAGCGCGTGGCCGACCCGCACCGTGGTCGCCTCGGCCAGCGCCATCGGCACCATGAAGCACAGCGCCGACAGGTTGATCGCGATCTGGTGCGCCGAGGCCTGGACCTCGCCGAGGCGGCCGATCAGCAACGCGGTGACGATGAACAAGCTGCCTTCCATCAGCACGGTCACCCCGATCGGCAGGCCGGTGGCGAGCAGGCCGCGGATGGTCGGCCAGTGCGGCCGGTCGAAGCGCGCGAACAGGCCCAGGTCGGCGAACCGGCGCGCCCGGCGCAGGACCAGGAAGAAACCGATCGCCTGCGCCCACAGCATCGCCGCCGAGGCGATGCCGAGCCCGCCGGCGCCGAGTTCGGGCAGGCCGAACTCGCCGAAGGTCAGCACGTAGCCCAGCGGCAACAGCACCAGCAGGCCGCCGGCGCTGAGCAGCATGGTCGGCAAGGTCCAATGCAGGCCCTCGCTGAGGTAGCGCATGCAGAAGAACAGGGTCAGCGCCGGCACGCCCCAACGGATGCCGTGCAGGAAGGCCTGCGCACCGGGAATGATTTCCGGCGCGATGCCCATCGCGCCGAGCGCGTAGGGAATCGCGGTCAGGAACGCGAACAGGAACACGCTCAACAGCGCCGCCAGCCACATCGCCTGGCGGAACAGCGCGCCGATCTCGCTGCGGCGGCCGGCGCCTTCCAACTGCGACACCGACGGCGGCACCGACAGCAGGGTGCCGATCGGCACCATCATCGGCAGCCACCACAGCGCGGTGCCGATGGTGACCGAGGCCAGGGTGGTGGTGCCGTGGTGGCCGGCCAGGGTGTTGTCGACGAAGCCGATCAGGCCGGTCGAGACATGGCCGGCGACCAGCGGCGCGGCCAGAACCACGGTGGTGCGGATCTCGCCGGGCAGGCCGGAGCGCGAGACGGAGGGGGATGACGCGGACATCGGGGAACCCAACAGCACGACTGCGGCCGCGCATCCGGTCGAGGGCGCTGGCGCCGGGTCGCGGCGGAGGGCTATCTTACCCGCTCGAAAGTGAAGGCTGGGGAGCCTCGTTCGTCACTCATGAGCGCAAGCGCAGGTTCCGTCCACGGCCATGGCGATCTCAGCCATTGCGAGAACTGTCACGCCGAATTGCATGGCGAGTTCTGTCACGCCTGCGGGCAGTCGGTGCACAACCCGATCCGCCACGTCGGCCACGCCCTGGAAGAGGTGTTCGAGTCGTTCTGGCACCTGGACGGGCGCATTTTCCGAACCTTGCGCGACCTGCTGTCGCCGGGCCGTGCCGCGGCCGACTACATCCGCGGCCACCGCATGCGCTACGTGCCGCCGCTGCGGCTGTTCGTGGTGCTGTCGGTGCTGACCTTCTTCGTCGCCAAGTTCGCGATCCACTTCGACGATAACCAGAGCCTGATCAGCTTCAACGACGTCCAGGGCCCTACCGTGCGCCTGGGCAACGTCAAGAAGCAGTTCCGCGAGGCCGACTCGGTGCTCGAGGTCGAGGCCTTGCGCACGCGCATGGTCAAGGAACTGGAACTGGCCCGGCAGTCGGTGCCGGAGGCGGCGCGCAGCCCGATCCAGAAGTCGATCGAGGGCGTGCAGCGCCAGGCCGACAAGCGCATCGAAGCGCTGCGCGCGCTGCAGAGGCTCGACGACGCCGAGGTCGCCAAGCAAAAAGCCCAGGGCCAGCGCGAAGGCGGCGCCGCGGCCGCCGGCTCGGTGCAGGCGGCCGAAACCATGGGCGCAGTCGAGCAATGGCGCAACCGCCAGATCGCGCCCCTGCAGGCGCAGCTGAGCAAGCTCGCGCCGGGCTCGCCGCAGGCCTTCGAACTGGCCAAGCAGATCCGCCGGACCAATGCCGAAGCCGGCTGCCGCGTCGCCGCCCTGCAGCAGGCGCATGCGGAGGTCAGCGAAGGCCGGGCGGCGCGCAAATCCGACCGCGACCGCTACGGCGACGCCGACTGCGACGACATCCACGATCCGCTGAGCTTCAACGGCAAGCCCTGGGACGCGCAGACCAACCCGCTGGTGTCGCCTTACCTGCCCAAGTTCGCCAACGACTGGCTCAACCGCCAGGTCGGCATCGGCCAGACCAACATCAGCCGGCTCAGCAAGGAGCCCTGGCGCTACATGAACACCCTGATCGGCGCGATTCCGTCGGCGCTGTTCCTGATGGTGCCGATGTTCGCGCTGCTGCTGAAGCTGGCCTACCTGGGTTCGGGCCGCGGCTATCTCGAGCATCTGGTGGTCGCGCTGTACAGCCACGCCTACCTGTGCCTGGTGTTCCTGGCGATGTTCCTGCTGACCCTGCTGGGCGGCGCGATCGCGCCGCACTGGCCCGCGTTCGGCATCGTCGGCGGCACCGCGATCGGCCTGCTCTGGCTGTGGATGCCGATCTACCTGCTGATCATGCAAAAGCGCGTGTACGGCAACGGCTGGCTGCTGACCCTGGTGCGCTACAGCGTGATCGGTTCGCTGTACTTCGTGATGCTGAGCATCGCCGCCGTCGCCCTGGCGGTGACCACGATCGTGCGGATGTGAGCGCGAACCGAACCGCCATGAGCGCGAACCAGGCCGAGGTCGTGTACGAAGTCTCGCTCGAGGTCGATGCGGCGATCGAAGCCGAGTACCTGGCCTGGCTGCGCGCGCACATCGACGAGATCTGCGCCCTGCCGGGGTTTCTCGGCGCGCAATGGTTGCGGGTCGAGGAACCGGCCGCCGCGGCAGGCCGCTTCGGCCTGTGCGTGCAGTACCGCCTGCGCGATCGCGCGGCGCTTGAGGACTACCTGCGCGAGCACGCGCCGCGCCTGCGCGCGGACGGCGTCGCCCGCTTCGGCGGACGCTTCCAGGCCAGCCGGCGGATTTTGCAGCCGCTGGTCCTGCGGCCGCTGGCTTGACCCCGGACCGCGCTCAGGCCGCCGGCTTGCGCGCGGCCACGCCGCCGACCCGGTAGTGGCGCATCTCTTCGATCGCGCCGATGTAGCCGCGGATCGCGGCCAGGAAGTCGGCGAAGCCGGCGCTCTTGCGGAAGCCTTGCAGGTGGCCGTCGACGCTGTCCCATTCGATCCGCAGCAGGTAGCACGCGGGTTCGTCGACGCAACGCGACAGCTCGTAGGCCAGGCAGTGCGGCGAGGCGTCCAGCACCTGCGCGGCGCGCGCATAGTCGCGCTCGAACGCCTCGCCGGCGTCGCCCGGCAGGCGGTAACGGATGTACTCGACGATCATGCGCGTAGCCAGGTGGCCGACGGAGCGCCGACTCTAGCCCGCGGCCGCGACGACGGCCGTCGCAGTCTGTAGCGGCGCCGACCCGGTCACGGTTTCAGCGCTGCAGGGCGTCCTGCAGCCAGGCGCCGCGGCTGGCCGCCGGCGCCGCCAGCAGTTCGCCGCGCAACCTGGCGCGTTCCTGCGGCGGCGTGCGCTGGACCAGCACCGCCAGATCCTTGCGCTGCTGCGCGCTCAGGCCGTGCAGCGCGGCCAGCAAGGTGGCGTGCTGGGGCGCCGGCAGCTGCGCCAGCAACGGCTGCAGGGCGGGATAGTCGGCGCCCAGTTGCGGGCCGAGCAGCCAACCGTGGCGTTCGCTGCCGTCGAGCGCGTCGAAGCGGGCGCGCAGCGCCTGCTGCTGCTCCGGCGGCAGCGCGGCGTAGCGCGCGGCGGCGGCCTGGACCTCGGCCCGGTCGCCGGCGCTCAGGCTCTGCCAGGCCCGGTAGCGCTCGCGTACCGCGCCGCGTTCGCCGGCCGGACGCTGCTCCCATTGCGCCGCGCGCTGGCCGAACTGGCGCCGCTCGTTCTCGCTCCAGCCGTCCCAGCGCGCGCCCTGCGCCTGCAGGCGGGCGCGGGCCTCGGCCGGCAACCGCGACAGGGTCTGTTCCAGATCCGGCGGCAAGGCCGCGGCGGCGCCGGCCAGGGCGATGACGACCAGTCCCAGGACGGCCCGCGGCGGCCAGCGGCGGGAGCTGCGGTCACGGCGCATCGGCGCTCTCCAGGTCCTGGGTTTCGCTGCCGGTGGCGGGCGCCGCCGGCGTCGACGACGGGTCGGCGGCGGCCGGGTCGGGCGAGGGCTCGGCCGGTACGATCCGGCCGGCGTCCAGCGCCGCCAGCCAGCTGTGGAAGGCCAGATCCGCCGCGGCGGCTTCGCCGGCCGGGTCGGCGATCAGTTCGAAATCGCGATGGGCGATCAGCCCGGATTCGCGCTGGTAGCGTTCGGCCGGGGCCGAGGCGGCAGGCAGCGGCTCGATCTCGATCCGGTCCGAACCGGCCAGCCAGCGACCGGCCGGGCCCTCGCTCCAGAAGGTCGCCGCGAACGCCAGCGCGCAGGCGGCCAGGCCGCTCCACAGCAGCGGCATGAGCCAGCGCGGGCGGGCCGGCGCGACAGCGGCGGCGCGGCGTCCGGTCGGGGCGGTCGCGGCCGGCTCGCCGCCCAGCGCCGTTTCGCGCGCCTGGCTCAGCCGTTGCAGGCGCTGCGCCGGCAAGGTCTTGATCCGGCGGTGGACCTGTTCGCGCAGCTGCTGCCAGGCCAGCGGGTCGGCGCGGCCGTCGGCATGGCGCGGCAGGGCGCGTTGCAGGGCCAGGCGGTAGCTCGGCGCGGCCACCCCCAGGGCTGCCGCGGCCTCGTTCTCGTCCAGCCCAGCGGCCAGGCGCAGCAGCAGCGCCGCGCGCGGTCCGCTGCCGAGCTCGGCCAGCCGGTCGGTGGCTTCGACCGCGATCGCCACCGGGGTGCGGTGGCGCAGGCCCGGCTGGGTCAGCAGCAGCGACCAGAACCGGCTCGGCCATTCGCCCAGCGCCGCTTGCGCGGCGATCGGGCGGAACTGGGCCATCGCCGCGGCCAGCGCGGCATCGCCGGCGGCGGCGTCGCCGGCCTGCAACTCGGCCAGCACCGCGCCGCGCCGTTCGACGCCGCGCAGGAAGGCGGACAGGGCGGCCGACGGGCCGGAGCGCGGGCCCGAACCGGGGCCGGCGGCGGTCGCGGCGGGGGCCGCGGCGGGGGACTTCGAACTCATCGGAACGGCTTCACCATACGCTGCATCATAGCGAGGCAGGGCGCGCACAAAACGCTTGACAAGCGCCCGATCCGGCGTCGCGCAAAGCCTGGCGCGGCTCGCGGCCCAAATGCGGTTGTGCACAGCAGTAATGGAATCGTCACGAAGCCACACTTTGCCCGGTACGGAACCCGCATTACAGCGATGTTTCACACCTAAGCCAATGATTCAAAAGAAAATAACCGCGGTGGCTATTTTTTCACCAACCTAACCCTTCCCTGTATTTGCATGCACTCGAAGACCCCCGCGGGCCCGCCATGCACAGATTTATCCACAGACTGTGTGGATAAGGGAAAAACCCCTTGGCACACCATCACTTGCGTGATTTTTGTCACGTAACCGGGAGCAATGGTCCGCAACTGCTTCGCCTGCCGCCGGCGCGGCGCTGTCGCTAGACTGGACCGATGCCCGAAGCCCTGTTTCCGCCGCCGCAGACCGTCTGGCGCGTCGCCCTGCCCCTGCCTTTGCCGCGCCTGTTCGACTACCTGCCGCCGGCCGGCGAGAGCGGACAGGACCCGGTCGGCTGCCGGGTGCAGGTGCCGTTCGGGCGGCGCGAACTGGTCGGGGTGGTCGCCGAGGTCGGCGCGCCCGAGTTCGATGGCGACGGCGCGGCGCTCAAGACCGCGCTGGCCCGGCTCGACCCGGCGCCGCTGCTGCAGGGCGAACTGCTCGAGTCGCTGCGCTGGCTGGCGCGCTACACCCACGCCCCGCTGGGCGAGGTCCTGGCCACCGCCCTGCCCGGGCCGCTGCGCCACGGCGAGCCGCTGCCGGACACCCATGCCTGGGCCTGGTGCGCGACCGCGGCCGGGGCCGCCGAGCGCGAGCGGCTGCGCGCCGGCAAGCCACGCCGGTTGGCCGATCTGCTGCACGATCACGGCACGCTCGACGAAGATCGCCTCGACAACCTGTTCGATGGCTGGCGCGAGGCGGCCCGCAGCCTGGCCAGGCGCGGTCATGCCGAGCGCATCGCGGTCCCCGCCGCGGCGCAGGCGCCGCAGCCGCAACCCGGCCCGGCGCTCAACGACGAACAACAGGCCGCGGTCGACGCGGTGCTGGCCGCCGAGGGCTTCAACGCCCTGCTCCTGGACGGCGTCACCGGCAGCGGCAAGACCGAGGTCTACCTGCACGCCATCGCCGACTGCCTGGCGCGCGGCAAGCAGGCCCTGGTGCTGGTGCCGGAGATCGGCCTGACCCCGCAGACCCTGGCGCGCTTCCGCGCCCGACTCGGCGTGCCGGTGCACGCGCTGCATTCCGGGCTCGGCGACGGCGAACGCGCCCGCACCTGGGCCGCGTTCGCGCGCGGCGAGGCGCGGGTCGCGGTCGGCACCCGTTCGGCGGTGTTCCTGCCCCTGTCCGAGCCGGGCCTGATCGTGATCGACGAGGAACACGACGCCAGCTTCAAGCAGCAGGACGGGATCCGTTACCACGCCCGCGACTTCGCCCTGGTCCGGGCCAAGGCCCTGGACGTGCCGGTGCTGCTGGGCAGCGCGACCCCGTCGCTGGAGTCGCTGCGCAACACCCAGGCCGGCCGCTACGGCCACCTGCGCCTGCAGCGCCGCGCCGGCCAGGCGCAGGCGCCGCGGGTGCGGGTGGTCGACGTGCGCAAGCGCCCGCTCGAAGCCGGCCTGTCGCCGGAGCTGTTCGAACGCATCCACGCCGAACTGCGCGCCGGCGGCCAGGTGCTGGTGTTCAAGAACCGCCGCGGCTATGCGCCGGTGCTGCTGTGCCACGACTGCGGCTGGAGCGCGCACTGCCCGCGCTGCAGCACCCCGCTCAAGGGCACGCCGATGACCGTGCACGGCGGCGGCCGGCGCCTGCAATGCCACCACTGCGGCACCCGCCGGCCGGCGCCCGACGCCTGCCCCGACTGCGGCGGCCTGGCCCTGCAGTCGCAGGGCGCCGGCACCGAACGGATCGAGGAATCGCTGGCCGCGCGCCTGTCCGACTTTCCGGTGCTGCGGATCGACCGCGGCAGCACCCAGAAGCGCGATGCGCTGGAAAAACTGCTGGCGCAGTTCGGCACCGCGCCGGGCGTGCTGGTCGGCACCCAGATGCTGGCCAAGGGCCACGACCTGCCCAACCTGACCCTGGTCGCGGTGGTCGGCATCGACGAAGGCTTGTTCAGCGCCGACTTCCGCGCCCCGGAAAAACTCGCCCAGCTGCTGATCCAGGTGGCCGGCCGCGCCGGCCGCGCGAACAAGCCCGGCGAAGTGCTGCTGCAGACCCACCACCCCGACCACCCGCTGCTGCACACGCTTTTGTCGGGCGGCTACGCCGCTTTCGCCGAGACCGAACTGGCCCAGCGCGAGGCCGCCGAGTTCCCGCCGTTCGCGCACATGGCGCTGATCCGCGCCGAAGCGCAGCAGGTCGAACTGGCCAATGCGTTCCTGGCGATGGCGCGGCGCGAACTCGAGCGCGCCGCCGCCGCGCGCCGCGGCGACGGCGACGCGCACGCGCTGGAGATCAACGGCCCGGTGCCGGCGCCGATGCCGCGCCGCGCCGGCTATCTGCGCGCGCAGCTGATCCTGTCGGCGCCGCAGCGGCCCAGCCTGCACGCCGCGCTCGACGCGGCGCTGCCGGCGATCCACGCCGCGCCGGAAACGCGCAAGGTGCGCTGGTCGCTGGACGTGGATCCGGCCGACCTGTACTGAGCGGCGCCGCTCAGGCCAGGGCGTCGCGCACCGCGCTGCGCAGGCCGTCGACGTCGCCGGCCTCCACCCGCCGCCAGGACAAGGCTTCGCCGAGCCCGCAAGCCGGCGTCGCGACCACCGCAATGCCGCTGGCGATCGCGCTCAGCAAGGCCCGCGGCTGGTGTTCGACCCAGGCCGGCAAGGCCACCGCATCGGCTTCGCTCAAGCCCTGCGCATAGCTGGCGACGCGGCGCAGGCGGGCGCGCCCCGGATCGAGACCGCGCTCGCTGTCGCCCGGCGGCAGCAGGATCTCGACCTCGTCCCCGCCCAGCGCTTCGAGCAGTTCGTGGATGCCCTTGCGCGCCAGCGCCGAGCCGGCGAACAACACCCGCGGCGGCGCGCCGACCGCGCGCGGCGCACGCTGCGACGCCGGCGGCAATACCCAAGGCAGGGCGCGCGCGCGCGCGCCGGCCAGTTGCAGCACCTGCGCATGCGGACTCAGCCAGGCCTGCGCGCCGAGCAGGCCCTGCCACTCGTCTTCGATCAGCTGCGGATCGGCGCGGAAATCGCGCAGCGAAGCGCATTGCGGCCGGCGCCGCACCGCGCGGTCGAGTTCGTCCTGCAAGGCCGCCATCGGCAATGCGGTCATCAGCACCGCATAACGGCGCCCGGCCAGTTCGCCGTCGCGCCACAGGAACGGCAGCAGACTCTGCGGCAGCACCAACTCGACGTCGCGCGCCTGCAGGCGCCGGGCCAGATCGCGCGCATGCCCCTGCAATTGCGCCAGCCGCACTTGCGGCAAGGCCTGGCCGCGCCGGCGCCGATAGCGCCAGGCCAGCGACTGCGCGACGCGCCGGTGCGCGGCCTGCGCCGGCAGCGCCGCGCCGCCGGCGCCGAACACGCGGTCGCCTTCGCCGCGCTGGTCCTGCAGATGTTGGCGGAACTCCGGCCAGGCCTCCTCGATCCACCAGGTCCGGCGCAGACCGCGCGCGGACGGTCCGGTGTGGCGATGGCACTCGGTCTGGCCGCAGCTGCCGCAATCGTTGATCGGCGAAGTCGCGCGCCGCGACGACGGCGCCAGCGGCAGGGCGGGCTGCAACTGCGCCCGGGCGCGGATGCGCAAGCGCAACCGCTGCGCATCCATCGCAACTTCCAGGCGCCAAGCGAACGGCGCACGCAGGCGCAGGTCGAGGTAATTCCAGAACACGGTCGCGTCGCGATCCTGCTCGGCCAGCGACCCCGGCAGCGTGCGCGAATGGCGGTGCCGTTCGACCACCTCCAGGCCGGCGCGCACCGCGCTGTCGTACAAGGCGTTGGACAACTGGCACAGGCCGCCGCCGATCGCCGGAATCACGCAGCCCTCGCGCAGCTCGCGGCCGCTGACGTAGCCGCGCGAGCGGGTCGCGCGGCCGACCTGCTTCCAGAAACCGAACACCGCCCCGGCCGGCACCTCGATGCCGTCGAGCCGACGCAATGCCACGCGCAGGTTCTGCAGTTTGCCGGCGACCAGCACCGGGTCGGCCTCGTCGCGCGGCCACAGCGCGCCGTCGAACTCGGCCAACACCGGCGCGTCGCGCAACGCGGGCGACGGCGCATGCGCGCGCGGGCGCTGCGGATCGCATGCATCGCGCCAGAACCGGATCGTGCGCAGGCCCCAGGCCTTGCAGGCGAACAGCAAGGCCTGGCGACGGGTCGGCAGGTCGCTGCGGGCGGGCGGCGGAAGCGTGGCCGTGCTCATTTCGTCCTTGAAGAGATGTCGATCCTGGGCGCTGCCGTCCGGCGTCGCTTACTTGGCCTTGAGCCTGGGTTTGCCGGCCGCGGGCGCTGCCGGCGCGGGCTTGGCGACGGGCGCGGCGGCGGGTTGGGGCGGCGATTTGGCCGCGCCCTTGCCCTTGGGCTTGTCGCGCACCCACACGATCTGGTTGTCGCGGCGCAGCTCGAACAGGCCGCTGGCCTCGATCAGGTCGCTGAGCTTGCGATAGCCGTAATTGCGCGAGTCGAACGAAGCCTGGTTGCCGATCTGGTGGCCGACCGCGCCCAGGTGCGACCAGCCGTCGTCGCCGGCGACCGCATCGACCGCGCGCCGCAGCATCCGCACCAAGCGGGTGTCGCTGCGCAGATCGCCGGCGCTGCGCGGCGGCGTGGCCGGGGCCTCGTCGGCCGGCGCGTCGGTGCCGGCCGGCTGGCCCAGCGCTTCGAGATAGGTGAACTTGGAGCAGGCGTTGACGAACGGCTCCGGCGTCTTCTGCTCGCCGAAGCCGTAGACCTTGGCGCCTTCGGTCAGCAGCCGCATCACCAGCGGGGTGAAGTCGGCGTCGCTGGAGACGATCGCGAACCCGTCCAGGTTGCGCGCGTACAGCAGGTCCATGGCGTCGATCACCAGCGCCATGTCGGAGGCGTTCTTGCCCTTGCTGTAGGCGAACTGCTGCATCGGCCGGATCGCGTACTCGTGCAGCACCGCTTCCCAGCCCTTCAGGCTCTGGCTTTTCCAGTTGCCGTAGGCGCGGCGCACGTTGGCCACGCCGTAACGGGCCACCTCGGCCAGGATCGCCTCGATCTTCGCCGCCGGCGCGTTGTCGGCGTCGATCAGCAACGCGATGCGTTTTTCCTCAGCCGCCATGCCCGCTTCTCCTCGCGTCCGGTCCGGCCGCTCCGGCCGGTCCCGCTGCGGCCAGCCTAGCGCAACCGCGGTTGCGGCACGACCGTCGCCGCGCGCCGCTCAGGGCGCGCTCATGACGCCGCCATCGCGATCGGCGAAAATGGCCGCGAACCCAACGACGAAACCTATCCCCATGACCCAGCTCGAACAACTGCGCGCGCTGTCCGCGGTAGTCGCCGACACCGGCGACATCGAGGCGATCGCCCGCTTCCGTCCGCTCGACGCCACCACCAACCCCTCGCTGCTGCTCAAGGCCGCGTCCCTGCCCGCCTACGCGCCGCTGATCGAGTCGGCGCTGGCCGCCGCCCAGGGCGGGAACATCGCCGACCGGGTAGGCGACGCCGGCCTGCGCCTGGCGGTGGCGATCGGCGGCGAGATCCTCAAACTGATCCCCGGCCGCGTCTCGACCGAAGTCGACGCGCGCCTGAGCTTCGATACCGACGCCACCCTGGCCCAGGCCCGGCGCATCGTCGAACTGTACGAACGCGCCGGCATCGGCCGCGAGCGCCTGCTGATCAAGATCGCCTCGACCTGGGAAGGCATCCGCGCCGCCGAGCGGCTCGAACGCGAAGGCATCCACTGCAATCTGACCCTGCTGTTCTCCTTCGCCCAGGCGGTGGCCTGCGCCGAGGCCGGGGTCTATCTGATCTCGCCCTTCGTCGGCCGCATCCTCGACTGGCACCTGGCCAACGGCGCGGCCAAGCCGGCCACGCCGCAGGACGACCCCGGCGTGCAGTCGGTGGCCCGGATCTGGAACTACTACAAGCGCCACGGCTACGCCACGGTGGTGATGGGCGCCAGCTTCCGCAACACCGGACAAGTCCTGGCCCTGGCCGGCTGCGACCGCCTGACCATCTCGCCGGAGCTGTTGGCCGAACTCGACGCCGGCGCGGGCGAAGTGCCGCGCGCGCTGATCGACGACGGCGCCCGCGCCGCGCCGGAGCCGGCGCTCGGCGAGGCCGCCTTCCGCTGGCAGCACAACGAGGATGCGATGGCGACCGACAAGCTCGCCGACGGCATCCGCCGTTTCGCCGCCGACCAGCGCAAGCTGGAAGACCTGCTCGCGCAACGCCTGCGCGGCTGACGGAGACCCAACGGCCATGAGCGATTCGCGCAAACACGTCGTCATCGTTGGCGGCGGGTTCGGCGGATTGTGGGCGACGCGCGCGCTGGCCAGCGCCGGCGTGCGCATTACCCTGATCGACCGCCGCAACCATCATCTGTTCCAACCCCTGCTGTACCAGGTCGCCACCGCCGGCCTGTCGGCGCCCGACATCGCCGCGCCGCTGCGCCACATCCTGCGCAAGCAGGCCAACGTCGAAGTGCGGCTGGGCGAAGTCGTCGCCCTCGACGCCGGCGCGCGCCAGCTGCGCCTGGCCGACGGCGAGGCGATCGGCTACGACTACCTGCTGCTCGCCAGCGGCGCCACCCACGCCTACTTCGGCCACGACGAATGGGCGGCGAACGCGCCCGGGCTGAAGACCCTCGACGACGCGCTGCTGATCCGGCGCCGGGTGCTGCTCGCGTTCGAACGCGCCGAGGCCGCGCAGACCGAGGCCGAACGCGCCTCCTGGCTGCATTTCGCCGTGGTCGGCGGCGGCCCGACCGGGGTCGAGCTGGCCGGCACCCTGGCCGAGATCGCCCGCCACACCTTGCGCCGCGAGTTCCGTCGGATCGATCCGGCGCAGGCCAAGGTGCGCTTGATCGAGGCCGGGCCGCGGGTGCTGGCGAACTTCCCCGAGTCGCTGTCGGCCAAGGCGCGCGCGCAGCTGGAACGCCTGGGCGTGGAAGTCGTCACCGGCATGCCGGTCGCGGCGATCGACGGCGACGGCTACCGGCTCGGCGAGGAGACCGTCGCCGCGCGCACCGTGCTGTGGGCGGCCGGCGTCGCCGCCTCGCCGCTGGGCGCGATGCTCGACGCGCCGCGCGACCGCGCCGGGCGGGTGCAGGTGCAGCCCGATCTCAGCGTGCCCGGCCACCCGGAGATCTTCGTCGCCGGCGACCTGGCCAGCCTGCAGCAAGCCAATGGCCGGCCGGTGCCGGGCGTGGCGCCGGCGGCCAAGCAGATGGGCAGCTACGTCGCCCGCGCGATCCGCGCCCGTCTGCGCGGCGAGACGATCGCGCCGTTCGGCTACGTCGACTACGGCAACCTGGCCACCATCGGCCGCCGCGCCGCGGTGGTCGACCTGCGCGGCCTGCGCTTCTCCGGGTTCATGGCCTGGGCGTTCTGGCTGGCCGCCCACGTGTTCTTCCTGATCGGCTTCCGCAACCGCTTGCTGGTGATGCTCAACTGGTCGTGGGCGTATTTCACCTATCAGCGCCACGCCCGGATCATCTTCGGCGGCAAGCCCGATCCGTCCTGAGCCGGACGCTCGGTCCGGTACCGGCGCCGCGATCGGCCGGCAGCCAAAACGAAGGGCGCCGCAAGGCGCCCCTCGTCCTCGCCCGCCGGCCTCGCAGCCCGCGCGGCCGGGCGCCGATCAGGTGAACCCGTCGTAGTAGAACGCGGTGGCCTGCACCTGCCGCACCGCGCCGGTGTCCAGGTCGGTGATGGTCACCTGCAAGGTGGCCTGGCCGTCGCCGTAAACGTCGGTATAGATGAGCTTCTCGCAGTAGGGCGCATTGCCGCAGCCGGCCGGCACGGTGTTGTTCTCCAGGTCGCGCCAGGCGTAGGCGTAGTTGCCCGCGCCGACCCCGGTCACCTGGAACAGCGCGGTGCTCGGATTGTTCGCCGAGCCCGGCCGCCAGATCGAGCTGCAACTGCCGACTTCGGGCACGTCGAAGGCGTAGGTGTCGACGAAGCAGGTCACCGCCGCGTTGCTGACGTCGCCGGCGCGCGCCGGTTGCGTCGCTGCGCCCACGGCGAGCAGCGATAAGGCTGCGCCCAACACCCAGGTCTTGCTGGTTTGCATAAACCCCTCCATTGGTTTGCGTGCGTGGAAGGTTTTCCACGCGATCGGCGGAACGTCGCCGCGACGGCGCGTTCCCGGTTCGGTCGAAGCGGTCGTCCGTGCCGGCTTAATGCCAGCCGTCGTAGTAGTACGCGACCGCGCTCACCGTGCGCACCGCGCCGGTATCCAGGTCGGTGACCGTCGCCGCCAGGCGCGCTTCGCCGTCGCCGTTGGTCTCGGTGGCGATGCGGACGTTGCAGCTGCGGGTATTGCCGCAGGCCGGCGCCGGGCCGCCGCTTTCCAGGTTGCTCCAGCTGTAGCCGTAGTTGCCGGCCTGCAGGCCGGTCACTTCGAAATGGGCGATGGTCGGGTTGTTGGCCCGGTTCGGCGTCCAGGTAGCGACGCAGACGTTCGCCCGCAGGGTGTCCAAAGCGAAGGTATCGACGTAGCAGCTCAACACCGCGGCGTTGACGTCGCCGGCCCGCGCCGGTGCGTGCGACAGCGCCATCAACGCGGCGAACCCGGCCGCGACCAGCATCTTCTTGGCGTGCATGTACCCCTCCATTGGGTAAGTGCGCCGGCTCCGGACGGAGCCGGCGGCGCAGTCTGGTCGCCGCATTCGCGGCCCGGCAAGCGCGCGCGCGGGGGCCTGCGACGCCGCTTCCAGTTCTCAACCGGCGCTGCGCGCGCCGGCGCATCGCCGGCGCCACCGGGAATGGCGCCGATCCGCCAGCGCAACGCGCGTAGCCGCGCTCAGGCGCGGTCGATCGCGCACAGGAAGCAACCGTACCGCGCGTTGTGGGCGGCGACCCGCACGATCGCCGGATCGGCGAACAGTTCCTGCACCGCTTGCTCGCCTTGCGCGCCGTCGGTTACCCGGGCCTCGCGCAGCCAGCCCTGGCCGTCGTAAGCGCGCAGCGACAGGTAGCGGGTCAGCAGCACCGGCGGCCATCGATCCTGGTACGTCTGCGCCCGGCTCGCGGCCTCGCGCACGAAGATCGGACCGCTGGCGCGGTACGGGCCCTGGGCCTGGTGTTCGTGGGTCAGCAGCAACACGGTTTCGCCCACCGCCGCATCGACCAGGGACACGCGGCAGGGATAGCCGCGCGGCGAATCGGCGACCACGCGGCGCATGTCGTGCGCCGCCAGGTCGGCGTCGTCGAGCGCGAACAACGCGGCATAGGGTTGCGGCGACAGGCCGGCGATGCGGTAGGAAATCATGGCGGAACTCTCGCTAGAAGGAGAGCGCAGGCTAGTCCCGCCGCGCGGCCGCCGATATCCGCGGCTTGCGCCGGGCTGTGTTCCGACGCCGCGCGCGCAAACGCGAACGGCCCGGTTGCCCGGACCGTTCGTGGGACGCTGGATTTGTCGCGGCGCTCGGGCCGAAACACTCAGGCCGAAACGCTCAGGCTGAGAACAGGCCGCGCATCTTCTTCAACGCATTGGCTTCGATCTGGCGGATGCGCTCGGCGCTGACGCCGTACTCGTCGGCCAGTTCCTGCAAGGTGATCTTGCTGTCGGCATCCAGCCAGCGGCGCTTGACGATGTCGCGCGAACGCGCATCCAGGCCGGCCAGGCCTTCGCGCAGCAGGGCCAGCTGGCTGTCCTCTTCGTCTTCGCGCTCGTAGGACTGCGACGGATCTTCGTCGGCGGCGCGCAGGTAGGCGGCCGGCGACGGCGGCGCGTGATCGTCGTCCTCGTCGGACGGCGCATCGAAGCCGATGTCGCGACCGGACAGGCGCGACTCCATCTCCAGCACTTCGCGTTCGGAGACGTTGAGGTCCTTGGCGACCAGGCGCACTTCCTCGGCGTTCATCCAACCCAGGCGCGACTTGCTCCTGCGCAGGTTGAAGAACAGCTTGCGCTGCGCCTTGGTCGTGGCGACCTTGACGATGCGCCAGTTCTTGAGGATGAACTCGTGCATCTCGGCACGGATCCAGTGCACCGCGAACGACACCAGGCGCACGCCCTGGTCCGGATCGAAGCGCTTCACCGCCTTCATCAGGCCGATGTTGCCTTCCTGGATCAGGTCGCCGATCTGCAGGCCGTAGCCGTTGTAGCCGCGGGCCACGTGGACCACGAAGCGCAGGTGCGAGTGAACGAGTTCGCGGGCCGCGTCGAGGTCTTCCCCTTCGCGGTAACGACGGGCCAAGGCCTGCTCGTCTTCGGCGGAGAGCACCGGAATCTGGTGCACGGCACCGATGTACGCGTCCAGCGAACCGAGCGCGCTGGGCACAGGCAGGTTGTTGGCGACTAGAGCGGTGGATTGGGCGATAGCGGTCATGGGGGTCATCTTAGCAGTCGGGTTATACGACTGCTAAAGGCGGGGGAAGTTCCGCAGTGTTGCGGGATTGGAACGAGGAAACGGGCGCGCCGTCGCAGGAGGGGCTCCGGCCGGCCCAGCGGGCGCCGGGCCGAAATGCTTTGATATCAATCACTTGCAAAAGAAGCCGTGAAGGCCGGGCCGGTCGCGAGCGGGCCAGGCACGCAGTATCCGCCGGCCAGGCCGGCCGGCGGCTGAATCCTCTCCCGGCCCGCCCACGGCCGGCACGCACCGCAGGCGGCCCGGCGCGGCCGGTCGCCCTCAGAAGTTGAACAGGTAGCTGAACTTCATGAAGAGCTGCTTGCCGCTGTGCAGGTCCAGGTCGCGGGTGCGGGCGACGAAGGCCGGGTTCTCGTTGATCCGCAGGTTCTGCTGCTGGTCGGTGTAGCCCAGGTAGAAGGCGGTGCCGGGGTTGGGCGAGTAGCTGACCAGCAAGTCGGTGACCAGCTTCTTGTCGCGCGGGATCAGGAACAGGTTCGTGTCCGAGTCCAGCGCCTTGTAGTCGAAGATCACGTGCGCGGCCCAGAAGCGGCTGAACTGGTATTTGATCTTGGTGAAGGACTGAGTGCTGCGGAACACCTTGGAGTCCGAATCGCGGCCGACGATCGAGTGGCGCGTGCGCAGTTCGTCCCAGATGAAGGACTGGTCGATGCGCAACTGGGCGAACGGGCTGAGGGTGAACTTGAGCTTGAACAGCCGTTCGTCGGCCAGGAACGGATCCAGCCCCGGCGCCGGCAGATGGTTGACCGTCTCGCGCTGGGTGTAGCTGACTTCGCCGCCGAGCCACTTGAACCACTCGCTGCTGACGCCGACCTTGAAGCCGTCCATGTAGAAATCGCGGCCGCCGAAGTACTCGTAGCCGCGGATCAGATTGCCTTCGATCTTGGTCAGGCGCAGGCCGTTGACCACGAAGCCCGGCTCCACGCTCCAGTCCTGGGTGTCGCCGTTCTGGTCCCAGGTGCGGTAGGCGGTCAGGGTCGGGCCCATGTTGACCAGCCACGGCGCGTCGGGGAACTGCTTGAGATAGCCCGACTTCTGGTACAGCTGCTTGATGCCCACGCGCGGCACGAAGCCGAGCTCGGCCTCGAAGTCGTCGGAGATGTCGATGTACTGGCCATCGAAGGTGAAGTCGCGGCCGCCGCGGATCGCCTGGGCGAACAGCAGGTCGCCGTCGCGGCGCACATCGCCCTCCTCGCGCGACTTGCTCTTGATCGCCTGGGCGTTGAGCAGCCAGTTGTCGTTGAGCTTCATCCGCGAGTCCAGGCCGAACACCCGGTTGTACTGGTCGCCGACGCTGCGGTCGGAGGCCAGGAAGCCGACGTTGGACTGCTCGCCGACGTCGCGCTGCAGGCGCGCCACGCCGATCTTGCCGGTCTTGCCGTAATCCTTGCCCGACAGCAGCAGGCCGGCGGACTCGTCGTCCATCAGCAGCCCGCCCAAGGCCCAGCGGCCGAGCCGGCCGGTGACGCGCGCGCCGTACTGCGGATTGACCACCCGGCGCGAGTAGAACAGCGACACCGGCAGGCCGAAGATGCCGCTGTTCTCGAGGAAGAACGGCCGCTTCTCGACGAAGCTCTGCTCGAAGCGCTCGTTGACGATCACCTGCGGCTCGTCGGTCTCGACTTCGCTGAAGTCGGGATTGACGGTCAGGTCGACCGCGATCGAATCCTTGACCACGAACTTGGCGTCGACGCCGACCTCGCTGCGGCGGTGGCCGCGCATCGACGGCCGGCCGGCCGAATCCACGCCCAAGGTCTCGGCGTCGCGGTAGGTGACGTGCGGAATCAGCTGGATGTTGCGGCTGGGCTGGATCTCGTCGGCGATGCGCGCGGCGGCGAACTGCTGGACGAAGCCCTCCTTGCGCTCGGTGATGTAGGGCCAGTACACGAACTCGTTGGTGCGCGGGATGATGCGGTTGATCGCGATGCCCCAGTTCTGCGCGTCGCCGCGTTCGAAGCGCAGGCTCTTGAACGGGATCTGCATCACCGCGACGTAGCCGTCGTCGGTCAGGCGGCCGTCGGACACCCATTGGGTGTCGAAATTGAAGTCGTAGCCCAGGCCCTCGGTGTAGCGGCTGTCCATCTGCGCGCCGTAAGGATTGACCGTGAACACGAACGCGCGCTGCTTGTCGCGGTAGGTGTCGAGCATCAGCTGCACGCCGTCGTCGCCGAACACCGCGTCGCGGCGGGCGATGCGCGCGCGCACCTGCTTGGGGTCGTCCTTGCACACGAACACCACGTACAGATGGTGGTCGTCGTAAGACAGGTAGGCGCGCGTGTCCAGCGAGGACGGCACGCCGTCGCCCGGCTTGTTCTGGCGGAAGTCCTTGACCTCCACGCCGGCGTCGGACGGCACGCCGCCGATGTAGTCCTGCAGCCGCGGCGCGTGCTCGGCGCGCGGGATGTTCAGCACATCGTCGGCCAGGGCCGGGAACGCGCTGCCGAGCAGCGCCAACAGGGTGGTGCACAAAGTAACGCGACGCATCAGTGTTCCGCCTTGGTCGTCAGAGAAATCGGGAGATCCCGGACATCGCCGTCCATGGCGGCGGATACCGGTCGTTGGGAATCGTCGGCGCGCCAGAAGCGCGCGCTGGGCGAGCGCAGGCCGGGCCGGCGCAGCACCGGCCACAGGCACAGGCCGATCGCGATCGCCTGCACGACGGTGGCCAGGGCGATGCGCGCGGGCACCTCCGGCAGCGGCACGCCGCCGACCGGCAGCACCGCGGTGCAGGCCAGCCAGCCCAGCGCCAGCAGCGCCGCGCTGCGCGGGCTGGGCAGGCAGGCCGCGGCGATCAGGCTCCACAGCCAGATCGGCGCGAACAGGCCGCTGTGGTCGGGTACGAAGGGGCTGCGGAACACCGCCAGCCCGAGCAGTGCGATCCAGACCGCGGCGCGTTCCAGCCGCGACATCGCGTCGTGGCGCAGGCCGGCGACGATCGCCGCGACCACCACCGCGCCGGTCCAGACCCAGGCCACCGCGCCCATCGTCGCCCGGTCCATTCCCTGCGCGCCGAGGATCTTGGCCTTCAGCACCAGTCCCGGTATCGACTGGTTGATCGCGCTGACCCACTCCAGGCCTTCGATCTCCAGGAACGCCCAAGCCTCGCCGTTGGCGATGCGCGGCGCCTGGTAGTGCAGGAAGGCTTCGAACGGCTGCGGTCCCAGCCACAGATAGGCCAGCACGGTGTAGAGCGCGGCGAACGCGCCGGTCCAGGCCGCGGCGGCCCAGCGCCGCCGCGCCAGCAGATACACGCCGAGCAGGCCGGGGAACAGCTTGATCGCGGCGAAACCCAGCAACAGGCCGCCGCTGAGGTTGCGGCCGCGCTCGAACTGGATCATCGCCAGCACCGACAGCGCGATCGCGGCGAGCTGGAAGTTGCCGACCTGCAAGGTCACCACCACCGGGCTGGTCAGCATCACCGCCGGAATCAGCAACCAGATGCGGCGACCGACGCCTCCGCCGATCCAGCGCCCCGCCGCCCACAGGCCGGCCAGCACGATCGCGCCCTCGATCGCGAACCACAGCGCGCGCAGCGAGTAGAAGTCGCCGCCCAGCGCCAGGCCCAGCCGCGGCAGCAGCAGGAACTGCGGCAGGTACAGGTACTCGTCGAGCTTGAAGCGGCCCATCGTGCCGCTGTAGAGCATCGGGTCGTACAGGTTGGCCGCGCCTTCGCGCGACAGTTCGGCCGCCTGCCAATAGCCCGAATAGCAGCTATGGCCGACATAGAACGGATCGAACCAGAACGCCGAGAATTGCGCCTGCTCGGCGTCGGCCAGGTACAAGGCGACGCCGCTCAGCCGCAACACCGCCAGCGCCGCCAGCGCCGCCAGCGCGAGCGCGGCCAGCGGACGATGCGAGAACAACCGGTCCCACTGCACGGGCAAGCGCCTCGCCAGCGGCAGGCAGGCGGCCGCCAGCGCGTCCGCCGCCAACGGCGCCGCCAGGCTCAGGTCCAGGCCGAAACCGGCCAGGGCCGCGGCGAGCAAGGGCGCGGGCAAGGCCAGCGCGAGCGCGGCGACCGCCCAGCGCCCGGCGCCGGGCGGCTGCGTATAGGTACTCGTTTGCATCGACGAACTCCTTATCTTCCCGGTCCCCGCCGGGTCGCTGCAGCGGCGCCCCCGCGCCGCTGCGGTGTGTCCTGTGGCCGCCTGCGCGGCGCGCTCGATCAGCTCTTGCCCACTCCGTCGACCTTGCCGGAGAAGAAGTAGCGGTGCAGCTCGGTGAAATCGTCGAACTCGACATCGCAGCCGGTGGTGGCGCCGTCGCGGCCGCGGTCCACCCGCAACAGCGTGCTGAGGCCGAAGTTGCGCGCGCCGGCGACGTCGTTGACCGGATGGTCGCCGATCATCCAGATCCGGCTCGGGTCCAGTCCCAGCTTGTCGATCGCCAGGCGGAACGGCGCCTCCTCGGGCTTGTCCGCACCGGCCTCTTCGGAGGTGACGACGTAATCGAAGCAGTCGTCCAGGCCGAAGTAGATGATCTTGCGGAACTGAATCTGCGAGGTCAGGTCGGTGATGATCGCCGTGCCGATGCCGTTGCGGCGCAACGCGAGCAGGAAATCGCGCACCCCCGGGAACAGCTCGCAATGCGACAGGAAAGTGCGCCAGTAGGTCTGCTCCAGATCCAGGGTGATCACCAGCTGGGTCTTGCGCCCGAGGATCTCGATGCCGCGCTGGAAGTACAGCAGCCGGCTGTGCGAGCTGGCGGTCTTGCCGAGCTGGCGCTTGACCTCCTCGCGGGCGCGCGCGAACGCGCCGCGCACCTCGTCCGGGTCGACTCCGAGCAGGCGCACCGCCTTGCGCTCGGTCGCCGCCAGCGCCTGCGCGTGCGGGTGCTCGTAGGCGTACAGGGTGTTGTCGGTGTCGAAGATGATCGCCTGCGGCGCGCGCATCACCTTCTGCGAGTTGTGGATTCTCAGGCTCATCGTATCCGGCTCTTCAGCGATTCCTCGATCTGGATCAGCACCAGCAATTGCATGATCCCGCTCATGCCGTCCTCCCAGCGCGGCTGGATGTCCAGCATTTCCTCCAGGCCCGGCACCAGCGCGCGCGCGGCCATGGCGATGTCTTCTGCGGCGACATCGCCTTCGATGCTCATTTCGATCTCGCCGCCGTCCTCGGCGGTCTGCACGTCCAGGTGCAGGCCGCAGATGCCGATCAGGATCCGCGCCATGCGCTCGTGCGAGGTGCCGTTGCGGATCAGCGCGACCAGCTTCAGCCGCACCCGGTCGGGCGAGGGCGCGGTGGCCAGTTGCTGCGCGTTGACCGGCATCAGCCGCAGCACCAGTCCGGCGGCGGCGCGCTGCGGATGGATGTGCTGGCGCGAGTCGAGCATGCGCCGCTCGATCGAGTTCAGCACCTGCTGCAGGGCGTGGCCGCGCTGGCCGACGTCGCGATGGATCTTCCAGGCCCGGCGCAGGTCTTCGTCGATGTCCAGGAACACCGCCACGTCGAAGCGCTCGCGCAAGCGCTGCATGTGCAGCGCGTGCAGGCCCGAGGCGATGACCACGTCGTTCTTGTCGATCCGGGTCGGCGCGGTGAAGCGGCCGGCGCCGTGGTCGTAGTGGCGGCACAGGATCGGTTTGCCGTCCATCAGCGCCAGCACGTCGTTGTTGAAGCGCTGCAGGTCGTTGGCGCGCGGGTCCAGGTGGGTCAGTCCCTTCCACATCGGTTCATAGCGGTCCCAGACGTGGTAGTCGTCGCCGGACACGTGCACCACCGAGTGCTCGCCGAAGATCCCGGCCAGGGCGCGGCTGAGGGTGTCCTTGCCCGAGCCCGAGTCGCCGGCGATGCCGAGCGTCACCGGCTTCTGCGCGATCCGGTAGTAGTCGTTGCGGGCGATCCGCTCGCGCAGCATCTGCACCAGCAGCACCAAGCCGGCGGCGACCAGGCCGGTGTAGCCCAGCGAGTGCAGGTGCGGGGTGATGCGCGCGGCCACGGCGGAGATCCCTGCCGACGGGTCCCAGCCCAGCCAGGGCGCGGCCGCGCCGCTGGAATCGAGCAGGTGCATGCCGATCAGCAGGGCCGAGAACGCCGCGGTCAACACCCGCGCGCTGCGGTCGCTGTGCAGTTGGTGGGCGACCAGGAACGGCACCAGCCACAGGTACCAGCCCGGCGGCGCCGGCGTCGCCAGCACCACCAGGAAGAACGACAGACCGATCGCCGCGACCAGCAGGTCGAAGTTGATCCGGCGCAGCCGCCACAGGCCGTAGGCGGCGAGCAGGTACAGCAGCGGGGTCAGGTACAGGCGCAGGTCCTGGCCCAGCGGCAGGGCCAGGTCGAACACCCGCAGCGACTCCGGCGTGCCCATCACCATGCGCACGAAGCCGGGCGATCCCAGCCACGGCAGCAGCAGCGCCGCCGCGCTGGCGCCGCCGGCCAGCGCGAACGGCCGCAACAGCCCGCGCAGGCGCTTGTTGCGCCACAGGTAGATGGCGAAGAACGGCGCCGCCAGCAGCATGCTGAGCTTGGCCGCGATCGCCAGCGCCAGCGCCGCGCCGGCGGCGCCGGCGCGGTAGCGGCGCAGCAACGCCAGCGACGCCAGCAGCAGGGCGATCGGCACGATGTCGGTCTGCCCGTTCCAGTAGGTCACGTAGAGCACGATCGGCGACCACCAGTACAGCCACAGCAACGGGCGCGGCCGTTCCGGCCACAGCCGCGCCAGCAGCGCCAGCGCGCACAGGTCGGCGCCGAGCAGGCCGAGGCGGAAGCCCAGGCCGCCGGCATAGGCCGAACCCAGGATCGCGTCGGCCGACACGCCGAGCGCGGTGCCGGGCAGGTGCGCGAGCAGCATGACCGGACCGTAGGGATAGGCCATCGCCTCGCCGCCATCGGCCAGGAACGCCGACCACGGGTCCCAGGCCGGCTGCAGCAGGGCGTGGCGCACGAACGGCACGAACCAGTCCTGCTGGATCTGCGGCACCAGCACGGCCGCCAGCGCCAGCTTGAACGCCAGCCCCCATCGGAACACCGGGTCGTGCCAGATCCGCTGCGCGTTCATCGCCAAAGATCCGGTTCCTTGGTGCAGACCGCGTCGGCGACGATGCCTTCGCGCGCCAGCAAGGCGCGCAGCGCCGGGATCTCGCTCGCCGCTTCGCGCCCCTGCAGCTCCGGCGACACCAGGCACAGGCGCAGGCCGGCCTGGCGCAAGCGCGCGGCTTGTTCGCCGTCGAGCGGGAAGCGGCTGAAACAGTCGACCCAAACCCAGTCGATACGCCCGGCCAGGCTCAGCGCGGTGTCGATCGATTCGAACTCCGACACCCGCACCGCGCAGCGGCGCTCGCCTTGGCGGGCGCTGCGGATCAGGAACGGAAACGACTGGTCGAGGAAGAAGTAGTCGTCGATGCCGTGCGCGCGCATCAGCGCGGTCAGCCGGTCCTCAAGCCCCTCTTCCTTGACGTTGAGGATCAGCAGGCGATGTCGGTACCCGGCCAGCCAGTCCTCGAAGCGCTCGCCGTCGGCGAAGGCGTCGTGGTGCACGATCAGCTCGTCGCCGCGGCTGCGCAGGTCCAGCTCGACGCCGAGCTCGGGCGCGGTCGCGCGCAGCTCGGCCAGGGTGTTGCGGCGGTGGCGCACCAGGATCATGCGTTCGCCACCTTGCGCAGCACGATCGAGCGCCCCATCGCGAACAGCGACGGCAGCAGTTTGACCAGAAGCCGGTCGGTGGCGTCGATGGCCTTGAGCGCGAACGCCGGCAACTCGACCGTCTTGGCCTGCACCACCACCCCACCGGAGACCAGGAACACGAAACACTCGTTGAGCTCGTTGCGCTCGATGCTCAGGCCCGGCAGGCGACGGCGGAACTCGGCCTCGTCGCGGAACAGCAGCTGCGGAATCGCGCAGTTGGCCGACCAGGGGTCGCGCGGGTCGTTGGCCACCACCTCGCGGTCGAACACGTCGACGTCGTAGGACCAGCCTTCGTGGCGCATCGCCCGCAGCGCCAGGCGCAGCAGGAAGCAGGTATTGAGCTCCTGGATCAGGATCAGCCCGCCCGGCGCCAGCTTGCGCTGGATGCCTTCGAAGAACCGCACCGGATTGGGCAGGTGGTGGATCATGTGGCTGAACACCGCCACGTCGATCGATCCGTCCGCATGCGGCGGGTCCATCGCGTCGGCGACGTCGTCGACCCAGGGCCGCGGCTCGACGTCGGTGATGCGGAAGTTGTCGTGACGGATGAACTCCTTGCTCAGCCCCGAACCGGCGCCGAACTCGACCACCCGCTGGCCCGGCTGGATGTAGGCGTTCATCCACTCGTAGCGCTTGCGCAGCAGGAACTCCAGATTGCGCGGGCGATGCTTGAGGAAGAACTCGCGCGCGCGGCCGACATCGCCCTCGTTGGCGAAGCGGTTTTCCTCGTGGGTCGGGAAATAGGTGCTGGGCAGGAACATGTCGGTGTCCGATGGCGTGAGGGTCAGCGCGCGCCGAGTCCGCGGCGCAGGCGCCAGCTGAAGTCGACGGTGCGGCGGATGAAGCGCAGCTTGGCGCGCCAGTTGACGTTCCAGTGCGAGCGGCCGTGCGCGCGCGGACCGAACCGCACCGGGAAGCGGCGCACGTCCAGGCCGCTGAGCCGGGCCTGGTGGTAGGCGTACAGGTCCAGGGCGAAGTCGTGCGGCGGCTCGCGCCAGTTGAGGAAGAATTCGCGCGGGAACAGGGTCGGCTGGGCGTTGATGTCCCACATCGGCCGGCCCAGCAGCGCGGTCTCGAACAGCGACATGCCGACGGTGAAGGCGACGTCGCCGGCGGGCCGGCCGTAGCGGCGGCCCTTGACGAAGCACTCGTCCGCATCCGGCGCGAACAACTCCAGTCCGCGCAGCGCATCGACCGGATCGGTCTGCAGGTCGGCGTGGGTCCAGCCCAGCACCTCGCCCTGGGCCGCGCGCAGCCCGGCGAGGATGCCGTAGCCGTAGCCCTGGTTGCGCTCCACGCGCAGGCTGCAGATCCGGCTCTGCCCGGCCAGCAGCGCGGCCAGCACCGCCGGCGAATCGTCGCTGGAGCCGTTGTCGACCAGGATCACTTCGCAGCGCGGATCGAGGAAGCTATCGCGCAGGCGCTGCACCAGCAAGGGCAGATTCGCCGCCTCGTTGTAGCAGGGAATCACCAGCGACAGCCGCGGCCGTGCGGCGCCGGCGGGCGCGTTCGCGGCGTGCTCCGACGAGCGCGTGGCAGCGCCCGACGACCTGGCACCGTCTTGGGCGAAGGCGAACCACTTCATGCCGATGAAGGTGGCGGCGGTGGACACGCAGGTGGCGACCACGAACGACGCAGCGATGCCGGCTTCGCTGCGCCCCAGCCAGGCCAGCATCAGCGCGTTGACGCCGACATGGGCGCCCAGGGCGGCCGCATAGACGACGACGAAGCGCAGCACTTCGCCCTGCCGCGACGGCGCGGCGATGTTGAAGGTGAACATGCGGTTGGCGAAGAAACTGAACACCGTGCCGGCGACGAAGCCCAGCGCCAGCGCCGGGTGCGGCGACGCGCCGAACAGCATCAGCCCGCGATAGATCGAGAAGGTGATCGCCGCCGAGGTGCCGCCGACCAGGACGAAGCGCAGCAGTTCGCCGCGCAGGCGGCCGAACCCGGCGGCGGCGGTCGCGTTCACCACGAGGCGCGCTCCGGCTGGCGCATGCGGTAGCGGCTTTCCAGCCCGGCGCGCGCGTCCTCGGCCACGCGCGGGTCGCGCTCGAGCCGGTAGGGATGCGCCGGCCACTTGTGGAAGCAGGACTGCCAGTACTCGTAGGTGCGCAGATCCTCGGGCGTTCCCCAGCACAGATAGTGCGAGACCTCGAACACCCGGCAGTCCAGGCCCAGCGCCAGCGCGTCGTTGATGCACTCGTCGACGTAGAACTCGCCGTTGACCCGGCCGTCGCGGGCGATCATCGCCTGCGCGGCGGCGACGAAGTCGCCGGCGCGACGGAAACTGAAGGTACCGAGCACGATCGGGTCGCGCGCCGGATCGGCCAGCGGCCGCTTGACCGATACCGCGCGCACCCGGCCGCCGGCTTCGTCGACCCAGCCGTAGTGCTGCGGCCGCCGCGCCGCGCCGGGATAGCCGCGCGCGACCCAGACCAGCACGTCGGCGCCGCCGTCCTCGTCGAGCAGACCGGCCAGGACCCGCGGGTCGAACAGCGCGCCGTTGTCGCAGGCGCCGATGGTCAGGGGCTGCTGCGGATCGATGCCGTCGAGCCCTTCCAGGCAGGTCCGCGCCTGGCCGTCGGTGACCCGCTCCAGGTCGACCAGGGCGCAATCGGGAAAGCGCGCGCGCAGCGTGTCGGCGACGAGCGCGTGGCCCGGCAGGTCGCGGCGCTGCACGAACACCCGCCGCGCCGGTTCGGGCAGATCGCGCGCGGCCTGCACCACCATCGCCTCGCCGGAGACTTCGATCAACGGCTTGGGCCGGTCGTAGCCTTCCTGGGCGAACCGCGAACCCAGCCCGGCCATCGGCACCATCACCGCGCCGCGCTGGCGCGGCGCCGGCTCGCGCCCCGGGTCGCCGAGGCGGCGGAACGCATCGGACCAGTAGCGGTACTCCTCCAGGTCCTGCGGCGTGCCCCACTGCATGAAGTGGTTGAGTTCGTACACGGCGATGCGCCGGCCGTCTTCGAGCAGCGGCTTGTAGGCCAGGCTGACGTAACGCTCGCCGCCCAGTTCCAGGTCCGGCCGCGCCATCGTCCGCTCGAACGCGTCGCGCATCAGCGCGCCGGAAGCGAAGTAGTAGCTGCCGCTGGAGGCGAATTCGCTCTGCGGACGATCGGTGTAGGGGCGCTTCTCCTGGATATCCAGCACCCGGCCGCGCTCGCTGCGCACATAGGCGTAGTTGGTCGAGCCCATCATGTGCGGGTGGAAACCGGTGTAGCACGGGATCGCGCCGTCGCAGCCGCTGGCGGCGACGAAGTCCTTGAAGTCGGCGTAGTCCCAGCTGCAGGAGAAATCGCAGTAGTTGACCAAGGTCGGTTCGGCCGGATCGAGCGCGTCGATCGCCTGCAGCACCGCGTTGACCGGGCCGAGCTTGTGCGGATCGATCGCGACGATGCGGCCGGTCGGGCAATGCTCGCGCAGGATCGCGGCCATCCGGTACGCGGACTCGTCGAGGTGGTCGCGGTTGCACACGAACACGAACTGCGTCTCGCCCGGGAACAGGTCGACGACATGGCCGATGATCGGCTTGCCGTCGACTTCGATCAGCGGCTTGGGCACGCGGTAGCCGGCGCGGCGAAAGCGCTCTCCGAATCCCGACATGGGTACGACGATCTGCATGCTGTCCTTCCGTGGAGAGTCCGTATCTAAATCCGTTCAGTTCATCGAACGCGCCAAAGCGCGTCGGTAGGCCTCTGCGTCCCAATCGACCAGGGCGGCGACCTCGTCCGCGCCCAGCCGCGCCAGCGGTTCGTCGCCGTTCAGGCGCAAGGCCAGCAGCGCCAGGCAATGCAGCATCGCCTGCGCGCCGGCCGACAATCCCGGCGCGACCAGCACGCCGGCGTCCTCGACCAGGGCGAACGCCGGCATCGTCCCGCGCTCGCTCAGGCAGCGCTCCAGCGCCTGCGACAAACGCTCGCCGGCGCCGACCTGGGCCGCGCACGCGCCGAGAAACACCGCGTGATCGGGATACAGCACGCCGTCAGCCGCGATCGCGCGCGCGACCGCGTCGCTGGCCAGCGCATGCACCAACGGGTCGGCGGGCGACTGCCAGGACAGATCATTGGCAGCGCGCAGTCGCTCAGGCTGCGATGGCGGCGCGGCGCGCGCATTGCGCATCAGCCGGCGCTCGACCTCGTCCAGGCGCGCGGCGACCTGCGCGCAATCCTCGCCGGCGACGACCAGCCCGTGGTTGGCCAACACCAATACGTCCGGAACCTCGGGGGCGCGCGCGTCGATGGCATCGGCGACCGCGCAGGTCAAGGGATGTCCGGGCCGCCGGTAAGGCACCCACGCCCAATTCATCTCGCCCAAACGTTCCTGCAAACGTTTTCTCGCATCCGCGCGCACCGCCCAGGCCAGCGTGTTCACCGAATGCACATGCGCGACGACGCGCTGCGGCAGCAAGGCGTGCAACGAGGTTTCGATCGACGGCCGCAGCGGCAAGCCGCGCGCGATCTCGCCGATCCGAGCCTCGGCGTCGTCGTGCCGCAACGCAGCACGCACCTGCGACAACGGCAGACGCACGAATAGTTCGCGCTCGCGCGCCTGCGCGAGCCACGTACCGGAAGCCTTCACCCACAACTCGTCGTCGCGCTTGAGCGAGGTATTGCCGCCGCCTCCCTGAACAAGCAAAGGCTCAGCACCAATACGCGCCGAAAACGCGATTAGATCGGTTAAAAACTCTGCATTGGCCACGGCGGTCACCCTGCGGGCGCTGTGCTCGCGTGGTGTGTTTCGTGTTGCCAGAACTGCCTTTCCATGCATTGCCCCCCGGCTGTGAAACTCCTGGAAACTCCCTCTACGCAGCGGAATTCGAGAACCGGACATCCCGTCCGGCGGATACATCGCTGCGTTGGTCCGTCTTCACGTCGATCTCCCCGCCAGGCACTGGACGACCCGGCAATCGATGTGGTCCGCTTTGCGCCCGGATCCCGTTATGTGGATAGGATAGAGATCAGGGGGCACCGCCGACGGCATGCCAAGGATGCAAGCGACTGGGGGTCGCGCGCAACTGCATCTCAAGGTTTGCGAGCGCTGGATGCCATAAGGGAGCCGACGGGACTGGTCGGCCGAATGGAGTCGTCACAAGGAAGGGGTTGATGAACGAGATCGATGACCGCATCGCGGGGCTGTCCCCGGCGAAGCGAGAGCTATTGCGCCAAATCGCCGCGCGCCAGCGCGCCGGCCAGAACAAGATCACCGCACGCAGCCGGCCCGAGCGCATCCCGCTCAGCTTCGGCCAGCGCCGGCTATGGTGGCTGGACCAGTTCACGCCCGGCCTGACCGCGTACAACCTGCCGGTCGCGTTGTGGCTGCACGGCGAGCTCGATGGCGAGGCGATGCGCGCATCGCTGCAGGATCTGCTCGATCGCCACGAAGTGCTGCGCACGGTGTACCGCACCCACGAGGGCGATCCGTACCAGCACATCGCCGAACGCGTCGAACTGCCCTGGCGCACGAGTTCGCTCGCGCATCTGGACGGCGCCGAGCGCCATCCCGCCGCGCTGCAGATCGCGCGCGAAGAACTCGGCCGGCCGTTCGACCTGTCGCGCGACGCGATGCTGCGCGCGCAATTGGTCGAACTGGCGCCGCAGTCGCATCTGCTGGTGCTCACGTTCCATCACATCGCCATCGACGGCTGGTCGATCGGCCGCCTGCTCGACGAACTGCAGAGCCTGTACAACGCGCGCCGCGACGGCCGCGAGGCCGCGCTGGAGCCGTTGGAGCTGCAACTGGCCGACGTCGCGCTGTGGCAGAACGAGACCTTCGGCGGCGACGGCCTGCAGGGCCAGCTCGACTATTGGCAGCAGCGCCTGGAAGGCGCCGCCTCGTCGCTGGACCTGCCCGCCGATCGGCCGCGCCCGGCCGCGCAGAGCTTCCGCGGCGCGCTGCACCGACGCGATATTCCCGATGCGATCAACCAGCGCGTCGAGCGCTTCGCGCGCGAGCGCAAGGCGACCGTGTCGATGGTCTACATGGCCGCGTACCAGGCGCTGCTGTCGCGCTACACCGGCCAGGACGACATCACCGTGGCGATGGGCGTGGCCGGCCGCCAGCGAGTCGAGCTGGAACCGGTGGTCGGCTTCTTCGTCAACACCCTGGCGCTGCGCACGCGCCTGGACGGCGAGCCCAGCTTCGCCGACCTGGTCGACCGGGTCGGCGACGGCATGCTCGGCGCGATGGACAACGCCGACGCGCCGCTGGACCGGGTGCTGGAGCTGCTGCGCCTGCCGCGTTCGAGCAGCCACACCCCGTTCGCGCAGGCGATGTACTTCTTCCAGAACTACCCCGAGCATCCGATCGAACTGCGCGGACTGCGCGCCGATCCGGTGCACACGGTCGAACTGATGCCGGGCACCGCCCAGGGCGACCTGAGCCTGTTCGTGACCCAGGACGCGCGCCGCGAGCTGGTGTTCGAGTACAGCACCGATCTGTTCGACGACGCGCGCATCGAACGCCTCTGCGGCCACCTGCTCAATCTGCTCGATCATGCGCTGGAAGCGCCGGACACGCCGGTGCATGCGCTGCGCCTGATCGGCGAGCAAGAGCGCGACGAACTGGCGCGCTGGAACGACACCGGGCGCGAACTGCCGGCCGACCCGACCCTGGCCGCGCTGGTGCAGGCCCAGGTCGAGCGTTCGCCGGACGCGGTCGCGCTGCGCTTCGGCGCGCGCGAGCTGAGCTATCGCGAACTCGACCGCCGCGCCAATGCGCTGGCCCACGAGCTGCGCGCGGCCGGCGTCGTCGCCGGTTCGCTGGTCGGCCTGTACGTCGACCGCACGCCGGAGATGCTGATCGGCCTGCTCGGCATCCTCAAGGCCGGCGGCGCCTATGTGCCGCTGGATCCGACCTACCCGGCCGACCGCTTGAGCTACATGCTCGAGACCTCGACCGCGCGGGTGCTGGTGACCCAGCGCGAACTCGCCGCGACGCCGCCGGGCGGGGTCGAAACCGTGGTGCTGGCCGATGCGGACGCGACGCTGGACGAACGCGCCGAGCGTCCGCCGGCCGACGGCGCCTCGCCGCAGGACCTGGCCTACGTGATCTTCACTTCCGGTTCGACCGGCAAGCCCAAGGGCGTGGAGATCCGCAACCGGTCCGCGGTCAACCTGCTGCGCTCGGTCGCGCGCGAACCCGGCCTCGCCGCCGGCCAAACCCTGTGCGCGATCAGCACGCTGTCGTTCGACATCGCCCTGTTCGAACTGGTGCTGCCGCTGACCGTCGGCGCCACCATCGTGCTGGTCGACCGCGACACCGCGCGCGACGGCCTGAGCCTGCGCCGCCTGGTCGAATCCGCGCGCCTGGACGTGATGCAGGCGACCCCGGCGACCTGGCGCATGCTGCTGGAGGTCGGTTGGCGCGGCGACGACGCGCTGAAGATCATCTCCACCGGCGAAGCGCTGCCGCGCGAACTCGCCGACCGCCTGCTGCCGTGCTGCGGCGAGCTGTGGAACCTGTATGGCCCGACCGAAACCACGGTGTACTCGGCGCTGTGCCGGGTGTTCCCGGGCGAAGGCCCGATCCTGGTCGGCAAGCCGGTCGACAACACCCAGATCCACATCGTCGACGCGCGCATGAACCTGCAGCCGGTGGGCGTGCCGGGCGAGTTGCTGATCGGCGGCGACGGCCTCGCCGCGGGCTATCGCGGCCGGCCCGACCTGACCGAGGAGAAGTTCATCGCCGACCCGTTCTCGGCGGCGCCCGGCGCGCGCCTGTACCGCACCGGCGACCTGGCGCTGTGGCGCCGCGACGGCACCATCGAGGTGATCGGCCGCATCGATCACCAGATCAAGCTGCGCGGTTTCCGCATCGAACTGGGCGAGATCGAATCGGTGCTGGCGCAGCGCGCGGACGTCGCCCAGGCGGTCGTGCACTGCCGCGAGGACCGTCCCGGCGACAAACGCCTGGTCGCCTATGTCACCGCCGACGGCGCCGCACCGGGCCCGGCCGAGCTGCGCGACCACCTCAAGGTCGCCCTGCCCGACTACATGGTGCCGAGCGCGTTCGTGATCCTGCAGCAGTTCCCGCTGACCCCGAACGGCAAGGTCGACCGGCGCGCCCTGCCGATGCCGGAAGACGTCGCCAGCAACGACGACGAAGCCGGCGGCGAGCCGCGCACGCCCGAGGAACAGACCCTGGTCGAACTGTGGCAGCAGTTGCTCAACGTGCGCCGGGTGCGGGTTCGCGACAACTTCTTCGACCTCGGCGGCCATTCGCTGCTCGCCACCCGCTTGCTGGCGCGCATCGACCAGAGCTTCGGCGTCGAGCTGCCGCTGCGCGCGCTGTTCGAGGCGCCGACCCTGGAGCAGTTGGCCGCACGCGTGGCGGTGGCGCGCGACGACTTCGCCGACGAAGACCTCGACGCCCTGCTCGCCAGCCTGGAAGGGCTGAGCGACGAAGAAGCCGCGGCGCAGCTGGACGGCGGAGCGCGGCCGTGAACGAGCACGACCCCCGCCTGGCAGGCCTGTCGCCGGAAAAGCGCGCGCTGGCGTTGCAGCAGCTCGGCCGGCGCCAGGCGGCCGCGCGCAACGCGCTGGTCCGCCGCGAGCGGCCGGCGCGGCTGCCGCTGTCGTTCGCCCAGCAGCGCCTGTGGATCCTGGATCAGTTCGAACCGGGATCGGCGGTGTACAACGTGCCGATGAGCCTGTGGGTCGAGGGTCGCCTCGACCGCGAGGCCCTGCAGCGCGCGCTCGACGAGATCGTGCGCCGGCACGAAAGCCTGCGCACGGTGATCCGCGCCGACGACGACGGCCCCTACCAGCAGGTGCTGGATCCGGCGCCGGTACCGCTGGCGCAGGACGACCTGCGCGCGCTGCCGGCGGCGCAGCGCGAGGCCGCCGCGTTCGCGCGCGGCCGCGCCGAAGCCGCACGCGCCTTCGATCTGGCCCGCGGGCCGATGTTCCGCGCCACCCTGATCCAGGTCGAAGACCGGCGCCGGCTGCTGGTGCTCAATGCCCACCACATCGTCGTCGACGGCTGGTCGCTGGGCATCCTGCTCGGCGAACTGCAGCAGCTGTACGCGGCGTTTTCGCGCCACGCGGCCTCGCCGCTGGCCGAGCCGGCGCTGCAGTACGCCGACTACGCCCTGTGGCAGCGCGAAGAACTCGAGCGCGGCAAGCTGCAGCCGCAGCTCGACTATTGGACCCAGCGCCTGTCCGGGCGCCTGCCGGTGCTGGAACTGCCCGGCGACCGGCCGCGGCCGGCGCGCCAGGACCATGCCGGCGCGGCCTTGCGCGAGGTGGTGCCGGCCGAACTGTACGAACAGGTCAAGCAACTGGCGCGCGAGCACGGCGCGACCCCGTTCATGACCGTGCTGGCCGCGTTCCAGACCCTGCTGATGCGCTACAGCGGCCAGACCGACCAGATCTGCGGGGTCGGCCTGGCCAATCGCGGCCGGGCCGAACTGGAGCCTATGATCGGCTTCTTCATCAACACCCTGGCACTGCGCCACGACCTGTCCGGCGACCCCAGCTTCGCCGAACTGCTGGCGCGGGTGAAGGACGGCACGATCGGCGCGTTCTCGCACCAGGACCTGCCGATCGAGCGCCTGATCGAATCGCTCGACCTGGACCGCGCGCTCAGCCACACCCCGCTGTTCCAGGTGATGCTGTTCTTCCAGAACTTTCCCGCCGGCGGCGCGGCGGATGCGGAACTGGAGCTGCGCCCGGTCAGCTTCGACGCGGTCAACCAGGGCACCTCGCGCACCGACCTGTCGCTGTTCGCCAGCGAGGACGCCGGCGAACTGCGGTTGTTCTTCGAATACGCCACCGCGCTGTTCGACCGGGCCACGGTCGCCGCGTTCGCCCGCCACCTGGTGCAGTTGCTGCGCTCGGCGGTGGCCGATCCGCAGCGCCGGCTCAGCGAGCTGGAGATTCTCGAACCCGGCGAGCGCGAACAGCTGCTGTACGCCAACAACGACACCGCGCTGGCGCTGCCGCAGCAGGCGCTGCACGCGGCATTCGAGGCCCAGGCCGCGCAACATCCGCAGGCGATCGCGGTCGAGCAGGGCCAGGCCCGGCTGAGCTACGCCGAGCTCGACGCCCAGGCCGACGCGGTGGCGCGCGCGTTGGCCGCGCGCGGCGTCGGCCGTGGCGACCTGGTCGGCCTGCTGGTCGAACGCACTCCGCGCATGCTCGCGGCGCTGCTCGGCACGCTCAAGGCCGGCGCCGCCTACGTGCCGATGGATCCGGCCTATCCGGCCGAGCGCCTGGGCTTCATGCTCGAAGACGCGGCGATGCGGCTGGTGCTGGGCGAACGCGCCCTGCTCGCCGCGCTGCCGGCCGCGCAGGCGGCGCTGGCGCTGGAAGACGCGCTGGCCGAACCCGGCCAGGGCCGGGTCGCGGCGACGCCGCAGGCCGACGATCTGGCCTATGTCATCTTCACTTCCGGCTCGACCGGCCGGCCCAAGGGCGTGCAGATCGCCCACCGCGCCGCGCTCAACTTCCTCGCCTCGGTCGCGCGCGAGCCCGGCCTGGGCCGCGACGACGCGCTGTGCGCGGTGACCACGCTGTCGTTCGATATCGCCGTGCTGGAGCTGCTGCTGCCGCTCAGCGTCGGCGCGCGCATCGTCCTCGCCGACCGCGATACCGCCGCCGACGGCGCCGCCCTGGCGCGCCTGCTGCAAAGCTCGTGCAGCACGCTCATGCAGGCCACGCCGGCGACCTGGCGCATGCTGCTCGACGCCGGCTGGCGCGCGCCGCCCGGCCTGCGCCTGCTATGCGGCGGCGAAGCGCTGCCGCGCGAGCTGGCCGACCGCCTGCTCGCCGACGGCGCGCAGCTGTGGAACCTGTACGGTCCGACCGAAACCACGGTGTGGTCGGCCTTGGAACGGGTCCGTGCGGACGGTGCCATCTGCATCGGCCGGCCGATGGCCAACACCCAGATCTACGTGGTCGACCGCGCGTTGCGGCCGGTGCCGGCCGGGGTACCGGGCGAGCTGCTGATCGGCGGCCTCGGCGTGGCCCGCGGCTATCTGGGACGGCCGCAGCTGACCGCGGAGAAATTCGTTCCCGATCCGTTCGGCGCCACGCCCGGCGCGCGCCTGTACCGCACCGGCGACCTCGCCCGCTGGCGCCGCGACGGCCGCCTGGAAGTGCTCGGCCGGATCGACCATCAGATCAAGCTGCGCGGCTTCCGCATCGAACTGGGCGAGATCGAGTCGGTGCTGGCCGAGCATCCGTCGGTGCATCAAGCCGTGGCGGTCTGCCGCGAGGATCGCCCCGGCGATCAGCGCCTGGTCGCCTACGCGGTCGCCCGCGCCGGCCACAGCATCGACGTCGAACAACTGCGCGCGCTGGCCAAGCGCCGCCTGCCCGACTACATGCTGCCCAGCGCCTGGGTCGCGTTGCAGGCGATGCCGCTGACCCCGAACGGCAAGGTCGACCGGCGCGCGCTGCCGGCGCCCGACGCGCAGGCCGAAGCGGCCGGCGGCGAACGCTACGCCGCGCCGCGCAACGCCGAGGAACAAACCCTGGCCGCGCTGTGGGCGGAAACGCTGGGCCGCGAGCGGGTCGGCATCGACGACGATTTCTTCGCCCTCGGCGGCCATTCGCTGCTGGCCACCCGCCTGCTCAGCCGGATCAACCAGAGTTTCGCCGTGCAGGCGACGCTGCGCGCTCTGTTCGAGGCGCCGACCGTCGCCGGCTTCGCCGCCTGGCTGGCCGAGCACCGCATAGGCGGCCTCGACGACGAGGCGCTGGCCGGCATGCTCGACCAGCTCGAAGGCCTGTCGGACGACGAAATCCAGGCCCTGCTCGCCGGCGCCGGCGCCTGACTCCACGGCATTCAAGGACGAATCCACGCATGACTTCCATCCATCCTCCCGCCGACGCCCTGGCCGATCGCCTGGCCCGGTTGAGCCCGCAGCAACGCGAGCTGCTGCAACGCCAACTCGCCGCGCGCAGCGGCGCGACGCCGCCGCGCGAGGAGGCGATCGCCCGCCGCAGCGTCGCCGGCCAGCCGCTGCCGCTGTCGGCCGCGCAACAGCGGATGTGGTTCTTCGAACGCTTCCAGCCCGGCACCGGCGCTTACCACGTCTACGGCCACTACCGCCTGCGCGGCGCGCTCGATGCGCAGGCGCTGCAGCGCGCGTTCGCCGGCATCGTGCGCCGCCACGACGCGCTGCGCACCGGCTTCGGCGAAGTCGCCGGCGAACCGCGCCAGACCGTCGTCGCGCAGGTCGATTTCGCCCTCGAACACAGCGACCTGAGCGGCCTGCCGGAGGAGCGGCGCGAGGCCGAGGTGCAACGCCGGGTCGACGCGGAAAGCGAGCGCCCGTTCGACCTGACCCGGCCGCCGCTGTTGCGCGCCGGCCTGCTGCGCCTGGCCGACGACCACCACGTGCTGACCGTGGTGATGCACCACATCGTCTCCGATGCCTGGTCGTTCGGCGTGCTGCACGCCGAGCTGGCCGCCGCCTATGCGGCCGAACTCGACGGCGGCGACGCCGCCCTGGCCGAGCTGCCCCTGCAGTTCGGCGACTACGTGCTGTGGCAGCGCGATGCGGCGCAGACGCAACGAGTGGAGACCCAGCTCGACTACTGGCGCGGCGCCCTGGACGGCGTCGGCGGCCTGCTCGACCTGCCCAGCGACCGGCCGCGTTCGCCGACCCCGCTCGGCCGCGGCGCGCGCCTGCCCCTGCACCTGCCGCCGGAACTCGGCGCCGCGGTCGAGGCTTATGCGCGCCAGCACGGCGCCACGCCGTTCATGCTGTTGCTGGCGGTGTTCCAGGCCCTGCTCGGCCGCCACGCCGGCCAGGACGAAGTGGTGGTCGGCTCGCCCGTGGCCGGCCGCGAGCGCGACGAAACCGGGCCGCTGATCGGCCTGTTCGTCAACACCGTCGCCCTGCGCGGCGACCTGCGCGGCGAGCCGAGCCTGCGCGAGTTGCTGGCGCGCACCCGCGGCCAGGTGCTGGACGCGCTGGAGCACGCGCAGGCGCCGCTGGAACGGGTGGTCGACGAGCTGCGGATCGAACGCGTGCCCGGGCGCACGCCGCTGTTCCAGACCATGTTCGTGCTGCAGAACGGCAACGGCGCGCCGCTGCAGCTGCAGGGGCTGGACGCGTACTGGATCGAATCGCAGGTGCAGAGCGCGCGCTTCGAGCTGACCTTGTCGCTGGGCGACGCCGGCGACGGCCTGCGCGGCGTGCTCGACTACGACACCGAGCTGTTCGACGCCGACACCGCCGAGCGCCTGCTGCGCCAATACCAGACCCTGCTGCGCAATGCCCTGGCCGAACCGGAGCGGCCGTTGGCACGGCTGAGCCTGCTCGACGACGAGCAACGCGCGCAGTTGCTGAGGCTCGGCGACGGCGGCGAGGCCGAGGACCCGGCCGACGCCCACCTGTACGCGCTGATCGCCGCGCAAGCGGCGCGCACGCCCGAAGCCGCGGCCCTGGTCGAACCGGGCCGCGAGTTGAGCTACGCCGAACTGATCGCGCGCGCCAACGGCCTGGGGCGGCGGCTGCAGACGCTGGGCATCGGCGCGGAAGCGCGGGTCGCGGTACTCGCCGACCGTTCGGCCGAAGCCATCGTCGGCGTGCTCGGCGTGCTCGCCGCCGGCGCGGCCTACCTGCCGCTGGACCCGGGCCACCCCGACGACCGCCTGAATTTCCTGCTCGCCGATGCCGGCGCGCAGGCGCTGATCGTGCCGCCTACGCAGCGCGGCCGCGCCCAGGCGTTGGCGCCGGCGATACCGCTGCTGCACAGCGACGAAACCGAACCCAGCGCGCAACCGCCGGCGGTCGAACGCCGCGCCGATCATGCCGCCTACGTGGTCTATACCTCCGGCTCGACCGGCCAGCCCAAGGGCGTGGTGATCGAACACCGCGGCGCGGTCAACCTGACCCGCGGCTTCATCGCCCGCCACGATTTCGACCGCCAGCGGCTGCTGATGATTCCGCCGCTGGTGTTCGACGCCTCGGTCGGGGACCTGTTCCCGGCCCTGGCCAGCGGCTCGGCCCTGGTCCTGCATCCGGCGCCGACCGAACTGGGGCCGTTCGAACTGGAACGTTTCTGCGACCAGCACCGGGTCAGCGCGATCGACGCGCCGGCAGCGCTGTGGCGGCGCTGGTCGGAAGGCTGGGCCGCGGCCAAGCGCGAGCGTCCGTTGCTGCCGCAGCTGCGGCTGATGATGATCGGCGGCGAAAGCGTGCCGGTCGAACAGGTGCACCGCTTCGCCGCGATCACCGAAGGCCGCGCGGTGCTGTGCAACCACTACGGCCCGACCGAGGCCTCGGTCTGCGCGACCCTGCTGGCGACCCGCGACGGCAGCGAGCTGAGCGCGCAGGAACTGCCGATCGGCCGGCCGTTGCCGGGCGTACGCTGTTACGTGCTCGACCGCCACGGCGCGCTGGCGCCGCGCGGCGCGGTCGGCGAGCTGTGCATCGGCGGCCTCGGCGTGGCGCGCGAGTACCTCGGCCAGCCCGAGCTGAGCGCCCAGGCCTTCCCGCCCGACCCTTACGCGGCCTCGGACGGCGCGCGCCTGTACCGCACCGGCGACCTGGCGCGCTGGGACCGCGACGGCCACCTGCAGTTCCTCGGCCGCCGCGATCACCAGATCAAACTGCGCGGCTTCCGCATCGAGCTGGGCGAAATAGAGTCGGCGCTGGAGGCGCACGAGCTGGTCGAAACCGCGGTGGTGCTGCTGCGCGAAGACCGCCCCGGCGAACGCCGCCTGGTCGCCTACGTGGTCGGCGCCGACGGGCTCGACCCCGGCCGGCTGCGCGAGCATCTGGCCCAGCGCCTGCCCGAGGCCTTGCTGCCGGCGCAGTACCTGCGCCTGCCGGCGATGCCGCTGACCGGCAACGGCAAGATCGACCGCAAGGCGCTGCCGGCGCCGAGCGCGCAGGCCGCGCTCGAGCGCAGCCTGCGCGCACCGGCCAGCGACACCGAGCGCGCGGTGCTGGCGGTATGGCGCGAGGTGCTGGGCCGCGACGGACTCAGCACCGACGACGATTTCTTCGCCAGCGGCGGCGATTCGCTGCTGACCCTGCCGCTGGTGTTCAAGCTGCATGCCGCGCTCGGCGTCGAGCTGCCGCTGGCGGCGGTGTTCGCCGCGCCGACCATCGCCGGCCAGGCGCGCAAGATCGACGAGTTGCGCGCCGGCGGCGGCGAAGACGACTTCGATCTGGCGGCCGAAGTGGTGCTGGAAGACGAGATCGACCCGCGCCTGGCGCCGCTGCCGGCCGCGCCGCGCGGCGCGCCGGCTTCGGTCCTGATCACCGGCGCCACCGGCTTCCTCGGCGCCTACCTGGCGCGCGAGTTGCTCGATGCCACCGACGCCGAGTTGTTGTGCCTGGTGCGCGCGGCCTCGGCCGGGGAAGGCCTGCGCCGGATCCGCGCCAACCTCGACAGCTACGGCCTGTGGCGCGACGCCGACGCGGCGCGGCTGGTGCCGGTGCTCGGCGACCTGGCCTCGCCGCGGCTGGGCCTGGGCGAGGCCGCGTTCGACGCGATCGCCCGGCGCGCCGAAGCGATCTTCCACAACGGCGGCCAGGTCAATTTCCTCGCCCCCTACCAACACCTGCGCGCGGCCAACGTCGAAGGCACGCGCGAAGTGTTGCGCCTGGCCACCCGCCACCGGGTCAAGCCGGTGCATCTGGTATCCACGCTGGGCGTGTGCCTGATCGGCTCCAACCTCGAACGCACCGTGCTCGAGTCTGACCCGCCGCCGCCGGCCGAGGAACAGTACGGCGGCTACAACCAGAGCAAATGGGTCGGCGAACAGCTGGCGCTGCGCGCGCGCGAACGCGGCCTGCCGGTGGCGATCTACCGCCCGGCGCGGATCACCGGCGACAGCCGCAGCGGGGTCAGCAACCTGGGCGACTACTTCAACGCCTGGCTCAAGGGCTGCGTGCAGCTCGGCGCCGCGCCGCACCTGCCCGACGAGGCCTTCGACATGGCCCCGGTCGACTACGTCGGCCGCTCGATCGTGCGCATCGCCCTGGGCGCCGGCGACGCCAACGGCAACTTCCACTTCTACAACCGCGTCCGGCTGCCGATTCCGCTGGCGGTGTCGCGCTTGCGCGCGGCCGGCCACGCGCTGGAGGAAGTCGATTACCCGCGCTGGCGCGAGCGCCTGCTGGCCGAGGCCGCGGTCTCGCGCGACAACGCCCTGGCCGCGTTCGCCGGGCTGTTCCCGCAGAATCCCGATCCGCGCGAGCCGATCTTCGACTGCAGCGCCACCGCCGCCGCGGTGGCGCCGCTGGGGCTGGTGTGTCCGCCGGCCGACGCGGCGCTGTTCGACCGTTACCTGGGCTTCCTGCAGCAACGCGGCTTCCTGGTCCAGGCCGCGGAGGCGACCGCATGAGCCGCTGGTCCGGCCTGCGCGATTTCCTGCTGATCTGGTCCGGCCAGCTGATCTCCGGGGTCGGCTCGCGCCTGACCAGCTTCGCCCTGGGCGTGTGGGTGCTGCAGACCACCGGCTCGACCACCCGCTTCGCCCTGATCTTCGTCGCCATGGCGGTGCCGGCCTTGCTGATCGCGCCGTTCGCCGGCGCCCTGGTCGACCGCTGGAACCGCCGCCGCACCATGATCGTGTGCGAAGCGATCGCCGCGGCGACGATGCTGGCGATGGCGGCGCTGCTGGCCGCAGGCCAACTGGCGATGGCGCACATCTACGTCGGCGTGGCGGTGACCGCGCTGACCAACGCCTTCCTGCAGCCGGCCTATCAGGCCAGCATTCCTTTGCTGGCCAACCAGGAGCAGCTGACCCGGGTCAACGGCATGGTCCAGACCGGCTTCGCGGTGGCCCAGGTCGGCGGGCCCTTGCTGGCCGGCGTGCTGGTCAGCTCGATCTCGATGCCGGGCGTGCTGCTGGTCGATGCGCTGACCTTCTGCGCCGGCGTGGTCGCCTTGTGGCTGGCGCGGGTGCCGCAGCCGCAACGCAGCGAGGACGAGCAGGAACCGAGCCTGTGGCGCGAGGCGGCGACCGGCTTGCGCTACGTGCGCGAGCGGCGCGGGCTGCTCGGCCTGCTGATCGTGCTCGGAATCAGCAACTTCATGTTCGGACTGGCCAGCATCGCGATCACCCCGCTGATCCTGTCGGTGGCCGACCCCGGCCTGCTCGGCGTGCAGATGGCGATCGGCGGCGCCGGCCTGCTGATCGGCGGCCTCGCGGTCAGCACCTGGGGCGGGCCGCGCCGGCGCATCGTCGGCGTACTCGGCTATTCGATGCTGGCCGGGCTGTTCCTGGCCGTGCACGGCCTGTGGCCGTCGTTCGCGCTGCTGGCCGCGGCAGGGTTCGCCTTCTTCCTCAGCGTGCCGGTGATCGGCGCCAGCAACGCCGCACTGTGGCAGAGCAAGGTACCGGCCGATCTGCAGGGGCGCTGCTTCGCGATCCAGCGTGTCCTGTCGGAAGCGGCGATGCCGTTGGCTTACTGCCTGGCCGGACCGCTCGCCGAGCGGGTGTTCGAACCGTGGATGAGCGCCGATGGCCTGTTGGCCGGTTCGCTCGGCGTTGTCCTCGGAACCGGTCCCGGCCGCGGCCTGGGCCTGATGTTCGTGGTGTTGGGCGTATCGATGATGCTGACCGCGGCGCTGGCCTGGTCGGTGCGCGCGATCCGCCGGGTCGAGGACGACCTGCCGGACGCGCCGGTCGCAGCGGCGCAGACGCGAACGGCGGATAACACGATGGAGTGCGCGGCCTGAGGCGCGACCGTGCGCGCCGGGGGCCGGATTGGAGACGACAAGGAGCAGGTCATGCGAGAGGAAACGAACGACACGGAGCGGTACCGCGTGGTGGTCAACCACGAACAGCAATACTCGCTGTTGCGCGAAGGCGATGCGCTTCCGGCCGGCTGGCGCGATGCCGGCGCCGGCGGCGGCAAGGAGCAATGCCTCGCCCTGATCGGCGAGCGATGGAACGACATGCGCCCGCGCAGCCTGCGCGGCGACGCGAACTGAGTTCAGTATCCGCAGGGACGAAACGGCAATGATTCCAGACAACGACGCGGTACCGATGATCGAATCGGACCGACTCATGATGCAGGGACGAGCCTGCGTCGAACGCCCGATCGCGACGGTACGCGGCGGGCTGGTGCAGGCTTCGGTGGTGGAGCGCGAACAGGCCGCGGACGCGCCGCTCGCGGTCACCGTGGCCTGGGTGCGCAACTTCCTCGCCCGCCCGCACGCCGACGTCGGCCGGGCCGGACCGGTGTGTCCGTTCACGCCGGCGGCGCTGGCGCTGGACACGATCTGGCTGGCCGAGGTCTGCGACCGCGACGTCAGCGTCCAGCGCATCGTCGACCTGATCGGCGAGTACCGCGACCTGTTCGGCGAGATCGAACCGCGCAACGGACAGGCCGCGATCAACAAGACCGTGCTGGTGGTGTTTCCCCACCTGGGCGCGGACGCGGCCGGCTTCATCGACGACGTGCAGCGCGAGCTCAAGCCCAGCTTCGTCGACCTCGGCCTGATGCTGGGCGAGTTCCACGCCGCCAACGAAAGCCCCGGCCTGCGCAATCCGGCCTTCCGCCCGCTGCGCAGCCCGGTGCCGATGCTGGCGATCCGGCACATGGTCGAAACCGACCTGCCGTTCCTGCGCCGCGACCTCGACACCCCGCAGATCCGCGCCCAGTACCTGCGCTCCTACCTGCGCCGCCTCGGCGGCACGGTGCGGCGCAACTACTTCGATCAGGCGGTGGCGGCCTTGGTCGAGGCCGAGATCGAGCTCAAGGCCGCGCGCGCCGACGCGCCGCGCGCCGCGACGGCCAACGCCTGAGCCCGGGACGCGCATGAACCCTACGATGACTCAGCAAGAACAGGCCGCGCGCGAGCGCGTGGCGATCGTCGGCGGCGGCCTGGCCGGCTCGCTGCTGGCGCTGGCGCTGGCCCAGCGCGGGGTCGGCGTCGACGTCTACGAACGCCGACCCGATCCGCGCGCGGGCCGCGCCGAGGGCGGGCGTTCGATCAATCTCGGCCTGTCCAAGCGCGGCATCCAGGCGCTGACCGAGGTCGGCCTGATCGACGAGGTCATGCCGCTGGCGGTGACCATGAGCGGACGGGTGATCCACGCGCCCGACGGCAGCACCCGCTTCCAGCCCTACGGCAAGGACCGCGGCGAAGTGCTGCATTCGATCGACCGCAACGAACTCAACCGGCTGCTGCTCGACCACGCCGAACGCCATCCGCAGGTGCGCCTGCATTTCGAACACCGGCTGAGCGGGATCGACAAGCCGGCGCGCGAGCTGGAGTTCGAGCACGGCGGCGTGCGCGTGCAGGCGCATCCGGCCTGGGTGGTCGGCGCCGACGGCGCGTTCTCGCGCACCCGCCCGGAGATGCAGCGCGGCGAGCGCGCCGACTACCACCAGGAATACCTGGAGTGGGGCTATAAGGAGCTGAGCCTGGCGCCGAACCCGGACGGCAGTTCGCGGATCGAATTGAAGGCGCTGCACGTGTGGCCGCGAGTGCACGGCTTCTTCGTCTCCCATCCCAACCGCGACGGCTCGCACACCCTGACCCTGTTCCTGCCGCACCAGGGTCCGGACAGCTTCGACAGCACGCGCAGCCCGGAGCAAGTGCGGGCGCTGTTCGACAAGTATTTTCCGGACCTGATCCCGTTGCTGCCGAACCTGGTCGAGGACTGGGCCAGCCATCCGACCGGCTCGCTGATCACCACCCGCACCGCGCCGTGGAGCGCGGACGACTGGATCGTGCTGGTCGGCGACGCCTGCCACGCGGTGTATCCGTTCTACGGCCAGGGCATGAACTCGGCGTTCGAGGACTGCTCGGCGCTGATGGCGGCGCTGGCGGCGCATCCGCGCGACCGCCGCGCCGCCTTCGCCGCCTACGAGGCCGCGCGCCGGCCGCATACCGACACCCTGGCCGAGCTGTCCAAGGCCAACTTCGTCGAGCTCAAGCAGAAAGTGCAGTCGTTCTGGTTCCTGGCCCGCAAGCGCATCGACGTGGCCCTGAACCGGCTGCTGCCGCGCACTTGGCTGCCGCTGTACACGATGATCGCGCACACCACGATGCCCTACGGCGACGCCCTGGCGCGCTCGCGCCGGCAGGAGAAGATCGTGCTCGGCGCGGTGTCGGCGACGGCGCTGGCCGCGCTCGGCGCCGGCGCCTGGCTGCTGCGCGCGCTGTAGCGGCTACATCGATCCGAGCGCGGCGCGGAACCGGCCCAGCGCCGCGGAAATCTCCTCGGCGTCGACGATGCCGTAGCCGAAGGCGATCGCCGGCTGCGCCGGCGGGCTCAGCGCGTACTCGGCGATCGACTGCGCGCCCGGCAGATGGCGCTGCAGGCGGGCGAAGATCGCCGGCGCCAGCCCCGGCTCGCGGATCCGCGCCGCCAGGTGCAGGCCGGCCTCGGACGGTATCGGCTCCAGCCACGGCGCCAATTCGCCGCGCAGCCCGGCGAGCAAGGCCTCGCGGCGTCCGGCGTAGATCGGCCGCATGCGCCGCACGTGCCGGGCCAGATGGCCGTCGCGGATGAACGCCGCCAGCACCGACTGGGTGATGGTGTCGCTGTGCGAATCGGCGCAGTGCTTGACCGCGATCAAGGCGTCGCGGGCCCAGCCGGGAGCGACGATGAAGCCCTTGCGCAGCGACGGGAACAGGCTCTTGGAGAAGGTGCCGACGTAGAACACCAGGGCGTCGCGGTCCAGGGTCTGCAGCGCGTCGAGCGGACGCTGGCCGAAGCGGAACTCGCCGTCGTAGTCGTCCTCGATCACCAGCGCGTTGCGGCTGCGGGCGAAGTCGAGCAAGGCGCGGCGCCGGCGCATCGACAAGGCGACGCCGGTCGGCGACTGGTGCGAAGGCGTCACGCTGATCACCCCGACATCGTCCGGCAGCGCGTCCACGCACAGGCCTTCGGCATCGACCGGCATCGGCACCAGTTGCGCGCCGGCGGCGGCGAAGGCGGCGCGTACCGGCGGATAGCCCGGCTCCTCGACCGCGACCCGGGTGCGTCCCGGCGTCACCAGCAGGCGCGCGAGCAGGTCGAAGGCCTGCTGCGCGCCCGAAGTCACGATCACGTCGTCGGCGGCGCAGGCGACCGCGCGCGCGAACGCCACATGCCGGGCGATGGCTTCGCGCAGCGCCGGGATGCCTTCGGAGGGCGGATAGGCGAACGGCGTGCGCGACCACTGGCGCAGGCTCTGCGCCGACAGCCGGCGCCAGATCTCGTGCGGAAAATGCCGGTGGTCGGGAATGCCGAGGCGGAAGCAGCGCTCGGGCAGTTCGCGCGGCGGCCCCGGACGCAGGAACGGGGTCTGCCACAGGGGATTCAGGCGCGCATCGCCGGCCCCGACCGGGCGCGGCGCGACCCGGCGCTCGCGGCGCGCGATCACGTCGGCGACCACCGCCTTGGCGCCCTTGCGCGGCAGCGCATAGCCTTCGGCGATCAACAGGTCGTAGACCGTCATCACCGTGTTGCGCGCCACCCCCAGCGCCTGCGCGACCTGGCGCGTGGCCGGCAGCTGCGCGCCGGCGGCGTAGCGGCCGTCGAGGATCGCCGAACGCAGCTGATGGTGCAGCTCGTGGGTCAGGGTGCCGCGGCCGCGCTCCGGCAGCGCCACGGGGAAAGGAAAAACTGGCTCCATGGAATCTTCCCGGTATGGCCCATGCAGGGCGCCAGGGTACGCCTATGCTGGATCCAGCCACGCGGCCCATCCGTCATGGAGCATCCGATGATCGACCTGTACTACACCGCCACGCCCAACGGCCTGAAACTGCGCCTGTTCTTCGAGGAAACCGGCCTGGCGCACCGCGTGGTGCCGGTGCGGCTGTCGGCCGGCGACCAATTCAAGCCCGAGTTCCTGGCGCTGTCGCCGAACAACAAGATCCCGGCGATCCTCGATCACGCCCCGCTCGACGGCGGCGCGCCGATACCGGTGTTCGAATCCGGCGCGATCTTGCTGTATCTGGCCGAGAAGACCGGTCTGCTGTATCCGACGCAGCCGCGGCTGCGCCTGGAGGTCAGCCAGTGGCTGTTCTGGCAGATGGCCGGGCTGGGGCCGATGTCGGGCCAGGCCGGGCATTTCCGCGTCCACGCCGAAGAGCCGCTGCCTTACGCGATCGAGCGCTACACCTGCGAAGTGCGGCGCTTGCATGGCGTGCTCGACCGGCGCCTGCAGGACCGCCGCTTCCTGGTCGGCGACCGGTACTCGATCGCCGATGTCGCCTGCTATCCGTGGATCGTGCCGCATGCCGGCCTCGGCCAGGACCTGGCCACCACGCCGAACCTGCAACGCTGGTTCGACGAGATCGCCGCGCGGCCGGCGACCCGGCGCGCCTACGACGGGGTCGAGCCGGCGTATGCGCAGACGCTGTCGTCTCAGGCGCGGCGGGTCTTGTTCGGCGGCGCGGCCGAACCGGCGCGCTGACCGGAACGCCCGCGGCGAGCCGAGCATGCCTCACGATCCCGGCCCATGGTTGCGATTGGGGCCGGCGCGCATCGCCGCCGCCGCGGCCGTGCCGTGGATTCCTTCGGCCGCGCCCGGCGCGTGGGCCAAACCGCTGCGCTTCCTCGCCGGCGACCGCGGCTACGTCGAACTGCTGCGGATGGAGCCGGGCGCGATCATGCCGCTGCATCGCCACAGCGACGAAGCCCACAGCTACCAGCTCGGCGGTGTTCGCCAGTTGTGCGGCGGCGAGACCGTCGGCCCGGGCGATTACGTCTATGAGCCGCCCGGCCACATCGACTGGTGGAAGATCGTCGGCGACGAACCCATGACCGCGCTGATCGTGACGATGGGCGCGGTCGAGTTCCTCGGTCCCGGCGGCGGCCTGCGCGGCCGCGCCGATGCCGCCAGCCGGCGCGAAGCCTATCGGCGCCATTGCGTCGAACACGGCCTGACCCTGCTCGACCTGGACGAAGCCTGAGCCGCGCGCGGCCGCGCTCAGCCGGCCGCTTCGGCCGCCAATCGCCGGCACAGCGCCGCGGTGGCCTCGTCGACCGGAAAGCAGCACTCCACGTGCAGTTCGTCCAGAGTCACGTCGCGCGGGGTGCCGAAGGTGGTGATGGTGGAGAAGAAACGCAGCTCGTGGCCGCCGCGCTGCAGGATGGTGGTCAGCAGCGGCGACGGCGCCGCGTCGAACTGGCGCCGGCGCCAGTGCGCGGGCACGTCCGGATAGGCCAGCGCCTCGGCCAGCAGGGCGCGCGCGACCGCATCGCCGGGCGCGGCGGCCACCGCGGTGTGCAGGTGGCGGATCAGCGTGCCGGCCACCTCGTCCCAGTTCGCCACCGCCGGGCGCAGGTCCTGCGGATCGAAGAACTGGCGGATCATGTTGGCGTGCTTCATCGGCCGGCCGCCGAGGACGAAGCCGTTGACCCGCGCCGCGGCGGCGTTGGCCATCAGCACGTCCCAGTGCCGGTTCAATACGAAGGCCGGGTACGGCTCCTGCTGGGCCAGGATGAATTCGATCGCGCGGCGGATCTGCGCCAGCTCGGGCGTGGCCAACGCCGACTCGGGGTACTTCGGCGCGAAGCCGGCCGCGACCAGCAAGGCGTTGCGCTCGCGCAGCGGCAGTTCCAGCGCATCGGCCAGCTTGATCACCAACTCGCGGCTGGGCTGGGCCTTGCCGGTTTCCACGCAGCTCAGGTGGCGTGCCGACACGCCCGCGTCCAGGGCCAGATCGAGCTGGCTCCAGCGCCGCGCCGCGCGCCATTCGCGCAGCAGCACGCCGACCTCGGGCGCATCGGGCAGCGACGGGGGCTTGGACGAGACGGACCGGGATTCGGCGGACAGGGCGTGCATGGCCGGCATCATAGGCCCAGGCGCGGCAGCGAAACCATGACCTGCCAGGTCATGCCGCCATCACCTGCCGCGTCATTGTCGCCACGATCGGCGGCGCCAATCATTTGCCGCAACGCAACGCCCCCCACGGGCATCGGAGATGGCAATGAACCGCAGAACCTTTCTTGGACTCGGACTGGGCGCGGCCGGCACCGGCCTGCTCGCCGGCTGCGCCGGCGGCGCGCTGGTTTCCGCACCGGCTTCGCTGAGCGCCGCCAAGGCCTGGGACGCCGCCGGCTTCCACGCCGCGCGCCGCTACCTGCCCAGCGCGTTCGGCGAGATCGCGGTGGTCGAACGCGGCCGCGGCCCGGCCGCGCTGTTCCTGCACGGCTTCCCGCTCAACAGCTTCCAGTGGCGCGGGGTGATGGCGGCGCTGGAAGGCCAGCGCCGCTGCATCGCCGCCGACTTCCTCGGCCTGGGCTACACCCGCGTCGCCGAAGGCCAGAGCGTGGCGCCGGCGGCGCAGGTCGAGATGCTGGCCTTCGTGCTCGACACGCTCGGCGTCGACAGCGTCGACCTGGTCGCCAACGACAGCGGCGGCGCGGTAGCGCAGCTGTTCCTGCTGAAGTATCCGCAGCGCGTGCGCAGCCTGCTGCTGACCAACTGCGATGTGGAGCCCGACAGCCCGCCGCCGGCGTTGATGCCGGTGATCGAGGCCGCGCGCCGCGGCCGCTTCGCCGAAGACACCTTCCCGCCGCAGCTGGCCGACAAGAATTTCGCCCGCTCGGCCAAGGGCATCGGCGGACAGTGCTACACCTACCGACATCAGCCCAGCGACGAAGCCATCGAGACCTACTTCACCCCGCTGGTCGAATCGGCGCGGCGCAAGCAGCTCACCGACGCCTACGCGCTGGCGCTGGATCCCAACCCCCTGGCCGGGATCGAAGCGGGGCTGCGGCGCAGCCAGGTGCCGATGCGGGTGGTCTGGGGCACCGGCGACGACATCTTCTCCCCGGCCAGCCCGGATTATCTGGACCGGGTGTTCCCGAACTCGCGCGGCGTGCGCCGGGTCGAGGGCGCCAAGCTGTTCTATCCCGAGGAGTTTCCGCAGTTGGTGGCGGAAGAGGCGTTGCGCTTGTGGGAATCGGTTTGACGATCCCTGGCCGCGGACACGACGGGATGCATGCCGTCCCCTCGCGCGAGGGGACGGCGGCAATAGAGCCCTAGGCTCCCGCTTTCGCGGGAACGACAGGCTTAGGAGCGGGCTGTTTCGCTCCGCGCCGGCCGGCACCGGCTTGCGTGGCTCAACGCCGCTGCGGACACGTAAACGGGGGCGTACGCAAGATCCGCTCGACCCCGGTCTGCAGCAACGCCGCATCCGCAGCCGCATCTCCGTCGATTGCCTGACGCAGTCGTTTTTTCAACCGGTCCGCACCCGGGTAATTCGTGCCGAGATAGAGCACGTTATCGATGCCGACCGGCAGTTCGGACTCGACCTCATCGGCCAGGATCAGATAGTAGTGACCCGGATCCAGGTAGAGGCGGCAACATACGTCGTAGCCTGAATATCGGATCGACTCCACCCGTGCCTGCCCGTCGCCGCGCAAGCGCTCGACGATTTCGATCCCGCCGCGCAGCGTATAGCCACCCTCGGCGGACTCCTCCATCTCGACCGAGCGCAGGCGCACCACCCATGCCTGCGCCGCCTCGCGCATACGACTTTCGTCGATAGGCCGCGCGCATTCGCAGGCGGCCGCCGGCTTCCAGGCCATTGCAACTGACATCAGTAACGCCACCAACATGACGCATCTCATGTGCATGTCGCGCGCTCCGGGTTCACGATTCTATCCGTGACGATACCGCACCGCTGCGTTGCCTGACGCGCGGCACAACGACGGTTGTGTTTGTTTGTATCGCCCAAACGTGCTGTATCCGCCGGCGCTACCATGCCGGCTCGCATGAGGTGGCCATGAACAAGGTCCTGCTGATCGAGGACGACGCCCGACTGGCCGGGCTGATCTCCGAGTATCTGCTTCGCTACGATTTCAAAACCTCGGTGGTGTTGCGCGGCGACCAGGCGCTCAACGCGATCGAAGACGGTCCGCCCGACGTGATCGTGCTCGACCTGATGTTGCCCGGCATGGACGGCCTCGACGTCTGCCGGCAGATCCGCAAGCGGTCGGCGGTGCCGATCGTCATGCTGACTGCGCGCGCGGACCTGTTCGACCAGGTCACCGGCCTGGAAGTCGGCGCCGACGATTACGTGCTCAAGCCGGTCGAGCCGCGCCTGCTGTTGGCGCGGTTGCGCGCGGTGTTGCGCCGCAGCCAGAGCGCTCCGGCCGCCATCGCGGCGACGCCGTCCAGCCTGCTCCAGTACGGCGGCCTGCAGATCGACCTGACCGCGCGCCAGGTGCGCTGGCGCGGCGAGGAGATCGACCTGAAGACCGCCGACTACAACCTGTTCGTGATCCTGGCCCAGGCCGCCGGCCGCGTGCTCAACCGCGACGAACTGTTGCGGCGCTGGCGCGGGATCGGCTTCGACGGCGTCGACCGCACCGTCGACGTCAGCATCTCGCGCCTGCGCCGGCATTTCGGCGACGACGCGCAGGAACCGCGCAAGATCAAGACCGTGTGGGGCCGCGGCTATCTGTTCAGCCCGATCGCCTGGGAGGATTGAATGCTGCCGATGCTGGTGCGGCTGTACCTGACGGTCGCCGGCCTGCTGCTGTGCTCGCTGCTGCTGGTGCAGCAGGCCTTTCCGCACCTGTTTCCGGAGCCCTACGCGCAATCGGCGCGGCAGGATTTCGCCGGCGAGCTGCGCCTGCTGCGCGACCGCCTCGACGGCGCCGTCGGGGCCGAACTGATCCGGCGCCTGGACGAGCTCAACCGCGGCCTGCCCGAACGCTACCGCCTGCTCGATCCGGCCGAGGTCGAGGCGCTGTCGGTGTCGGTGCGCGCCCAGCTCGGCGCCGACGGCAGCGCCGGCGACCACCTCGGCAGCGACCAGCACCGGGTCTATCTGCGCCTGGACGACGGCCAGGTGGTGCAGATCGGCTACGTCGAAGACGATTATCCGGCGCGCTACCTGGCCTACGTCACCGTGCTGGCGCTGATGCTGCTGGCTCTGTTGCTGTGGCTGCAGCCGCTGTGGGGCGACCTGGAGCGCCTGCGCGAGGTCGCCGAGCGCTTCGGCGACGGCGACCTGGAAGCGCGCGCGCCGCTGCGCGGCGGCTCCTCGATCCGCCAGTTGTGCGTCTACTTCAACAACATGGCCGACCAGATCGGCCGCCTGATCCAGTCCCAGCGCGACCTGGTCAACGCCGCCTCGCACGAGCTGCGCACGCCGATCACCCGGCTCGAGTTCGGCCTGGCCAACCTGTCCGACTCGCTCGACGACCGGGTCGCGCGCGCGCGCGTGCACGCGCTGCGCTGCGACGTGGAAGAGCTGGACCTGCTGGTCGGCGAACTGCTGACCCTGGGCATGCTGGAACGCAACGGCGCCCGCGCGCTGCTGGAACAGGTCGAAGCCGGCGCCTTCCTGCGCGCCTCGGCCGGTCTGGCGGCGGAGGAGCTGCGCACCCGCGGCACCGCGATCGACTGGCTGCTGTCGCCGGCGCTGGCCGAGATCGTGGTCGAACCGCGCAGCTTCGCCCGCGCCTTCTCCAACCTGATGCGCAACGCCCTGCGCTACGCCGACGGACTGATCCGGGTGGTGCTGGAACCCGACGGCGCGGGCTGGCGCCTGATCGTCGAAGACGACGGGGTCGGCATTCCGGTCGAGGACCGCGACCGGGTGTTCGAGCCGTTCTACCGGCTGGACCGCAGCCGCGACCGCGCCACCGGCGGCTTCGGCCTCGGCCTGAGCATCGTCCGCCAGGTGATCGACCGCCACGGCGGCGAGATCCGGGTCGAGGCCTCGAACCTGGGCGGCGCGCGCTTCGTGATCCGCCTGCCCGGGCACCGCCCCGGCGAGCTGCGCGCCGCCACGGCCGAGCGCGACGGCGACGGCGAGACGCTCGACCAAGCCTTCCATCTGCAATGAGCCGGGCTGCAGTGAACCGGGCTGAAGTGAACCGGGATTGACCCGTTTCGCCGGGGCAACACGTTAGCTGTTGCAGGCCGCCCCCACGAACCGGCCGCAGGAGCCCGCATGCATACGGACATGAACGCGTACACGCCGGAAACGCCCGGCGCGGAATATCCATCTCGGCCCCGATCGTCCCCCCGCCCCGAGCTCTACCCCGACGCCGCGACGGCCGGCGACGACGTCGAAGCCCGCGCGCTGGACCTGGCCAACCAGGCCATCGCCCACCAGGCCAGCGGCGAGTCCGGCGAGGCCGCGCGGCATTGGCGCGAGGCGATCGCGCTGGCCGACCACGGCCTGCCCGGCGATCCGCTGCGCTACTGGCTGCGCAGCGGCCTGGCCGAAGCCTGCTTCCGGCTCGGCGACGATGCCGCCTGCATCGCCGCCGCGGCCGTGGCGCGGGCCTGGGCGCGCCAGCAGCAGGCGCCGTCGACCGCGCTGTGGCTGGGCCAGGCGCTGTTCCGCAGCGGCCGCGTCGACGAAGCCCTGGACGCGCTCGGCGAAGCCCAGGCGCTGGCCGGCGCCGCCTTCGCCGGCGCGCTCGACGAGCGCCACCGCGAGGCGATCCTGGCTCGGATGGCGACACTGGCCGCCTGAACGACCGCGGCCGCGCTCAGAACCGCGCCCACCACTGCACCGAGCGCTCGAAGTAACCGCACAGGATCTGCGCCAGGCGGCGCCGGTCCTGGACCTGGCCGCTGGCGATCGCGCGGTCGACCGCGCTGTGCATGGCATTGAAGAAGATCACCGCGGTCAGGCGCGGGTCCGGCGCCGCCCAGACCCGCGCCGCGATGCCGCCCTCGAGCAATTCGACCAGTTGATCGATCGCCGGGTTGTCCTGCATCGCATGGCGGTCGTGATGGCCCGGGCCGTGGAACAGCGCATCGTGCAGCGCGACCCGGTCCAGGTAGCCGTCGACCGCGCCCTGCACCCAGGCGCGCAGCCGGCCGCCCCAGTCGCCGGGGCGGCAGCGATCCATGGCCCGCGCCAGTTCGTCTAGGAAGCCGGCGACGAAGCGCTGCTGCAGGGCCAGCAGCAGTTGTTCGCGGCTGGCGTAGCGGTCGCGCAGCGCGGCCGGCTCCAGGCCGGCGGCCAGCGCGACCTCGGCCAGGCCCAGGCGCGCCGGGCCGCAGGCCAGCAACAGCCGCTCGGCGTGGTCGAGCACGGCCTGGTCCGCCGGCGCGGCGGACGCGTTCGGTACGACGCCCATCGGCGCTCCATATAGATGAGAATCGTTCTCATCATAGTCCATTCCCGGCGGCGGCGCCGGTGCCGGCCGGCCGCGGCCGCGACGGCGCGACCGGCGTCGACGCGTGCGGAACGCGACCCCCGCCGCGCCGGTTCCGCGGCCTGCGCCGGATGCGTTGCGCGAACTGCGCCGCGTTCGCGGATTTTCCGCCGCGGAAAATTCCTTGTCCGACGGCCGAAATAAAACCGCGCCCGTCACGTCGCGAGCGTGAATCCATTCCGCTGTCGCCGCGCGCCGCGAAGGATTTTTTTCCGCAACGAAAAACCTGCGCGAAAACCCTTGCAGACAGCCGTTTGGCGCAGTGGCCGTTGTAGAAAAAACTTCACATGGCGGTCTTGTGATCCGGCTCTCACCGCCGGCTTCGTAAATACTCGACTTGTGATCCGTCTCTCACCCGTCTTGATAGACATGAAATCCAGGCTCATGGATATTGAATCCGCAGGCGAACGTCGGATCGAACGTACGCACGCCTGCGTTGAACGCCACGCATAACAACTCGGGCCCCGCGTATGCGCAAGCGGCACTGCCGACGCAGCGGGCTCTGCCCCGGCGCTGTGCGCCGCGGCCATGACGGTATTTGCTTCTTAGCGGACACGGAGAGGGGGCCACTCGTAACGAGCTGGCCGCAGGATCGCGCGCGTCGAAATCCTCGCGTCGTCGGGCCCCGCGCCCGTCGGCCGCAGGCGGCGTGCGGCCGGGCGGCCGCCTCAAAGGATGCGCATCATGACCGAATCCAACGCCAACGCCCTGCCCCTGACCACCGCCCAGCGCGGCTTGTGGGTCGGGCAGAAGATCGCCTCGCTCGAAGCGACCTTGAACATCGCCGAGGCGGTGGAAATCCACGGACCGGTCGAGCCGACGCTGTTCCTGCGCGCCATGCGCCGCTTCACCGAAGAAGCCGAAACCACCCGCGTGCGCATCGTCGAGCGCGACGGCCTTCCGTACCAGATCGTGCGCGAGGCCACGGTGGCGCAGTTCCCGTACCTGGATTTCAGCGCCGAAGCCGATCCGCGCGCGGCCGCCGAACGCTGGATGCACGCCGACATCGTCAAGCCGGTGGATCTGGCCCACGACCCGTTGTGGGTCGGGGCCTTGTTCAAGTACGCCGACGATCTGTACTGCTGGTACCAGCGCGCCCATCACACCGTCTACGACGGCTTCAGCGGCGGCATGGCGGCCAAGCGGCTCAACGAGCTGTACCTGGCCTATCGCGACGGCGTCGAGCCGCCGCCCAGCGGCTACGGCAGCCTGGCCTCGCTGGTGGAAACCGAAGCGGCGTATCGCGAATCCGAGCGCTACCGCCGCGATCGCGAGTACTGGCTGGAACAACTCGCCGATCTGCCCGAGGCGGTGACCCTGGCGCGCCGCCGGGTGCGCAACAACGGCGGCCTGCGCCGCGCCAGCGGCCAGGTCGGCAACGACGTGCGCGAACGTCTGGCCGAGATCGCGCGCGACTGCGGCGTCAGTCTGCCGCAGGTGCTGATCGCGCTGGTCGCCGCGTACTACCACCGCGCCACCGGCGCCGAAGACCTGGTGATCGGCATGCCGGTCACCGGCCGGGTCAATCACGCCATGCGCAGCACGCCCGGCATGGCCGCCAATGTGGTCGCGATCCGGCTCAAGATGCATGCCGGCATGAGCATGCCGGAGCTGTTCGCTCAGGTCTCGCGCGTGGTCCGGCAGGCCCTGCGCCATCAGCAGTACCGCTACGAGGAGCTGCGCCGCGATCTGGGCCTGCTCAACCCCGACCAGCACATGGCCTGGCTCGGCGTGAACATCGAGCCTTACGACTACAACAACTTCCTCGGCCACCGCGGCAGCGCGCGCAATCTGCACAACGGCAGCGCCGAGGACTTGACCGTCTTCGTGTTCGACCGCCTCGACGGCCAGGGCCTGAGCCTGGACCTGGACGCCAATCCGACTCTGTATCCGGAGGCCGAACTCAACGAGCATCTGCGCCGGCTGCTGCGCCTGATCGACGCCGTGCAGGCCGAACCGGGCCTGCGCCTGGGCGAGATCGACGTGCTCGGCGACGACGAGCGCGCGCGCCTGCTGCAGCGCTGGAACGACACCGCAGCGCCGCTGGCCGAGGCCACCGCGCTGGACCAGTTCGAGCGCCAGGCGGCGCTGACGCCGGACGCGGTCGCGGTGGTGTCCGGCGACGCGGCGCTGAGCTATCGCGAACTCGATGCCTTGAGCACGCGCCTGGCGCGGCGCCTGATCGCTCGCGGCGTGCGTCCCGGCGACCTGGTCGCGCTGGCCCTGCCGCGCGACGAGCGCCTGCTCGCCGCTCCCTACGCAGTGTGGAAGGCCGGTGCGGCCTATCTGCCGCTGGATCCGGAAGCGCCGCGCGAGCGCGTCCTCCAGACCCTGGAAGACGCCGCGCCGCGGTTGCTGCTGACCGCCGCCGCCTTCGCCGACGCGTTCGACGGCTGCGCGGTGGCGCGGCTTTCGATGGACGAGGCATGGACGGATGACGCGTCGATCGACGGGCCGGCCGGCAACCCGGCGGCCCTGCCGCGCGCCGCCGCCGACGCCTGCGCCTACGTCATCTACACCTCCGGCTCGACCGGCCGGCCCAAGGGCGTGGAGGTCGAGCAGCGCAACCTGAGCAACTTCCTCGCCGCGACCCAGCGCCTGTTCGCGCCCGGCCCGGGCGAACGCTTCCTGGCCCAGACCACGATCGCCTTCGACATCGCCTGCTTCGAACTGTTCCTGCCGCTCAGCGTCGGCGCGCGGGTGGTGATGACCGGCGCCGAGACGGTACGCGACCCGATCGCCCTGGCGCGCCTGATCGAAGAGCAGGCGCTGGACTACGTGCAGGCCACGCCCTCGCTGTGGCGCATGCTGCTGGCCAATCCGCGCCTGCGCCTGGACGGCGTGCATGCCTTGTCGACCGGCGAAGCCCTGCCGCCGGATCTGGCCCAGCGGTTGGTCGCCAGCGCGGCCAAGGTCACCAACCTCTACGGCCCGACCGAAACCACGGTCTGGGCCAGCGCGGTCGAGCTCGGCGCGGACGATGTCGCCGACGGCGCGCCGCCGTCGATCGGCCGGCCCCTGCTCAACACCCGCGTCTACCTGCTCGACGCCGCGCTCAACCCGGTGCCCACCGGCAGCGTCGGCGAGCTCTACGTCGCCGGCGCCTGCGTCGCCCGCGGCTATCTGCGCCGGCCGGCGCTGAGCGCCGAGCGTTTCCTCGCCGATCCCTTCGTCGCCGGCGAACGCATGTACCGCACCGGCGACCTGGCGCGCTGGCGCGACGACGGCGCGATCGAGTACCTCGGCCGCGCCGACCAGCAGGTCAAGATCCGCGGCCACCGAGTCGAACTGGGCGAGATCGAAGCCCAGCTCGCCGCCGAAGAGGGGGTCGCCGACGTCGCCGTCGCCCTGCACACCGATGCGCTGGGCCACGGGCTGCTCGCCGCCTACGTGGTGCCGGCCGCCGGCCGCGGCGTCGACGCCGCGGCGCTGCGCAGCGGCCTGGCGCGGCGCCTGCCCGAGCACATGGTGCCTTCGGCCTATGTCGAGCTCGAGCGCCTGCCGCTGACCGCCAGCGGCAAGCTCGACCGCAAGGCGCTGGCGCCGCCCGAACGCAGCCGCCGCACCGCCTATGCGCCGCCGCGCAACGAGACCGAGCGCAAGTTGGCCGCGCTGTGGCAGCAGATCTTCGGCCTGCCGCAGGTCGGCATCCACGACAATTTCTTCGAACTCGGCGGCGATTCGCTGACCGCGGCCGAAATGGTCGCCGCCTTCCCGCAGCACTTCGGCAGCGAGCTCGCGCTGGGCGCGCTGTTCGAAGGCTCGACCATCGCCGGCCTGGCCGCGCACCTGGAGCGCAATGGCGGCGAGAACGACCCGCTCGGCGCGCTGCTGGCGCTGCGCCCGTCCGGCGGCGCGCGGCCGCTGTTCTGCATCCACCCGGTGACCGGGCTGAGCTGGGCCTATGCGGCGCTGCTGCGCCACCTCGACGAGCACCTGCCGGTGTACGCGCTGCAGTCGCGCGGCCTGCGCGGCGGCGCCAGCCTGCCGGCCAGCATCGAGGAGATCGCCGCCGACTACGTCGTCCAGATCCGCCGGGTGCAGCCGCACGGCCCCTACCGGTTGCTCGGCTGGTCGCTGGGCGGCCTGGTCGGCCACGCGGTCGCGGCGCTGCTGCAGCAGCTCGGCGAACGGGTCGAACTGCTGGCGATGATGGACTCCTACCCCTTCGTCGCCGATGCGGCCGAAGCCGGCGGCGAGGCGCAGCAGGTCTTGGCGGTGCTGAAGTTCCTCGGTTTCCACCAGCAGGCGCGCGACAACCCGCCGCAGGACATGCGCGCCCTGGCCGACCTGCTGTGCCGCGAGTACGAGGTGTTCTCGATCCCGCTGGTGCAGGAAATCATGAAGGCCGATGCGCGCCTGATCGAGAACGTCAGCGCGATCACCCGCAACAACCTGGCCCTGGCGCGCCGCTACCGGCCGGCCCCGGTCGCCGCCGACATGGTGTTCTTCAACGCCGGCCGCAAGGAACGCGTCGACCTGGACGGCCTGCTGCACTACCACGCCGGCGCCTGGCAGCCGGTGATCGACGGCCGGATCGAGGTGCACGACATCGACTGCGACCATCAGTCGATGCTGGAACCGCACGCCGCGGCCCAGATCGTGCGGGTCCTGCGCGAGCGCCTGGAGCCGCGCAGCGAACCCGTGCCGGTCCCCCCGCCGCAGCTGCACCCGGCGGAGTTCGCGATCGCATTCTCGTAGGGCGCGGCCATTGCCGGACGCTTAGGGGAAAGCAAGGGCAAATCCCCCCTGCCCCCCTTTTTCAAAGGGGGGAACGGCATGAGGGCTACGCGGCGACGGCGACGGCGACTGCAACGGGCATCCTGCGGTCCTAACCATCGCGACCGGCAACGCGCACAATAGGCGGCTCCGCGATCGCTCGCGCCGCAGGGACCGCCATCGCCGATGAAGAGCAGCGACGTCGAACTCGAACGCCTGCGCGTGCAGCGCGAGGCCAGGCGCGCCGAGCGCGCCGCCGACCCGGCCCATGCCGAGCAGCGCGAGGGCCGCGCGCTGTGCCTGTCCGGCGGCGGCTATCGCGCCGCGCTGTTCCACCTCGGCGCCTTGCTGCGCCTGCACGAGACCGGGCTGCTCGCCGGGACGACCATGTTCAGCTCGGTCTCCGGCGGCAGCATCGTCTCCGCCTGGCTGGCCTGCCGTTATCTGGATACCCGCCGCGAAGACGAATCCTTCGCCGCCTGGAACGACCGGATCGATTTTCGCGCCGTGGTGGTCGAACCGTTCCGCGACGTCGTCGCGCGCGACATCCGCACCCTGCCGGTGCTCGCCACCGTCGCCTACAACTGGCTCTGGCCCTCGCACCGCATCGCCCTGCTCGAGCGCCGCTATGCCCAGGTGTTCGGCGAACGCAGCCTGGACCGGCTGCCCGAAACGCCGGCGTTCGTGTTCTGCGCCACCGACCTGACCTTCGGCGTCAATTGGGAATTCTCCCGGCGCCGGGTCGGCGACTACCTGGCCGGCTACCTGCGCGACGGCGCGCGCCGGGTCGGCCTGGCCTGCGCGGTCGCGGCCTCGTCGTGTTTTCCGCCGGTGTTCGGCCCGGTGCGTTTCGACACCGCGCCCGGCGACTACCAGCGCGGCGACTACCGCGGCGACGACGGCGAAGCGCTGCGGCAGCGGATCGAACTCAGCGACGGCGGCGTGTACGACAACCTCGCCACCGAACCGACCCTGCGCCGCTACCGCGAAGTGCTGGTGTCCGACGCCGGCGGCCCGTTCGTGTTCGAGAGCCGGCGCTGGTGGCTGCGCCAGCTGATGCGCTACACCCAGGTGATCGGCAACCAGGCCGAGGCACTGCGCAAGCGGCTGTTCTTCGGCCAGGCCGCAACCGGCTCGCTGATCGGCGTGTACTGGGGCCTCAGCGGCGGCCGCGACGGCGGCGCCGACGGCTACAGCCCGGCCCTGGTCGCCGAAGTCATCGGCCGCATCCGCACCGACCTGGACCGCTTCCTCGACGTCGAGTTCGAGGTGCTGGTCAACCACGGCTATTTTTCCAGCCTCGACGCGATGACCCGGCACAACGGCTGGCCGGCCTCGCCGGCCGCGGCCTGGCCTTATCCGCAACGCGCCGACGAAGGCCGCGTGCGGCATTGGCTGCGCCACAGCCACAAGCGCGTGCTGCACCCGCGCTGGTGGGGCGGCGGCGAATGAACGCCGCTCAAGCCGGAGCGCAGGGCGCGAACAGGTCGAGTTCGCGCGCGTAGACCGAAGTCCGGACCTGCATCAGCCCGAGCACCGAGTGGAACAGGTTGTCGTGGCTGGCCGGCCGCAGCGCTTCGCGGCGCAGGCAGCGCAGGTCGAGCCCGCGCGAGGCGGCGAAACCGGGCGAGAACCACATCGTCATCGGCACCCGGGTCTGGGTCTGCGGCGCGATCGCATACGGCACGCCGTGCAGGTACAGGCCGTTCTCGCCCAGCGACTCGCCGTGGTCGGACACGTAGATCAGCGCGCTGTCGCGGCTGCCGTCCTCGGCCAGGGCGCGGATGCTGCGGGCGAGGAACGCGTCGGTGGCCAGGATCGCGTTGTCGTAGGCGTTGACGATCTGCTCGCGGCTGCAGCGGCCGAGCTCGTTGGTGTCGCAGGTCGGGACGAAGCGGCGCAGCTGCGCCGGATAGCGGCGGAAGTAGCTGGGCCCGTGGTTGCCGAGCTGATGCAGCACCACCACCGCATCGCCCGGCTGCGCGGCCAGGCGCTCGCGCAGGCCGCGCAGCATCACCAGGTCCGAGCAGCCCTCGGCATTGCAGTAGGCCGGATCGCTGTCGTGCTCGAAAGACTCGAACGCCAGTCCCTTGCACACGTTCTTGCAGCCGGTCTGATTGTCGCGCCACAGGGTGTGGATGCCGGCGTACTCGAGCACGTTGAGCAGCGATTCGCTGCCCTGGATCCGGCCCTTGTCGTAGTTGCGCCGGCCGAACGGCGAGAACATGCACGGCACCGAGACTTCGGTGCTGCTGCCGCAGGCGACGACGTCGGTGAAGTTGACCGGGCCGATCCGGGCCAGTTCCGGGGTGGTCTGGCGGGCGTAGCCGTTGAGCCCCCAGTTCTGCGCGCGCACGGTCTCGCCGACCACGATCACCAGCAGCCGCGGCTTGCCGCCGGCCGGACGCGCGGCGATGCGGGCGTCGGTGCCGATCGGCGCGCGGCCGCGCACCTTGGAAGCCGAGTCGTCGAACGCGACCCGGGTCAGCGACACCAGGTAGTTGGCCGGGGTCACCAGGTGGCGCATTTCCTTGTGGTTGCGCATCAGCGCCGAGATGTCCTGGAACGCGCCCAGCAAGGCCAGCATCGCCAGCACCAGCGCCGCGGCCACCGCGACCAGGCGGCGCCACAGCGCCTGCGTCCACGGCCGCTCGACCACCCGCACCCGCCACAGCAAAAGCGCCGGCAGCACGCCGAACGCCAGCAGCGGCGGCAACAGTCCCAGGCTGAGCAGCTCGCCGGACTCGCGGCCGTCGGACTGCAGCACGTTGCGGATCATGCCGGTGTCCAGATAGACCCCGTACTGGCTCATGAAATGCGCCGCCGCGGCGGTGACCAGCAGCAGCACGGTCAACAGCGGCTTGAGCGTCCAGCGATTGAGCACGCTGGCCAACAAGGCGAAGTTGATCGCCACCACCGCCAGGCCGATGCAGGCGCCGACCCACAGCCCGCGCGCACCGTCGAGCGCGCCCGCGGCGGCGGCGGCGCGCCAGAACGCAGCGTTGGCGCAGCCGGCGAAAAACAGGCTGGCCAGCAGGGCCACGGTTTCGACGCTGGCCTGCGGCCGGTAGCCGATCCAGGCGGGCCAACGCGGCACGGAACGGGCGACGATGCTCATCGACCGACGCTCCGCGAACGCGGACCGATCGCCGCGGCCGGCGCCGGCCGCGCCATCGTCGCCAGATACAGGGCGAGCGATGCGAACCACGCTATCGCCAGACTCCACACGTCGTGGGACAGAAAGTGGGCGCCACGCAATTGCTGGCCGAAGCCGAACAACAGGCCGGAGCCGAGTCCGATCGCCAGGCCCAGCCAACGCCGGCGCGGCCGCACGGCGAGGAAGAAGAAATACAGCGCGACCCAGGCATAGCCGGCGCTGGCATGGCCGGCGGGAAAGCAGCGCCCGCGGCCGAGTCCCGCCGGACGCGCCGCCAGCCAGCCGACGAAGGGATGTCCGCCGCCGTAGCGCTGCAGATCCCATGGGCAGTCCATCCCGGTCAGTTGCTTGAGTCCGGACACCAGTCCGACCGAGATCAACACCGCCAGCAACAGATAGCCCAGCGGGCGCCGCCACTCGTTCCGCCCCGGACGCAGGCGCGCGCCCAGCCACAAGGCCAGCACGCCCAGCCACGCCGCCGCGCTGGCGTCGCGGCCGAAACGGTGGATCAGGTGCTCGGTGAGGTAGGCGTTCTGCCAGGCCCAGCGCGCGCCTTGCCAGGCGTACAGCCGGTCCGCCCACCAGAAATCGCCGCCGGCGGCCATCGTCGCCAGGCTCGCTACCAGCAACGCCACCGCCGGCCAGGCCGCATGCAGGAGCAGGAAGCGCCGCGACGCTCCGGCCGCGCTGCGGGCCGGCCCGGCGACAGGATTCAGTGGAACGGTCGTAGTTTCGATCATCGGCAAGGGCGGCAGTCCGGACAGCGCGTCCGGCCCGGAGCGGGGATGCGGCATGATCGAAACCGCCCTGTCGGAGAGCGGTCGGAGCGAAGTTCCGCCGGCGTTAAACCGGCCAGCCGCGGCAGCGCCGGCCGGCTGCGGGGTACCCGGCCCGATCGCTTTCGACGCTATTCCGACAGCCGCCGGGCGATGCTGGCGGACTGCCCCGCGACCGCCCGCGGCCCCGGCTCGCGCATCCACGCGCCGGCTCGGGCACACTCGGGGCGGGCAACCTCGGATCGGGCCGCCTCGGGCGGCGGGAGAACCCGGCGCATGCGCCTGCTGGTGGTGGAAGACAATCGCAACCTGGTCGCCAACCTCTTCGACTATTTCGAAGCGCGCGGCTACACCCTCGACGCCGCGCCCGACGGTCCGACCGGCCTGCATCTGGCGGTCACCCAGCGCTACGACGCGATCGTGCTGGACTGGATGCTGCCGCGCCTGGACGGCCGCGAGGTGCTGCGCTGCCTGCGCGAGGAGGCCGGTTCGGACGTGCCGGTGCTGATGCTGACCGCGCGCGACGAACTGCCCGACAAGATCGCCGGTTTCCGCGCCGGCGCCGACGATTACCTGACCAAGCCCTTCGCCCTGCCCGAGCTGGAAGTGCGGCTGGAAGCGCTGGCCGCGCGCGCCGCCGGCCGCGGCCGGCACAAGCTGCTGCAGGTCGCCGACCTCAAGCTCGATCTGACCACCTTGGAAGCCAGCCGCGGCGGCCGCCCGCTGCACCTCTATCCGGCCTGCCGCAAGCTGCTGGAAGTGCTGATGCAGTCCAGCCCCGCCGCGGTCACCCGCGAGCGCCTGGAGCATGCGCTGTGGGGCGACCACCCGCCCGACGGCGACATGCTGCGCTCGCACGTGTACGAACTGCGGCGCGCGGTCGACGGCCCGTTCCCGGTCAAGCTGATCCAGACTCTGCCTCGGGTCGGCTATCGCCTTGCCGCACCGGCGCAGAGCGCAGCGGCGGACCGCGATGACTGAGCCAGCCGCAGCGCCGCGGCGGCGCAGCAGTCTGAGCCGGCGCATCCTGCTCGGCTTGCTCGGCTATGCCCTGCTGGTCTTGGCGGCGGTGGTGATCGTGCAGGGGGTCGTGGTCAACGAGCACGCCGAGCGCATGGTGTGGGCGTCGTTGATGAATACCGAGCTCGAGCATTTCGTCGAGCGCAGCCGCAACGAACCGGGCTACCGCTGGACCGACACCAAGTCGCTGAGCCTGTACGACAGCGCGACCCGGCCGGCGCCGCCGGCGCTGCGCGCGCTCGGCCCGGGCATGCACGACGACATCGAATCCGACGGCATCGAGCACGTGGTGCTGGTGCGCGACGTCGACGGCCGCCGCCTGACCCTGTCGCTCGACATCGAGGACATGGAGCACCTGGAGTTCGATCTGGCCCTGACCATCGCCGGCTCGGCCATCACCACCCTGCTGACCCTGTGCCTGGTGATCGCCTGGGGCGTGCGCCGGCTGGTGCGGCCGCTGACCCTGCTCGCGCAGCGCATCGGCGGCCTGCAGCCCGACCGCGCCGGGCAACGGATCGAGCTGCCCGACTCGGCCAGCTCGGAGCTGGTGGTGATCGCCGACGCGGTCAACGACTACGTCGCCCGCAACGATCGCTTCGTCGAGCGCGAACGCGCCTTCATCGACAGCGCCAGCCACGAGCTGCGCACGCCGATCGCGGTGATCGCCGGCTCCACCGAGCTGGCGCTGGCCCAACCCGATCTGCCCTCCGGCGCGCGCCAGCACCTGGCCCGCATCCACCGCACCGCACGCGACGTCGAGCAACTGGTGTCGTTGTTGCTGGTGCTGGCCAAGGATCCGCAGCGCCTGGCCGCGAGCAGCGACCGAGTCGCGCTGGACCAGTTGCTGCCGGAGATCGTCGAAGACCACCGCCATCTGTGCCGCGACAAAGACCTGCGTCTGGCGTTGGCGCCGCTGCCGCCGTGCGAGATCGTCGCGCCGCTGCCGATCGTGCAGGCGGCGATCGGCAATCTGTTGCGCAATGCGATCGAGAACAGCGACCGCGGCGAGATCGCGGTCCGGCTCGACCCCGACGCCACGGTGGTGATCGAGGACCCGGGCCACGGCATGAGCCCGGAGGAGATCAGCGCGCTCTACGCCCGGGTCGCCCGCGACGGCCGCGAGGGCGGCGGGATCGGCCTGGACCTGATCTCGCGGCTGTGCGAACACCTGGGCTGGCGGCTGCGCTTCGATCCGGCCGAACGCGGCGCGCGCACGACGCTGAGTTTGCGGCCGGGGTGAGCGGCGCTTTCCGGCCAGTTCCGGTTCGCTGGAACCGGCCTGCCCTCATCCGGCCCTTCGGGCCGCCTTCTTCCGCAAGCGGGAGAAGGGAGCGGACCCGGCATTCACGCAAGCGGGAGGGGGTTGGGGTGAGGGGACCTCACTGGCCCGCCGCATCGTCCCCTCGCGGCGGCGGCAACGCCGCCGCCGGCTTCGCCGGCGCCTGCAGCGGCAGCGGATCGCTGCGCTGGCGCTGGTAGGCGCGTGCGACCCGCTCGGCGCCGTACTTGCGCTCCAGGCGCTTGACGATGAAATGGCCGCGCGCCATGTCCTGGTAGTGATTGGTGAACAACACGTTCATCGTCGCCGCGGTGGCCGCGCCGATCACCGGCACCAACTGCGCGGCGGTCTTTTCGCCGACCACCACGCCGAAGCGGGTCGCGACCACGTCGACCAGCTTGCTCATCCAGGCGGTGGCCTGCTTCTTGGCGTAAGCGTGGGTGGCGTGCTGGGCGCCGCGCCGGCTGGCCAGGCCGGCCAGTTCCTGCCGGCCGACCTCGGCCAGCGCGGTGCGCACTGCGTAATAGCCCGAAGCGGAGGCATCGTCCTCGTCGCTGCCGCCGCCGAAGGCGAACACTTCCACGCAGGCCGCCTGCACTTCGGGATCGGCCAGGGAAAAGCCTTCGGCGCGGGCGATGTCGGCGACCGCGCGCATCATCACCACGGTCGATACCGGCAGCTCCGCGGCCAGGCCGGCGGCGCCGAAGAAGCCGCCGAGCGCGCCGACCGCGCCGGCGGCGAACTTGTGGCTCTTGGTCGAGGAAGCCTTGTTGGGCTGGTCCTTGACCGTCCACAGCGCCGCCGCGGCGGCCTTGTGCAAGGCGCCGTGGACGATGCTCTGGATCCTGCGGTTGACGAAGCCCGGCAGCTTGGACAGGCCGAACTCGATCGGCGCGCCGGCCAACGCGGTCATCCGCGCGGTCAGCGACGGCGTTTCCAGCAGCGCCACCGCGCGCGCCAGATCGGCCGCGTCGGCGGTGTCGTCGAGCCTGTCGTGGTCCTGCCGCATCCTGCCGTTCTCCCGGGTCGGCCGCGTCGTGCGGCGGCACGAACATAAGACCGCCGCGGCCGCGCTTCAAGTGCGCGGCGTGCGCACCATGCGTTCGAGCAGGTGCTCGACGATGTCCGCGGCCTGCAGGCAGCGGCCGGTATGCACCGCCGACATCTGGATGATCGAGCTGCGCTTGGCGGTCAGCCAGTGGAAGCGCGCGCGCGCCGGCAACTGGCCGATCGGGCCGGCGTCGCGGCCGCCGCGGCAAATGCGCTCGATCGCCTGCAGGTGCAGGCGCACCGCCTCGACGTCGACGCCGGGGTCGAGCGCGCGCAGCCGCGCCTCGTCGAGCTCGATGCCGGCCGCGAGCAGGCCGGCCGCCGGGCACGACACCAGCACACCGACGTTGACGAATTCCTCGCGCTCGACCCGCGGCACCACGCGGATCACCGCATAGTCATACAGCGAGCGAGCGGGCATGGATCGCCTCCTCGACGAATGCGCGCGGCGCCTGCACGCGGCGCTGGAGATAGTCGGCGTAGGCGCGGCGATGGGCCCGGGCGTCGGCGAAGCCTGGCTCGTCCTCGAGCCAGGCGTCCGGCAGCAAGGCCACCACCTCGTCGATCAGCGCCGGGGTGAGCTTCGGCGCGAGCTCGGCGTCGGCCTCGGCCAGGGCGGCTGCGAACGGCAGCAGCACGTGGTCCTTGATCGGCGCGAAACGGCTGGCGGCGGCGCCGGCGGCGTTGGCCCAGTCGTGGTGGAAGTACAGCGCCGCGCCGTGATCGATCAGGGTCAGGCGGCGATGCCACAGCAGCATGTTGGTGTTGCGCGCGGTGCGGTCGACGTTGGTGGTCAGGGCGTCGAACCAGACGATGCGCGAGGCCAGCGCGGCCGCCGGCGCATCGACCAGCGGGTCGTAGTTGACCGAGCCGGGCAGGTAGTCGAGAGCCAGGTTGAGCCCGGCGCTCTCGCGGATCAGGTGCTGGATCTCCGGATCGGGCTCGGTCCGCGCCAGTTCCGGGTCGAGTTCGGCGAGCACGATCTCCGGCACCGGCAGATCCAGCCGGCGCGCGATCTCGCCGGCGACGATCTCGGCGATCAGCGCCTTGCGGCCCTGGCCGGCGCCGCGGAACTTCATCACGTACAGGCCGTCGTCGTCGGCCTCGACCACGGCCGGCAGCGAGCCGCCTTCGCGCAGCGGGGTAACGTAGCGGGTGGCGGAAACGGTTCTGAGCACGGCGGGACGGCGGCGGACGAGCGCGGGTTCGGCCGCCCACCTTAGGGCGGGCCGGCGCAAACGCCAAGCCCGCCGCGCCCACGCCGCCGCGTCGGACGCGCCGGGCGAAGGCTCAGGCCGCCGCGGCCGGCGCGTGCTGGCGGATCAGCCGCTCGACCAAGGCATCGACTTCGGCCTCGGCGCGCTCGATCGACGCCCGCAGTCCTTCGCCGCCGAATTCGTCGTACTCGATCGCCGCGCCGTGATGGTCGACGATGCCGATGTAGCGCATCGGCGTGCGCACGCCGGGCTCGACGTGGTTGATCGCCTCCAGCCGTTCGCCGGCGCCGTAGCCGACGTCGCCGCGCGAGCTCAGCAGCACCAGGCTCTTGCCTGCGCCGGCCAGCATCGGCCAGTACGGTTCGCCCTGGCGCTGGCGGTCGAAGCCGAAGGTGCGGCCGACCCGCACCACGTTGTCGATCCAGGCCTTGAACTGGGCCGGCATGCCGAAGTTGTACATCGGCACGCCGGCGACGATCACGTCGGCGGCGATCAACTCGTCGACCAGGGCGTCGCTCTCGGCCAGGGTCTCGTGCATCCACGGCAGGCGCTGGTCCTGCGGGGTGAAGGCGGCATGGATCCAGGCGCCGGTGACCGGCGACGGCGGAGCGGTACCGAGGTCGCGGTAGACGACCTCGTCGCCGGGGCGGCTTTCGCGCCAGCGGCGCACGAAGCGCTCGCTTAGGCGGCGGCTGTGCGAGCCGTAGCGGCTGCGTTCGGAGGTATCGGAGCGGGCGCTGGAATCCAGGTGCAGCAGGCGGGTCATGGCGACGGTCTCGGGTTCGGTGATGGATGAGCCCAGTTGGCGCATTCGCGGGCCCATCCGGGCTGGAAGCCATGTTGAATCCGCCCTGCCGAGGCGACAAACTCCGATTTCTCAGCTAACGCATTAGTTTTACTCATCCATGAGCCGCCCCCGCCTGCCCCCGCTCGGCGCCCTGCGCGCGTTCGAAGCCGCCGCCCGCCTGGCCAGCTTCAAGCGCGCCGCCGACGAGCTGTCGGTGACCCCGACCGCGATCAGCCACCAGGTCCGCCTGCTCGAAGAGCAACTGGGCGTACGCCTGTTCGAACGCCAGACCCGGCGCGTGGCCCTGACCGCCGAGGCGGCCCTGCTCTATCCGGTGCTGCGCGACGGCTTCGACGCCTTCGCCGAGGCGGTCGCGGCGATCGCGGCGCGGCGGCAACGGCGCGCGCTGACCCTGTCGGCGACGCTGTCGTTCACCGCCAAATGGCTGGTGCCGAAGGTGGCCTCGTTCCGCGCCGCGCAACCGCAGCTGGACCTGCGCCTGCACGCCTCCGACGATCCGGTCGATCTGGCCGCCGGAGTCGCCGACGCGGCGATCCGCTACGGCCGCGGCCCCTACCCCGGTCTGGTCGCCGAACGCCTGATCGAGAACCGTTTCGCCCCGGTATGCAATCCGCGCCTGGGCTTGCGCCGGCCACGGGACTTGCGCGAGCACGCGCTGCTGCATTCGGAATGGCGCCACCCCACCGCCGACACGCCGACCTGGCGCAACTGGTGCGCGCTGGCCGGCGTCGAAGGCCTGGACGTGGAGGCGGGGCTGCGCTTCACCGACGAGAGCCATGCGATCCAGGCCGCGATCGCCGGCCACGGCGTGGCCCTGCTCAGCCTGGCCCTGGTCGCCGACGACCTGGCCGCCGGCACACTGGTGCAACCCTTCGAACCCGAGTTGGCGCTGCAAGGCTATCCGCACTGGCTGGTGTACCCGCAAGGGGCGCCGCGCGCGGAGGTGCTGGCGTTGCGCGACTGGCTGCGCGCGCAGGCCGCGCCGGCCTGAGGCTCAGCTTGCGGCGGCCAGGCGCGCGGCCTGGTAACGCTGCTCCTGGCTCAGCCCGCCGTAGCCGTAGGCGGCCGCGCGCGCATCGATGATGTGGATGTAGGACGTATCGTGCGCGTCGCCGAGCAGGGCCGACAAACCGGCGTGCATGCGCTGCAGATAGCGCGCCTTCTCGGCCTTGGTGTTGGTCTCGTCGGTGATGCTGATGTCCAGGTGATAGGCGCTGCGCTGGTGTTCGAGCAGGCTGCGTCCGTCGATGAACCAGTGCCCGGGTTGGACGAACTGGATCGCGACGGCGACCAGCTCGCGCGGCTTGCCGAGCACCTCGACGGTGAGGTCGGCGACCAGGGCGGCGGCGGCTCGCGCCAGTTCGGCGTCGGGCGCGGCGGAAATCTGCAGGGCGATGTGCGGCATGAGCGTTCTCCGTGGCGGGCCGGGTTCGACCCGGGAATGTCGCCAGGTTAGGCTTGCGCCATCCATCGGCAAAGCGGGAAGATCGGACGGCAACCATCGGCTTTACCGATGTAAGGACGGATCATGGCCGGCTTCGACCTGGAACAGCTCAAGGCCTTCGTCGCGGTCGCCGACGCCGGCAGCATCTCCGCCGGCGCGGCGCGGGTGTTCCGCTCCCAATCGGCGGTCAGCGAGCAACTGCAGAAGCTCGAACGCGCCGCCGGCGCGGCGCTGCTGTTGCGCTCGCGCCAGGGCGTGGCGCCCACCGCAGCCGGCCAGCGCCTGCTCGGCCATGCCCGGCAATTGCTCGCGCTGGGCGAGCTGGCCCTGCACGACGTACGCCGCGAGCTGCGCCGCACCGAACTGCGCCTGGGCATCAGCGACTACTACCGTCCCGACGAGATCGCCGGGTTGCTGCGGCATCTCACCCGCCACTGCCCGCAGCTGCGGCTGCAGGTCGCGCTGGGCACCAGCGCGGCGATCGCCCGCGGCCATGCCGAAGGCGCTTACGACGCGGCGCTGGTCATGCAGGTCGATACGGCCGGCGCGGCGCGCGCCGGCGACGGCGCGCTGCCGCTGCGGCGCGAGGCCCTGGCCTGGGTCGCCGCCGCGGGCCTGGACCTGCGCGGCGAGGATCAGTTGCCGCTGGTGCTGCTGCCGCCGGAGTGCAGCCTGCATCGACTGGCGATGGAACGGCTGCGCAAGCATCGCAGCGCCTACCGCCTGGCCCACCAGGCCAGCGGCGTCGCCGGCCTGCAGGCGGCGCTGCGCGCCGGACTCGGCCTGGGCTGCCTCAATGCCTCGGCGGTCGGCGACGGCCTGGCGGTGGCGCATTCGCCGCGCCTGCCCGCGCTGCCGGACTGCAGTTTCCGCCTGATCCTGCCGCCGCCGGGCGCCAATGCCGCGCTGCGCGAAGCCGGCGCCGCCCTGCACGCGTACTTCGCGTAGCCCCCCAATGCAGGAACGGCGTCAGCCGCGACAGCCGATGCGACGCAAGAACGCGTGCCAACCGGAGCAGTGAAACCCCGGGATCGCAACGAACAGCGCCGAACGCCCGGGCTCCGCCGACAACGCTCGCGCGCACCGCTGCGCCGGTCGCGGCTTACGCCGCTCTACAAAGAGCGCGAGCGATGCCGGCGCGACGCAAGGCGCGGCACTACAGCTGCTCGCGCGGCGGCAAGGTCCAGTCGATCGGCGCCTGCCCCTGCCGGGCCAGATACTCGTTGGCGGCGGAGAAATGGCCGCAGCCGATGAAGCCGCGGTGCGCCGACAACGGCGAGGGATGCGGCGCCTTGAGCACGCGATGGCGGCGCGGGTCGATGACCTTGCCCTTGGCCTGGGCGTAGCTGCCCCAGAGCAGGAACACCAGCCCTTCGCGTTCGCGGTTGAGCACGTCGACGACGTGATCGGTGAAGCCTTCCCAGCCCTTGCCCTGGTGCGCGCCGGCGCGGCCTTCCTCGACCGTCAGCACCGCATTTAGCAGCAGCACGCCGCGCCGCGCCCACGGCAGCAGGCAGCCGTGATCGGGCCGGGCGATGCCCAGATCGCGCTGGATCTCCTTGAAGATGTTGTCCAGCGACGGCGGCACCGCTACGCCCGGCTGCACCGAGAAGCACAGCCCGTGCGCTTGGCCGTAGCCGTGGTACGGGTCCTGCCCCAGCACCACCACCTTGACCTGCTCGAACGGGGTGGCGTCGAAGGCGGAGAAGATCTGCGGCCCGGGCGGGAAGATCCGCGCGCCGGCGTTCTTGCGTTCGCGCAGGAAGCGCGACAGCGACTGCATGTCTTCGCGCCCGAACCAGTCGCCGATGCGCGCCTTCCACGACGGCTCGAGCTTGATGTCGCGATCGCCGTCGCTCATGCCGGCAGCACCGCGCTGGGCTCGGACAGCCGCGACAGGCGCAGCTGGAACAGGGTCTTGGTCACCAGCAGGCGTTCTTCGATCGGCTTGAGCACCAGGTCGTTGGCGCCGGCGCGCAACAATTCGCTCTGATTGTCGCGGTTGGCGTCGCCGGTCATCACCAGCACCGGCAGGCGGCGCTTGCCGTAGCCGAAATCGCCGCGCAGGCGCGCCAGCAGGTCCTTGCCGCCGAGCTCGCCCTTCAGATAGACGTCGGTCAGCACCAGGTCGGCGCCGGCGTCGCCGCCGTCGCGGCCGCTGGCGCGATGCGCTTCCAGGTGCTCCAGCGCCTCTTCCACGCCGATGAAGTGCAGCACCTGCAGCGAATGGCGCTCGAGCATGCGCTTGGTCGCCACCGCCACCACCCGGCTGTCCTCGACGTAGAGCACCCGCGCGCCGGGGATCGGCTGCGGCTGCACGTAGCCGCGGATGAACGCGGCCAGCGCGGCCGGGCCGAGCGACTTGTCGAAGTAGTCGGTGACGTCTTCGGTGAAGCGCCGCGCCTCCAGGTGCGACTGAGCGTCGCTGGAGACCACGATCACCGGCACGTAGGCCTGGCCGGCGGCTTCGCGCACCGCGCGCGCCAGGGCGATGCCGTCGCCGTCGGGCAGCACCAGGGCGGTGGTGACCAGGTCGACCTCGCCGTGATCCAGCGCCAGCTTGGCCTCGATGATGTTGCCGCACTGGACCAGGCGCAGGTTGGGCAGCTCGCGCAACAGCACGTCGGCGATCAGCTTGCGCACCAGCTTGGAGCCGTCGACCACCATCACCCGCGGGGCGGCGCTGTCGAAATGTCGCAGATTCTGGCTTTGCATGGCGTCGATGATTACCGGGTCGGCGACGCGCGTCCGGCGCCGGCGGGCGCCGATGCGCGGCGCGCAGGCGGGGGAACCCGGATTCTAGGCGCAAGCGGTCGCAGATTCCGAGTCTTGCGCATCAGGTCCGCGCGCCTCGCGCTCGGCGCACGGGCGCCGGCTCAACCGCGACCGGCCCGCGCCTGGCGCAGGTGGTGGCCGGTGACCAGGCCGGCGCCGAGCCAGCCCAGCGCGGCCGAGCCGGCCAGGATCGCCAGCGCCTGCAGCGGACCGAAGCCCTCCAGCACGAACCGGCTGCCGTAGCTGGCGGCGAGCGCGCCCAGCGGCTCGCGCAGGCTGCGGTCGGCGACGGTCAGCAGCGCCAGCGCGACCGCGCCGGCGGCCAGGCCGTAGCAGGCGCCCAGGTACAGGAACGGCCGGCGGATGAAACCGTCGGTGGCGCCGAGCAGTTGCAGCACGCCGATCTCCTCGCGCCGCGACTGGATGTCCAGGCGCACGGTGTTGCCGACCACCAGCAACGCGCCCAGGCCGAGCCCGAGCGCCAGCATCCAGGCCAGGCGGCCGCCGAAGCGCAGCCAGCCGTCCAGGCGCTGGCGCCAGCCGGCGTCGTGCTGGACCAGGTCGGCCTCGGCCAATGCGCCCAGCGACTGAGCCAAGGCCAGTTCGTCGCCCTTGGGCGTCACCACCAGCAGGCTCGGCAGCGGATTGCCCTCGATCGCGCTGAGGGTATCGCCGAGGCCGCTCTTCTCGCGCAGCTCGGCCAGGCCCTGCTCGGGCGTGCGCAACTCGACCGCGCCGACCTCGGGCCGCGCGCGCAGCTCCGCGGCCAGGGCGTGGGCGCGCTCGAGCGCGATCTCCGGCTTGAGGAACAGGCTGATCTGGCGCGAACGCTGCACGTCGCCGGCGAAGCGCTCGATATTGCTCAGCGCCGCCCACAGCCCCAGCGGCAGGGCCAGCGCCACCGCCATCACCCCGATCGTCAGCAGCGCCGCCCAGGGCTTGCGCAGCAGCCGGCCGAGGCTGGCGACCAGGCTGTGCAGGTGATGCTCGAACCACGGCCCCAATCCGGAGCGCGCGGCGACGGCGATGGCGTCGTCGTAGTCGGGGGCGCCGGCGCGCGGCTCGCGGCGGTCCTGCGGCATTGCGTTCATTCGGCCAGATCCTCGGGCGCGATGTCGTCGACCAGGCGGCCCTGATTCAGCACCAGCACGCGCTTGCGCATGCGCTTGACCAGGGCCAGGTCGTGGCTGGCGACCAGCACGCTGGTGCCGCGCTCGGGCAGCGACTGGAACAGGGCCATGATTTCCGCCGACAGGGTCGGGTCGAGATTGCCGGTGGGTTCGTCGGCGACCAGCAGGCGCGGCTCGCCGACGATCGCGCGGGCGATGCCGACGCGTTGCTGCTCGCCGGCCGACAACTGGCCCGGCAAGGCTTCGGCGCGCGCGCCCAGGCCGACTTTCTCCAGCGTGGCGCGCACGCGCCGGCCGATGTCGGGCCGGCGCAGGCCGCGCAGCAGCAAAGGCAGGGCGACGTTGTCGGCGACGCTGCGGTCGGCGAGCAGGCGGTGGTCCTGGAACACCACCCCGATCTCGCGCCGGTGCAGGGCGATGCGCCGGCCGCCGACCTTGTGCAGGCTGCGCTCGCCGAACAGCACCGTGCCGCGGCTGGGGCGTTCGCTGAGATGGATCAGCTTGAGCAAGGTGCTCTTGCCGGCGCCGGAGTGGCCGGTGAGGAACAGCATCTCGCCGGGCGCCACCTCGAAGCTGACTTCGCTGAGAGCCTGGTGGCCGCTGTCGTAGCGTTTGCTGACGTTGTCGAAGCGCAGGACGGTCATGGCGGAAGTATCGCAGAGCGAATCGCCGGCTTCATCACGTTTCGGCGTTCGGGTTTGGCCTATGGTCGCGCTGCGGTCGACGCGGCATCGTCGACGTGCCCGACGACACAGACCGACCGTTCAGGCCGGCACGGATCGCGCGACCGCAGGCCAGCGTCCGCCGCACGGCGCCCTGGCGCAGCGACACCCCTGGCGACGCTTCCCAGTCCGACATCGCACGCGCCGCGCCGGCCGACCGGCGACGGCGGACCGCCTTCGTCCACGACTAGGAGCCCACCATGCACACTCTTCCGGCCTCGCTGGCGCTCGCCGGCCTGTTCGCGCTCGGCCTGTACGCCCACGACGCCCGCGCCGAGCAGTACGACCCGCCGCTGAACATCGGCACCCTGGCCTGCCCGGCCGGTTCCACCGGCTACGGCAATGCGCGCTTCATCGTGTTTCCCTCATTCGGCAGCGCGCCGCCGAATTGGCGCATGACGATCTGGTGCAGCGCCGGCGGCAGCGGCCGCCGCGGCCATTTCGAACCCGGCGGCGGCGGCGTGTTCAGCGCCTGGCCCTATGCCGGCGGCGCGTTCGGCATCGGCTGGCCGGCCTCGCCGAACCACGGCAACCAGTACCAGTCGCTCGACATCGACAGCGACGGCGACCTGGACGTGTTCCAGTTGGTGGAAACGGCGGCCAACACCTGGTCGGTGTACCTCAGCCGCAGGTTGTAGGCGGCCGCGCTGCAGGCCGCCGCCGTACCGGCACGTCCGCCAGGACGGCCGTGCGCGGGGCGTGCGCGGGCGATGCTCGCCCAGGCCCGGCGCTGCGGGCGCGCGGACGGCGAGCGCCCGGCCCGTCGGCGGCTGGGGTTCGCGGGCGCGGGCCGGCCCGCGCGGGCGAAGCGACGGCGGCCGGCTCGCGAGCCGGCCGCCGGGACGCGTCAGTGCTGGCTACGCGGCGGACGCGCGACCAGCGACTTGAGCTTGCGGCCGATGCGGCCGAGCAACGAGGGCTTGCCCTCGGCCGACACGGCCGCAGCGGCGGGCGCCGGCTTGGCGGCCGGCTTCGCAGCCGCGGCCGGGACCGGGCGGGTCGCGCCGGTCGGCGCGGCAGCGGCAGGAGCGGCAGCGCCCTCGGCGCCTTCGATGCGGCGGCCGCCGCGACGACGGCGGCGCTTGCGCGGCGCGCGCTCGCCTTCGACGGCCGGCGCGGAGGCCGAGGCGGGCGCAGCGCCTTCCGCACGCGGGGCGCGCGGCGGACGCGGCGCGGCCGCTTCGCCGCCCGCGGCCACGGCGGCGGCGGGAGCGCCGTCTTCGCTGCGCGGACGCTCGCGGCGCGGCGCGCCGTCGCGACGGCCTTCGCTGCGGCCGCCGCGGCCCGAGCCGGAGCCCGAACCGCCGCTGCGGCTGCGGCCGCCGCCGCGGCGCTGTTCGTCGGCGGCGCGCTGCTCGCGCGCCTCCTTGAAGATCGCGCCGATGCTCTCGTTGTCCTCGTCGGACTCGCCTTCCGCGCCGGCGGGGAGCGCGCGCGGCGCGCGCGGCAGCGCGACCAGCATTTCCGGGGTCACGTGCTCGCCCGGAATCTTCTGCTCGATGTAGGCCTCGATGTCGGGCAGCGAGATGCCGTAGCGCTCGCAGGCGAAGCTGATCGCGTCGCCCTCGGCGCCCAGGCGCGCGGTGCGGCCGATGCGGTGGACGTAGTCTTCGGCATCGAACGGCAGGTCGTAGTTGTAGACGTGGCTGACGCCATCGATGTGCAGGCCGCGCGCGGCCACGTCGGTGGCGACCAGGATCTCCAGTTGGCCGGCCTGGAACTTGCGCAGCAACGACTCGCGCTTCTTCTGCGGCACGTCGCCGGACAGCACGCCGACGCGGTAGCCGGCCTTCTCCAGGCTGCGCGCGACGCGCTCGACGAACGCCTTGGTGTTGACGAACACCATCGTGCGCGCGCCTTCGCTGCGCGACAGCAAGCCCAGCAGCAGCGGGATCTTCTCTTCGTCGGCCGGGTAGTAGATCTTCTGGCGGACCCGCGCGGCGGTGACGGTCTCGGCTTCGACGACGAGCTTTTCCGGCTCGTTCATGTGCTCGTAGGCCAGCTCCAGCACGCGGTGGCTGAGGGTGGCCGAGAACAGCAGGGTCTGGCGGGTGGTGCGCTCGGGCATGCGCCGCAGCAGGAAGCGGATGTCCTTGATGAAGCCCAGGTCGAACATCCGGTCGGCTTCGTCGAGCACGCACATCTCGCAGGCGTGCAGCGACACCACCTTGTGCTGCTTGACGTAGTCGATCAGCCGGCCCGGGGTGGCGATGATGATGTCGGCGCCCTTCTGCAGCAGCTCGCGCTGCTTGTCGTAGTCGACGCCGCCGTAGACCAGGGCGAACTTCAGGCCCAGGTCGGAGCCGAACTTGACCGCGTCCTTGTGGATCTGGATCGCCAGTTCGCGGGTCGGGGCCAGGATCAGCGCGCGCGGGTCTTCCGGCTTGCGCTCGGCCAGGGCCGGGCGGGTCAGCAGGCGGTTCATCACCGCGACCAGGAAGGCCAGGGTCTTGCCGGTGCCGGTCTGGGCCTGGCCGGCGACGTCGCGCCCGGTCAGGGCGATCGGCAGGGTCAGCGCCTGGATCGGCGTGCAGCGCGAGAATCCGGCGGCCTCCAGCCCGGCCAGCAGGCTCGGGTGCAGATCGAACGAGGAAAACGTTACATCGGTTAAAGGCTTGTCGCTCATGCGTTTCAGAAGTCCGCGCCGTTCGGGCGCCGTAGGTTGTCGCTTGCGTGGGTGGCGTCGGCGAAGCAGACTGCCGGGGCCGAGCCGGCGCCCTGAGTCTGGACTCCGCGGCGGGCTCGATGAGGCCGTGGCGCAGCCCTTGAAGGTGCCGCGAAACGCCCCAGTTTAACGTAAGCCCCCACCCGGCATGGCCTTCCGGGTGTTCCATTCAAGATTCATCTGTACCGTACGGTCCAGTATCCCGTAGGAGACCCCCGTGAGCGAAAAAATTCTGCATGTCGGCGATTCCGACTTCGACGCCGCCGTGCTGCAGTCGTCCGAACCCGTCCTGGTCGATTTCTGGGCCGAATGGTGCGGTCCGTGCAAGATGATCGCTCCGGCCCTGGACGAGCTGGCCGCGGCCTATGAAGGCAAGGTCAAGATCGCCAAGGTCAACGTCGACCACAACCGCACCACGGCGATGAAGTACCACGTGCGCTCGATCCCGATGCTGCTGTTGTTCAAGGACGGCCAGGTCCAGGCGACCCAGGTCGGCGCGGTCGGCAAGGCCCAGCTCAGCCAGATGATCGACAAGGCGCTCTGACGCGCCCGTCTCGCGCCCGCCACGCCGCGGGCGCTAGACGCTCCGGGCCTTGCCCGGCAACGTGAACGGCATCGCTCGGGAAGCTTGCCGCCACGCAGCGGCAGTGCTAGTTTCGCAGTACCCGGCGTCGGACTCCGCGTCCCCGCGCCGCACCCCGTCTGACATACCCATCTATCCACCTACGTCCCTGACGTCCCGCTCGCCTCTACGCGAGCGCTCGCCGCTTAGCGAGGAACCTCCGCTTGTCCGATAAGACCCCCGACGCTGGCGATACCGCCGAAAAGCGCGTGCGCAAGCCGCGCGCCAGCAAAGCCGCCGAAGCCGCTCCGGCCGTGGTCGGCGACGCCAGCCCCCTGATTCCGGCCCCCGCCCCCGCCGAAGCGGCGGCGCCCAAGCCCGCCCCGGCCCCCAGCGCCAGCGAGTCCGCACCGGCCGCCGCTTCCGGCGCCGAGAGCGCCGCGCCGCAGCAGGGCAACGAAGGCGGCGGCAACCCGCAGTCGCAGCAGGCCCAGGGCCAGCGCGAAGGCGGCTTCGACAACAACCGCGGCAACCGCCGCGACCGCTTCCGCAACCGCCGCGATCGCGATCGCGACCGCAACAACCGCCCGCAGCAGCGCGGCGGCGGCGACGACTACGGCGACAACGGCAACGGCGAGAACTTCGTTCCGCGCCCGCACCCGCAGGTGCCGGAAGGCTTCCCGCAGTACTCGCTGGGCGACCTCAAGCGCATGCCCGCGCCGCGCCTGCTGGAGATCGCCGAGCAGCTGAGCATCACCGACGGCGTCGCCCGCGCGCGCAAGCAGGACGTGATCTTCGCCCTGCTCAAGGTGCTGACCCGCCACGGCGAAGGCGTCGCCGCCGACGGCGTGCTGGAAATCCTGCCCGACGGCTTCGGCTTCCTGCGCGCCGCCGAGGCCAGCTACCTGGCCGGTCCGGACGACACCTACATCTCGCCCAGCCAGATCCGCCGCTTCAACCTGCGCACCGGCGACCACCTGTCCGGCCGCATCCGCTTCCCCAAGGACGGCGAACGCTACTTCGCCCTCTCGGTGGTCGACAGCATCAACGGCGAACCGCTGGAAGCGTCCAAGAACAAGGTCCTGTTCGAGAACCTGACCCCGCTGTTCCCGCGGCGCAAGTTCAAGCTCGAACGCGGCGACGGCTCGACCGAAGACATCACCGGCCGCATCCTCGACCTGATGGCGCCGCAGGGCAAAGGCCAGCGCGCGCTGATCGTCTCGCCGCCCAAGGCCGGCAAGACCATGCTGATGCAGCAGGTCGCCACCGCGATCACCCACAACCATCCCGACGTGCACCTGATCGTGCTGCTGGTCGACGAGCGTCCGGAAGAAGTGACCGAAATGCAGCGCACCGTGCGCGGCGAAGTGGTCTCCTCGACCTTCGACGAACCGGCCGCGCGCCACGTCCAGGTCGCCGAGATGGTGATCGAGCGCGCCAAGCGCCTGGTCGAACACAAGAAGGACGTGGTGATCCTGCTCGACTCGATCACCCGCCTGGCCCGCGCCTACAACAACGTGGTGCCGTCCTCGGGCAAGGTTCTCACCGGCGGCGTCGACGCCAACGCCCTGCACCGTCCGAAGCGCTTCTTCGGCGCCGCGCGCAACGTCGAGGAAGGCGGCTCGCTGACCATCATCGCCACCGCGCTGATCGACACCGGCTCGAAGATGGACGAGGTGATCTACGAAGAGTTCAAGGGCACCGGCAACAGCGAAGTGCACCTGGACCGCCGCATCGCCGAGAAGCGCGTCTACCCGGCGATCAACATCAACCGCTCGGGCACCCGCCGCGAAGACCTGCTGATCGAGCCGGAGCTGCTGCAGAAGATCTGGATCCTGCGCAAGCTGCTGCACGGCATGGACGAAATCGGCGCGATGGAGTTCCTGCTCGACAAGATGAAGAACACCAAGTCGAACGACGAGTTCTTCAGCTCGATGAAGCGCTGAGCGCGGCGCATCGCAGCGATACGCAAACGCCCCGCATCGCGGGGCGTTTGCGTTTGCGCCTCAGAGGGTAGGAGCGGCGTCCCACAGGGATTTCCTTTGGTCACAAGCCACGACCACGGGACGCGCAGAAGATCCAAGGCCGACGCCATCGATCGAAGGCCAAGCCATCGCCTGTAGGAGCGGCGCCCCACAGGGATTTCCTTTGGTCACAAGCCGCGACCGCGTTCTTGCGGTCTCGCGGCGTCTGTCGTTCGAAGGCTTCCAAAGCCTCAGAAGCAAAGCTTCCGTCCGCAAGCGGCCGGGTCACTTTCTTTGTCCAAGGCGACAAAGTCCCAAGGGATTTGCTGCGGTCAAAAGTAACCAAAGAAAACGCCATGGCTGCTTCGAGTCAAAAGCCACTATGGGACGAGGCCTGCACGGGGCTGCTCCGCACAGGCCATCCCTGGCCTGGCTGCGCACGGGCCGCATCCCTGCGGCCCGCCCTCCGGGGCTTCAGGGCGTTCCCTCGAGGTCGAAGCGGCGCCAAGCTGTTCACGGCAACGGCCGGCGTGGCACCGTTGCGTTGGGGTAAGGGCGGCACCCACAGGGGTTTGCTTCAGTCACAAGCCGCGACCGCGACACCGCGACGTCCGGCGCGGGCTTGGCCGCGCCGGACGCCGATCGCGCTTTACAAGCCGCGGCCGCCGGCCAGTTGGGCCTGCGGGTTCTGAGTCTCCGCCGTCGCCATCTGCCGCGCGACCAGCTGGCTGCTGGCTTCCACGCTCTGGTGGGCCGCCGCCGATACGTCGATCGCGACCATCCGCCGGCTCGGCGACTGCGGGTCGCCCTGCACCGCGAACAGGCGGCTGCCGTCCTTGCTCGCCACCAGGTGGTCGATCTGGCTCAGCCCGCCGTCGCGCATGGCCGGAATCAGCGCCGCGGCGAGGTTCTTCTGCTGCTGCTCGCCGAGCTTGCCCAGATCGCGGTTTAGCTCGCCGCCCTGGACCTTGCCGAGCAGGTCCTTGTACAGACCGTTCATCGCGTGCGCGCCGCTGCTGAGGATGCCGGCCATGCGCAGGCCTTCGTCGAACGCGCCGCCGAGGCGGTTGCCGTTGTGGTTGGCGGTTTCGCGCATTTCCGGCGGCAGCAGGTAGGTGCCGCGCTCGCGTTGGCCGTCGCGGTCGCCGAGGTAGCGCTTGACGTCCTTGAGCTCGAGATCGAAGAACTCCTTGGACGAATTCTTCGCCGCCTGGGCCAACAGCATCTGCTGCTGCGCGCTGAGCTTCTCCAGCCCCTGGCCAGTGGCCAGCGCGTCGACCAGCGACTCGGGCTGGACCTTCTGCTTGAGGAAGGACAGGAAGCGCTCGCGCGTCTGCGGGTTCTCGCCCATGCCGTCGAGGATCCGGGTCGCGGTCGACAAGGCGTTGCCGGCGTCGGTCGGCATGCCCTCGATCTGGCGCATCACCGCGCTGATCGCGCGCTTGGGCTCCATGCCCTGGGCGAACGGGAAGCGCTCGCGGAACTCGTCCCAGCGCGGCGCCAGCAAAGCTTCGCGGGCGCGCTTGATCAGCTCGAACGCGCCGGCGGCGAAAGCGACGATGGCCATCCCGACCGGAGCGATGCCGATCAGGCTGCCGACCAGGCCGGCGTTGCGCGCGCCGAGCAGCACCGCGGTGTTGCCGACGCTGCCGGCGAGCTTGAAGCCGCCGCTGAGCATGTCGAAGGCGGCGTCGACGCGCTGGTCGGTGTCGAGCGGACGGCCGCTGACCGGATCGCGGCCGTTGAACACGCGACCGGCGTTCTGGCCCAGGTCGCGCACGTCGTGGCCGACATCCTTGATCGCGGTGTAGCGCTCGAGGATCTTCGCCGCCTGGCGCTCGCGCCCGGTGCGGTTGGCGAACTCCATCAGCGCGCTCATCGCCGCGGCGTCGATCGGCTTGCCGGACGCGCGCGCGGCGGTGCCGGCCTGGATCGCGCCGTCGATCGCATCGAGCGTGTCGGCGACGTCGCCGTGGCCGCCGCTGCGGGCGAGCTGGCGCAGTTCGTGCAGCGGCGCGTCGACCGGCGCCTGCGGCTCGGTGTCGCGTTGCGCCGACCAGCGCTTGGCGTAGCCGACCACCGATTGCTGCAAGTCCGCCGGCACGTCCAGCGCATAGCCGTGGAACGGCGGCGCGACGCGGCCGTCGGCGCGGGTTTCGCCCGGATGCAGTTTCCAGGTCAATGCGGCCTGGGCCAGCGCGCCGCCGGGGCCGCCGACCTCGGCCACGGTCGCTTCCAAGGTATCTTCATCGACTACTTGGCCGTTGCGCTGCAAAGCGTCGGCGACGACCGCGCGCAGCACGCTGTCGCGCGACCACTCGTCGTCGGCCGGCAACAACACGGTGTAGTCCTGGACGCGCTCCTGCGCGTTGCCCTGGCCGGCGTAACGCCGCAGGGCCGCAGTGGTGGTTTGGTCCCGGTTCCCCGCCGAGATCGAATCGACTGCTGCATTCATTGCGTTGCCTCCTTGTCCCCGTTACGAAGTCGTCATGACCCCCTGTCGCGCCGGCGGCACGGCCGCGGGCGGACCCGCATGATGCCCCCGACCCGCCGCCGGGGCAATTCGCTACCGAATGGTGACAGTCGAAAAACGCGCCCTGTGCCCGGTTTCGCGCGGGTTTTCCGCCCTCGGCGACACACGGGGAACGGATGAACGGGCGATATCGCATCCTTGCGCGGCCCACGACGGCCGCGAAAACGTCCGTACGGCGGCTTGACGACGCGGTCCGCAGGCCGGGCCCGCGCCGCCGCGGCTCAGCCCTGCGCCGGCCGCGCAGCCGCCGAAACCGGCACGGCCGCGGCCAGCGCATCGCAGCCCGCCGCCTGCGCGGCGGCGCGGCCATCGCCGGGCAGGCCATCGACCAGGGTCGGAGCGCAGGCGCTGCACAGCAGCGTCAGCAATACGAGCAGCAATCCCTTCATGCACAACCTCCTTGTGGACGACGACGGAAACAGCGGATCGACGCCGGTGCGGACCGGTTTGGAAAGCGGCCGGCCTGGCGTCCGTCATTGTCCGTCCAGCCCGTCGCGCAGGCCGCGACGCGGCCGCTGCGGCGATCGCCGGATGCGGGGTTTGCGCCGGCGCGCACGCGCGGCGGCGACCGGCGTCGCGGCGGTACGCTGGAGGAGGCCTGTTGGCGCATGCCTGTCGGAGCGCGCCTGTTGCAGCGCTCCTTTGCAGCGCGCCGCCAGAGCGCGCGTGCGGGAGTGCGCGGTTGAAATCGCTGTTCCCGGCATCCATAGCAAAGCGCCGGCGTCATCCGCCGGCGCGACACTGCGTTCACTCGCACGATGCCGCGCCGCACCGCCGCAGCCCGGCGCATCGCGTCATAATCCCAGCCGGAGGTGCTCATGCACGGTGGCGGTCTCGAACTCGCGTTGTTGTTCCTGCTGGCCGCGGTCGTGGCGGTGCCGGTATTCCGCAAATTCGGCCTCGGCGCGGTGCTGGGCTACTTGGCCGCGGGCGTGGTGCTGGGGCCGTACGGGGTCAAGGTGATCCGCGACGCCGAGCCGGTGCTGGCCGCCTCGGAAATCGGCGTGGTCATGATGCTGTTCGTGATCGGCCTGGAACTGTCCCCGGCGCGGTTGCGGGTGATGCGCAAGCCGGTGTTCGGCGCAGGCGGCCTGCAGGTGCTGCTCAGCGGCATCGCCCTGGGCGCGCTGGCGCTGTTCGGCGCGCCGCTGGCCGACGTGCCGGTGGGCTGGAAGGCGGCGACGGTGATCGGCCTGGGCCTGGCGCTGTCCTCGACCGCGGTCTGCCTGCAGTTGCTGTCCGAACGCAAGGGGCTGGCCACCGATTACGGCCGGCTCGCGTTCGCGATCCTGCTGTTCCAGGACCTGGCCGCGATCCCGCTGCTGGCGGCGATTCCGCTGCTGGGCAAGGCCGCCGCGGTGGAAGGCCTGAACTGGATGGCGGTGGCCAAGGCGCTGGGCGCGATCGCAGCGGTGGTGTTCGGCGGCCGGGTGCTGCTGCGCCAGGTGTTCCGCGTCGTCGCCCGCACCCGCATGCCCGAGGTGTTCACCGGCGCGGCGCTGCTGACCGTCCTGGGGTCGGCCTGGATCATGCAGATCGCCGGGCTGTCGGCCGGCCTGGGCGCGTTCCTGGCCGGCGTGCTGCTGGCCGATTCGGAGTTCCGCCACGAGCTGGAATCGCAGATCGAACCGTTCAAGGGCCTGCTGCTGGGCCTGTTCTTCATGGCCGTGGGCATGAGCATCGACCTGCAGCGGGTGCTGGCCGAGCCGGTCACCATCGCCACGATCGTGTTCGCCCTGCTGGCGGTGAAATTCGTCCTGCTGTTCGGGGTCGGCATCAGCGCCGGCGGCCTGGACAGGCGCGGCGCGTTCCAGCTCGCCACGGTAATGTCGCTGGGCGGCGAGTTCGCCTTCATCGTGTTCAACGAAGCGGTCAAGGCGCGGCTGCTCGACGACCCGACCCGCGACCGCCTGATCGCCGCGGTCGGCGTGTCGATGGCGCTGACCCCTTTGCTGATGATCGCCGCCCAGCGCATGCTCGACGCGGCGCCGGCGGCGAAGGAAAAGCGCCCCTACGACGAGATTCCCGACCACCACCCGCAGGTGCTGCTGGCCGGCATGGGCCGCTTCGGCCAGATCATCGCCCGCCTGCTGGTCGCCCATCGCACGCCGTTCATCGCGATCGAGAACAGCGCCGACCAGGTCGACTTCATGCGTCGCTTCGGCACCATGATCTATTACGGCGACCCGGCCCGGCCGGAACTGCTGCGCTCGGCCGGCGCGGCCCAGGTCAAGGTGTTCGTGATCGCGATCGACGACCGCGAATCCGGCATCCGCACCGTGCGCACGATCCGCCGCCTGTATCCCAAGGCCAAGGTGTTCGCCCGCGCGCGCGACCGCCGCCATGCCTGGGAGCTGATGGACCTGGGCGCCGAGCCGATGCGCGAGACCTTCTTTTCCAGCCTCAAGCTGGGCGAGGACGTGCTGGTCGAGCTCGGGGTCGCGCCCGACGTCGCGCGCGACCACGTCGAGCGCTTCCGCGAGCTCGACGAGCGCATGCTCAACGCCCAGTACCTGGTCCACGACGACGAGGACGCGATCCTGCAGACCGCGCGCGATGCGCGCAAGGAACTGGAAGAGCTGTTCGACGCCGACCGCGGCGAGGGCCTGCTGGCGAACATGGTCGAGAAGCACACGTCGGTCGGGCCGGAGAATCCGACCCGGCATTGAGGCCGCGACCGCGAACGCACGGCCTCCTGTAGGAGCGGCGTCCCACGGGGATTTCCTGTGGTCATGAGCCGCGACCAACCGCAGCGCTGTACGAAAGCGCCGCAGCCGAAGCCCGGTAAGACGGCGCTTCTGATTGAAGGCGTGGAAGCCACGGCGTCGGCGGGATACGTGGTATCTCACCGCTTCGTTTGTCGCGGCTGACGCCGCTCCTACAGAAGAGCGCGCGCCGCTCCTACAGGGGCAGCGGTCAGTGCCCCGGGCCGCGCAGGAACCTGGCCATCGACATGTCGCGGCCGTTGCCGCTGCTCGGCGCGGGCGGGGCGAATTCGGCGGCGATGTCGACGAAGCCGCGCATCACCGCGATTTCGCGCGGGGTGCGGTTGAGCGCGTCGCGCAGGTCCGGGTTGGCGCCGTGGCGCAGCAGGCGCTGGACCACCCGCAGCAGGCCGTGCAGCGCGGCCAGGTGCAGCGGGCCGAAACCGCGCGGGTCCTGCACGTCGAGCGAGGCGTCGTGGTCGAGCAGCAGCTCCAGGCCGGCGATCAGCACGTCCTCGTCGGCGGCGGTGCCCGGCTCGGCGCGCGCGCCGAGCAGCAACAGCAGCGGCGTCGCGCCGGCCGCGGACTGGTCGGCGTCGACGCCGGCCAGCAGCAAGGTGTCGAACAAGGCCACCAGGCGGCTGCGCTCGCGCGCGGTGAAGCCGTACATCGCCGCGCAATGCAGGGCCATGCGGCCCTGGGCGTCGCGCGCATGGACGTCGGCGCCGGCGGCGAGCAGGCGCGCGGCCAGGTCGGTCAGGCCCAGAGCGCAGGCCACCATCAGCACGGTCAGGTCGCCCGGCAGGCGCTGCTCCAGCGACGCGCCGGCCGCGACCAGGCGGTCGACGATCTCGCCGTGGCGCATGCTGACCGCCGCCGACAGCGGGGTCGCGCCGGAATGGGCCGCGCGTTGCGGATCGGCGCCGCGCGCCAGCAGCAGGTCGACCACCGCGCGATGGCCGCCGCCGGCGGCGCGCAGCAAGGCGGTGCAGCCCTGGCTGTCGGGGGCGTCGACCGCCAGGCCCAGATCCAACAGGCGCCGCACCGCGTCGGCGTCGCCGACGATCGCCGCGGCCGGTACGTCGGCCTCGTGCAGGGCGCGCCGCGGCAGCGGCCAGCCGCGCCAGTCCAGCCAGTCGGCCAGGTCGCGCCGGCCCGAGGCCAGGGCCACGCCGAGCGGGGTCTGGCCGTCGGCGGCGAGCAGGTCGGGCGCGGCGCCCTGCGCCACCAGGCGCTTGAGCATCGCCTCGCGGCCCAGCGCCGCGGCCAGGTGCAGCGCGCTCATGCCGTGGCTGTCGCGGGTATTGAGGTCGACGCCGGCGGCGAGCAGGCGTTCGAGCAGGCGGCTCCAGCCCAGGCGCACCGCGATCGCCAGCGGCGGGTCGCCGGCCGGGGTCGGGGCGAACGCATCGGCGCCGCGCTCGAGCAGGTCGAGGGCGAATTGTTCCAGGCCGCGGGTGGCCTGGTCGCCGGCCGAGCAGGTGCCGAGGAAGCGGCCCAGGCCGCCGCGGCCGGCCGGCGAGACGCCGTGGCGCAGCAGCGCCTGCAGCGCCGGCAAGGCTTCCACGCCGCGGCCGAGCAGGGCGAACAGCACGGTGTCGCCGTGTTCGTCGCGTACCGCCGGGTCGGCGCCCTGCGCCAACAGCCACTCGATCCGCTGCGCGGTCGGCACCGCGCCTTCGTCTTCGAACAACTGCGCGCCCAGTTCGGTCGGGCTGAGCAGCTTGGCCAGCCCGGTCAGGTCGGCTTCGTGGCCTTCGCGCAGGCCGTCGCGCAGCAGCGCCGCCGGCATCCGGTCGACGATCACCCGCTCGCCCTCGCCCACCTCGCCGTCGCCCTCGCCGCTGACCGCGGCCGGCAACGGATAGGCGCGATCGAGCGCGGCGACCAGCGACCAGCGGCCGGCCTCGGCGGCGCGGTCGACCGCGCGCTTGCCGGAGCGGTCGCGCAGCTCCGGGTCCAGGCCGAGGTCGAGCAGGCGCACCACCAGCGGCGCCGAGGCGGTCTCGGCCTGGCAGGCGAGGATCAGCGCGCTGGCGCCGTCGGCGTCGACCGCCGCGGCCTCGGCGGCCCCGCCTTGCGGCAGGTGTTCGAGCAGCCGCTCCAGCACCGCCGGGCGGCCGCCGCGTGCGGCTTCCAGCAGCGGCGTGCGCTGTTGCAGGTCGATCGCGCGCGCATCGGCGCCGGCGGCGAGCAAAGCGGTGACGATGTCCAGATGGCCGGCGAACGCGGCCACGTGCAGGGCGCTGCGGCGCTGCGCGTCGCGCGCGTCGATGCGCGCCTTGTGCTTGAGCAGCAACTGCACGCCGGCCGGATCGTCCTCGTCGGCGCCGGCGGCGGCGAGCAGGGCGGGCGTGCCGCCGGGCTGTTCGGCCTTGGCGCCGCGTTCGAGCAGGAACTTGGCCAGGCGCCAGTTGCCGCTGGCGCAGGCCACCCCGAGCGGGGACAGGCCGTCGTCGTTGAGCGGGTCCAGTTCGGCCTGAGCGTCGAACAGCAGCGCGGCGACGCCCGGGTCGGAGCTGCGCGCGGCATGGTGCAGCGGAGTATTGCCTTCGTGATCAGCCAGGCGCGGATCGGCGCCGTTGGCGAGCAGGGTCATGACCGCGTCGGGACGGCCGTGCCAGCTGTCGCGGGTCGCGGCCAGCAAGGGCGTGGTGCCCACGGCGACGGCGTTGAGGTCGACGCCCTTGGCGATCAGCGCGCGCAACAGGCGCAGGTCCGGCAGCACCGCCGCCAGCACCGGCAGGCTGCGCCGGTCGCGGTCGTCGGCGGCCGGCAACGCGCGCACGTCGGCGCCCAGTTCGATCAGTTCCAGCGCGCGCTCGACCTTGCCGCCGCGCGCGGCGGCGTACAGCGCCGGCTCGAGCTCTTCGTCGAGCGCGGCGGCGTCGGCCGCCGCGGCACCGTCGAGTTCGGGCACGAATTCCACGCCGGGCAAGGCCTCGGCCGCGGGGATGCGCTGCAGCCACAGGTGCAGGGCCGGCGAGACCAGCGCCAGAGCGATGGCCAGACCCCAGCGCAGGCCAGCGGAGACGATCAGCCCCGGCCAGGCCAGCACCAGCACCAGCCCGACCAGGCCGGCGACGATCGCGGCCACGCCCAGGCCGCGCCAGGCGCCCAGGTCGAGATCGGCCAGCCGCGCCCAGGCCGGCGCCAGCGGCGCGCCGTCGCGTTCGACCTCCTGGTACAGCGGCCACAGCCGCCACAGGCCGAGCAGGATCAGGCCGGCGACCGCGCTCAGGCCGAGCGCGGCCAGCAAAGAACCTGTCTGCAGCAGGGCGCTCAGCGGCCAGGCCACCAGCGCCGCGGAGGCGACGGTGGCCCCGCCCCACAGCGCCGACAGGGCGAGCAGTTCCGGCTTCCAGCGCGGCGCGGCGTCGCGCCGGCCCCACAGCCGGGCGGCGATCGCGAACGCGGGTTGGGCCAGCGCGCCGCCGAGCAGGGCGATCAGCGCGCCGCCGAGGCCGCCGCCGAAGCCGGTGGCCAGGGCCAGCACCAGGCCGGCGCCTGCGGCGATGCCCAGGTCGCGGGAGGCGCTGTGCGCGGTCCGGGATTCAGGCATCGGGCGCGACCGCACTGGTCAGGGTCGGCGGGAACTGGATGTGGAAGCCGCGCGACTGCAGGTGCTCGCGCACGGTCGCGGCGTCGGCGCGGGCCAGCTTGCGCTGCGCGCTCAACTCGACTTCGAGCACGAATTGCAGCGAGCCCAACTGCTCGCGCAGCGGGTCGGGCAGGCGCTCGAAATCGTCGCGCGCGCTCAGGAACACGTAGGTGTCTGCCTTGCGGAGACTTTTATAAACGTAGGCTTGCATGAAGGCGGGCGGTACGGCCGGGGGACGGGTGTTTCTGCGCCGCAGGTGGGCTACAGCATACCCGCCCGTCCGTGCCGCGCGCACTTTCGCGTTCAGCGCCGGGCGCAGGCCGGGATGGTAGGACGGCCGCGGGCGCCGTGGCGGCGGACCGGCGTCCGCTGAGTCGCCGGTGCATCGTCCGCACTCGTCCCACGATCCGTCGCCCGACGGCCTGCTGCTGTCGCTCCCGTGCAGGCGAGCCGCGCCTTGCGTCGGCGGAGCCGGATACCCAGGGCTTTACCCAAGCATGGCGCCGGAGTCTCCGGATGCCCGCCTGCGCGGGCATGACGGCCGGAAGGTTCGCCGCCCGATCCGGCCGCCGACGGTCGCGACCGTCCCTCAGTGATACCCCGCGTCCGCCGCGATCTTGCCGCGGAACACCCGGTACGACCAATACGTGTAGCCCAGGATCGCCGGCAGCAGCACCACCAGGCCGGCCAGCACGAAGCCCTGCGAGGACGGCGGCGAGGCCGCATCCCACAGCGACAGCCCGGGGACGATGTTCGGCCAGATGCCCAGGATCAGGCCGAGGAAGCCGAGCACGAAGAACGCCAGCGCATGCAGGAAGGGATGGCCGTCGCGGCCCTCGCGCATCACCGAACGCCACAGCGCCCAGGCGTTGGCGACCACCAGCAAGGGCACCGGGAACAACCAGAGGAAATTGCCGCCCTCGAACCAGCGCGCCATGATCCGCGAGTCCAGGAACGGCAGCCAGGCGCTGACCAGGCCGATGAACACCGCCACCACCAGCACCAGCGGCCGCGCCAGGGTACGCGCGACCTGCTGCATGCGGCCCTCGGTCTTGAGGATCAGCCAGGTCGAGCCGAGCAGGGCGTAGCCGAACACCACCGCCGCGCCGGTCAGCATCGAGAACGGGCTGAACCAGTCGAACATGCCGCCGACGTACTTGCCTTCCTGCAGCGGCATGCCTTCGACCACGGCGCCGAGGATCACCCCCTGGGCGAAGGCGCACAGCAGCGAGCCCAGCGCGAACGCCGCGCCCCAGGCCGGCTTGGAACGGCGCGCCTTGAAGCGGAATTCGAACGCCACGCCGCGGAACACCAGCGCGATCAGCATCAGCAGCACCGGCAGGTACAGCGCCGACAACACCAAGGCATAGGCCTTGGGAAACGCCGCCAGCAGACCGGCGCCGCCGAGCACCAGCCAGGTCTCGTTGCCGTCCCAGATCGGCGCGGCGGTGTTCATCATGTGGTCGAGCTGGCCCTCGTCCTCGGCGAACGGCGCCAGGATGCCCAGGCCGAGCACGAAGCCGTCCAGCAGCACGTACATCAACACGCCGAAGCCGATCACGCCGAACCAGATCACCGGCAGCCAGTAGTCCATCGTCGTACTCCGTCTCGCTATGCGGCGGCGCTCAGGCGCCGGCCTCGCTGGATTCGTCCGGCACCGACAACGGCCGCGCCGGGGTGCGCTCGCCCTGCACCGTGCGCGGCGGCGGCTCGTGCGGATGCGGCCCCTTGGCCACCAGCCGGAACAGGTAGCGGATGCCGGCGCCGAACACGACCAGGTAGACCACCGCGAACACGATCAGCGAGCTGAGCACGCTCGCCGCCTCGACCGTCGGGCTGACCGCGTCGGCGGTGCGCAGCAGGCCGTAGATCACGTAGGGCTGGCGGCCGATCTCGACCACGTACCAGCCGGCGAGCAGGGCGACGAAGCCGCTCAGGCTCAGCCAGCGCCAGCCGTGCAGGGCCAGGCGCGAGGCGTACAGCTTGCCGCGCCACAGCTGCCAGGCCGAGAACAGCGCCACCAGCAGCATCGCCACGCCCAGCCCGACCATGATCCGGAACGCGTAGAACACCGGCTTGACCGGCGGCCGCTCGCTGGCCGGCACCGACTTCAGCGGCTGGATCTCGCCGTCCAGGCTGTGGGTCAGGATCAGGCTGCCGAGCTTGGGAATGGCGATCTCGTAGTCGTTGCGCTCCTCGCGCTCGTTCGGCACCGCGAACACCACCAGCGGCACGCCCTCGCCGGCCGGCCTGGCTTCCCAGTGCGCCTCCATCGCCGCGACCTTGATCGGTTGGAATTCGCGCGCCTTGAGCCCGTGCAGATCGCCGACCAGCACCTGCGCCGGCACGGTGATCGCGGCGAACACGGTCGCCGCCTTGAGCATGCGCTTGGCCGCGTCCACGTGCACGCCGCGCAGCAGATACGACGCGGCCACGCCGCCGATCACGAAGCAGGTGGTGATGAACGCCGCCAGCACCATGTGCGCCAGCCGGTACGGGAACGAGGGGTTGAACACGATCGCCCACCAGTCGGCGGGTTCGAACACGCCGTCGACGATCTTGTAGCCGGTCGGGGTCTGCATCCAACTGTTCGCCGACAGGATCCAGAACGCCGAGATCAGCGTGCCCAGCGCGACCATGCAGGTGGCGAGGAAATGCATCTTCTCCTCGACCCGGTTCCAGCCGAACAGCATCACCCCGAGGAAGGTCGCCTCCAGGAAGAACGCGGTCAGCACCTCGTAGGACAGCAGCGGGCCGAGGATGTTGCCGGCCTGTTCGCTGAGCACCGCCCAGTTGGTGCCGAACTGGAAACTCATGACGATGCCGGACACCACGCCCATGCCGAAGGACACGGCGAAGATCTTGGTCCAGAAGAAATACAGGTCGCGCCAGCCGGTGTCGCGAGTGCGCAGCCAGCGCCACTCCACGAACGCCAGCCAGCTCGCCAGGCCGATGGTGAAGGCCGGGAACAGGATATGGAACGAGACCACGAAGCCGAACTGGATCCGCGACAGCAACAGGGCGTCCACGCGCTTGCCTCCACGGCGCGATGGGTGCGCCGGCCGGGTCATATTGCGTCGCAGCACGCGACCGCGACGGCGGCTTGCCGGAACCACATAAACCGCAAAGCCAGTGAGCGCAGCGTGGTGACAGTCCGTCCCAGACCCGCGTGCGCGGCGCAAACACCGCCGCCGCAAGGCCCGCATCGCCACCGTCCACCGCACCGCCGCAACGCCGACCGCCAAGGTCCCTGCGACAAACCGCAGCACGCCCGCGCGGACGAACTTCGCCCCGGCACCCGCCCCTCGCCCGAGTTTTGCGCGAACCCGCCCAAATCCCCGATTCCGCAAACCCCGCCGTACCGGCCTTGCTCCCACCCATTCCCTATTCCCCATTCCCGGCGGCCCACCGTGACCAACGGCCGACCCGTTCGCTGCCCCCCGGCTGCTACCCTGCGCACACTTTTGTCCCACGCCCAGAGCCCGCTCCATGCGCATCTCCTACGCCACGCTCGCCGCGCTGCCCTGCGCCCTGCTCGCCAGCGCCGCCTTCGCCCAGAGCGCGCCGCTGACCCTCGCCGACACCATGGCCAACCCGGACTGGATCGGCGCCCCGGTCGAGGCCGCCTGGTGGGCCTGGGACGGCCAGCGCGTGCAATACCAGCTCAAGCGCGACGATTCGATCGTCCGCGACACCTGGCAGGCCGGCGTCGGCGGCGGCGCGCCGCAGCGGGTCGACGGCGCGGCGCGCGCCGAGCTCGATGCCGCCGCCCCGGTCTACGACGCCCAGCGCACCCGCATGGCCTACGTCCGCAACGGCGACGTGTTCGTGCGCGACCTGCGCAGCGGCGCGCTGACCCAGGTCACCCGGAGCAACGACACCGAGGCGCGGCCGCAATTCGGCCGCGACGGCAACCTGGTGTTCCGGGTCGACAACCAGTGGTACCAGTGGCGCGCCGGACAGGGCGTGAGCCAGGCCGCGCAGGTGCGCGCCGAGAACGACCCGGCCAAGCCGCCCAAGGCCGACGCGTTGCGCGACTACCAACTGGCGACCATCGACACCCTGCGCAACGACCGCGCCCAGCGCGAGGCCGCGCGCGAGCAGGACGAGGCCTGGCGCCGCGCCGACGCCAGCCGCGCGCCCAAGCCGGTCTATCTCGGCGACGAGGTCGAGATCGCCGACAGCGCGCTGTCGCCGGACGCGCGCTACCTGCTGGTGGTGACCCAGGCCAAGAAGGGCGACGCCGGCCAGGGCGGCAAGATGCCCAAGTACGTGACCGAATCGGGCTACGAGGAATTCGAGGAAGTGCGCACCCGGGTCGGCCGCAACGAACCGCTGGCGCAGAAGCTGTGGCTGGTCGACGTCGCCAACGCCAAGGCCAGCGAACTCAAGTTCGACACGCTGCCGGGCATCGCCGTCGACCCGCTGGCGGCGCTGCGCAAGGCCGCCAAGCAGGAGCCGCTCAAGGGCGACCGCCCGGTGCGGGTGGAAACCGACGGCGACGGCAGCGGGGTGTCGATCCGCTGGAGCGACGACGGCCGCCAGGCCGCGGTGCTGATCCGGGCGATCGACAACAAGGACCGCTGGCTGGCCTCGGTCGACCTGGCCCAGGCCAAGCTGCAGACCCGCCACCGGCTCACCGATCCGGCCTGGATCGGCTGGAACTTCAACGATTTCGGCTGGACCCCAGACGGCGCTTTGTGGCTGCTGTCCGAACAGAGCGGCTATTCGCACCTCTACCTCAGCGACGGCGGCGCGCCGCGCGCGCTGACCTCGGGCCGGTGGGAAGTCTCCGAGCCGCGCCTGTCCGCCGACGGCAAGAGCTTCTATTTCCTGTGCAACCGCAAGTGGCCGGGCGACTACGAAGTCTGCGCGGTCGACCGCCAGGGCGGCGCCGTGCGCGAGGTCACCGCGCTGGACGGGGTGGAGAATTTCGCCCTGTCGCCGGACGGCCGCAAGCTGCTGGTGCGCTACTCCGACAGCTACCTGCCGCCGCAGCTGGCGGTGGTCGGCAGCGACGGCGAAGGCCTGGTCAAGCTCACCGATACCCGCAAGGACGCGTTCAAGGCGCGCGAATGGATCCGCCCCGAGTACGTGCAGATCCCGTCCAAGCACGGCGCCGGCACGATCTGGGGCAAATACTACGGCCCGAAGACCGTCGAGCCGGGCAAGAAGTACCCGGTGGTGATGTTCGTGCACGGCGCCGGCTACCTGCAGAACGTCAGCGCGCGCTACCCGAACTACTTCCGCGAGCAGATGTTCCACAACCTGCTGGTGAACGAAGGCTACATCGTCCTGGATCTCGACTATCGCGCCTCGGAAGGCTACGGCCGCGACTGGCGCACGGCGATCTACCGGCAGATGGGCCATCCGGAGCTCGAGGACTACCTGGACGGTCTGGACTGGCTGGTCGCCAACAAGCAGGGCGACCGCGACCGCGCCGGCATCTACGGCGGTTCCTACGGCGGCTTCATGACCTTCATGGCGCTGTTCCGCAGCCCCGGCACGTTCAAGGCCGGCGCCGCGCTGCGCCCGGTCGCGGACTGGTCGCAGTACAACCACGAGTACACCTCGAACATCCTCAACACCCCGGAACTCGATCCGCAGGCGTACAAGAAGTCCTCGCCGATCGAGTACGCCGCCGGGCTCAAGGACAGCCTGCTGATCGCCCACGGCATGATCGACGACAACGTGTTCTTCAAGGACTCGGTGATGATGACCCAGAAGCTGATCGAGCTGCGCAAGGACAAGTGGGAGATCGCCCCCTATCCGCTGGAACGCCACGGCTTCGTCCATCCGGACGCCTGGTACGACGAGTACCGGCGCATCCACGAGCTGTTCAATCGCACGCTGAAGTGAGCGTCGATTGAAAGGACTGGCGCGCAACGCGGTTTTGCCCGTCGCCGTCGGCCTGTGGTCGGCGGCGTGGAGCGCGCTGCCCTACTCGATGTACCGGCAACTCGACGAGCCGTTGCGCTCGCCGATGCTGGAAGCGGCCGCCTTCGTCGGCTCGATCCTGTCTCGGCGGTTGGGCGTGAGCGCCCTGTCCCCACTGGCGCTGCAGACCATCGCCGTGTTTGCGGCGGCCGCCGTCGCGGCGGCGATCTGGCGAGGCGCGCTGAGAAGGCTCGACAGCCGGTTCGATTCCGCGCCGACGGTCCGTTGGAGCCTGGGCTCGATGCCGATGCTCGCGCTGTGGAGTGCGGGCTTGTTCGCCGGCATCGCCTTGGCGCTGCATCCCCCGGGCGATCTCTAGGCCTGATCGGTGGCCGATCGCGGTCGGCGTCGCGGCGTCGCTGCCGTTGCTGTGCTGGCGCGGCGAGATCGTCGATTCGCCGCAGCTTCCCCGGTTTTGGGCGCCGGCTTGGCCTGGCCTGTTCCCGGCCGGGTTCGCCGTGCTGATGGCGGCGTTGTACTGGGCCCTGACCACCGCGCTCGATATCGCCGCCGGCGCGGCCGCCTGGGCCAGGCTGGCAGCCGGCCTGACCGAGATGGCCATCGCGAGCGCGCTGCTGGTAGCGGCCGGATCGCCGTGGCTATCGCGCGCGCGCCCTTCGCGCGTGCTGCGTGTGGCCGCCGATGCGTTGCGGATCGCGCCCGTGCGCGCCGCTTTCGCGATCCAATGGCGCATCCACGGATGGTTCGCGCTGGTACTGGGCCCTGCCGTGCTGGCGATGGCATGGGATCAGATCCATCTCGCACCGCAAGCGGCCGCTTCGTTCGCATCGATCGGGCAAGACGTCCCCGTGTGGCTGAGTCGATGGACCGGCATCGAGACCTGGCTGGTGTGGAGCTGGCATATCCCCGTTGCCGCCGCGCAAGCCTGGCTGGTGCTCCTGTGCACCGCCCGGGCCTTACGGCGAGCAAACCCGCCGCCGCACGCCACCCAGTGAGCGGCGCCGGACCGGCAGCCGTCGTGGCGGACGGATGCCCGCGGCGCGGCGCCCCGCGACCGAACGCCGCAGCGGCCGCCTGACCCAAATCAAATCCGCGCCGGCCGACGCCGCTAGAATGCGCGAATGAACGATTTCGACCGCGTACGCGACTACCTCACCGGTCTGCAGGACCGCATCTGCGCCGCCATCGAACAGGCCGACGGCGGCGCCCGCTTCGTCGAAGACCGCTGGCAGCGCGCCGAAGGCGGCGGCGGGCGCACCCGCGTGCTGCGCGGCGGCAAGGTATTCGAGCAAGCCGGGATCGGCTTCTCCGACGTGTCGGGCAGCAAGCTGCCGCCCTCGGCCAGCGCGGCGCGGCCGGAACTGGCCGGCGCCTCTTGGCGCGCGGTCGGGGTGTCGCTGGTGTTCCACCCGCACAACCCCTATCTGCCGACCACTCACGCCAATGTGCGCCACTTCCGCGCGATGCGCGACGGCGAGACCGTGGCCTGGTGGTTCGGCGGCGGCTTCGACCTGACCCCGTTCTACCCCTTCGACGAGGACGTGCGCCACTGGCACCGCACCGCGCGCGCGCTGTGCGAGCCGTTCGGCGCCGAGGACCGGTACCAGGCGCACAAGCGCTGGTGCGACGAGTACTTCTTCCTCAAGCACCGCAACGAAACCCGCGGTGTCGGCGGCCTGTTCTTCGACGATCTGCACGACGATTTCGAACGCGACTTCGCCTATCAGCGCGCGGTCGGCGACGGCTTTCTCGACGCCTACCTGCCGCTGGTCGAACGCCGACGCGACACGCCCTACGGCGAGCGCGAGCGGCAGTTCCAACTGTACCGCCGCGGTCGCTACGTCGAGTTCAACCTGGTCTTCGACCGCGGCACCCTGTTCGGCCTGCAGTCCGGCGGCCGCACCGAATCGATCCTGATGAGCCTGCCGCCGCTGGTGCGCTGGGAGTACGGTTTCCAACCCGAAGCCGGCAGCGACGAAGCGCGGCTGGCGGAGTATCTGGTGGCGCGGGATTGGGTTTGAAGCGAGGAGTGAGCGCAGAGGAGTGAGGATCGAGCAACGGCCGCGACTTTGGCTTTACTCACTCCTCACTCCTCTGCGCTCGCTTCCGGCTCCTACTCACTTCTCGCTGCGCTTCAAAATCGTAATCCGCCCGTTGGTCTCCAGCATCGCCACCTCGATCTGATCGACTTCGTCGCAGTCGTTCTCGCGCATCGCTTTTTCGAAGTCGGCGCGGCTGACCAGCTCGCGCCGCAGTACCTGACGCAGCACCCGGCCGTGGCGCGCCAGCACCACCGGCTCGCCTTCGAGCAGGCGCTCGGCGCGCTCGCTGCGCGCGGCGACGTAGCCGACCGCCCAGTTCAGCGCCATCAGCGTCGCCGCCAGCAGCAGGCCGCCGCCGACCGAGGTGTCGCTGCCGAGCAGGGCGTTCTGCACCGCGTTGCCGAGCAGCACGATCAGCAGCATGTCGAACGAGGTGAACTGGCCCATGGTGCGCTTGCCCGACAGCCGGATCAGCGCCAGCAGGACGAAATAGACCACGCAGGCGCGCAGCGGGTAGTGCCACCAGGGCATCGACAGGTCGAAGGCATCGGTCATGGGCGCGGCTCCGCATCGTTCGGGCGCCGCCGCGGTCGCGCCGCGGCGGCAGGACCCGGCGATTTTGGACCGCGGCGGCGTGCAGCGCGCGTGCAGCCGCCGGCGCAGCGCGTTGTAACGCAATGTGCGCCGCGTCACTTGTTGAGTTTGATTCGCATTTGCATCTTCTACGCGACCGTCGCAGAATGCGCACGCTTCGCCCGCCGAGGATTTCAGCCAGCGCGGAGCCTCTCCCACATCCGCGCAGAACCGGCGCCCGGCGACCGTCCGGCGGCGCGCGTTCGCGCCCCTGCCGAAGGAACGCCGCCCGATGTCCGCCTCCTCCTCCCGCCTGCTGTCCGGCCTGGCCCTGCTCGCCTGCGCGCCGCTGGCGCATGCGGCCGACGCCGCAGACGCCGGCGACAGCGCCCGCACCCTGGACGCGATCACCGTGGTCGCCGAGCGCGAGCCCGGCAACTTCGACCTCGACCGCAGCGAGATCGAACTGACCCAGGCCTCCGACCTCGGCGACCTGCTGTCCAACGAATCCGGCGTCGCCGTCGGCGGCGGCTCGCCGGTGGCGCAGAAGGTCTACGTGCGCGGCTTCGAAGACACCTTGCTCAACGTCAGCATCGACGGCGCGCAGGAACCGGCCGAGCTTTACCACCACCAGACCCGGGTCCAAATCGAGCCGGAGTTCATCAAGTCGATCGAACTCGACGCCGGCGCCGGCGCGGCCACCGCCGGCGCCGGCGCGCTGACCGGCGCGATGCGGGTGCGCACCCGCGACGCCTTCGACCTGCTGCGCCCGGGCCAGGACGCCGGCGTCCTGGTCAAGGCCCAGGCCGGCCTCAACGGCGAGAACAGCAGCAAGGGCGTGCTGGCCGGCTACGGCCGCCTGTCCGACCGGCTCGGCCTGCTCGTCACCTACGTCTACCAGGACGGCGGCGACTACGACGACGGCCACGACGACCGGGTCGAGCCGACCGGCTACCGCCACGAGCGCGCCCAGGCCAAGCTCAGCGGCCTGTTCGACGCGCACCAGTTCGATTTTTCGGCCGAGCAGTTGGAAGACACCGGCACCTACTACGAACGCCCGCACATGACCAACTTCAGCGGCCGCTTCGTGCTGTCCGACCACCGCATGCGCCGCACCACCTACGCCTACGAACACCGCTTCGATCCGGACGGCGAGGCGCTGAACCTGCGCTTCAACGCCTACCGCACCCGCAGCGACTACCAGAACCGGCGCAACACCACCGGCCTGCTGTACGGCTGGGGCGAACAGACCAGCACCGGCTTCGACCTGCGCAACACCTCGGTCTGGGACGCGCTGTCGCTGACCTACGGCGTGGACTACCGCGGCGACCGCCTGCACGCACTGCAACAGGCCACGCCGCGCCCGTTCTGGGGCCGCACCGAACAAACCGCGAAGGTGTTCGGCGCCTATGCCCAGGGCGAATGGCGGGCCTCGCCGCAGTGGAAGCTGGCCGCCGGCCTGCGCTGGGACGACTACCGCCACCAGGGCGAGTCGGGCGTCAGCGCCGGCGCGCGCAACGACCAGGCCAAGCTCAGCCCGAACCTGTCGCTGACCTGGACCCCGGTCGAATCGCTGAGCCTGCGCGCGGCCTATTCGCAGGCCTTCCGCGGCGTGACCATCCGCGAGGCCTTCTTCAGCTCGCTCTACACCCACCGCGGCGACCTCGACGGCGAGCAGGCCGACAACCTCGAATTCGGCATCGCCTGGGAACGCGACGGCTTCTTCGCCCGCGCCACCGTGTTCCGCCAGCGCATCGAGAACTACATCAACGCGGTCTACGACGGCGGCGCCGCCTGGGGTTACTGGGAGAACGTGGGCACGGCCAAGGTCGACGGCTACGAGGCCGAGCTCGGCCAGCGCTGGGAGCGCAGCGGCTGGAGCCTGGGGGTGTGGAACTCGGACAATCAGCTCGACGGCCGCCCGCTCAACGACGCCGACCTCGGCCTGGGCACCCGCATCGGCCGCACCTGGACCGCGCGCTTGGACTGGCAGCCGGCCTCGGCCCAGGCCAGCTACGCGATCCGCGCGCGCCTGGTCGAGGACGAGCGCAACTCGATCGCTCCGGCCGCGCCGGACAAGCCCGGCTACGCGGTGGTCGACGTGATGGCGAACTGGAACCTGCTCGGCGACGACCGGCTCAAGCTGGGCGCGGCGATCAACAATCTGTTCGACCGTTTCTATTACGACCACGGCACCTACGGCTATCAGGCCGGGACCAAGAGCTACATCGGCTTCCCGTCGCCGGGCCGCGAGCTGTCGCTGTCGCTGACCTATCGCTACTAGTCCGGCCGCGCCGGGCGCGGGGCAGGCCGCCTCGCGCCCGGGTCGCCGGCGCCGATTACCGCGTCGGATTCGTTCGAGCAACGACTCGACACGAACTTGGCACATTTAGATAGTTAACTGGGCCCGGTTAATGTCGGCAGCGCGACACATTAACTCGCTGAATGAAATCGCCAGCGGCACTTTCCGCGGCACAAATAAAAAGCCCCGCGGGCAGGGGGGGCCGGCGGGGCTGGTGGAGCGGGACCTGGGGAGGGGTCGTACGCTCCGGGGGATCACTCCAGGGGAGGGAGAGATCAGCGACAGACGTTGCATCTGTCGCGGCCTATATGACCATCTCCCACATGGATAGTTCGTGAAGATCGGAGTTAATAATTTGTTGGATTCAGGAGGGATTCATTAAGCCCAGTCCAGCAAAATCAATAGCTTCCAGATAATCAATGCGCTTCGTCCCAGTTAATCCCGACCCCGCTGTCGACGACGAGCGGTACCCGCAGGCTCGCCGCGGCCGACATCCGGGCCGAGGCCTGCGCCACCAGGGTATCGACGAAACCGTCGTCGACCTCGAACACCAGTTCGTCGTGCACCTGCAGGATCATCTTGGCCTGCCCGCCCTGCCCGGCCAGCCAGCCGTCGATGTCGATCATCGCCCGCTTGATGATGTCGGCCGCGGTACCCTGCATCGGCGCATTGATCGCGGCGCGCTCGGCGCCGGCGCGCAGGCCCTGGTTGGAGGCCTTGATGTTCTCCAGGTATAGGCGGCGGCCGAACACGGTTTCGACATAACCCTGGTCGCGCGCCTCCTGGCGGGTGCGCTCCATGAAATCGCGCACCCCGGGATAGCGGCTGAAGTACAGGGCGATGTAGTCCTGCGCCTCGCCGCGGCCGATGCCGAGCTGGCGCGCCAGGCCGAACGCGCTCATGCCGTACATCAGGCCGAAGTTGATCGCCTTGGCGGCGCGACGCTCGTTGCCGCTGACCTCGTCGATCGAAGCCTTGCCGAACACCTCCGCGGCGGTGGCGCGATGCACGTCGGCGCCGGATTCGAACGCGCGCACCAGGCCGGCGTCCTCCGACAGGTGGGCCATGATCCGCAACTCGATCTGCGAATAGTCGCAGGCGACCAGTCGCCGGCCCTGCGGGGCGACGAAGGCGCGGCGGATGCGGCGGCCGTCGTCGGTGCGGATCGGGATGTTCTGCAGATTCGGGTCGCTGGAGGCGAGCCGGCCGGTGGCGGCGCCGGCCTGGTGGTAGCTGGTGTGGACGCGGCCGGTGTGCGGATTGACCATCTCCGACAGCTTGTCGGTATAGGTGCTGCGCAGCTTGGCCAGGCCGCGGTACTCCAGGATCACCCGCGGCAGCTCGTGCTGGTCGGCGATCGCCTCCAGCGCCTCTTCGTTGGTCGACGGCGCGCCGGACGGGGTTTTGACCAAGGCCGGCAGCTTGAGCTCGTCGAACAGCAGCGCGCCGAGCTGCTTGGGCGAATCCAGGTTGAAGGCGCGCCCGGCCAGCTCGGTAGCCTTCTGCTGCGCGGCGAGCATGCGCCGCGACAGGTCGGCCGACTGCCGGCGCAGTTCGTCGCCGTCGATCATCACCCCGTTGGCCTCGACCCGCGCCAGCACCGGCACCAACGGCATTTCGATCTCGCGGTAGACGCGCTCCAGCGCCGGCTCGGCGGCCAGGCGCGGGCCCAGCACCCGGTGCAGGCGCAGGGTCACGTCGGCGTCTTCGGCGGCGTAGCGGGTCGCGTCGTCGATGGCGACCTGCGAGAACGCGATCTGCTTGGCGCCCTTGCCGGCGACATCGGCGTACTTGATCGTGTCGTAGCCGAGGTAACGCTTGGCCAGCGAGTCCATGTCGTGGCGGCTGGCGGTGGCGTTGTAGACGAAGCTTTCCAGCATGGTGTCGTCGGCGTAGCCGGCGACCTCGACCCCGTGCCGGCGCAGCACGTGCAGGTCGTACTTGCCGTGCTGGCCGAGCTTGCGCCTGGCCGGGTCGGCGAACGCGGGACGCAGCGCGGCCAGCACCTGCTCGCGATCGAGCTGGGCCGGCGCGCCGGGATAGTCGTGGCCGACCGGCACATACACCGCACGGCCGCTGCGGGTGGCGAAGCTGAGCCCGACCAGGTTGGCCTGCATCGCATCCAGCGAGTCGGTCTCGGTGTCGAAGGCGAACTCCTCGGCCGCCTGCAGTTCGGCGACCAACGCATCGAGCTGGGCCTGGGTGGTCACCGCCTCGTATTCGCCGGGCGCGGCCAGTGCGGCGTCGGGCGTTTCCGCCGCGGCGCTGGAACGGGCATGGCCGGCGGCGGTGGCGCGCAGGCCGGCGCGGTCGGCGGCCAGCTCGTTGGCGGCCGCGGCGGCGCCGCCCTCGAGTTCGCGCAGCGCCTGCTTGAAGCCGTAGCGCGCGTACAGGGTGCGCAGCGATTCGCTGTCGCGCTCGCGCAGGGCCAGTTCCTGCGGGCCGCGCTCGAGCTCGACGTCGGTCTTGATCGTCGCCAACTGGCGGTTCAGCGGCAACCGCGGCAAGGCCGCGCGCAGGTTGTCGCCGATCTTGCCCTTGATCTGCGCGGCATGCTCGATCACCCCGTCCAGGGTGCCGTACTCGCCCAGCCACTTGGCCGCGGTCTTGGGCCCGCATTTCTCCACGCCGGGGATGTTGTCGACGCTGTCGCCCATCAGCGACAGCAGGTCGACGACCTGGTTGGGGTTGACCCCGAACTTGGCGAACACCGCCTCGTCGGAGTCCATCCGGCTGCCGCTCATGGTGTTGACCAGGACCACGCCCGGCCGCACCAGCTGGGCGAAATCCTTGTCGCCGGTGGAGATGGTCACGTCGATGCCGTCGGCCGCCGCGCGCAGGGCCAGGGTGCCGATCACGTCGTCGGCCTCGACCCCGTCGATGCGCAGGATCGGGATGCCCAGCGCCTCGACGATCTCGCACATCGGCAGCACCTGCGCGCGCAGGTCGTCCGGCATCGGCGGGCGGTTGGCCTTGTACTGCGGATCGAGATCGTCGCGGAAGGTCTTGCCGGGCGCGTCGACCACGAAGGCGACGAAATCGGGCCGTTCGCTCAAGGTCGAGCGCAGCATGTTGACCACGCCGAACAGGGCGCCGGTGGGCTCGCCCGCGTCGTTGCTCAAAGGCGGCAACGCATGGAAGGCGCGGTAGAGGTAGCTGGAACCATCGATGAGGACGAGTCGTTTCATGTCCGCGATTCTACGCCCGCCGGTCTCGCAGCCCGAAACCGGCACCGGGCCATGCGCGCGCTTCACCGCATCCGGCGTATCCTGTCGGCCTGAAGCAACCGCCCAAGAATGGAGAACCGCCATGCGCGCCCCCAACGCGACGTCGGTCGCAGTGTTCGCCTCGCCCCGGGCCCTGTTCGCCGCCACCGCCCTGCTCGCCCTGGCCCTGACCGGCTGCGCCAGCGCCGGCGCCGCCGCGGACGACCCCACCGCCGGCCTGCGCAACGCCGAAATCCGCACCCGCACGGTCGAGAACGGCGACGTGCTGGAGGAATACCGCGTCGCCGGCCAGTTGCGCGCGGTCAAGGTGACCCCGGCGCGCGGCCCGATCTATTACCTGGTCGACGAAAACGGCGACGGCCGCCTGGACAGCAGCAAGGGCGAGGGCACGGTGTCGCCGGTGTATTTCAAGTTGTTCAGCTGGTAGGAGCCAGGAGCGAGTGGAGAGGAGCGAGGAGTGAGCGGGTTCGCCGCCGAATCCCAGCCTCTGTTCTTGCTCTGGCCTTCGCTCGCTCCCCACTCCTCTCCGCTATCTCCTGGCCCCATGGACATCCGCACCATCGTCGGCGACACCGCCCTGCGCCAGGTCTGGCCGCTGGTCTCGCAGCTGCGCCCGGACTTCGACGAGGAGCGTTTCGTCGCCCAGATGCATCGCCAGATCGCCGAGGGCTGCCGCGCCACCGTGGCCTACGACGAACAAGGCCTGCCGCGCGCGTTCGCCTGCTGGCGGGTCATGGAGATGCTTGCGGTCGGCCTGCATGTCTATGTCGACGATCTGATCGTCGACCAGACCGTGCGCAGCCGCGGCTACGGCAAGGCCCTGCTCGACTGGCTCAAGGCCGAGGCCAAGCGCCTGGGCTGCGCGCGCCTGCAGCTGGACTCGGGCACCCAGCGCCAGGACGCGCACGCCTTCTACCTGCGCGAGCGCTTGCGCATCGAAGCCTTCCACTTCGGCGTCGCCCTCGACTGAGGCCGGCGACGCGACGCTGAACCGTCGCGCGGCTCCGGCCCGAACGGCACACGAGATCGTCCGCGCGGCCTGCTAGGGTGGCGGGGCCACGGGGGGTGGCGACAGGGACGACGTCGATGGCGCTCGGGTTCCGACGGCAATCGCGCGGGCGGGCAGCGGCCGCCGGGTTTCGGCTGCCGTGGCTGCTGGCGCTCGCCTGGCTGCTGGCCGGCTGCGGCGAACGCGCCGCCGACCTGGAGCATCCGCAACGCTACGACGCGCCCGGCCTGCGCCTGCAGGTGCCGGGCAACTGGCGCATCGGCGAGGACCGGCGCATCGGCCAGGTCCAGTACCTGACCGTGGAAAGCCCGGGTTCGGCGCTGTTCGTGGCCATCGTCGGCAGCGGCCGCGGCCAGGAGCTGGACACCTTCGCCCGCAGCTTCGCCGCCGAAGCCGACCGGCAACTGCCGCCGTCGTCGGTGCCCGGCCACCGCTTCGAGCGCGGCGGCTTCGCCGAAGGCGCGATCCGCGAGCGCTACAGCCTGCGCCTGGGCGGCGTCGACGTGCCGCACCGGCGCGAGTACCGCAAGGTCACCGGCGCGCGCCGCAGCGCGTTCCTGATCACCCAGGGCGCCGAGCAGGACCTGGACAAGACCCAACCCGGCTTCGACCTGCTGCTGCGCTCGTTCGAGCTGCCCGAAGCGCCGTAGCGCGCCGCGCTCAGCGCGTGCCGCCCGCGTCGGCGCGACCGGGCCGCAGCAGCCGCCACGACGCCACCGCCAGCCGCGGCACCACCGCCGCCAGCGCCGGCGCGATGCAGGCCAGTTGGATCCACAGGTAATTGAACGCCAGGTTGACCGGCAGCCCGCTGTGCCACTGGTCCGGATCGGCGGCGAAGCGCAGCAGGGCCGGCACCGGGGTCAGCAGCAGGCAGAACAGCAGCCCGCGCACCGCCGCGCCGGTGCCGCGGCTGAGCCAGGCGATCGGGGCGAGGAAGGCGAAGCCGACCAGCTCGTGAAAACCCATGCCGAACGGCAGGTCCGGGGCCCAGCCCGGCACGCTCATGACCTTGCCGAACAGATAGGCCTGCGGGTGCGCCGCGACGACCGCGGACAGGCCGATCAGGCCGTAGCCGAACAACGTCAGGTTCCAGTGCCGATCCGAAGCAGGCCGATTCGAAGCAGGCCGATCCGAAGCACGCTGATTCGAAGCAGGCCGATCCGAAGCGCGCCGGTCCGAAGCTTGGCTTGTATCCATGAGTCGCTTTCCTTGGCGGCGCCGTCGCCCGATGCGGCGGCGCGGTGGTTCGTCCTTGCGCCGGCGGCCGCTCGCGGCCGGCCCGGCGTCGCTATCGCGATCGGTTCGGCGCGATCGCAGCTACGCGATCGCGCCGCGGCGGCCGGCCCGCTCAGGCCGGCTGCAGGTTCGCGTACGCCAACACCAGCCACTTGCTGCCGGCGTCGTCGAAGTTGACCTGCACCCGCGCGTGCGCGCCGCTGCCCTCGTAGTCGGTGACCGTACCGGTGCCGAAGCTGGGATGGCGCACCTGCGCGCCCAGCCGCACCGGTGGCGCCTCGATCGCGGCATGGCCCGGGTCGCGGCGCGGCGCGGCGTTGTACATCGGCCGCGACACCTGGACCTTGGGCCGGACCTCGTTGAGCAACGCGGTGGGAATCTCGCGCAGGAAGCGCGACGGCACGCCGAACATGTCCATGCCGTGGATGCGCCGGGTCTCGGCGTAGCTCAGCACCAGCTTCTCGCGCGCGCGGGTGATGCCGACATAGGCCAGCCGGCGCTCCTCTTCCAGGCGCCCGGATTCCTCGGTCGAGCGCCCGCTCGGGAACAGCCCTTCCTCCAGGCCGCCGAGGAACACCAGCGGGAACTCCAGGCCCTTGGCGCTGTGCAGGGTCATCAGCTGGACCCCATCCTCGCCGGCCTGAGCCTGGCCTTCGCCGGCTTCGAGCGCGGCGTAGCTGAGGAAGGCGATCAGCTCGGGCATCGCCGCCGCATCGTCCTCGTCGCTGCGGGTGAAGCGCGAGGCCACCGAGACCAGTTCGTCGAGGTTGTCGGTGCGCGAGTCGAGCTGGCCGCGCGATTCGTTGGCGTAGTGGTCGCGCAGGCCCGAGCGCTGCAGCACGTGGTCGATCTTCTCCTGCAGCGGGATTTCGGTCACGTCGGCCTGCAGGGCGTCGACCAGGGTCGCGAAGCCGGCCAGGGCGTTGCGCGCGCGCGCCGCCAGCACGCTTTCGCCGGACACGCGGCGCGCGGCTTCCCATAGCGACACCGCGTCGGCGCGGGCGCGCTTGCGCACCTCGTCGAGGGTGCGCTCGCCGATGCCGCGGGTCGGGGTGTTGACCGCGCGCTCGAACGCCGCATCGTCGTCGCGGTTGGCGATCAGGCGCAGATAGGCCAGGGTGTCCTTGATTTCGGCGCGTTCGAAGAAGCGCTGGCCGCCGTAGACCCGGTACGGCACCTGCTCGGACAGCAAGGCTTCTTCGTAGGCGCGCGACTGCGCGTTGCTGCGGTAGAGCACGGCGACGTCGCCGTAGCTGCCGCCGTCGCGCACCCACTGGCGCAGGCGCTCGACCACGAAGCGCGCCTCGTCCATCTCGTTGTAGGCCGCGTACAGGTCGATCGGCTCGCCGTGGCCGGTATCGGTCCACAGTTTTTTGCCGAGCCGGTCCGGGTTGTGGGCGATGACCGCGTTGGCGGCGTCTAGGATGTTGGCGCTGGAGCGGTAGTTCTGCTCCAGGCGGATGGTCTGCGCGCCGGGGAAGTCGCGCAGGAAGCGCTGCACGTTCTCGACCTTGGCCCCGCGCCAGCCGTAGATCGCCTGATCGTCGTCGCCGACCACGAACACGTGGCCGGTGTCGCCGGCGAGCACGCGCACGAAGGCGTACTGGATCGCGTTGGTGTCCTGGAACTCGTCGACCAGGATCTCGCGGAAGCGGGTGCGGTAATGGGTCAGCAGGGCCGGGTTGTCGCGCAGCAGTTCGTGCGCGCGCAGCAGCAGCTCGGCGAAGTCGACCAGGCCGGCGCGCTCGCAGCGTTCCTGGTAGGCCTCGTAGCAGCGCAGCATCACGTCCGACCAGTCGTCGCCGCCGGGCTGGATGTTGCGCGGGCGCCGGCCCTCGTCCTTCTGCGCGTTGATCCACCAGGCGATCTGGCGCGGCGGGAAGCGGGTCTCGTCCAGTTCCAGCGCCTGCACCACGCGCTTGACCAGGCGCAGCTGGTCGTCGCTGTCGAGCACCTGGAAGCCTTCCGGCAGCTTGGCCTCCTGCCAGTGCAGGCGCAGCAGGCGGTGGGCCAGGCCGTGGAAGGTGCCGATCCACATCCCGCGCGCGCCGCGCGCCAGCTGCGCGTCGACGCGCTGGCGCATCTCGCCGGCGGCCTTGTTGGTGAAGGTCACCGCGAGAATGCCGTGGGTCGGCACGCCGAAGACTTCGTTGAGCCAGGCGATGCGGTGGGTCAGCACGCGGGTCTTGCCGCTGCCGGCGCCGGCCAGGACCAGATAGTGGCCGGGCGGGGCCGAAACGGCTTCGCGCTGGGCCGGATTGAGTGCGTCGAGCAGGTGCGATACGTCCATCGCGCTATTGTAGCGGCGATGCCTGCGGGAACCTTCGCGGCGCCGCCAAGATCCAAGCCGAACATGCCGACCCGTTCACCCTGGCTGCGCCGCCTCGCCGCCGTCGCCCTCGCCGCGGCGACGCTGCATGCGCAGGCCCGGGGCGCGGCCGAGGACGTGCGCGAGGACATACGCGAGGACACACGCGAGGACATACGCGAGTTTAGCGACGGCGCGCGCCGGCTGCGGATCGTGGTCGAGAACGCGTCCGACCCGGCCCGCGCCGCGCTGCTGCAGGGCTGGCTGAACGAGTGCGCGCGCGCCGCATCGACCGCATTCGGACAACTGCCGCTGGACTACGCCGAGGTGCGGATCCGCGAAGTGCCGCCGGGACGCGACCGCAGCCCGGTGCCCTGGGGCCAGACCCGGCGCGACGCGGACGGGGTCGCGGTGCTGCTGTTCGTGCGCGCCGACGCCGGTCTGGACGAGTTGCGCGCCGACTGGACCGCGGTGCACGAACTCGCCCATCTGTTCCACCCCTTTCTCGGCGACGACGGCCGCTGGCTGGCCGAGGGCCTGGCCAGCTACTACCAGAACGTGCTGCGCGCCCGCGCCGGCCTGCTGAGCGCCGACGAAGCCTGGCGCCGGCTCGACGCCGGTTTCGCGCGCGGACGCCGGGTCGGCCCGGGCGCGCGCATGGACGCGATCGGCCGCGGCCGCGCCGGCACCATGCGGGTGTACTGGGCCGGCGCCGCGTATTGGCTGGATGCCGACGTGACCCTGCGCCGCGAGCACGGCAGCAGCCTGGACCGGGCGCTGGCGCGGTATGCGCGCTGCTGCCTGGACGGCGGCGCCGAGCTGAGCCCGCAGCGATTCGTCGCCGCGCTCGACCGCGCCGGCGGCGCGGGCGTGTTCGCCCGGTTGTACCGGCGCCACGCCGCGCTGCGCGAGTTCCCCGCGCAGCAGGCGAGCTACGCGGCGCTGGGCCTGAGCGTCGAGGACGGCCGGCTGCGGTTCTCTCAGCGCGCCGAGGCGGCGCGCCTGCGCGCAGCGATCATGCGCGCGCCGGCGACCGCGCCGGCGCGCTGAGTCCGCACCCGGGCCTCAGTGGGCCTTGGCCGGCTTGTGCGCGGCGGCGCTGCTCATCAGCTTGTCGGTCCAGGCGATGCCGATCGCCGAGATGATGAACAGGAAATGGATCAGCGCCTGCCACATCACCCCCTGTTCGGTCAGCTGACTGCAGCCGGCGGTGGCGTTGGCGACGCCGTTGGCGGTCGCGGCGGCCGCGGCCTGGGCGGCGGTGAAAGCCTCCGGCGTGCCGCACAGCGGCAGGCCCAGGTTGCCGGCGCCGATGAAGGTCTTGAGCAGGTGGATCGAGGAGATGCCGATGATCGCCATCGCCAGCTTGACCTTGAGCACGCTGGCGTTGACGTGGCTCAGCCATTCCGGCTGGTCCGGATGGCCTTCCAGGCGCAGGCGCGAGACGAAGGTTTCGTAGCCGCCGACGATCACCATCACCAGCAGGTTGGAGATCATCACCACGTCGATCAGGCCGAGCACGATCAGCATGATCGACTGCTCGGTCAGGGTCGCCGCGTCGTGGACCAGGTGGATCAGCTCGCGCACGAACTGGAACACGTACACGCCCTGGGCGACGATCAGGCCCAGGTATAGCGGCAGCTGCAACCAGCGCGAGCTGAAGATCAGGGCCGGCAGGGGATTGAGTCGGTTGATCTTGGGATCGGACATGGGGTAGCTCATGAAATCAGACAGATACAGCGCCCAAGAGTAGCCCGCGACGATGGCCGCCGTCATGTCGGGCCGGCCCCAGGGCCGATCGGCGGGACGGGCCATTCCATCCGGGCCCAGGCCCCGTGCGCCGGGCCGCGCTTACACTGCGGCCTTTGCCGGCGGAGTCATCCCCCATGATCGACCTGCACTACTGGCCCACCCCGAACGGCCACAAGATCACCCTGTTGCTGGAAGAGGCCAACGCCGACGGCGCCGGCCTGGCGTATTCGATCAAGCCGGTCGACATCGGCGCCGGCGACCAGTTCAAGCCCGATTTCCTGCGTATTTCGCCCAACAACCGCATGCCGGCGATCGTCGACCACGCCCCGGCCGATGGCGGCGCGCCGCTGAGCGTGTTCGAATCCGGGGCGATCTTGCAGTATCTGGCGGAAAAGACCGGCCGCTACGGCGGCGACAGCGCGCGCGACCGGGTCGAGATCGGCGAATGGCTGTTCTGGCAGGTCGGCGGCTACGGCCCGATGCTGGGCCAGAACCATCACTTCAACCGTTACGCCCCGGAAAAGGTGCCCTACGCCATCGACCGCTATCAGCGCGAGACCGAACGCCTGTACGGGGTGCTGGACCGGCGTCTGGCCGGGCGCGAGTTCGTCGCCGCCGATACACTCAGCCTCGCCGATTTCGCCTGCCACCCCTGGACCCGCGAACACGAATGGCACCACGTCGACCTGGCCCGCTACCCGAACGTCCGGCGCTGGTACGAAACGCTGGCCGCGCGGCCGGCGTTCGCCCGCGCCTACGCGATCGGCCAGGCCTATCGCGCCGACAAGACCATGACCGACGAGATGCGCAAGCATCTGTTCGGCACGCCCGCGCCGACGCCCTGACGGCGCGCTCCACGCCCGCACCGGAACTTCCGCCCGCATGAAACCGCGCCTGTCCCGCCTCGCCTTCTGCCTGCTCGCCATGTCGCTGACCGCCACGCCCGTGTTCGCCGCTCCCGCCACGCCGACCGCCGGCGACGGCCGCCTGACCCTGGAGGCGCTGACCGGCGACGCGCCGCTGTCGGGCCCGAGCCTGGTCAAGCCGAAGATCGCGCCCGACGGCAGCCAGGTCGGTTTCCTGCGCGGCAAGCAGCGCGACAAGAACCGGCTGGACCTGTGGGCCTACGACATCGCCAGCGGCAAGACCCGGCTGCTGGTCGATTCCGACGACGTGCTGCCGGGCGAGGAAGTGCTCAGCGACGCCGAGAAGGCGCGCCGCGAGCGCCAGCGCATCGCCGCGCTGTCGGGCATCGTCGACTACCAGTGGTCGCCGGACGGCAAGCGCCTGCTGTTCCCGCTCGGCGGCGAGCTGTACCTGTACGACCTGGGCAAGAGCGGCAAGGCCGCGGTGCGCAAGCTCACCCACGGCGAAGGCTTCGCCACCGATCCCAAGCTCTCGCCCAAGGGCGGCTACGTCAGCTTCGTGCGCGAACGCAATCTGTGGGTGATCGATCTGGCCGACGGCAAGGCGACCCAGCTCACCCGCGACGGCAGCGACAGCATCGGCAACGGCGTGGCCGAGTTCGTCGCCGACGAGGAGATGGACCGCCATACCGGTTACTGGTGGGCGCCCGACGATTCGGCGATCGCGTTCGCGCGCATCGACGAAACCCCGGTGCCGATCCAGAAGCGCTACGAGGTCTATCCGGACCGCACCGACGTGATCGAGCAGCGCTATCCGGCCGCGGGCGACGCCAACGTGCGCGTGCGCCTGCTGGTCGCGCCGATCGGACGCAACGGCGGCGGCGCGCCGCGCGAGATCGACCTGGGCAAGAACCCGGACATCTACCTGGCCCGGGTCGACTGGCGCGATCCGCAGCGCCTGACCTTCCAGCGCCAATCGCGCGACCAGCACACCCTGGAGCTGATCGAGACCGAACTGGCCAGCGGCAAGCAGCGCGTGCTGGTCACCGAGACCAGCAAGACCTGGGTGCCGCTGCACAACGACCTGCGCTTCCTCAAGGACGGTCGGATCCTGTGGAACAGCGAGCGCAGCGGCTACGAACACCTGTACCTGCTGTCCGAAGACGGCCGCCAGGCGACCGCGTTGACCTCGGGCGAGTGGCCGGTGGACAGCGTGCTGGCGATCGACCAGGCCGCCGGGCAGGTGTATTTCGCCGCCGGCAAGGACTCGCCGCTGGACAGCCAGATCTACCGCGTGCCGCTGGCCGGCGGCCCGATCGAACGCCTGTCCAAGAACGACGGCTATCACTCGCCCAGCTTCGCCGACAACGCCAGCGTGTATGTCGACGCCTGGTCGAACCCGACCACGCCGCCGCAGCTGGAGCTGTACCGCAACGACGGCAGCCGGATCGCGACGCTGATCGACAACGACCTGGCCGATCCCGAGCATCCCTTCGCGCCGTACCGCGCCGCGCAACGTCCGACCGAGTTCGGCACGATTCCGGCCGCCGACGGCAAGACCGCGCTGCACTACAGCCTGATCAAGCCGACCGGCTTCGATCCGGCCAAGCGCTACCCGGTGGTGGTCTACGTCTACGGCGGCCCGGCCACGCAGACGGTCAAGCGCAGCTGGATGCCGGACTTCAACCAGTACCTGGCCCAGCAGGGCTATGTGGTGTTCTCGATCGACAACCGCGGCACCCCGCGCCGCGGCGCGGCGTTCGGCGGCGCGCTGTACCGCAAGCAGGGCACGGTCGAAGTCGCCGACCAGTTGGAAGGGGTGAAGTGGCTGAAGTCGCAGCCCTGGGTCGAGGGCTCGAAGATCGGCGTCTACGGCTGGTCCAACGGCGGTTACATGACCCTGATGCTGCTGGCCAAGGCCAGCGACCAGTACGCCTGCGGCGCCGCCGGCGCGCCGGTTACCGACTGGGGCCTGTACGACACGCACTACACCGAACGCTATATGGACCTGCCGAAGAACAACCCGGACGGTTATCGCGAAGGCCGCGTGCTCGAACACCTCGACGGCCTGCGCTCGAAGCTGCTGCTGATCCACGGCATGGCCGACGACAACGTGCTGTTCACCAACTCCACGGTGCTGATGAGCGCGCTGCAGCAACGCGGGCAAGCGTTCGAACTGATGACCTACCCCGGCGCCAAGCACGGCCTGCGCGGGCGCGACGCGCTGCATCGCTTGCGCCTGACCGAGGACTTCTTCGCCCGCTGCCTCAAGCGCTGACCGCGCGCGCCCGCACCGAACGGAATCGACCGCCATGAACGCTCCCCGCCCCGCCCGCGCCGCCGAGAAACCTTGGGTCCAGCGCCACTGGATCTTGCTGCTGATCGCCGCCCTGACGGTATCGATCGCGCTGTCGGCCGCGGTCGGGCTGGGCGTGATGTACACCTTCATGTCGACGATGAAGGACTCCGAGCCCTACCGCGAGGCGATGCGCCGCGCCCAGGCCGATCCGCGCGCGATCGCCGCCCTGGGCCAACCGATCGAACCGACCGGAACGATCCTCGGCGCGGTCGAGCAGAAGGACGGCGGCACCGCGCAGCTGTTCATCTTCATCCGCGGCCCGCGCGGCGAGGCCGATGTGCAGGTCGAAGGCAGCTATCGCAAGCGCGCCTGGGATTACCGGGTGATGCAGATCGACGTCGACGGCAGCGGCGAGCGGATCGATTTGCTGGAGGGCGGGGAACCGGGAATGGAGAACGGGGAATCGTAGGAGCGCGACCGCGCTCCTGCAGGAGCGGCGTCCCACAGGGATTTCCTCCGGTCATAAGCCGCGACAACCGAAGCGGTGAGGTAGCACGCGGCTGGCCGAAGCCATGTCGCTCCATGCCGAACCGCGCCGCTGGCCGGACTTCGGTCGCTGCGCTGACCCACGCCGCTGCGGTGGGTCAGCGCTCATGACCGGAGCAAATCCCTGTGGGACGCCGCTCCTACCGGAGTCCGCACGGCGAAATGGGCGCGCCATCGCACGCATGACCTTCGGCGCTTGGCCGCGGCCGGGCCAGCGCCGATGCTGGCCGGCAATCATCCACCGGGACCGCCCATGAAGCCGCTCGTCCTCGCCGTCGCCCTGGCGCTGTCCGCGCCCGTCCTCGCCCACGCCGCCGACGCCGCTCCGGCCGCGGCCGCAGTCGCCAAGCCGGTTCCGGCCTGGGTCGCGCAGAGCAACGAATACACCAACATCCTGATCAAGGCCCAGGGCCAGTTCTCGCCCGAGCAGATGTCGTTCTTCGGCGTGCCCGGCTACGACGACAAGGTCAGCGACCTCAAGCCGGAGGTCGGCAAGCGCTTCCGCGCCGCGATGGAGCAGGCCAAGCGCGAGCTGCAGGCCAAGCTGGCCGGCGAACGCGACCCCAGCGTGCGCCAGGACCTGGAAATCCTGATCCAGGCCGCCGACGACAACATCGAAGGCAGCGCGCTCAACGAACGCCTGGTCCTGCCCTGGTTCGACGCGCCGCAGACGGTGTTCTCCGGCATGCGCGCCCTGCTCTCCGACCAGACCCCGGCCGAACGCCGCGCGCACGCGCTGCAGCGGCTGCAGGCCTACGTCGGCCTGGCCCCGGGCAGCGAGCCGCTGACCGTACTGGCGCGGCAGCGCTACGAAGAACGCCTGGCCGACAAGACCCTGCTGCAGCCGACCAAGCTCGAGGTCGAGCAGGCGCTGGGCAACGTCGACACCTACGTCGCCGGGATCCGCAAGCTGTTCGAGAAGTACAAGATCGACGGCGCCGAGCCGGCGCTGAAGGCGATGGAAACCCAGCTGCGCGAGTACGGCCAGTGGACCCGCAGCGCGGTGCTGCCGAAGGCGCGCAGCGACGCGCGCCTGCCGCCGGAGCTGTACGCCTATTCGCTCAAGCAGTACGGCATCGACGTCGATCCGCAGTTGCTGATCCGCCGCGCCCAGGTCGAGTTCATGGAGACCCGCGCGGCGATGCGCCAACTCGCGCCGCTGGTCGCGCAGGCCAAGGGCCTGAAGGTGGCCGACCCGCACGATTACGTCGCGGTGATCCGCGCCTTGAAGAAGGACACCATCCCCAACGATCAGCTCGAATCGCGCTACCGCAAGATCATCGACGCGATCGACCCGATCATCCGCAAGGAACGGATCGTCGACGTGCCGCAGCGGCCGATGGTGATGCGCCTGGGCAGCGAGGCCGAATCGGCCGCGCAGCCGGCGCCGCACTTCCTGCCCGCGCCGCTGGTCGGCAACACCGGCCAGCAGGGCCAGTTCGTGCTGCCGGTGGCGGTGCCCAGCGCCGGCGGCAAGGCCCTGCACTACGACGACTTCAACTACGAGTCGGCGGCCTGGACCCTGTCCGCGCACGAGGGCCGCCCCGGCCACGAACTGCAGTTCACCGCGATGGTCGAGCGCGGCGTGTCGCTGGCGCGCTCGATGTTCGCCTTCAATTCGGTCAACGTCGAAGGCTGGGCGCTGTACGCCGAAGCCGAGATGGTGCCGTACGAGCCGCTGGACGGACAGCTGATCGCGCTGCAGTTCCGCCTGCTGCGCGCGGCCCGCGCGATCCTCGACCCGATGCTCAACCTCGGCCTGACCGACCGCGCCAGCGCCGGCAAGGTGCTGGCCGAGCAGGTCGGCTTCTCCGAGGCGATGACCAAGCAGGAACTGGACCGCTACATGTTCAACGCCCCGGGCCAGGCCGGCAGCTATTTCTACGGCTACAGCCGGATCCTGGAGCTGCGCATGGAAACCGAACTCAAGCTCGGCGATCGCTTCGACCGGCTCAAGTTCAACAACTTCCTGCTCGACCAGGGCATGCTGCCGCCGGGCCTGCTGGCCAAGTCGGTGCGCGAGGATTTCGTCGCCAAGCAGGACAAGCGCTGAGCGCACGGCCAAACGTTCGATGTTCGAAAGCGAAGGCCGCGGCGAACACCGCGGCCTTCGTCGTTACGGCGATGCCGCGCGGGCACTTGCAGGAGCGGCGCCGCTCAATACATCAGCGCCGGAGTCACCGTCTTCAACGCGAACACCGACCAGGCCGTCGCCGCGCAGGCCAGGGCGAGCGCGACCGCGCAGATCCGGCGCAGGCGGTGCGGCGGCGAGCGCCACAGGCGCCAGGCGTAGACCAGGGCGACGACCGCGGTCGCCGCGCTCGCCAGCCCCAGCAGCTGCGCCAGGCGCAGCCAAGCGTCGAGCCCGCCGTCCAGCATCCGCACCGAAGCCTCGATCCGCGCCAGGATCCACGCCCACAAAGCCGCCAGGGCGAGGTTCGCCACCACCCCGGCCTGCAGCCAATGCCGCCAGCGCAACGCGCGCGCGTCCAGCCCCAGGCCGCGGTGCACCCGCCGGCGCACCAGCGCGGCGACCGGCCACAGCAACGCGGCCGCCAGCTGCGCCGCCAACGCCGCCGCCAGCGCGGGCAGCATCCAGCCCGGCGAACGCCAGGCCGGCACCGGCTGCAGCCACATCGCCGCCGGCACGTCGTCGCTGCTCACCGCGACCACCTCGGTGCCGCGCAGCTTGGCCGCGAGCAGGCTGTCGCCGCCGACCTCCTGCCACAGGTACGGGCCGACCTCGCGCCAGCGCTTGGGCCGGCCGTCCGGCGTGCGCAGGGTCGAAACGCTGACCGTGGCGTCGTCGTGGACGCGGACGGTCGCGCCGCCGAGCAGACGGGCGATGGCGAGGAAGTTGCTGGCCGAACTGCGGCTGTTCTCGTAATGCCCGGCGATCTGCTCGCCGTGCAGGCGCGCGGTGGCCAGGGTCGGCCGCGCCGGCACAGGGCTCGGGAAATAGCGCCGGATCACCCCGTCGACCAGGTCGCGGTGCAACGCGCGGCCGGCGCGGCCCGGGCCGCTGGCGGACACGAACAGGCCGACGCCGTGCTCGGGCAACAGCACCAGCATGCTCTGGAAGGCCTCGGTCGCGCCGCCATGGCCGATCGCCAATGGGCCGCGGCCGTCGCGGCGGAAGAAGCCCAGGCCGATCGCGTCCAGGCCGGCGATCGGCCGCCACGCCGCCGCATGCAGCTGGCGCAGGCTGTGCGGCTGCAGCAGCGCGGCCTGGCGATAGCGGCCCGCTTCGAGCTGGGCGCTCATGAACGCCGCCATGTCCTGGGCGGTCGCCGACAGGCTGCCGGCGGGCGCGGGATTGACGTATTCGAAACCGATCGGCGCCGCCCCGGCCTGGGCATAGCCCTGGGCCAGATCGGCGGCGAGCCCCTGGGGCAAGGGCTGGCGGAAACTGGAATGGCGCATGCCCAGCGGCGCCAGCACCCGGCGCTCGACGTATTCGTCGAACGGCAGTCCGGACACGCGCTGGACGATGTAGCCGGCCAGCGCCGCGCCGTAGTTCGAGTACGCCGGCACGGTCCCCGGCGGGTAGATCCTGCGCGGCTGAACTTCGCGCAGATAGCGTCCCAGCGGCAGCAGATGCGCCGCGTCGCGCGCGAACAGATGCTTGGTCGACTCTTCGAAGCCGGCGCTGTGGGTCATCAGCTGGCGCAGGGTCGCCGGCTTGCCGGCGTAGTCGCGGATGCGGAAATCCAGATAGCGGTTGACGTCGGCATCGAGGTCGAGCTTGCCCTGCTCGACCAGTTGCATGACCGCGGTCCAGACGAACAGCTTGGACACCGAGCCCGGCCGCACCAGGGTGCGCGCCGGGTCCATCGGTTTGCGCCGGGCCAGGTCGGCATAGCCATAGCCCTTGGACAGCAGGACCTGGCCGTCGCGCACCACCGTCACCACCGCGCCGGCCAGGCCGCCGCGAGCCAGCGCCGACGGCACCAGGCCGTCGACATAGGCCTCCAGGTCCGGTGCGGTCAGGGCCGGCTGCGGCGAACGCGCACCCGGCTCGAGCAGGATCGCCGCCGCCAACGCCGAGGCATCCGCCGGCGCCGGTTCGGCCAGCGCCGGCGGCAAGCCGGTGGGCAGCTCGATTGGCAACTCGATCCGCGCCGGCGCGCGCGCGGCGCCGGCTTTCGGCGTCGCGATCACGCCCAGCGGTTCGGCGTACGGGTCGATGGCCTCGGTCGGCGCCGGCGCGCTCGGCGCGATCCGCGCCTCGACCGGCGCGGTGCGCAGCGGCACCGCCGAGGGGGCCGCCGGGAAGGCGTCGGGCGTGGCCGCGACCGGCGCCGGCGCGTTCGCGGCCGCCGGCGGCGGGTCGGGCCGTACCTCGGCCGGGTCCACCGGCCGCGGCGCGGTCTGCGCCCAGGCCGCGCTCCAGCACAAGCCGGCGCCCAGCAACGCCGCCAACACCCTGCCCTTGTCCGCTCTCGCCTTCATCCGTCCCCCGCAAGTCCTCGGCGCCGATCCGCGCGCGGTGCCGGCCGGCACGCGACGCGCTGTGATGGCGATCAGATACCGTCCGCAACGCCGCGCGCAGTGTACGCGTTCGCCGCCTGCGCTCCGCACGGCCGTTCGCGCCGCGCACGGATTTCGCCTTTCGCAAAATCGCTTGCGCCTGCGTACAGCCTCGTCGGTCCCCGCTTGGCAAGCCCCCTGCGGCGCGCCTAGAGTCGTTGCAGGCAACCTTTACGGCCGCTCCCATGCCCGCCATGCGCAGCAAGCACGTAACCGCCGTCGCTCCCGCCGCCCACAATCCCGGCGTCGCCCTGCGCGCGCTGCGGCGACAGCGCGGCTGGACGCTGGCCGAGATCGGCGCGCGCACCGGCTTGCCGATCTCGACCTTATCGAAAATCGAAAACGGCAAGATGTCGCTGAGCTTCGACAAGCTCACCCGCATCGCGCAAGGGCTGGAAGTCGACATCGGCGAGCTGTTCGCCGCGCCGGCGGCGAGCGGCAACGACCAGTTCGCCGGCCGCCGCAGCATCACCCGCGCCGGCGAAGGCTATGCGATCCGCAGCGAGCATTACGACCATCGCTATCCCGCTTCTGAACTGCTCAACAAGCGCCTGGTGCCGATCATCGTCGACGTGCATGCGCGCAGCCTGGACGAGTTCGGCGAACTGATACGCCATGCCGGCGAAGAGTACGCGATGGTGCTGGAAGGCAGCATCGAGATGCACAGCGAGTTGTACGCGCCGATGCGCCTGGAGGTCGGCGATTCGATCTATTTCGACAGTTCGATGGGCCACGCCTACATCGCTGCCGCACCCGGCCCCTGCCGCCTGCTCGCGGTGTGCTCGGGCAACGAGAATCATCTGCGCGCGGCGCTGTCGAACCGCTACCCCATCGAGACGCCGCGCGAGACGCCGCGCGAGGCGCGGCCGCAGCGGCTGTCCGGCTGAACGGCCGCGCGGGCCCAGACCGCGCGCACGCCGGGCGGCGAATAGCCGTCACAGCGGCCGCAAACGGCGGTCACGGCGGCGGATTTTCCCGATCGGAAAATTCGCCGTACGCGCTTTCATGACCCGCTTTCATGATCGGTCGCGACAGCGCCGCAACGCGCCGGCGGCCAGCAGCCAGCCCAGCACGGCCTCGCGTTCGGCCCGGCCGCCGCGGCGCGGGTCGCGCAGCGCCTCGGCCACGGTCGTCGCAGCGCCGGTCCGCAGCCGCGCCAGCAAGGCCCGCGCCGCGTTCGCCGCGCCGTCCAGGCGCAGGCTGTGGCCGTCGGCGGCGAAGCGCCAGCCGCCGGCCTCGCGCCGCTGCAGCAGCATGGCGTCGCGGCGCAGGACCAGCCGCGCCGAGCGCGCCGGCAACGCGACCCGGCGCAGCGCCGGCACCGGCTCGAAACCGCCCGCCGACCAGCGCTGCAGCGACACCGCGGCGGTACGCGCGCTCAAGGCGTTCGCCCGCGCCGCGTCGGCGACCAGCGACAGCGCCGCCTGCAGCGCCGGCGGCAGACGCGCCGGCAGGCGGTCGCCGGAAGCATCGGCGCGCGGCCATAGCGCCGGCAGGTCGGCCGGCATGCGCGCGCGCAGCAGCGAGGCGGCCGGGTCGACCAGGGACGCGGCGCGGCCGATGTCGACCAACAGGTCTTCCAGGTCGTACACCGGCCGATGCTCGGTGCGCGGAATGCCGATGTTGACGCTGGTCGACACGCCGCCGCCGACGCTTTCGCCGACGTGGTAGTAGTCGGCCGGCCAGTACAGCAGGTCGCCCGGGCCGGCCTCGACCAGGAACGACGTCGCCAGGTGCGCGCGGTAATCCGGCAGGGTCGACACCGCCTCGGTCCACGGCTTGCGCGCCCAGAAGCGCATCCGCTTGCGGCCTTCGATCGGCACCATGAAGGTGGCGAAGCGATCGCGGTGCACGCCGACCGGGGTCGACTCGTAGTTGCCGTGGAACAAGGTGGTGATCGCGCCGGTCAGCGGCAGCCCGATGCGCCGCCACAGCGGGGCGAAGAACGCGCGCTCGCGCCGCCACAACGGCGCGTGGTAGGAGTGGAAAGCGCTGATCACCAGGGCGTAGCGGCGCGCGCCCAGCGTCGCCAGCATGCGCTCGCGATAGCCGGCCAGCGAGCCGTCGCCGGGCTGCGGCATCCACGGCGCGGGATCGAGCTGCTGCAACCGGCCCAGCGTCACCACCGCATTGTCCGGCTCGCCCGGCAGGCGGGCGCGGCTGCGCCGGGTCGCGACCAGGGCGCTGCGGTAGACCTCGGCCGGCCGGAACGGGCCGCCGCCGGCGAGCGCGCCCTTGAACAGCACCGGGCGGCGGTCCCAGTCCTCGTCGGCGAAGACCTCCCAATCCAGCGCGCCGCGCTCGATCGGCGCTTGCGGCGGCGACTCGAGCCGCGCGGTTTCCGGCATCGCGCCCTCGAACGCTAGGTTCTCGGACGTTGCGGTCTCCAACGACGCGCGCTCGAGCGATCGGTTCATGCCGGCACCCGCTCGCGCTCGATCGCGCGCAGATCGTGCAGCCTTTGCAGCAACGCGAGCAGGCCCGGATCGACACGCCGCCGCGGACCGGCGCACAGTTGCGCGACCGTGACCGGCGCGCCGCCTTGCAGCGCCTGCAGCAGCGCGTCCACCCGCGGATGCGCCGGCATCGAGAACGCATGGCCGTTGACCGCCCACCACTCGCGCTCGCCATCGGCCAGGCGCAGCAACGGGTTGCGCCGGTCCAGGCCGACCCGGTCGGCGGGCGCCAAGCGCTCTTCGCGCGGCGCAGGCACCGGCTCCAAGCCCGCGGCGCTGGCGCGCGCGGCCCAGCTCGCGCGCAGCGCGCGCTGCAGATCGCCGCCGGCCACCGCCGCGCGCATCTGCGCGGCGACCTGCTGCAGCGGCGCGATCGCGGCGCGGCCGCGCGGCGGGAAGTCGAGCATCGCCACCTGCGCCTGCTCGCCGAGTTCGGCGTCCACCAGTTCGGCCAGCACATCCTTGACCGCTACCGCCGCTTGTTCGCCGCCGACCGGCACGCTCACCGCCAGGCCCAGGGTCGGGCCGAAATCGGCCTCCTCGACCCAGCCGGCTTCGGGCCAGTACAGCGCTTCGCCCGCGGCGGCGCGCAGGATCCGCGCCGGCGCGGCGCCGGCGCGCGGGCGCGCGCGCCAGCAACGCACTTCGCTGCCGCCCAGCAGCGGCAGGCGCAGGCTCGCCGCCGCCGGCTCGAAGCGCGGCCCCAGCGTGCCGGCATCGGCATCGCCCAGCCACAGTTCGGCGCTCAGCGCCAGGCTCGGCTGGCCGAAGCGCTCGAACAGGCCGGCCAGGGCGTCGCGCGCCTGCGCCCACAGCGCATAGTCGAGAAACAGCGGCTGGCTCACCCGCAGCTGAAAACGGCGCCCGTCCAGGCGCGCGCGCACCCGCGCCACATAGCCGGCCGCGTCGGCGTCCTCCGCGCCGGGCAACAGATCGCCGGGCGCGCGCATCCAGCCGCCGTCGACGTAGAAGCGCACGTCGGGCAGGGCCAGGAAGCGGGTGCCGGCGCGGAACGGTTCGGCCGCGCGGCGCACCAACGCGTAAGCGCGCGTCGCATCCAGGGCGGGCGCCGTGCCCTGCAGGCGGCAGGCGCGGCGCCGCCAATGCGCCTGCAGGCCGCTCCAGTCGATCGGCGCGCTCATTCGCGCGCCGCCGCGAACTGGCCGTGGATGCGCGCGGCGTACTCGGCCAGCGGCTCCAGGCCCATCGCCCGGCGGCGACGGTCGACCTCGCGCGGACGCTCGATCGGGCAGGGTTCGAAGCCCTCGTCGCGGCGACGGAATTTGGTGCCGTAGCGCTGCTTGCGCCCGCGCTGCACGCGCAGGGCGTCGGTCAGATAGGCCAGCTCGCGCAGGCTCATGTCGCCGTCGCGCGCCGCCGCGGCGATCAGCCGCAGGCAACGGTCCTGGAACGCGCGCGGCCCGTCGGCGTGCTGGAGCAGACGGCAGGCGGCCGCGGCCGCGGCGTCGCCGACCCGCGCGCGCCCCGGCCAGCCGTGGCGTTCGACCACCGCCTGCAACCAGGCCATCGACTGCTGCACATGCGCCTGCAGCTGCGCCTCCAGCGCGGCATCGGCGAAACCGCCGTCGGTCCACGGCGTGCGCAGGGCCGCATCGATGCGGTCGATGCGCAGCAAGCGCTGCGCTACCGCGCCGGCGTCGTCCTGGTCCGCGCCGTCTTGATTCGCCTCGACCGCCTCGCCGGGCTGCGAAATCGCCTCCACCCGCAGGCTCACCTCATCGCCCTGCCAGCGGCAGACCACGCGCCGGTCCTGACGCTTCCAGTCGAAACCCGCTTCGCCGTCCTGCGCGCCCAGCCAGTGCAGGCGCACGCCCAGGCGCGGATCGTGCAGTTCGCCGCAGCGACCGTGCGCGGCGCTCAGATCGGCCAGCACATGGGCGACCGCATCGCGCACCGCCACCGCCAGGTCGAGCAAGTCGAAGCCTTCGCCGCGACGTCGCGCCGGCTGCGGATTGAGCCGTTCGCGCGGCTGCGGCAAGGCGCCGCGCACGCGCAGCGCCGGGCCGCTGGCCGACGGCGACTGCATCAGCAGCGGCGCGTCGCTATCCAGGCGGGTGTAGAAATAAGGCACGTCGCCGCAACGCAGTTGCGCGCGTTCGCCGGCGGTGTAGCCGCGCAGGTCCGGCGCCGTCGCGGCGTGCGGGTCCAGCGCGGCGGCGTAGTCGGGCGTCGGCCGCAGCAGCACCCGGGTGCGGTGCCCGCGCAGGCGCGTGCGCAGCGCCGCGCGCAACTCGTCGCGATGCAGGTGCAGGCGCATCCACAGTTCGAACAGGCCGCGCAGGAACTGCAGCGGATAGGCGCCGTAGCCGACCCGGCCGGCGCGATCGGCGACCAGACCGGGCGCCTGCTCGCGCCGCCACGGCCGCGCCACCGCGCGCAATTGCGCGCCGCCGTCGTCGCGGTCGAAGAAGGCCCAGTCCGGTCCCTCGCTGTCGCCGCGCGCGGCGTCGCGTTCGAACCCGGCCGGATAACGGCCGCGATCGCGTTCGCCAACGGTCAGCCCGGTGTCCTCCAGCCGCTGTACCGGAAACAGGCAGACCTCCAGGTCCACCGGCAGCAGTTGCGGCCGGCCGTGGCGCAGCCCGCAGACCAGGTTGCCCGGCCCCAGGTCGACCAGGCCAAGGCCGAAACAGGCGCCGGCCAGGGCGCCGGCATCGCGCCACAGGCGCTGCGCCTGGGCGCGGCCCAAGCGCGTCGCATGCAGGCGGCGGCCGCGCAGGCGGCCGTAACCAGGCGGCGGCGCGATCCATTCCTGCCACAGGTAATCGCGGTCGCGACCGCGGCCATGAAAACTGTTCAGCGTCGGCAGCCGCACCGCACCGGGCCCGCCGGCCAACGCGTTGATCCAGGCGAACACGCCGTCCTCGCCGAGCATGGCGATCTCGGCATCGGCCGGTCGCGGCTTGTAGGCCAGGACCACGCCGTTGGCCCAACTCACGCGCAGCACGCGCTGGCCGCCATGGTGGGTTTCTTCCGGATGCGCCCACAGCGCCGTCACCGGGCCGTCCACGCCGGCGTGCGCGACCAGCGCGCCGCTGCGCAGATCGCGCGCCAGGCGGCGCACAAACGTTTCCAGGAACCGGCGGTGGCGCTCGCGCAGGGCGCGCAGGCGCGCGGCCAGGCGCGGCCGGCGCGGCGCCAGGCACCAGTGCAGGGCCAGGTCCAGCACCGGCGCGTGCAGTTCGCCGTTGTCGAGCGCCAGCGCGGCCGGCCGCACCCGTGCGGCGTGCGCGCGCGCCAGCGCGGCGCAGTCGCGGTCGAGCGCATCGAGGAAGGCCAGCCACGGCGCCAGGCGCGCATCGCGCAAGCCATTGCCGATGCGTCGCGCGGCGCGTGCGCCGCGCCAGGGGCGCAGCGGAACCAACAAGCCGTCGTCGCCCAGGCGCGCCCGCGGCGGCCACCACCAGGCGATGCCGCCTTCGGCGACCGCGGCCAGCAACCGACGCGCGGCGGGCGAGGCCGGCGCGTCGACGGACCCGGGCGCGGGCGGCAGATCCAACCAGGATTCGCTCATCGGGCCGCGTCGCCGCAACCGCGACGACGCGGCCGGCGCGAGGCGCCGGCCGCGGTGCCGATCACGGAATGCAGTAGATGCGGCGGCAGGTGGCCGGCACGAAGCTCGCGCCTGCGGCGGCCTGCTTGCGCAGTTCGCCGATCGCCAGCGCCGGCACGGCCTGGCGCTGCTTGGTTGCGGTGGACGGGGCGGGCTTGGACTTCTTCATCTTCATCGGACCATCTCCTTGGGCAGGTGACGAGCCGCGACGCGGGCGCGCCGCGGTCAGGGGCGCAGGATCAGACGCAATAGATGAAACGACTGCACGAACGCGGCGCGTACGACGCCGAAGCCGGGATCGGCTTGCTCAACGGCTGCGGGGTCGGTTCGAGCTTGACGCGGGTGGCCGGCGCAACGGCCGGCGCGGACGCTTTCGCGGTGGCGGCTTGCTTCACGGTGGCTCTCCTTGAGTACGCGTTGGAACGCGCGGAGCGGCACCGTCGGCGACTCCGCGCACGAACGCTTCGCGGCGCAACGCGCATACCTCCGTACGCCCGCGGCGAAGCGTCCCGACTCTAGCCCATGCCGACGCCACGCCCGCCAGCGGGCGCGCAAACCGTGAGCGGCTTCGCAAGCTTCGCCTCGGCGCCGGGTCCGGCGCGAACGCGGCCGCCACCGTCGGAGGTAGCGAAGCGCCCGGAAAACAAAGGGAAAACGCTAACTACCCAGGCCGCGACCATCGCCCGGACTATGTGCGCCCGCAGCATCGGGCCTCCACCGCTTTTCCGAGTCCCGAATCCCGAATCCCGAATCAGCGTATCCGCTCGAGCATCCGCCGATTGCCGATCAGTTGCGCCCAGCGCGCGCCGATGTCGCTCATGCACACGTAGGCGGCCTCGCCGGCCAGGCGCAGCAGCATGCGCGGGCTCAGCCGCAGGCGCGGCTCGGCCGCGCACAGCTCCCAGTCGTAGCCGAGCTGGCGCGCGAACAGGGCGCAGCGCGCCAGGTGATAGCGGCTGCTGAGCAGGGTCACCCGCGTACGCATGCCCTCGCCGAGCAGGACCCGCGCATTGCGCAGGTTCTGCAGGGTGTCGCGCGATTCGGCTTCCAGCCGCAGCGGCGCGTCGGCCGACAGGCCGCGCGCGAGCAGGCCGGAACGGGCCAGTTCGGCTTCGGTCGGCTCGTCGTCGGCGCCGCCGCCGAGCAGCACCACGCTGGCCGGCGGACGCTCGCGCCACAGCGACACCGCGCGGTCCAGGCGCGCTTCGAAATCGTGGTCCAGGCGCCCGCCCGGCGCGTGCTTGCCGAACAGCAGCACGCATTCGCCGCGTTCGGGCTGGCACGGCGCATTGCGCGCCACCCGCAGCACGTGGACGAAATAGCCGACGTAGACCAGCCCGGCGCTGAGCACGCAGGCGGCCGAGGCCACCGCCGCGACGTGCAGCACGTCGCGGTCGCCGAACAGCGACAGACGATGGGACAGGCGACTGCTCATGCGATGCGGCGCGGAAACCTCGGCGACCCCTGTGGACGGAACCCGGATGCGGGGACCGGCGCGGCCGCTGAAGCGTTCACCGCGGCGGGCCGGTGCGATCCGGCGGGGCGGACGGCCCCCTCGCTATACTGCCGTCGGCTCCCTTCGCCCGATTCTACCGACTACGTGACGTCCGTACCCGCTCCGATGCCGCCGCTGGCGGTCCGCGCCTATACCGCCACCACCGCGCTCGGCCGCGGCCTGGAGGCCCAGGCCCAGGCCCTGCGCGAGCGCCGCAGCGGCCTGCGCCGCAACGATCTGGCGCCGCTGGCGGCGGGCGAGGCGCCGCTGGACTGCTGGATCGGCCGGGTCGACGGGCTCGAGGACGCCGCCCTGCCGGCGCATCTGGCGCCCTGGGAGTGCCGCAACAACCGCCTGGCCTGGCTGAGCCTGCAGGCCGACGGCATTCAGGCGGCGATCGCCGAGATCGCGGCGCGCCACGGCGCCGAACGGGTCGCGGTAATCATCGGCACCTCGACCTCGAGCATCGGCGCGACCGAAGAAGCCTACGCCGGCCTCGACGGCGACGGTCGCTTCCCCGCCGGCCTGGCCCGGCCCGGGCTGCACACCCCGCATTCGCTAGGCGCCTTCGTCGCCGCGGCCACCGGCCTGCGCGGCCCCTGCGTGACCGTGGCCACCGCCTGCTCGTCCAGCGCCAAAGTCTTCGCCCAGGCCGCACGCCTGATCGGCGCCGGGCTCGCCGACGCGGCCCTGGTCGGCGGCGTCGACACCCTGTGCGGCAGCGTGCTGTACGGCTTCAACTCGCTGCAGTTGGTCTCGACCGCGCCGTGCCGGCCGTTCGACGCCGACCGCGACGGCCTGTCGCTGGGCGAAGCCGGCGGCTTCGCCGTGCTCGAACGCCTCGGCGGCGGCGAAACCGCGCCGTTGCGGCTGTGCGGCTACGGCGAATCCAGCGACGCCCACCACATGTCCTCGCCGCACCCGCAGGGCCTGGGCGCACGCCTGGCGATGGCCGACGCCCTGGCCCGCGCCGGCATCGGCGCCGACCGGGTCGGCTACCTCAACCTGCACGGCACCGCCACTCCGGCCAACGACTCGATCGAGGCGCTGGCGGTGGCGGCGCTGTTCCCGCCGTCGCTGCACGCCGGCTCGACCAAGGGCTGGACCGGGCACACGCTCGGCGCCGCCGGCATCGTCGAATCGGCGATCGCCCTGCTCGCGCTGGAACGCGGCCACCTGCCCGGCACGCTCAACAGCGCCACGCCGGATCCCGGCAACGGCCCGCAGATCCGCTTCGACGACGCCCGCACCGAGATCGCTTACGCCATGAACAATTCCTTCGGCTTCGGCGGCAACAACTGCTCGCTGGTGTTCGCCCGCGCATGAGCTCCACCGCCACGCAAGCGCGCAGCGGCGCGTCCCCGGTTTTGAGCGCGATCGTCGAAGGCATCGGCTACTGGAGCCGCGGCCTGCCCTCGTGGGCGGCCGCGCGCGAATTCGTTGCTGGCGCCGAGGCCGACGAAACGGCGCCGGGCCGGCCCTCGCCGCAACTGCTGGCGGCGAACGAACGCCGGCGCGCGCCGGACACGGTCGCGGTGGCGCTGGAAGTGGCGCTGGCCGCCTGCCAGGACGCCGGCCGCGATCCGGCCGCGCTGCCGTCGGTGTTCGCCTCCAGCCACGGCGACATGGCGATCACCGACTACATGTGCGCCACCCTCGCCCGCGAGCCGCGCACGATTTCGCCGACCCGTTTCCACAACTCGGTGCACAACGCCGCCGCCGGCTACTGGACCATCGGCGCCGGCTCGATGCGCCCGGCGACCGCGATCAGCGCGCTCGAGGCCAGCTTCGCCCAGGGCCTGATCGAAGCCCTGGCCCAACTCGCCGCCGGCGACGAGGCGGTGCTGCTGGTCGGCTACGACGGCGCCGCGTCCGGGCCGCTGCAGGACGTATCGCCGAGCCAGGGCCTGCTGGGCGCGGCGCTGGTGCTGGCGCGCGCCGCGGCGCCGGCGCGCGGACCGCGCCTGCGCGCCTGGCTGGAGCAGGCCGGCGACGGCGACGCGGCGCCGGCCTCGGGCAAGCTGTCCGTCCGCGAAACGGGCAACGCCGGCGCGCCGATGCTGGCCTTGTTCGACGCCCTGGCCTGCGGCCATGATCGCCTCGCCCTGCCGGCGGGCGCCGGCCGGATCCTGCGGCTGGAGCTCGCGCATGACTGATCACGCCGCCGCACCGGGCGATAGCGCCGACCGGCCGCGCGTCGCCCGGCTGGACCGCAACAACGTCGCCGTCGTCATTCCGGCGCTCAACGAAGCCCTGCGCATCCGCGAGGTGGTCGAAGGCGCGTTGGCGCAGTGCCCGCACGTGATCGTGATCGACGACGGCTCCGACGACGGCACCGGCGAACGCATCGCCGACCTGCCGGCGACCGTGCTGCGCCACCCCCGACGCCAGGGCAAGGGCGCCAGCCTGCGCGACGGTTTCGCCGAAGCGCTGCGCCGCGGCTTCCTCGCCGTGGTCACCATGGACGGCGACGGCCAGCATGCGGCCAGCGACATTCCGCGCCTGATCGACAGCGCCAACCGCCATCCCGGCCACATCGTGATCGGCGCGCGCCTGCGCAAGCGCGCCGCGCAGCCGACCTATCGCCGCCTGGCCAACAATTTCGGCGACTGGGGCGTGGCCTGGGGCACCGGTTACCAGATCGCCGACAGCCAGAGCGGGCAGCGCCTTTACCCGGCCGAGGTCATGGCCCTGCGCGAGGTGCCGGGCGAGGATTTCGTGTTCGAGGCGCAGATCCTGATGTCGGCGGCGCAGCAACTGGGCACGCGCTGCGTTTCGGTGCCGATCGAATCGCGCTACCAGACTCAGGATTCGGACGAACAGTTCCGCGCCAGCCACTTCAAGCCGCTGCGCGACTTCAGCCGGATCACCTCGCACATCGTCCTGCAGTGCCTGCGCCGCGGCGGCGTGCCGGCGATGTACCGCCGCATCCGCGCCAATCCGCCGCTGATCGACGACCCCAGCGGCGAATTCGCCAGCGCACCGGCCAAGGTCCAGGCCAACCCGCGCTGAGGCCAGGCGCCGGGCTCAGGGCCGCGGCGGCGGGCCTTGCGGGCCCGGATCGCTCAGCGGCGGCGGGTCCAGTACATAGATCGCCACGCCGTGGCCGAATTTCTGCCGCGGACTGATGTCGATGCCGACCCCGCCGCCGGTGTAGCTGCGCCCGCCGACCCGGCCGCCGCCGGCGCCGACGCTGACCCCGCCGCCGCCGTAACCGTCTTCGGTGCCCTGGAACAGCACGCCGTTGGCGCCGAGCTTGGCGGCCTCGTTGCGCAGCTTGCCGATCACCGAATCCATCTTGTTCTGTTCGCCGTAGGTGAACGGGCCGCTATTGCTCTGCAACAGGGCGATCTCTTCGAAGCGGCTCGGCGGCGGGGCGAAATACACCCGCACCTGCGCCACCGGCACCGGCGGCCGCGGCCGGCCGGTCAGGACATGGGAGCTGGCGCAGGCGGCGAGCAGCGGCACCAACGCCGCGATGACGGCTAGTCTGCGCATGAGGACGGCTCCGTGGATGGCTGCGGCCATCCTACGACGGCGGGCGCCGCGGCGCGATGAAGCCGGATCCGCCGGCGCCGGGGATTCGGCCGCGCGTCGGGCCGGCGAACCTCGGGCCGGACGGCCGCCGCGAATCGCTTGCGCCGGCGCTTTGGCAGGGCCGGCGCCCGCGGCGGCCGAGGGGCAACGATCCCGGCGTCTGCGTGCGCTCGCTCACCGGCGCGGCGGCCTCGGCTCAGCCCATGCCGCCGTTGATCCCGATCACCTGGCCGTTGATGTAGCCGGCGTCGTTCGAACACAGGAACGCGACCAGGGCCGCGACCTCGTCGGCGCGGCCGGCGCGGCCGGCCGGCACCATCTGCTTGATCGCCTCGGGCGGGAACGCGTCGGCGGCCATGCGTCCTTCGATCACGCCGGGCGCGATCACGTTGACGGTGATGCCGCGGCTGGCCATCTCCCGCGCCAGCGATTTCGATGCGCCGTGCAGCGCGGCCTTGGCCGCGGCGTAATTGCTCTGGCCGCGGTTGCCCAGCACCGCGGCGACCGAGGACACGCTGACGATGCGGCCCCAGCGGGTGCGCGCCATCGGCAGCAGCAAGGGTTGGGTGACGTGGAAGAAACCGTGCAGGGACACGTCGATCACCCGCGTCCACTGCGCCGCGCTCATGCCGGCCATCGGCGCGTCGTCGTGGATGCCGGCGTTGTTGACCAGGCCCTGGATCGGACCGTCCTCGAGCAAGCGTTCCAACGCCGCGCGCGCGGCCTCGCCGTCGGCGACGTCGAACGCCGCCGCCTCGGCCCGGCCGCCGTCGGCGCGGATCTGCGCGGCCAGCGTTTCGGCTCGCTCCAGGCCGGCGTTGGCGTGCACGATCACCTGCCAGCCGTCGCCGGCCAGGCGACGGCAGATCGCACCGCCGAGATCGCCGCTGCCGCCGGTGACCAGGGCGCGACGCGGTGCGGAAGGCGGCTGGGACATGCGGGCGGCTCCGATCGTCAAAGGCCGATTGTCCCCGGATGGGGGCGGGAGGTGAAGCGTGGTCCGGGAGCGAGTGGCGGGAAGCGAGTGACGAGCGTAAAGGAGTAAGAAGCGAGCAAAGCCACCGGCATCTACCGCCCTGGCTTTTCCTCACTCCTCACTCCTCGCTCCTCGTTTCTCTCTTCTCGCTCCTGGCTTCAATCCGGCGCCGCGAATCCCGCCGGATACGGCGGCGCGCCGCGTCCGTGCCGGCATTCGATCTGGTCCAGATCGTGGACGATCGCCAGGCCGTCGTCGCCGCATTGCAGGCGTTGTTCGCCGCACCACAGCGCCCAGTCGCGCTCTTCCTCGTCGGCCTCGTCCGGGTCCGGACCGTCCATCGCCAGCACCCACCATTCCAGCCGGCGCCGCACGCCCGGCCGTCGGCGCAGGGCGGCGCGATGGACGAAGTCCAGTTCCGCCGGACCGCTCGCAGCCGAGGTTTCCAGCCAGGGCAGGAAGGTCGCCAGGCGCGCGCCGGCGACGGCGTGCATGTCGACCCAGCGGTCGGCCAGCATGTCTTCGTCGTAGGGTCGGTCGCAGCGCTCGATCCAGTGCAGCCGCGCGCCCTCGCGCTGGGCGAAGTTCAGGCGCAGGCGGAAGCGGTGGCCGATGCTGCCGTCCTCGTGCAAGGCATGCGGATCCTCGAAGTGGAACTGGAACGGCATCGGCGACGGTCTGCGGCGGGACTACCCACGCAAACGCCGCATCGCCGCCGGCGTGAACGCCGCGCTCAGTCGCCGCGCGCCATCACCGCGGCGCGGCCGCGGGCGATCGGTTCGCCGCGATGCAGGATCTCGAATTCGTATTGCCAACTGTCCGCGCTCGCAGCGAGCTGGCGCGCGCGTCCTTCCAGCGCGCCGGCCAGGTCGTCGATGCGCGCCAGCCGCAGCTCGACCCCGCGCAGCGCCACCAGCACGCCCGGCTTGGCCCGGCCGCCCTGCGCGCGCGCCAGCAAACCGCCGTGCACGGCCATCAGCTGCGCGCCGTACTCGCACAGATGCACCGCATGCAGGCGCCCGCCGCTGCGCAATGGGTGGGCCGGATCGCGGTGGCCGGCGCTGCGGGCGACGATGCGCTCCTCGTCCCATTCGGCCACTTCTTCCCACAGGCACATCAGGCCCTGGTGCGGGATCAGCGCGGCAATGGCTTCACGCGTGCGCATGCGCGCCCTCCGCCGCGGTCGCCGGCTCGCGCACGATCAGCAAGGCCAGGACGAAATTGAACGCTACGCCGAGCGCGACCGTCGCGCCGATCGCGCGCAGCACCGGAATCGAGGACAGCGCCAGCAGCGCGAACACCATGAACGTGGTCAGGCTGCAGACGATCACCGCGTGCAATGTGCGCAGTTGTTCATTGCGGTCGTCGCCGGCGTGGTCGAAGAACAGTGCGTAGTCCAGGCCCAGGCCGGCGGCGAGGATCAGCGAGACCAGGTGGAACAGGTTGAGCTCGACCCCGGCCAGGCGCAGCACGGCCAGGATCAGCAGCGTGGTCAGCGCCATCGGCGCGAGCACGCGCAGCACCCGTCGCGGCGAGCGCAGCGCGATCCACACCGCCGCGGCCAACAGCACCGCGGCCAGGGCCAGCGCCATCAGCACCCGGCCGCGGTAATCGGCGACCAGCGATTCGGAGGCCTGCTTGAGGTCGAGCAATTGGCCGCCGTGGCGGCGCGCCGCCGTCGCGACCGCGACCGGATCGGCCAGTCCGGTCAGCGAGACCAGCGCGGTGGCGTGGCCGGGGCGCTGCAGCAGCAGGCCTTCGACGCTGACCGCCAGCGGCGTGCCGGCGAGATCGCGCGCGCTCAGCGGCGGCGCCTGCCGCGCGCGCTCGACGTCGGCGAGGAACTCGGCGAAGGCGTCGCTGCGGAACGGCGTGGCGGCGAGCGCCGTCTCCAGCGCTGCGTCCAGCGCGGCGGGCTGCGGCAGACGCTGCTGGCGTTCGCGCTGGGTCCTGGCGCTGGGCAGGTAACGCGCGGCCAGGTCGTAACCGGCGATCGCGCCTCGTTGGCGCAACGCGGGCAGTTCGGCCATCAACGCTTCGGAGGCCTGCAGCGCGGCTTCGGCGTCGCCGCGTTCGATCGCCACCACGTAGCGCACGTCGGGCGCGCCGAGTTCCTCGCGCAGTTGCGCGTCGCGCGCCAGCGCCGCGACCGGCACCGGGGTCAGCTTGGCCAGGTCGTTCTGCCAGAACGGCCCCGGCACGAACACGATCGCCGCCAGCGCCAGCGCCGCGATCGAGGCGCTGCCGGCCAGGCCGATCCGCGGCCAGCGCGCCAACCGCATCCAGGCCCGCGCCAGCCACGGCGAACCGGCGGCGTCGCGCGGCGCGGGATCGATCAACGCCGGCAGCGCGAAGCGCGTGGCCAGCGCCGCGGTGGCCAGGCCGACGATGGTGAACACCGCCAGCTGCTGCAGGCCGTCGACGCCGGACGCGAAGAAGGTCAGGTAGGCGATGCAGGTCGAGACCACGCCGGTGCCCAGCGTGGGCCACAGGCTGCGCGCGCTGGCCCACGGCGACAGCCCCGGCCGCTGGTGGCTGAACAAGTGGATCGGATAATCCTGGACCACGCCGATCAGGGTGAAGCCGAAGGCGACGGTGATGCCGTGCACGCCGTCGAACAGCGCCGCGACCGCGCCCAGGCCGGCCAGGCCGGCGGTCGCCAGCGGCAGGCCGCCGAGCAGCGGCACCTTCCAGCTGCGGTACGCCAGCCACAGCAACAGGGCGAAGACGATGCCGTCGATGGTGCCGATCAGGCTGGCCTCGCGCTGGGTGCGGCCGCCGATCTCGACCGAGAACGCGCCCGGGCCGCTGATCGTCAGCTGCGCCGGGCTGCCGCCGCGGGCTTGCGCGAACGCGCTGCGGATCGCCTCGATCGCCTGCTGCTGACCGGTGGGATCGAAGCCGGCGGCGCGGGTTTCCACCGCCAGCAAGGCCTGCCGCCCGGCGCGGTCGAACCACACCCCGTGCAGGGTCTGCGGCGCCTGCGCCGGTTGCCAGGCTTCGGCCAGGCGCAGCATCTCCAGGGTCGGATCGCTGGGCAGCAAGGGCTCGATCAGCTCGCCGGCGGGCGAACCCAGGTCCTGCAGCCGCTGCTCGAGCTGGTCGCGCAGGTAGCCGGCGTCGAAGGCCTGTTCGTCCAGGGTCGGCGACAACAGATAGCGATACGGGCGCAGGCGCTCGGGCACCGCGTCCAGGCCTTGACCGGCGCCGTTGGCGACCAGCTTGAACCCGGGCTGCGCCGCCAGCGCTTCGCGCAACGCCGCCGATTGCGCGGCCAGGGTCGCCGGATCGTCGCCGTCGATCGCCAGCAACAGCAGGCGCGAGCCCGGGCCTTCGCCGAGTTCGTCGATCAGCAGTTTCTGCGCCGGGGTCTGCGCGGTCGGCATGAAGCGGCGCAGATCGCCGCTGAGCTGCAGGCGCTGGCCGATCGCCCAGCCGGCCACGGCCAGCGCCGCCAGCCACAGCAGGGCCAGCGCGATCCGGCGGGCGGGCGTCATCAACGCGCTGCGCCGTGGCCGCGGCACAGGGCCGCGAGCTGGCTGGCGTCGGCGACATTGGCCGCGGCGCGCGCCGCGCTGGCCAGCAGGGTGCGTTGCTGCTCGCTGCCGCGCGCGGGCCGGGTTTCGATGCAGCGCAGTTCGTCGTCGCGGCCGAGCAGCACGATCTCGCGCACCCGCGCCGCCAACCCGGCGTCCTTCGGGATCAGGCTGATCGTCCATTGGCGGCGCGTGCCTTCGGCGGCCAGGCGGTAGTGCCGCTCGAGCAGGGCCCGATCGCCGCCGAGCAGGGCGCCGAAGCTGGCCTGCAGCGCGACCAGTTCGGGCGCGCGCGCCAGCGAGAAACGCTTGGCCGGCTTGTTCGGGCGGACCACGCTGACCTCGCCCTGGCCCGGCTTGGCGCCGGCCTGGATGGTGGTGGTCTCGGCATACGGCGCGCGCACCTCGCGCACCAGGGTCGCCGCGTCGGGACGGCGGTACTCGCCGGACAGGCGCAGCGGCTGCTTGAGCAGGGCCGAACCGCGCACTTCGACGAAGTCGGTGCGCGCCGGCGCCGGCTGCGCCAGGCGCGGCAGGATCCAGGCCGGATCGGCCGGCGCGGCTTCGGCCGGCGCGGCGCCGTCCTCAGTAGCCGGAGCGGCGTGCAGCGACGCCGCGGCGCACAGCAGCGCCAGCGTCCACAGGCAGGGCTTGATCGTCATCGGCATGCCAGAAATCGTAGAAGTTGAACCAGTTGTAGGGCGCGCTGCGGGTGTGCAGCTGCAGCCGCTCGGCGTAGCGCTGGACCAGCGCGGCCAGGATAGCGGGGCGGTTATGCCGCTCGATCGCCACACCGTCGCTGAACGCTTCGAAGATCAGGTCGTAGCGCGGGCCGCCGCGGTACAGGCCGAAGGCCAGCACCACCGGCACCTTCAGCGCGGCGGCGATCAGCCAGGGCGCGCTCGGGAACGGCGCCGCGGCGCCGAGGAAGGAGACGGCGACGCTGGGCTCGCCGGGGCCGACGCGGTCGACCAGCAGGGCCACCACCGCGCCCTCGTCGGTGGCCTGCTTGATCGCCAGCACGATCGAGGGCCCGTCCTGGCCGGCGTCGATCACGGTGCAGGCGATCTGCGGGTCGAGCGTGTCCAGCAGTTCGGTCAGCGCCGGGTTGTGGCCGCGGTCGAGCAACACCCGCAACTTCATCCCCGGGCGTTGCCGCGACAGCACCCGCAAGGCCTCGAAGCTGCCCAGGTGCGAGCCGAACAGCAGCAGGCCCTGGCCGCGGTCGAGGTGGCGCTCCAGCGCGTCCAGGCCGCTGACCCGGATGTCGAACGGCTGCATCCGCCCGCACAGCAGGTACAGCCGGTCGAGGATGGTCGCGGCGAAGGTATGGATGTGGCGGGCGATGTCGAGCAGACCGGGGCGGCGGTCGAGCACCCGCGCCAGGTAGGCGCGCGAGGCGCGCCGTTCCGGTCCGCGCACGGCCAGGAAGTAGGCCACGATCGGGTACAGGGTCAGTCGCGCCAGGGCGCGGCCGCCGCGGCTGGCGACGAAGGCGATCGCGCGGAAGGCGAGCCGGCCGCCGCCTTCCGGGCGCTGCTTCCAGTGCGCGCTCATGCGCCCACCCCATCGGCGACGGCTTCGCCGCTGGCGATCGGTTGATCCTCGCGCCGGACCCTGAATCGCCAGCGTCCGGGCCCCAGCGTTTCCAGCTCGATCTGCGCGACCTGCTGCGGCAGCAAGGGCTGGACGAACTTGACCTGCGGCAGGCGCAGGCCGGGCAACGGTCCGTGCTCGGCCTCGATCGCCTCGATCACCCGCTCCAGCACCACCACGCCGGGCACCAGCGGCCGCCCCGGGAAATGGCCGGGCAGGCAGGGATGATCGGAATCGACGGCGAAATGCATGAGGATCGGAGCGGCGAGGAACGATGGACCGGAAGGCAAGGATAAAGCACCGGCCGCAGCGGCCGCGTGGAAATGCGACCGCCGCCGCTTGCCGCGCGGCCCAATGTGTGGCGTAGACGACGCGGCGGCGCGGGCCGGGCCCGCTGCCTTTTACGCCGAAACTCAGGAAAACAGGTCGCGCCAGAAACGCGGGCCGAGCCGGGCCATGCGCCGCAGGAAATCGAAAAAGCCGGTTTCCGGGCGCTGGACGAACAAACGCCGCCGGACCAGGTACTCGCCGGCGAACAAGCCGCCGACGATGCCGTAGTTGAGCAGGTTGGCGAACCAGGACCATTGCTCCTGGGTGATCGCGAAGGCCGGGGGATGGCCGAGCCGGGCCAGCAGGCCGTCGGGCACGGCGATCGTCGCCAGCGCGCCGTTGATCAGCGCCAGCAGCAGCAGGACCGCCGCCCACAGCGCGGTCAGGCGGCGGGTGTAGCGGTACAGCGGCGGCGCCAGCGCGGCCGGCGCGCAGTCGTGCAGGGCGGCGACGATGCGGGTGATCAGCGCCTCGCGCGGCGCGCGCAGACTGCGCCCGAACCACCAGCCCAGCCAGGCGTTGAACAGCATCGGCGGCGCCAGCAACAGCATCTGCGCCAGCGGCGTGCGTGCGGCCAGGCCCAGCGCCACGGCCAGCGCCAGCACCAGCGCCCACACCGACGGGCGCAGGGCCAGCAGGCCGTCGATGGCGACGAACACGATCAGGTCGGCCAGGGCCAGCGCCGCGACCCAGCCGCCGCCGTCGTGGCTGGCCCAGTGCGCCAGCAGCGGATAGGCGATGGCCAGCAGCAGGCGCGCCGGGGCGCTGAACGAAGAAGCGGTCACGGGGCGGCGGCTCGCGGCCGGAGCAGACGGTGGACGACGGCGGCGGACGCGCCGCTCAGGCGGCGCGGTGCTGCTCGATGTGGCCCGACAGCGCGCGCAACGAGGCGAAGATGCGCCGGTTCTCGTCGTTGTCCGAGCGCAGCTGGAAGCCGTAGCGCTTGCTGATCGCCAACGCCAGTTCGAGCGCGTCGATCGAATCCAGGCCCAGTCCGTCGTTGAACAGCGCCGCTTCCGGATCGATCTGCTCCGGCGCCACGTCCTCCAGGTTCAGGCTCTCGACCAGCAGCTGCGCCAGTTCGCGTTCGGCAGGGCTTTGTTCAGACATCGGGACGATCCGGTGGGGCTAAGGCGAAGGGCGGTCACGATCCGCCATCGGCGCCGCAGGCGCAACCGGGCGCCGCTGTCCGGCGCCGCCCGGAACCCGCCGACCGGGCAACAGGCCCAGCCAGATCAATCACTTGCGCGCCATCGGCAGGCGGCCCACAGACGCGGCCCAGGGCCGCAGGCTGCACAGCCGGCGAAGGCGGCAGGCTATGATTTGCGCATGACTCCGCCCGAATCCGCGCCCGGCGCCACCGCCACGGCTCCCGTTTCCGCTCCGACCCAGGCGCCCGCACAGACCCTTGAGGTCGACGTGCTGGTGATCGGCGGCGGCCCGGCGGGCACCACCGCGGCGACCCTGTTGGCGCGCAAGGGCTGGAAGGTGCTGTTGCTGGAAAAGGACCGGCACCCGCGCTTCCACATCGGCGAATCGCTGCTGCCGATGAACCTGGCCATCCTCGAGCGCCTCGGCGTGCTCGAGCAGGTGCGCGCGATCGGCGTGCACAAGCCCGGCGCCGAGTTCCCGATCGACGCGCAGCGCTATAACACCTTCCGTTTCGAGCGCGCGCTGAATCCGGCGTTCGGCTATGCCTTCCAGGTCAAGCGCGAGGAATTCGACCAGTTGCTGTTCCGCCACGCCCAGGCCAACGGCGTCGACGCGCGCGAGCAGGTCAAGGTCGAGAAACTCGAATTCGGCGCCGACGGCCGCCCCGCCCTGGCCCATGCCCGCGCCGCCGACGGCGCCGCGCTGCAGGTGCGCATGCGCTACCTGGTCGACGGCAGCGGCCGCGACACCTTCCTCGGCAGCCAGCTCAAGCTCAAGCGCAAGAACCCGCTGCACCAGTCGGCGGCGATCTTCAGCCATTTCACCGGCGTGCAGCGCCGCGACGGCGAAGACGCCGGCAACATCACCGTGCAGCGCTTCGCCCACGGCTGGATGTGGCTGATCCCGCTGCAGCGCGGGGTGATGAGCGTGGGCGCGGTGTGCTTCCCCGAGTACCTCAAGCAGCGCCGCGGCGACAACGAGAGCTTCCTGATGCGGACCCTGGAGTCCGAGCCCTCGGTGTGGGCGCGCATGCAGGGCGCGCAGCGCTGCGGCGAGGTTCACGTCACCGGCAACTATTCCTATACCTGCAGCCGCATGGCCGGCCCCGGCTGGGTCATGGTCGGCGACGCCTACGCCTTCGTCGATCCGGTGTTCTCCTCCGGCGTCTACCTCGGCATGAACAGCGGCGAACAGGCCGCGGCCGTGGTCGACGGCGCGCTGCGCGAGCCGGCTCGCGAGGCCGCGCTGCAGGGCGAAATGACCGTGCGCCTCAAGCGCGGCCTGAAACATTTCCAGTGGTTCATCTATCGCTTCACCACCCCGGTCATGCGCGAATTGTTCAACGCTCCACGCAATTTCTGCCAGGTCGAGCAGGCGGTCATCTCGATGCTCGCCGGCGACGTGTTCGACAACCGGGCGGTACTGCGCCGCCTGCGCCTGTTCCGTTTCATCTATGCGCTCACCGCCGTGCGCATGGCGCCGCAGGCGCTGCGCGGCTGGCTGCGGCGCAAGCGTCAGGTCGGGGTCGACTTCCGCGGCGACACTCTGCAGCGGGGCAACCCGTGAGCGCGGCCGCCGCGATGCTGGCCGGCCCGCGCCTGCAGGTCGACTACCTGGACGCCGCGCCCGGGGCGCTGTTGGCGCAGGACGACACCCTGGCGGTGTTCGGCTTCGGCGCGGACGCGCCGCATCACGACGACCCGCGCTATCTGCGCGTGGCGCTGGAGCCGTTCGGCGACACCCGCCTGGAGCGCTGGCGCGGCACCGGCCCGGTCAGCAAGGGCCGCGACGGCGACCTGGCCTGGGCCGAGGACGGCGCGCTGCAGTTCGGCGTGATCGAGTTCGACGAGCCCGAACCGCTGCCGGGCGAAGCCGCCAACGGCGAGATCGCGCGCGCCGCCGAGTATCTGTACCGCAAGCTGATCGGCTTCACCGCCGAGCGCGGCTACCCGCACCTGCTGCGGATCTGGAACTACCTCGACGGCATCACCCTCGGCCACGGCGACGAAGAGCGCTACCGCGTGTTCTGCGTCGGCCGCGCGCGCGGCCTGGGCGAGTTCGACACCGCGCAGTTGCCGGCGGCGACCGCGATCGGCCGCGCCGACGGCGCGCGCCGGCTGCAGGTGTATTGGCTGGCCGGGCGCAGCCCGGGCACGCCGCTGGAGAATCCGCGCCAGGTCAGCGCCTACCGCTACCCGCGCCAGTACGGCCCGCAGTCGCCGAGCTTCGCCCGGGCGATGCTGCCGCCGCAGCCGGCGGCGATGCCGCTGCTGCTGTCGGGCACCGCCGCGGTGGTCGGCCACGAGTCGCGCCACGCCGATTCGGTGCTGGCCCAGCTCGACGAGACCCTGGCCAACTTCGACAGCCTGCTCGCGGTCGCGCGCCAGCGCCGGCCGCAGTTGCCGGCCGCGTTCGGCGCCGGCACGCGGTTGAAAGTCTACGTGCGCGACGCGGAGGACATCCCGCTGGTCGCGCAGGCCCTGGACCGGCGATTCGGCGATCGGGTGCCGCGGATCCTGGTGCACGCGGCGATCTGCCGCCACGAGCTGCGGGTCGAGATCGACGGCGTGCACGGCGGCTGAGCGCGGGTCGGCCGCGCCGACCTGCGGCACTTGCAATCGCCCGGGCAGACATTACGTTGCAGGCATGGCCGATCCGGCCGCTTGCGGAGCCACCTCGATGGGTTTGATCAGTCTGCTCTGGGGCATCGTCGCGCTGCTGTGGATGATCGCCGCACTGATTCCGTTCCTCGGCTGGGGCAACTGGTTCATGATTCCGTTCGCCGCGATCGGCGCGATGATCGCCGCGATCGGCCTGTTGTTCACCCGCAGCGAGAACAACGCCCGGGCCAAGGCCGGCTTGTGGCTCAACGGCATCGCGATCCTGGTCGGCGTGGTCCGGCTCGCCCTCGGCGGCGGTTTGATCTGAGCGCGGCGCGGTAAGCCGCCGGCGCGACGCCGGCATCGAGCGCCCGAACGCGATCCGCGTCGGGCGCGGCTGCGGGGTGCGCCGCCGCTCAGCCGGCCGGGCGCGCGGCGAGCAGAGCGCGGGTATGCGCGTGCCGCGGCGCGCGCAGCACCTGCGCGGTGGGGCCGGTTTCGACGATGCGCCCGGCTTCGAGCACGGCGATGCGCTCGGCCACCGCCGCGGCCGCGGCCAGGTCGTGGGTCACGAACAACAGCGCCAGGCCGCGTTCGCGCTTGAGCCGCGCCAGCAGGGCCAGGATCGCGGCGCGATGGTGCGCGTCCAGCGCCGACACCGCCTCGTCGCAGACCAGCAGTTTGGGCTCGGTCGCCAGAGCGCGCGCGATCGCGATGCGCTGGCGCTGGCCGCCGGAAAACTGGTGCGGGTAGCGATCGAGCATGGCCGCGTCCAGGCCGACCGCGGCCAACAGTCCGGCGGCGCGTTCGCGGCGCGCGGCCGCGTCCGACCGGGTGTGGATGCGCAGCGGTTCGGCGACGATCTCGGCTACGCGCAGGCGCGGATCGAGCGAGGCGTACGGGTCCTGGAACACCACCCCGGTCTGCGCCCGCCAACGGCGCAGCGCGGCCGCGTCCAGCGTCGCCAGGTCGGCGCCGTCGACCCAGACCCGGCCTTGCGCGCCGCGCAGCAAGCGCAACAGCACCCGGCCGAGCGTGCTCTTGCCGCTGCCGCTCTCGCCGACCAGGGCCAGGCCCTCGCCGCTGCGCAGCTCGATATCGACCGCCTCCAACGCCGGCTTCGGCGCGCGCGGATAACGCAGGCCCAGACCCTCGCCGCGCAACCACACCGGCGCGTCGCAGACAGCGTCCGGCAAGGCCTCGATGCGGTCGGCGGCGAGCAACTCGCGGGTGTAGGCCTGCGCCGGCGCGGCGAACACGCGCGCGGTCGGGCCCTGCTCGACCGCGGCGCCGCGCTGCAGCACCAGCAGTTGCTGGGCATAGGCGCCGACCAGCGGCAGGTCGTGGCTGATCAACAGCAGGGCCAGGCCGTCTTCGCGCCGCAGGCGATCGAGCAGGTCGAGGATGTCGCGGGCGATCCGCGCGTCCAGCGCCGAGGTCGGTTCGTCGGCGATCAGCGCCTGCGGCGCGGTCGCCAAGGCCAGGGCGATGGCGATGCGCTGGCGCTGGCCGCCGGAAAACTGGTGCGGATAGCGTTGCAGGGCCGCCGCGGGTTCCGGCAATTGCACGCGTTCGAACAGACTCTGCGCCTGGCCGCGGGCCTGGTCCTTGCCGAGCCCGCGCACCGCGCGCAGGGTTTCGATCAACTGCGCGCCGACCCGGCGCAGCGGATGCAGGGCCGCGAGCGGGTCCTGCGGCACCCAGGCCAGGCGGCGGCCGCGCAATCGCGCCTGCGCCGCGCTGCCGAGCGCGACCGCTTCGCCGTCGATGCGCAGTTCGCCTTGCGCCTGCAATCCGGCCGGCAGCAGGCCGAGCAGGGACAGCGCGGTCAGGCTCTTGCCGCTGCCGCTTTCGCCGACCACGCCCAGGCACTGGCCCGCGTGCAGCTCCAGGTCGATCGGGCCGAGCAGCCGCCGCGCGCCATCGTTCGCGGCGACGTTCAAGCCCTGCAGCGATACCCGCGGCGGACTCATGCCGCGGCCTGTTCGCTGCGCGGCGCGCTGCGCTTGACGTCGAGCCAGTCGCGCAGGCCGTCGCCGAGAAACTGGAACGCGGCCAGGGTGGCGACCAGGAAGCCGGCCGGGAACAGCAGGGTCCACGGCGCGCTGTCCAGCTCCTGCACGCCTTCGGCGAGCAGGCCGCCCCAGCTCGATGACGGCTCGTCGATCGACAGGCCGAGGAAGCCGAGAAAACTTTCGACCAGGATCGCCTGCGGCAGGATCAGGCCGAGGTAGACCAGGGCCAGCGGCAACAGGTTCGGAATCACGTGCCAGCGCAGGCGCTGGCCGAAGCCGGCCCCGGCCGCCTGCGCGGCGAGCACGAACGGCGCTTCGCGCAGGCGCGCCGCCTCGGCGCGCATCACCCGCGCCAGGTCGATCCAGACATAGCCGCCGATCGCGACCAGCAGCAGCCACAGCGAGCGCTCGAACAGGGTCAGCAGCAGGATCACCACCAGCAGGAAGGGCAAGGCCGAGAACACGTCGAGCACGCGCAGCATCGCCCGCTCGGTGCGCCCGCCGGCCAGTCCGGCGACCGCGCCGTAGCTCAGTCCGATCGCCAGCGCGACCACGCTGGCCAGCAGGCCGATGCCGAGCGACAAGCGGCCTCCGGCCAGGGTGCGCGCGAACACATCGCGGCCGATCGCATCGGTGCCGAACCAATGCCCGGCCGTGCCCGGGGGCGCCGACAGGGCGTCCCAGTCGGGCAGGATCGGCCCATAACGGCTCAGCGCCGGCGCCAGCCAACAGGCGGCGGCGAGCACGGCGAGAACCGACAGACAGGTGCGGGCGAGCGGCGGCAGCGAGGCGAGGGAACGCATTGGCGCTCATCCTAGCGGCTTGGACCGCACAGGGGTTCGCGCGATGCACGCAGCCCGTCCCGATCCCGCGGTCGATGTCGTTGCCGGCAGTTGGAGCGAGGGCAAAGGCCAATCCCCCCGCCCCCTTATTCAAAGGCGGGAAAGCAACCGCAGCTGCGAAGATCTGAAGAAGTCGTGTTAGCGGGGGGGGGGGCTCCTCGCGCCACCGCGCAACACTTCCCCCCTTTGGGGGGACCAGGGGGATTTGCTTCGGCTGTGGCTTCGGCTATGGCTTGGCCTTGGCCTAGCCCCCGCCCCACATACCGCCCCGTCATAAGCAGATGAGGCAAAACCTTTTCCCTCCGCCCCCGGGCCCGGCCACATTTCCTACATGGTGACTGGGAAATGCTGACGATGAAGGCCAAGTACGCCCTGCGCGCGATGTGCGCCTTGGCGCGCGCGCAGAGCCGGCCCTGCGCGGGTCGCGCCGAGGTGCCGCGCCTGCAGGCCCGGACCATCGCCCAGCACAGCGGCGCGCCGGGCAAGTTCCTGGAGTCGATCCTGGTCGACCTGCGCGAGGCCGGCTTCATCGACAGCCGGCGCGGGCAGAAGGGCGGGCACACCCTGGCCCGGCCGGCCGAGCAGATCATGGTCGGCGACCTGATCCGCGCCATCGACGGCCCGCTGGCCCCGGTGCTGTGCGCCAGCGTCAGCGCTTACCGGCCCTGCGCCGATTGCCGCGACCCCGACGGCTGCACTCTGCGCGCGTTGATGCGCGAGGCGCGCGACGCGATTTCCGGCGTGCTCGATCGGCGCAGCCTGGCCGAATTCGCTCGCGCCTCGTCGACGCCGACCCTGCTGACCGTGGAAGGAGAGGCGCGATGAGCCGCAGCGCGACGGGAACCGGCAAACGCGCGGCCGCGCGTGGCGCGCCCAGCTCGTGCGGCGGCGAGCCGGAGATCAACATCGTCAACCTCAGCGACACCGAATTCGCCTTGCTGCAGGCCCTGCGCGGGCTCGATGAGGGCCGGATCGAAGTGCGGGTCAGCCAGGCGCGGATCGTCGAGATCGTCCGCAGCCAGCGCCTGCCGGTGGCCGCCGCCGAATCCTGGGGCTGAGCGCCGCCGCTGATGCGCCGGGCCGGCCGCGGGGGCCGCCGATCCGCCCGCACCGCCGGTCGTCGCGCACGCCCCGGCGCGATCGCCACTGGCTGCGTTTTCCGCTTCACACGCTGCGTCCGCGCCACCCGGATCGCCTCACCGTTCCATCCGTTCGTAGGAGCACATCATGCAAACCCGGGTTCGATCTGCGCATGCGGCGCGCGCCGCGACTGTCTGGCTCGGCGCCGCGATCGCCTGCGCCCTGGCGCTGCCGGCCGCCGCGCAAACCCGACCGACCGCCGGCGAACTCACCGTGGAAGCGCTGGCCGAGCGCTTGCGCGCGCTGGAGCAGCGCCTCGGCGGCGGCGGCGCGGTCGCCGGCGCGTCCGCCGACAGCGGCAGTCTGGCCGAACTCGACCAGCGCCTGCGGATCATCGAACGCAAACTGGAACTGCAGGCCGAGGAAGCGACGGCCAAGGCGGCGAACACGCCGAGCGTGTCGCTGAGCGCGAGCAAGGGCCTGGCGATCAAATCGCCGCCGCCCGGCGATGTCGAAGTCAAGCTCAAGGCGCTGGTCCAGGCGGACGGCCGCTTCTTCATCGGCGACGAACGCCTGCCGCAGAACGACACCTTCCTGTTCCGCCGCATCCAGCCGACCCTGGAAGGGACCTGGGGCCCGCTGGTCGGCTTCCGGCTGACCCCGGAATTCGCCGGCGACAGCGCGACCATCAACGACGCCTATCTGGACCTGAAGTTCGATCCGCGCGCGACCCTGCGGATCGGCAAGTTCAAGAGCCCGGTCGGCCTGGAACGGCTGCAGTCCAGCGGCTCCAACGCCCTGATCGAGCTCGGCCTGGCTTCGGAGCTGACCCCGAACCGCGATCTCGGCGTGCAACTGCAGGGCGAGTTCGCCGGCGCCACCGTGTCCTACGCGCTGGGCGTGTTCAACGGCGCGGTCGACGGCCGCGACAGTCCGACGGTCAATCCCGACAACGAATTCGAGCTGGCCGGGCGGGTGTTCCTGGAGCCGTGGAAGAACGACGGCGGCGCGCTGTCGGGGCTGGGCATCGGCCTGGCCGGCAGCCGCGGCGACAAACGCGGCAGCGGCAACAACGCACTGCCGCGCTACCGCACGCCGGGCCAGGTGCAGTTCTTCAACTACCGCAGCGCGGTGCTGGCCGACGGCGCGCACAGCCGCTGGTCGCCGCAGGCCTGGTACTACCGCAACGCGTTCGGCGTGATCGGCGAATACGTCGCCTCCAGCCAGGAAGTGCGCAACGGCGCCTTCGCCGGCGAACTCGACCACCGCGCCTGGCAGGTCACCGCCGGCTACGTGCTGACCGGCGAGGACGCCGGCTACAAGGGCGTGGCCAGGCCTAACCAACCCTTTACGGTCGGTGGCGCAGGCTGGGGCGCATTCGAGCTGGTCGCGCGCTACGGCCGCCTGGAGATCGACGAGGCCGCGTTCCCGCGTTACGCCGACCGCAACGCGGTGGCCGCCGCCGCGCGCTCCTGGGGCCTGGGACTGAACTGGTACCTCACCGGCAACCTCAAGCTGGTCGCCAACTACACCCAGACCGCGTTCGACGGCGGCGCCGCCGCGGGCCGCGACCGCGAAGACGAAAAAGCCTTCTTCACCCGCGCCCAACTCGCTTTCTGACCTTCCGCCACTTCGCACAGGATTGAACCATGAAGACTCTCCATCGACCGGCCCTGTTCCGCGCGGGCCTGTTCCGCGCGGCCCTGCTCGGCCTGGCGCTGGCCGCCGGCAGCGCCGCGGCCAAGGACGCCGAGCTGCTCAACGTCTCCTACGACCCGACCCGCGAGTTCTACGCCGAGGTCAACCAGGTGTTCGCCGCGCAGTGGAAGCAGAAGACCGGCGAAACCCTCAACCTGCGCGCCTCGCACGGCGGCTCGGGCAAGCAGGCGCGCGCGGTGGTCGACGGCCTGGAAGCCGATGTGGTGACCCTGGCCCTGGCCGGCGACATCGACACCATCGCCAACGCCAAGCAGCTTCCGGCCAATTGGCAGAGCCGCCTGCCGCACCAGAGTTCGCCCTACACCTCGACCATCGTGTTCCTGGTGCGCAAGGGCAACCCGAAGGGGATCAAGGACTGGGGCGACCTGGTCAAGCCCGGGGTGGCGGTGATCACGCCCAACCCCAAGACCTCCGGCGGCGCGCGCTGGAACTACCTGGCCGCCTGGGCCTGGGCCTCGACCCAGTACCGCGACGGCGACAAGGTGGTCGACTACCTGAGCCGCTTGTTCAAGAACGTGCCGGTGCTCGACACCGGCGCGCGCGGCTCGACCACCACCTTCGTCGACCGCAAGATCGGCGACGTGCTGCTGGCCTGGGAAAACGAAGCCCTGCTGACCCTGCAGGAACCGGCCAGCCGCGACAAGTTCGAGATCGTCGTGCCGAGCCTGAGCATCAAGGCCGAGCCGCCGGTGGCCTGGGTCGACAAGAACGTCGACAAGCACGGCACGCGCAAGCAGGCCGAGGCCTACCTGCGTTTCCTCTACACCCCCGAGGGCCAGCGCCTGGCGGCCAAGCACGGTTATCGCCCGGCCGAGCCGGACAAGGTCCCGGCCGCGGAGCTGGCCAAGTTCCCGGCGGTCAAGCAGGTCACCATCGACAACGCCTTCGGCGGCTGGAAGAAAGCCCAGGCCGCGCATTTCTCCGACGGCGGCTTCTTCGACAAGATCTACCTGCCGAAGTGACGGCCGCGCGGTTTCGGCTTTTCCGTTCCCGCCTTTTGAAAAAGGTGAGAGCGTGCGCTCGCGAACCGCAGGTTCGCGCACGATCGAACGCCGTCCGGCCAGGCCTGCTGGCCGGACGGGCAGGGGGATTTGCTCTTGCCCTTCCCCAAGCGCCAGAAAAGCAAATCCCCCGCGCTGCAGCCAAGTTTGGACTTCGTACCGACGTCGGGCGCAGGCCCGCTTTTCCAAAGCGGGCCACGGAACCAGGCCCGGTCCACAGCCGCTGGCGACGACCGCCCTCCGGCGCGAGGTTGAGCCGCCCGGCCGCCCCGTCCGCCGGTGCCGTTCACCGCCAACGAACCCGCCACCGATCATCGTGGCCCGACCCGATATCGCCATCGCGCACTAGCTAACAACCAACGCGCATTTCCCCTGGACCGCAAACCCACGATAGCGTCACCCCCCTTCGTCCCTCCGCCACCGCCGCCCACCGCCACATGAGCGAGCACGCGTTGACCCTGCCGGCCTCCGCCTCCCGATGGCGCAGGCCGCTCCCCGGTTTCGGCCTCGGCCTGGGCCTCGGCCTGGCCTGGCTCGGGCTGGTGGTGCTGTTGCCGCTGGCCGCGCTGGTGCTGCGTTCCGGCGGCCTCGGCCTGGCCGGCTGGCTGCGCGCGATCTCCGACCCGCGCGTGGTCGCCTCGCTCAAGGTCAGCTTCGGCACCGCCTTCGCCGCCGCCCTGGTCGCGCTGGTGTTCGGCGCGGTGGTGGCCTGGGTGCTGGTGCGCTACCGCTTCCCGGGCCGGCGCCTGCTCGACGCCCTGGTCGACCTGCCCTTCGCCCTGCCGACCGCGGTCGCCGGCATCACCCTGGCGGCGATCTACGGCCAGAACGGCTGGGTCGGCGCCTGGCTGCAGCCGTTCGGCGTCCAACTGGTCAACAACCTCACCGGCATCGTCATCGCCCTGATCTTCATCGGCCTGCCGTTCGCGGTGCGCACCGTGCAGCCGGTGCTGGAGACCCTGGGCCGCGAGCAGGAGGAAGCCGCCGCCTCGCTCGGCGCCTCGCGCCTGACCACCCTGCGCCGGGTGATCCTGCCCGAGCTGCTGCCGGCCCTGCTGACCGGTTTCTCGCTCGCCTTCGCCCGCGGCCTGGGCGAGTTCGGCTCGGTGATCTTCATCGCCGGCAACCTGCCGATGAAGACCGAGATCGCGCCGCTGCTGATCACCATCCGCCTGGAAGAGGAAGGCGGGGTGACCGCGGCGATCGTGTTGGCGACCTTGCTGCTGCTGATGTCGTTCGTGTGCCTGGTGGCGATCAACGCCGGCGCGCGCTGGCTGTCGCACGGAGGCCGCCAGGATGGCTGAGGCGCGCGACCAGTTGCAGGAACCGGCCTGGGTGCGCTGGGCGCTGATCGGCGCCGCGGTGGCGATCATGCTGCTGGTGGTGGTGCTGCCGTTGCTGATGCTGCTGGGCACCGCGTTCGGCAGCGGCCTGGACGTGTGGCTGGCCGCGGTGCGCGATCCGCACACCTTGTCGGCGCTGCGCCTGACCCTGATCACCACCGCCATAGTCGTGCCGGTCAACGCGGTCTGCGGCGTGTTCATGGCCTGGGCCCTGACCCGCTTCGAGTTCCGCGGCAAGCGCACCCTGCTGGCCCTGATCGACCTGCCGTTCGCGGTCTCGCCGGTGGTCGCCGGCCTGTGCCTGGTGCTGTTGTTCAGCCCGACCCACGGTTTTTTCGCCGACCTGCTCAACCGCTACGACCTGAAGATCCTGTTCGCCACCCCGGGCATCGTCCTGGCGACCTTGTTCGTGACCTTCCCGTTCGTGGTCCGCGAGCTGATCCCGTTGATGGAACAGCAGGGCAGCGACGAGGAGCTGGCGGCGCGCTCGCTCGGCGCCAACGCCTGGAGCATGTTCTTCCGCGTCACCCTGCCCAACATCAAATGGGGCCTGCTGTACGGCGTGCTGTTGTGCAGCGCGCGGGCGATGGGCGAGTTCGGCGCGGTCACGGTGGTGTCGGGCAACGTCATGGGCAGCACCAACACCCTCTCCCTGCACGTCGAGGTGCTGTACAAGCAGCTCGGCGGCGAGGGCGCCGCGGCGTTCGCGGTCGCCTCCCTGCTCGCCGGCCTGGCCCTGGTCACCCTGGTGGTCAAGATCTGGCTCGAAGCGCGCCACGGCGACGCGCTCGCGCGTTCGCACCGCCGGCACTGATTACCGAGCACCCCATCCATGGATCTGCATCTCCACGCCATCGCCAAGCGCTACGCCAACGTCGCCGCCCTCGACGCGGTCGACCTGCAGGTCGCGTCCGGCGAACTGGTCGCCCTGCTCGGCCCGTCCGGTTCGGGCAAGACCACCCTGCTGCGGGTCATCGCCGGCCTGCTGCAGCCCGACTCGGGCCGGCTGCTGTTCGGCGAACAGGACGCGACCCGGCTGAGCCTGCGCGAACGCAACGTCGGCTTCGTGTTCCAGCACTACGCGCTGTTCAAGCACATGACCGTGGCCGAGAACATCGCCTTCGGCCTGCGCAGCCGGCCGCGCGCGCGGCGCCCGGACAAGGCGACGATCGGCAAGCGCGTGCAGGAGCTGCTCGGCCTGATCCAGTTGCCCGAGCTCGGCGCGCGCTATCCCGAACAACTGTCCGGCGGGCAGAAGCAGCGCGTCGCCCTGGCCCGCGCGCTGGCGATCGACCCGACCGTGCTGCTGCTCGACGAGCCGTTCGGCGCGCTCGACGCCAAGGTCCGGGTCGAACTGCGCCGCTGGCTGCGCCGCCTGCACGACCAGACCGGGCAGACCACCTTGTTCGTCACCCACGACCAGGAAGAAGCGCTGGAACTGGCAGACCGCGTGGTCGTGCTCAAGGACGGCCGGATCGAGCAGATCGGTACCCCGGACGAGATCTACAGCGCGCCGGCCTCGGCCTACGTGTTCGACTTCATCGGCCGCGCCAACGTGATCGAGGGCCAGACCGAGGGCGGCGAGCTGTCGGTCAACGGCCACGCCCTGCGCCTGCCGGTCGACAGCCACAGCCGCAGCCGGGCCAGGCTGTACGCGCGCCCGCACGACATGGCCCTGGTCGACGGCGACGACGGCCTGCCGGCGCGGGTGGTCTCGGCGCACCGGCTGGCCGAGCGGATCACCCTGGAACTGGCGATCGAGGGCCAGCACCGCCCGCTGGAGCTGGACCTGGCCGCGACCCCGGATGCGGTGACGCCGGCGCCCGGCAGCACCGTGCACGTGCGACCGCTGCGGTACCGGGTGTATTCCGACTGACGCCGGGCGCAGTTCTAAGCGACAGGAACGGCGTACCCTTACGGGCAGCTTGCCCGTCTTGCCCGGAACACAGCATCCCCGCCCGCCGCGACCCGCGGTCGCAGGCCGCCGCCGGGCACGGGAGTAGACTAGGCGCCCATGAGCTACCCCTACTCGCGCCCGCGGCGGATGCGCCGCGATGAATTCTCGCGCCGGCTGATGCGCGAGACCGTCCTCACCGCCGACGACCTGATCTATCCGGTGTTCGTGCACGAACTCGATGGCCGCGCGCCGGTCGGCTCGATGCCCGGCATCGAGCGGTTGTCGATCGACGAACTGCTGCGCGTCGCCGAACGCGCCAGCGAGCTGCGCGTGCCGGCGCTGGCGCTGTTCCCGGTGACCGCGCCGGAGGCCAAGTCGCTGACCGCCGAAGCCGCCTGGCAGGAGGACGGCCTGTGCCAGCGCGCGGTGCGCGCGCTCAAGCAGCGCTTTCCGGAACTGGGCGTGATCACCGACGTCGCCCTCGACCCCTACACCAGCCACGGCCAGGACGGCCTGGTCGACGACAGCGGCTACGTTCTCAACGACGAAACCGTCGAAGCCCTGGTCAAGCAGGCGCTGTCGCACGCCGCCGCCGGCGCCGACGTGGTCGCCCCCAGCGACATGATGGACGGCCGCATCGGCCGCATCCGCGAGGCGCTGGAGCAGCGCGGCCACATCCACACCCGCATCCTCGCCTACAGCGCCAAGTACGCCTCCAGCTTCTACGGCCCGTTCCGCGACGCGGTCGGCTCGGCCGGCGCGCTCGGCAAGGGCAACAAGTACACCTACCAGATGGACCCGGCCAACAGCGACGAGGCCATGCGCGAGATCGCCCTGGACCTGGACGAAGGCGCCGACATGATCATGGTCAAGCCCGGCCTGCCCTACCTGGACATCGTGCGCCGGGCCAAGGACGAGTTCGGCGCGCCGACCTTCGTCTACCAGGTCAGCGGCGAGTACGCGATGCTGCGCGCGGCGATCGGCAACGGCTGGCTGGACGAGCGCGGCTGCGTGCTGGAGTCGCTGACCTCGATCAAGCGCGCCGGCGCCGACGGGGTGCTGACCTATTTCGCATTGGATGCGGCGCAATGGATGCGCGAGGAGCGCTGATCGCACGCAGTCCGGCGCGCGTCCACGTTCTGTTGGCGCGCGCCGCGAACACCGCGATGGTGCTGCGCCGCGGGCCGAGCAAGCGGGTCTGTGCGCTCGGCTGGAATCGCGACGACGACCGCATCGCGGTAGGCCAGTGGCTCAAGGGCCGCATCTACGAACGCCGCTGCGACCTCTCGCCGGACGGCCGCCACCTGTTCTACTTCGCCTCGAACCAGGGCCGCCGGCCCTCGTCGTGGAGCGCGGTGTCGCGCGCGCCGTACTTGAAGGCATTGGACTTCTTCCCCAAAGGCGATACCTATCAGGGCGGCGGACTGTTTCTCGACCGGGACGAATACTGGTTGAACGGCAGCCATTGCGTCGAACGCACCGACTCCGGATTGCGCCATCGCAGCGAACCGCCCTCGCCGGAGCGCTACGGCAGCGAGTGCACCGGCGTGTACTACCTGCGCCTGCAACGCGACGGCTGGGCGCTGAAGCATGCCGACCCGACTTCGGGTTCGACCCTGACCAGGTTCGAGAAGTCCGCCGGCGGCCACTGGCTGCTGCGCAAGATCGCCTGCGCCGGCCTGATCGAACGCCCCGGCCGCGGCCATTACCACGACCGCCACGCCCTCTACGACCGCCGCAGCGAGCGCCTGATCGACCTGCCGGACTGGGAATGGGCCGAGTTCGACCGCGGCGAACTGCTGTGGGTCGAGCGTGGCTGCTTGTTCCGCGGCGGCATCGATGCCGGCGGCGCGCTCTCGCAACAGTTGGTGTACGACTTCAATCCGCTGCAGTGGCAAAACCTGGAAGCGCCGTACTGATCGCATCGGCGAACTGCGGAGCCGCGCACGGCGGCTCCGCAGCGGTGGATCAATACGGATAGAACGTGCAGGCTTCCGTCACCTGGACGTTGAGCTGGCTGGCGTAGCCGCCGAGCTGGGTATCGCACTCGCTCTGGCTCAGCGTGGTGATATGCACATAGGTCCACGAATAGACCACCGAGCCGGTCGGGCCATCGACCCGATGCGGTTTCAGCCAGCGCACCGTCGCCTTCCATTCGCCGAAGCGGGCCGGATCGGACGGCACCGGCGTCGCGCCGCCGGAACTGGCGGCGAGCGACGGCAGCGCGGCGGCCGACAACACGAACGCGAACAGCAGTCCCCCCAACTTACCTTTCGTGACGTTCATGAAAAATCCTTTTCATAGGCCACACAGCGTGGCCGGCGCAGGATAGCCACGCGACGGCGCGCGGCCGCTCGGCCGCAAGCCTGTTCCGATGGGCGGCGCTTCGACCGGTATCGGCGGAACCGCCTGCGCCGCCGGTCCGCGACCGAAGGCTGGCCGGTTTTTTAGGCGCTTGCGTACCAGCGGCGATCGCGGGCTTGTGAGCGTAGAAAATCCCATGGACGCCGCTCCGGTCCCGACGGCAGCGGTCCGCTTTGTGTAGGAGCGGCGTGAGCCGCGACCACCGAAGCGGTGCGATGCCACGTCTCTCGCCGTAGCCAAGAACCCGGCACATCGGAGCAGGACGCCACATGGCCGGACTTCGGCGGCGACGCTTGCGTGCATCGCTTCGGTGGTCGCGGCTCACGCCGCTCCTACAAAGGCATTAGCGCAGTCCGCGCCTCAGGCCCCGACGCAACCGTCCCGGCCGGTGACCGCCGGCGCCTTCATCCGGTAGATGTCCTGCTTGCCGGCCTTGGGCGCTTTGGCGGTGCCGTTGAGCAGCAACTCGCCGGGCTTGTTCCAGTCGATCACCGGGCCGTAGGTGTAGGCCCCGGCGGCATTGAACGACAGCGCCAGCGGCATCTCGTCGGCGTAGCGCGCGCCGTCGCACTGGGCCAGGTACAGGCGCACGTCGCCGTCGCCATCGACGTCGTTGGAACGCGCGAACACGATCGCGCGGCCGTCGCCGAGCCAGGTCGCGTCGAATTCGTCGGCGGCGGTGTTGAGACCCGGCGCCGGCTTCGGATCGGCGAAGGCGCGGCCGTTCCAACTGGCGATCCACAAGTCCTGACCGCCGGCGCCGCCGCGGCCGTCGCTGGCGAACAGCAGGTGGCGGCCGTCGCGGCTCGGCGCCGGCGCCCATTCGCGGCCGGCGGTGTTGACCCCGGCGCCGAGGTTTTCGGCCGGGCCGTAGCCGTCGGCGCGCACTGCGGCGCGGTACAGGTCCTCGGCCCCCTGACCGCCGGGACGGTCGGAGAAGAAATACAGCCAGCGGCCGTCGCCGCTGAACATCGGGTCGTAGTCCTTGTGCGGGCCGTTCAGGGCCAGCGGCTGCGGGTTCTGCCAGCGGCCGTCGATCAGCTCGGCCTGCCACAGATCGCGTCCGCCCGGGCCGCCCGGGCGATCGCTGCCCCAGACGATGCGCCGCCCGTCGGGACTCACCGTGGCTCGCACCTCGCTGTCGGAGGTGGACACCACGCCCATGCCTTCTATGCCGAATTCGGCCAAACCGGCCTGCGCCGGGACGCCCAGTACACAGGCGAGGAGTAGACTGGAGCCGAACCGGACCCTGGCGTGCCGCATCGTGCGTCTCCCAACAGGAAAGGTCTCCAGTCTAGAACGAGGCGCGTCCATGTCGATCGATTCCAGTTCGTCCAGTCCCGTCCTGCGTTACGCGGTCTTCGGCCATCCGGTCGCCCATTCGCTGTCGCCGCGCATCCACGCCGCGTTCGCGCGCCAGTTCGGCATCGCCCTGGAGTACCGCGCGATCGACGCCGCACCGGAGCAGTTCGACGTGGCCCTGGCCGAGTTCGCCGCCGAAGGCGGCCTCGGCGCCAACATCACCCTGCCGCTGAAGACGCGCGCGGCCAGCATCTGCAGCCACCTGAGCGAGCGCGCCCAGCGCGCCGGCGCGGTCAACACGCTGATCCGCAGCGCCACCGGCTGGGAAGGCGACAACACCGACGGCGTCGGCCTGGTGCGCGACCTGACCGACCGCCACGGCCTGGACCTGCGCGCGCGCCGCACCTTGCTGATCGGCGCCGGCGGCGCCGCGCGCGGCGTCGCTCCGTCCCTGCTCGACGCCGGCATCGGCGATCTGTACATCGTCAACCGCACCGGCGAGCGCGCCGACGCGCTGGCCGACTCGCTCGGCATGCCGGGCCGGGTGCACCCGCGCTACCTCGCCGACGTCGGCACGCTCGGCAACTTCGATCTGATCGTCAACGCCACTTCGGCCGCGCGCGAAGACGGCATGCCTTCGCTGCCGATGAGCCTGGCCACGCCGCGCACCGCGGCGGTCGACCTGAGCTATGGCGAGGCGGCGATTCCGTTCCTGGCCTGGGCCAAGGTCGCCGGCGCGCACGACCGCGTCGACGGCCTGGGCATGCTGGTCGAGCAGGCCGCCGAGAGCTTCGAGCGCTGGCATCGCAAGCGTCCGGACACCGACCCGGTGTACGCGATGCTGCGCGAGCGCGACGACGCGCTGGTCACGGCGGACTGAGCCCATGGCGAACGCCGGTTCCGACTGCGCGCCTGCGTTCGCCGGGCCCGCGCCCGCCATCGTCTATCACTTCGCCGCGCCGGCCGACTGGACCGCGGCGCAGGCCAGCGGCGAGTACGCGCCCGAGGGCCTGGCGCGCGAAGGCTTCCTGCACTGCGCGACCCAGGCGCAGCTGCCGGGCGTGATCGAGCGCCACCAGCGCGGCCGCGGCGCGCTGGTGCGGCTGAGCCTGGATGCGGCCGCACTGGGCGCGGCGCTGCGCTACGACTGGAGCGCGCGCAGCGGCGATCACTATCCGCACGTCTACGGACCGATCCCGCTGCATGCGGTGCGCGTGGCCGAGCCGTTCGAAGCGCCGTGAGCGGCGCCGGCCTCCGACGCGAACCGGCATGAGCGAGGCCTGTCGCGACCGCTGCGGCGCCTGCTGCATCGCGCCTTCGATCAACTCGCCGATCCCGGGCATGCCGCACGGCAAACCGGCCGGCATCCCCTGCGTTCAGCTCGACGACGAACTGCGCTGCCGCTTGTTCGGCCAACCGGAGCGCCCGGCGTTCTGCGGCTCGCTGCAGCCGAGCCGCGAGATGTGCGGGCAGGACCGCGCGCAGGCGATGCAGTGGCTGGGGTGGCTGGAGGAGCAGACTCGGCCGGGGTGAGCTTTGGGCTGAGCGACGGTGGGCAAAGCAAGAGCAAATCCCCCTATCCCCCTGGGGATCGGCAGGCGGGGTGCGCGGCCGGCGCTGCTGCGAAAGGCGCCATCGGATGCCCCCTCTACCTCGTTATCGCGGCTCGACGGCACGCGCTTTTGCCGTTGCGCCCTTTGGCAAAGGCGGCGAACGAGCGCGCAGCGGGCGTGGCGGATTTGCTGTTGCTGTTGCTGTTGCTGTTGCTGCCTCTGCCGCCGCCGCAAAGCGACGCCTCAAAGCAAGCCGTCGCGTTTGACCGCCAGATACTTCTCGACCAGCGACGCCGCCAGCTGGTCGCAGCTCACGTCCAGCACCATCACCCCGTGGTTGCGCAGCGCCTCGTGCGCGGCGGAGCGGTGTTCCAGGTACTGCGCGGCCGCGCCGGCGCGGATCGCGCCGGACAGGTCGACGACGTCTTCGGCTAGCGCCTGGTCCAACGAGCCTTCGCGCAGGCTGGCCACGCAGACCAGATGGCGGCCGCGCAACATGCGTACCGCGGCGAGCAGATCGTCCATGTCCTCGTCGCGCAGGTTGGTCACCAGCATCACCAGCGAACGCCGGCGCTGGCGCAACGACAGCTCGGTCGCCGCGGCCAGGAAGTCGGTCGCCACCGCCTGCGGCTGCAGCGCATAGCTGGCGCGCAGCAGGTTGTCGATCGCGCCGACCCCGCGCTGCGGCGGCACCCAGCGGCTTTCGCCGCCGCTGGCGAGCAGGCCGACGCCGTCGCCCTGGCGCAGGGCCAGGTAGGCCACCACCAGCGCCGCATCCAGCACGTGGTCGAAATGCGACAGCGCGCCGTCGCGCGCCATCAGCCGGCGGCCGGTGTCGAGCACCAGCACCAGCTGCTGGTTGCGTTCGTCCTGGTACTCGCGCGAGATCAACCGCCGCGCGCGCGCGGTGGCCTTCCAGTCGATCTGGCGCAGGCTGTCGCCGACCCGGTACTCGCGCATCTGATGGAAGTCGGTGCCCTCGCCGCGACGCCGCTTGACGTGCGCGCCGACCAGGCGCGAGGCCTGTTCGGCGCTGAACATCGCGAACTTGGCCAGCGGAGCGAAGTTGGGAAACACGCGCACGCGCTGGACCTCGCCGCCCAGCCGCGACTGCCACCACAACCCCCACGGCGAATGCAGCCGCAGCTGCACGCCGTCGAACTGGAAGTCGCCGCGGCGGTCGGGACGAAGCTGATACTCGAAGCTAGCGCTTTCGCCGCGGCGCAACTCGACCCGGCGCGGCAGATCGCGCATGGCCCACTCGCCCGGATGCAGGTCGAACAAGTCCAGGCGTTGGCGCCGCAAAGTCTCCACGGTCAGGGTGACCGGACGTTCGACGCCGATCGCCCAGGTGTCGTGCATCTGCCGCGCCACTTGCGGCGTCGGCGCGCCGCGCAGGCGCAGGCCGTCGACCAGCAGCAGCGCCGACAGCGCCGCGCCGCTCAGCCACCACGCCGCAGCCGGCGCCCAGCCCGCGCTCGCGGCCAGGCCCAGCAACGACCAGGCCAGCGCCAGCGCGCCGACCCGCGGCGCCGGCCGCAGCCAGCTGCGCCGCGGCAGCGCGCGCTCGCGCGGCACCGGCGGTGCGGCGGCGTGGGCCGGCAGCGGCGGCGGAACGGCACGGCTCATTGCCGCGGCGCTTCGACCTTGGCCAACAGCGCGTGCAGCACGTCGTCGGGCGACTGGCCCTCGATCTGCAGCTCCGGCGCCAACGCGATGCGATGGCGCAGCGCCGGCTTGGCGATCTCGCGCACGTCGTCGGGAGTGACGAAGTCGCGCCCGGACAGCACCGCCTGCGCGCGCGCGGCGCGGACCAGGGCCAGGCTGCCGCGCGGACCCGCGCCGAGGGCGATGCCGGCCCAGTCGCGGGTGGTGCCGACGATGCGCACCACGTAGTCGATCACCGCCTCGTCGACCCGCACCTGGGCGGTGCCTTGCTGCATCGCCACGATCTCTTCCGGGCCGAGCACGCGCCGCACCTGCGACAGATCGAAGTCGGAGGCGGCGCGGCCGAGGCTGACCGCGCTGACCATGCGCTTCTCGTCGGCGCGGCTGGGATAGCCGATCAGGATCTTGAGCAGGAAGCGGTCGAGCTGCGCTTCCGGCAACGGGTAGGTGCCTTCCTGTTCGACCGGGTTCTGGGTCGCCAGGGTCAGGAACGGCGGCGGCAGTTCGAAGCTGTGGCCTTCGATGGTGACCTGCTGTTCCTGCATCGCCTCCAGCAGCGCCGACTGGGTCTTGGCCGGGGCGCGGTTGATTTCGTCGGCCAGCAGCAGGTTGGTGAACACCGGGCCGCGGCGGATGTTGAAGCTCTCGGTCTTGGGGTCGTAGACCGCATGTCCGCTGATGTCGCTGGGCATCAGGTCGGGGGTGAACTGGATCCGCGCGTAGCCGCAGTCCAGCGCCTTGGACAGGGCGCGTACGACCAGGGTCTTGCCCAGACCGGGCACGCCCTCGAGCAGGGCGTGGCCGCCGGCGAGCAGGGCGATCAGGATCTGATCGAGCACCTCGGCCTGGCCGATGAAGGCCTTGCCGACTTCCTCGCGCACGTCGGCGGCGCGTTGCGCCAGCGCGGCGCCGGTGATCGGGACGAGCGGAGCGGCGTCGAGGTTCATAAGCGGTTTCTCATGCGGATCAAAGTGGCGATACGGGCGCGGAACGCGGCGTGTTCGCGCGCCAGCGGCGGAGTCAGCGCGTCGCGGATCTCTTCGGCGGACAACGCCGGCGCGCTTTTGAAGCGTTCGGCCAGCAGCGCCACGCGCGGCTCGCCGTCGAGTCCGGCGGCGTAGGGGTCGCGCCGGCGCAGGCGGGCCAGGAAGGCGCGGCGCGCGGCCTCGTACAGGCGCGGGCCGTAGCCGTAACGATAGACGTGCTCGCCGCTGGCGACGATGTGCTCGAGCAAAGAGCGCCGCTCCAGGGCCGGCGCCGGCCGCAACGGGCCGAAGCGCTGCATGCGCAACCACAGCCAGCCCAGCAGCCACAGCAGCAACGGCAGCCAGGCCATCCAGCTGCGCTCGATCAGGGTCTTCCACAGCGAGGGCACTTCCGCCGCGTAGATCAGGTGCACGGTGCCGGCGCGGTAGTTCGGCGCCAGCAGCTGGCGGGCCAGGGCGGCGTTGGCGGGCTGGGCGATCTTGTCGTCGGAGAAGCGCAGGCCGCGCAACAAGGGATTGCCCGAACCGGTGTCGTTGGACAGGAAGTCCAGGTCCGAGACCACGTCGACATGGCCCTGGCCATGGGCGAAACGGGCGTAGACGTAGGCGCTGTCCTCGTCGCCCCAGGCGCGCTCGGGCGCGCTGTCGCTGTTGTAGAAATAGAACCGGCGTCCGCCGCAGAACTGGCCCTGCGCATCCAGGCCGCGCTCGTAGAGGCCGACGCAGCCGTTGCGCAGTTCGTCCTCGTCGGCGGCGTCGTCGCGGTCGAGCAGGGTGACGCCGAGCTCGGTCAGCACCGGCACCGGCGACTCGCCGAGCTGCTCGTGCAGCGGCGGCGTGCGCACGATCAGATGGCCGCCGCGCTCGGCCCAGGCCAACAGCGCCTTGGCGTCGTCGCCGCCGAGCGTGCGCGGGTCGCGGAAGATCAACACGGTGTCGCGCGGCTGCAGCGGGTGCAGGCTCAACGCCAGGCGTTGGCGGGCCTGGACCCGGACCTGGTCGCGCTGCAGCGCCAGCTTGAGCACGTACAAGGGATTGCTCGCGGCCTCGCCGCTGCGCGGCGCATCGACATCTTCCTCGACCCGGGTGTAGCCGTCGCGCCACACCGCCACGCCGACCGCGATCGCGACCGCCAGCGCGATCGCGACCAGGGCAGCGACTGCCGCCTGCGCGCGGCTCATGCGGCCCACCCGAAACGTCGGCCGAGCAAGCCGACCAACTCGTCGAACTCTTCGTCGCCCGGCAGCACGTCGGCATAGGCCGCGTACTGCCAGGTGCGCACGGCGCGGGCGAAGGCCTCGCGGTCGTCGGCCAGGGCCAGCTTGCGCGAAGCGCGCAGGCACTGCGCCTCGGTCGCGCCCGGCACCAGCACCACGTCGGCGCGCTGCGCCATCGATTCGACCGCAGCGCGGTACATCAGCGCCAAAGCGTCGCGGGCCCGGCCGGCGCGCCACAGCCGGCGGATCGCGGTCGGGATGTCGTCGGGCAAGGGCTCGGGCTCGGCGGCCGCGCCGACCCGCAGCTCGCCGGGCGCGGGCTCGTCTTCCTCGCCGCCGCGGAACCAGCCCAGCCAGCGCGAGGCGCTCCACAGCAGGGCGATCGCGATCGCCGCGACCACGCCCCATAGCAGCCATTGCACCACCGCGGCGAGGTTGCCGCCGAGCCCGTCGAACATCTCCAGACTGGACGGCTTGCGCTGCTTTTCCTGGTCCTTGCGCTCGGCCTTGGGCTTCCACACCGTCTGTTTGCGCTTGGGCGACACGCTCGGGTCCTGCATCGCCTTGGCCACCGCTTCGCGCAAGCCGCGGTCGTCCTGGCGATCCTCGCCGAACACCTCGCCCAGGGTCGAAGGCAGGCGCCGGGTCTTGCGGCTGTCGTCGACATAATCGCGGATCGGCGCGTACTGCGGCGCATCTTCGCCGGCGGGCTCTTGGTCGCCGGCGGATTCCGCATCGGTCGCTTCTTCGTTGGCCGGCTCCGCTGCGGCTTCGCCCGCGGCCGGCGCCGACACCTCGGCGCCGGCCGGCGCCACGCCGTCCTGGGCGGCCGCATCGGGGGAAAAACCGATCATCGCGCACAGCACCAGCAGCACCGGCGCCGCGGCCGCAGCCAGGCGCGCGCGCAGGCGGCGGAACACGATCTCGATGTCCCAGCCCTCGATCTCGGTACGGCGGTTGAGGTACAGGCCGAATCCGGCGCCGACGTAGAACGGCTCGATCAGCGAGGTCGCCAGCCAGGCCACGCCGTTGAGGGTGGCGTCGAACCATTGCGGCTGCGCCGCGACCGCTTCGAGCAGGGCCTTGAAGGTGTCGGGCAGATAGTCGAACGGCACGAACATCAGCGCGCCGAGCAGCGTGCCGAGCAGGATCACGATCTCGAAATGGACGCAGGTCAGGGTCAGCAACGCGCCGACCCCGTACACCGGCGCGCCGAGCGCGCCGCGGCGCTGGCGCGCTTCGCTGCCGCTGCCGCCTTCGAGCAGGTCGACCGGCAGGTACAGCGAACGCGCCGGGCCGAGCCGGCGCCAGGTCAGGTACGGCAGCCACCAGCGTCCGCCCCAGCGCAGCGCCGCGCGCACGGTCCGGCGCGCGTCGGGGGTTTCGCCGAACACCGCCCGCGACAGCACGAACAGCGGGATGCGGTCGAACCAGGGCTTGAGCCACCACATCAGCAGGCCGGCCAGCCACAACAGGTCGAAGGCCCAGCCCAGCGCGTTGAGCGCGATCAGCAGCGGCAGCGAGGTCAGCAGCCACGGCTTCCAGATCGCCCCGGCATGGCGGCGGACCAGGGCCATGCCGAGCTCGGCGGCCTCCCAGGCGCTGCGCGGGCGCAGCGCGACGGTGAGCGCTTCCAGCCTCATGCGGCGTCTTCGTCGTCGCGGTAGGCGGCGTTGCGGCCGCCGCGCCACAGCCACAGTCCGACCAGCAGCCACAGCGCGGCGCCGACCGTGTACTTGACCGGCGCCGGCACGCTGGCGATCGACGACCAGAACGCCTCGACGAAGGCCGCGAACACCAGCATCGCGAACACGCCGATGCATATCTTGGCGCCGCGGCGGCCGCCGTGGATCAGCGAATCGATCCGCCGCCGCTGGCCGGGCGCGATCAGGCTCAGCCCCAGGCGCAGGCCGGCGCCGCCGGCGATCACTATCGCGGTCAGTTCCGGCGCCGAGTGGCCGGCGACGAAGCGCCAGAACGGGTCGCCGTGGCCGACCGCCTGCAGGTGCCCGGCCACGCCGCCGATCATGACCCCGTTGAAGATCAGCACGAACACCGTGCCCAGCCCGGCCAGCAGGCCGCTGGCGAAGGTCTGGAAGCCGATCCCGACGTTGTTGCCGATGTAGTGCGAAAACATCTGCAGATCGTCTTCGTTGGTCCGGCCCAGGTCGGTCTTGCTCGACGGGTCGTACATCTGCTCGAAGCGCGCCAACGCCTGCACGTCGAACAGACCGGCCGCGAGGTCGGGCTTGAGCTGGATGGCGACGAAGATGCTCAGCAGCGGCAGCACGAACAGCAGGGCCGCGGCCAGCATGCAATGGCGCTCGGCGCGGACCAGGCGCGGAAAGCCGGCCAGCAGGAACTCGGCCGCGCGCCGCCAGTGCACCGGCTTGGTCCGGTACAGCACGCTATGGCCGCGCTGCATCAGCTGCTGCAGGCGGTCGGTGACCACCGCGCTGTAGCCGCGCCGGCGCGCCAGCGCCAGTTGCTGGCACAGCCGCCGGTGGCGTTCGGGCAATTGCTCGTCGCTCAGCCCGCTCCACTCGCGGCGATGGCGGCGGGCGTGGCGGGCGCTGCCGGCGCGATGCTCCAGCCAGCGCTCGAATTCGCGCCATTCGTTCTCGTGGCGGGCGACGAAGTGTTCCTGTCTCATCGCCGCCCCAACAGCCAGTTGGCGATCGCGTAGACGCGGTCGACCGCGGCGTCGCCGCGGCTGCGGGTCAGCGGCTCGACCAGTTCGGCCAGTTCGATCTGCCGCGCCAGGGTCAGGCGCGGCGCGCGTTCGGCGAACGCGACCAAGGCCGCCTGTTCGTGCGGAAGCAGCGGCGCCGGCGGCGCCAGCGGCGCGACCACCAGCGCCGCGGTCTGCGGCGTATGCCGCGGCGCGTGCACCACCAGGGTGCCGGCGACCATGTCGCCGAGCCGGCGGCCCCAGGGATCGAACAGGCAGGCGACCAGGCCGACGGCGTAGCCGACCGGCAGCGCGTCCACCACCCGCAGCAGATTGCGGGTGAACGAGGCCATCCAGCCGACCGGCGCGCCGTCGGCGGCGACCACGCGCAGGCCCAGCGCCCACTTGCCCGGCGTGCGGCCCTGCATCAGCACCTCGAACAGCACCTGGTAGAACCAGGTCATCACGAACACCGCCAACGCCAGCACGGCATAGCCAGCTTCGCCGAACAGCCCGACCAGGGCGCGGAATAGGGCGGCGTAGATGACCGCGCGCGCGGCCAGGTCGATCAGCCAGGCCAGCGCGCGCGGCACCGGCCCGGCGGCGCGCAGGTGCAGCGCCACGCCTTCGGGCGTCACCACCTGGCGGTAGGTGTCGAGCATCAGGCGTCGATCACCTTGGTGTCGGCGAGCAGGTCGTGCAGGCAGCGGCTTTCGTCGCCGAAGATCCACAGCGCGTTGGCCAGGCTGAACAGCGCGCCCAGGCAGGGCACCGATTCGATCAGGCCCATCACGATCATGCGCAGGCCGAGGATCCGGCCCAGCGAGGCCGGACTGCCGTCCAGACGGACGATCTTGATCTTCAGCCAACGCTTGCCCAGGGTCTGCCCGCTCTGCGCCAGCAGCACCAGGTTGTAGGCGAACAGGGCCAGGGCGAACAGCAGGCCCAGGCTCATGATCCCCATCTGCAGCGGCGAGGGCCGCTCGCTGTTGGGGTCGATCGCCACCGCGACGAACAGCGGCGCCATGCACAGCAAGTACAGGCCGCCGTCGATCAGGCGCGCGAGCAGGCGCATGCCGCGATCGGCGCGCACACTGTGGTCTTGGTCCTGCGCCGGCGACACCGACGGTGCGGCGTACGGATTCTGCGGTTCTTCCATGTGGTCCCGACTCCTGCGTCGCGCCTTTTCCCCTGGCGCGACTGTAAACGCCGCCTGATTCCGTGGCTAGCCCGAGAGCATGCCCAGGTAACGGTCCTTGAGGCGCACATAATGCTGCGCGCTGTAACGCAACTGTTCGATTTCGCGCTCGCTGAGCTTGCGCACGCAGCGCGCCGGATTGCCCAGCCACAGCTCGCCTTCGCCGACCGTCTTGCCCGGCGCGATCACCGCGCCGGCGCCGACGAAGCCGAAGCGCGACACGCGCGCGCCGTCGAGGATCTTGGCGCCCATGCCGATCAGGGCGAACTCCTCGATGGTGCAGGCGTGGACGATCGCGGCGTGGCCGATGGTGACGTCGTTGCCGATCACGGTCGGCAGCCCGCCCGGGCGGGTGAACGGCCCTTCGTGGGTGACGTGGACGATGGTGCCGTCCTGGACGTTGGTGCGGGCGCCGATCGAGATCGAGTTGACGTCGCCGCGCACCACGCAGCCGGGCCAGATCGACACGTCGTCGCCCAGGTCGACCGCGCCGATCACGGTCGCGGCGGGGTCGACATAGACGCGCTCGCCGAGGTTGGGGAAAGCGTCGAGGTAGGGGCGCAGGCTCATGCCGCCATTGTAGTCCCCGGCGCGCCCGCCGGCTTGTTCGGATGCGGTCCCTGCGCTCGCCTTGTGCAGTCGCTCCGGCCACCCCGGCCCGCGGCAGGATGCCGCATCCCGGCCGCCGGCGGCGGGCTTAGCATCGGCTCACGCAATGCCGCCGAGAACCGACATGGATGCCGCCACCGCCCCGACCGACGCATCGCGGTCGCGCGCCGATGCGTGGCGCGGAGGTTTCTGGTTCGCCCTGCCCCTGCTGCTGAACCTGGCGGTCGGCCTGCGCGGCTGGTGGATCCAGGGCAGCTACGAGCAACCGTTGGCCGGCATCCTGTGGCTGGCGGTGCAAGGGCTGGCGCTCGTTGCCGTGCTGCCGTTCGCCCTGATCGCCGCCTGCCTGACCCGCCGCTGGGCCTCGACCCTGGGAGCGGCGTTCGCCGGATCGGCGGCCGCCGCCGGGCTGGCGCTGGTCCTGGCCTGGGCCGGCGCCGCCGCCAAGGACGCGCGCTGGGAAGATCGCCGCGAGCGCCAGAGCCGGGAATACCTGCTCGTCGCCGACGCCGTGCGGCGCGGCGATCGAGCCGCGCTCGCCCAGGCTTACGCCGGCCTGCGCACGATGCGCGCGCCGGCCATGCTGTGCCGGCTCGCCAGCCAGGCCGCCGACGAGCCGCCGCTGCGCTCGGTGCGCGCCGGCCAGGATTTCCAAATTTCGACTGCGCAAGTGATGTTCGCCGCCGATGTCCTGGTCGCCGCTCCGGCGCCGCGCGAGCAACGCCAGACCGCCCTGGTCGGCCTGCTCGCCGCGCTGATCCAGCGCGACGCCTTCGACCGCTTCCCGCACTGGCTGCGGCTGTGGCGCGCCACCCTCGCCGATCCGGCCTCGACCCGCATCGAATGGTCGCGGCCGCGCGATCTGGGCGAGGATTTTCCGCAAGGCAGCCTATGCGCAGGTTCGCCGCCGCGAATGCCGCCGATCGGCCTGGACCGCTGGGGCTACCGGCCCCTGCCGGCGCTGCGCGACGCCGGCTTCCGGCTCGACGATGCGCAGTTGCGCGAACACCTGCGCGCGGTCGGCTCGGCCGACCTGCTCGCCGACCTGCTCGCCGCGGCCGAGCATCCGCGCCCGCTCGCCGACGACGGCGTGTGGCCGGCCGGGCCGCTGCTGACGCAACTGGCCGGGGAAAGCTTCCCGCAGCGCCTGGACGACTCCGGCGAAGCCACGCTCGGCCTGGCGCAGGCGCTGATCGCCGCCGGCGCGCGGCCGGGCGCGCCGGGACAGGACGCCTGCGCCGCGCTCGAACGCGGCGTAGCCTTTCATCGCCGCGAGCAGGCGCATCCTCTGCCCGGCTCCACCCCGGATCGGCCGCAGCGCCAGGCCGACCTGCAGCGGCTGCGCGGCCTGTTGTGTCCGTCCTCGACACCGCCGGCGGGCTGAGCGCGCGCTTCGTCCGCAAACGCCCCCCAGCCTGTCCTCGGCCGCCCCACCGCGGTCACGCTCCGGCGCCGCCGACGCGACTACACTGCCGCGTATGGACATCCCCGCCGACACGCCCATCGCCGACCTGGCCGCGACCCGCGAACGCCTGCGCACCGCCTGGCAGGCGCGCAAGCCGGACTACGCCCAGCGCCGCGCCGACCTGATCCGCCTGCGCGACGCCTTCCGCGCCCGCAGCGCGGAGATGGACGCGGCGATCCGCGCCGACTTCGGCCATCGCTCCAGCCACGAGAACCTGCTCTCGGAAGCGATGATCGTGCTGGCCGAGATCGACCATGCCCTGGCCCGCCTGCGCCGCTGGATGAAGCCGCGCCGGGCCGCGGTCGGCTGGCGCTTCTGGCCGGCGCGGGCCGAAATCCGCCCCGAACCGGTCGGCGTGGTCGGCATCCTGTCGCCGTGGAATTACCCGGTGAACCTGGCCCTGGTGCCGCTGGCCTCGGCGATCGCCGCCGGCAACCACGTCTATCTGAAACCGTCCGAGCACACCCCGCGCACCTCGCTGTTCCTGCGCGACCTGCTGGCCGACGTGTTCCCCGACGACCGGGTCGCGGTCGCGCTCGGCGGCGCCGAGCTCGGCGCGGCGTTCTCGGCCCTGCCCTTCGACCATCTGCTGTTCACCGGCTCGACCGCGGTCGGACGCAAGGTCATGGCCGCGGCGGCGCCGAACCTGACCCCGGTGACGCTGGAGCTGGGCGGCAAGGCCCCGGCGCTGGTCTGCCCGGACTACCCGATCGAGCGCGCCGCCGCGCGCATCGCCAGCGGCAAGTGGTTCAACGCCGGCCAGACCTGCATCGGCGTGGACTACGTACTGGTCGACGCGGCGCGCCGCGACGAACTGGTCCAGGCGCTGCTGGCGCAGTTGCGCGCCCGCTACGGCGACCTGCGCGCCAGCCGCGACTACACCCGGATCATCAACGCCAGCCAGTACGCGCGGCTGGCGTCCTACCTCGACGACGCGCGCCAGCGCGGGCTGCAGGTGATCGAGCCTTTCGCCGATCCGGCGGCGCAGGCGCAGCGCCAGGCCGAGCGGCTGTTCCCGCCGGCGCTGGTGATCGAACCCGACCCGCAGGCGCAGGTGATGCAGCACGAGATCTTCGGCCCGATCCTGCCGGTGATCTCCTACCGCAGCCTGGACGAGGCGATCGCGCGGATCAACGCGCTCGACCGGCCGCTGGCGCTGTATCCGTTCGGCCACGACCGCGCCCAGATCGACCAGATCCTGGCCCAGACCCTGGCCGGCGGCGTCACCGTCAACGACACCCTGCTGCATTTCGGCGCCCACGACCTGCCGTTCGGCGGCATCGGCCCGAGCGGCATCGGCGCCATCCACGGCCGCAACGGCTTCGACACCTTCAGCAAGCTGCTGCCGGTGTTCCACCAGCGCCGGCTCGCCGCCAGCGACCTGCTCAAGCCGCCGTACCGCGGCAAGATCGACGCGATGATCCGCTGGCTGGCGAAGTAGCGGACACGGCGGGCGCACCGCTTGTGCCGGCGATGCGATGATGATCGGCGCATCGCATCGCCCATCGAGAAGGAACTCGTCCATGACCGACGCCGCCCCCACGCCGGACGCCGCGCCTTCCGCGCGACGCTTCGGCCTGATCGCCTTCGCGGCCTGGCCGGCGATCGTCGCGGTCTGGATGAGCTGGCTGGCCTATCGCCTGCACCGCTCCGACGTCAGCTGGTGGCTGGCCTACGAGGGCAGCTGGGTCGCGATCGGCGCGCTCGCGCTCGCTCCGCTGCCGCTGCTGGTCTGGGCCGGACGCGGCCGACGCCTGGGCCCGGCCCTGCTCGGCTTGGCCCTGGGCGGCATCGCCGCGCTGGCCCTGGCCCTGCTCGGCCGCCAGGCGATCGTCGACCTGCGCGAACGCGATTTCCAGGCCAAGCAGGCGCGGCTGGAGGCGTTCGCGGCGACCGTACGCGGCGGCGACCCGGCCCGCATCCGCGCCGGCCTGGCCGCGCTGCCCGAACAGCCGACGCCTGCGCAGGCGCTGTGCGCGCTCAGCGGCGGCCCGAGCTATCGCTACGTGCGCTGGCTGTGGTTCGACGAACAGGCCTACGGACCGCGCCAGGACGGCGCGGAGCTGTTGACCGCCGCCGCGGCCGTGGTCGCCGGAGCGGCCACGCGCGAAGCCAAGCAAAGCGCGTTGCGGGTGGTGCTGCGCGCGCTGGCCGAGCACGAAACCGACGGCGCGCACTTCGCGCGCTGGGCGCAGTTGTGGCGCACGACCTTGCCGGCGCCGGCGGCCGCGGCTCCGCTGCTGTTAGAAGACGACGGCGACCCGGAGGGCTGCCGGATCGGCGACCCGGCCGAGCAGGTGTTGCGGCAGTGGCGGGGGCCGGGCCTGCAGGCCTGGCTCGACGCCGGCTTCGGCTTCGGCCCCGGGCAATCGCCGGCCGCCCTGCGCGCGGTGGAATCCAGGCAGCAACTCGCGCGCCTGCTCGACGCCGCGCCGGCGATCGCCGTGCAACTGCGCGAAGATCCGGTGCTGGGCGCGCGGGCGCTGTCGGCGCAGGCCGACGGCCTGTCCAAACGCCTCGACGCGGCATCGCGGCCGGCGGCGCTGGCCGAGACCGTCGAAGCGCTGCGCGCCGCCGGCGCCGACCCGGTGGGCGCCGGCAGCGCCTGGACCGCCTGCGACCGCTTCCTCGACGACGAACGCAACAGCGAATCGGACGCGACCGGGACCGCCGAGCGCAACGCCGCGGCCGAGCGCATCCGCGCCGCGCTGTGCCCGGCCGGCAAGACGGCAGCGACCGCGGCCGACAGCCGCGCGCGCTGAGCGCTACACTGCGCGGCATGAAAATCGTCAGCTGGAACGTCAACTCGCTCAACGTGCGCCTGCCGCACCTGCAACAGTGGCTGGCCGGGTTCGCGCCGGACATCGTCGCGCTGCAGGAAACCAAGCTCGAAGACAACCGCTTCCCCGACACCGTCCTGGCCGAAGCCGGCTACCGCAGCGTGTTCGCCGGGCAGAAGACCTACAACGGCGTGGCCATCCTTTCGCGCGAAACCGCGCAGGACGTGCAGGTCGGCATTCCCGGTTTCGAGGACGAGCAGAAGCGGGTCATCGCCGCCACCGTCGGCGGCCTGCGCATCGTCAACCTGTACGTGGTCAACGGCCAGGACGTGGGCACCGAGAAGTACGCCTACAAGCTGCGCTGGCTCGATGCCGTGCACGCCTGGCTGGAACAGGAACTGGTGCGCCATCCCGACACCATCGTGCTCGGCGACTTCAACATCGCCCCGGAAGCGCGCGACACCCACGACCCGGTGCTGTGGAACGACGACCACATCCTGACCTCGACCGCCGAACGCGACGCGCTGCGCCGCCTGCTAGCGCTCGGCCTGCACGACGGCTACCGCCTGCACAACCAGGACGAAGGCCAGTTCTCGTGGTGGGACTACCGCCAGGCCGGCTTCCGCCGCAACCTCGGCCTGCGCATCGACCTCAACCTGGTCTCCGAGTCCCTGCGCGCCCGCTGCGTCGCCTCCGGCATCGACCGCGAACCGCGCACCTGGGACCGGCCCAGCGACCATGCGCCGGCGTGGGTGGCTCTGGGTTGAAGCCGGGACTCGGGACTCGGGACTCGGGACTCGGGACTCGGGACTCGGGACTCGGGAAAAAGCCTAAGACTCTCGCCTCGTAGCGCAACCGCTTTGATCGAGTCCCGAGTCCCCAGTCCCGAGTCCCGCCGCAACAAAAAAGCCCGGCCGAAGCCGCTTTTTTTTTGTTGCGGCAACGCGTCAGCGTACGCGACCGCGGCGGAACAGATTGACGATGGCCAGCAGCACCACCGCGCCGACCAGCGACAGCAGCAGGCCGCTGAGGCTGAAAGCGCCGCTGTTGATGGTGCCCGAACCGATGCCGAGCACGCCGCCCAGCCAACCGCCGAGGAACGCGCCGACGATGCCGACGATGATGTTGAGGAAAATTCCCTGCTGACCGTCGGTCCTCATGATCATGCTGGCGATCCAGCCGATGACACCGCCTACGACCAGCCAAATGATGATACCGAGCATGTGCGTTCTCCTAGCGATTCACGGGTGATGCGCGAGGCGGCGGCAGGGCCGCCGTCGTCCCTTTCATCGGGGACGATCGCAGTCTGAATCGCGCACCGTGACGGCTGCGTCAGAGCGATATCAGTGTCGCGTGAAGCACAATGCCCCGTAAAAACAGCGCGTTTTCGCGTCGTGAAGGCTGCCGCACGAGCGTGCGCGAAGGCGGGGCAAACGGTCGGTTTCGGCCGACATGCGGACGGATTTCCACCGGCCGCTCAGCGCGTGTGAAAACCGCGTTTTCCAGCCGCGACCGCGCGCTTCGGCGGCGACGCCGGCGAGCGGAACCGGCCGACGCGAAAACGCGCCGGCCGTGTCCTCGCCATCGCCGTCAGCACCGCCCGGTGCGGTCGAAGCCCTTGTTCGGAGCCGACCCGGCGCTCGCGCGCTGCGCGCACGGCCGAGAGGCGATGCGGTCAACCGTCCGCGTGCAGCATCGCGACCAGCGCGTGGCGCGGCAGCTTGCCGGTCTCGTTGCGCGGCAGCGCCGCGACCCGGCGCAGCGGACGCGGCAGGAACACCGGATCGATGCTCTGCCGCAGCGCGTGCAGGATCGCCGCCTCGTCCAGTTCGGGCGCGACCGCCAGCGCGGCGATGCGGCGCACGCCGAACGCGTCGGCGGTGTCGAGCTGGAACACCACCCCGTCGCGCACGCCGTCGATCGCCAGCAGCTTGCGGGTCAGATCGCCGAGCGAGGCGCGCTTGCCGGCGATCTCCAGCAAGTCCGCGCTGCGGCCGCGCAACTCGAAGCGGCCGTCGGCGTCGACTTCCATCAGATCGGCCAGCACCACCGGCTCGGGCAGATGCGGCGCATGCACCGCAGTGCCGTCGGGCTGCGGGCACACGCGCACGCCGGGCAGCGGCGTCCATGCGGTTTCGCGCGCGGTGCGGCGGCGCGCGAACACGCAGGTCTCGGTGGAGCCGAACACCTCGCGCACTTCGCAGCGGTACCGCGTTTCGGCGGCGGCGGCCAGTTCCTGCGACAACGGCGCGGTGGCCGAGACGATGCCGGCCAGCGCCGGCAACTCGACTCCGGATTCGACCAGCGCGCGCAGATGCACCGGCGTGGTCACCAGCAACGGCGGCGTCGGCGCGTCGGCCAGCGCGCGGGCGACGTCGTCGGGAAAGAACGGCCGGCCGGCGTGCACCGCGACCGGGCCGAGCAGCGGCAGCAACACCGACATTTCCATGCCGTACATGTGTTGCGGCGGCACGGTCGCGACCAGGCAGGTGATGCCGTCCGCGCGCAGCAGGTCGTGCAGCGCGGCGAGGTTCTGCGCGGTGCTGGTGCGGAACGCGTCCCAGCTCTTGGGGTTGGGCTTGGGCTGGCCGGTGCTGCCGGAAGTGAAACCGATCGCCAGCAAGGCCGAGACGTCGGCTTCGAGCGGTCGCTCGGATTCGGCCCGCGCCAGCGCATCCGGAAGGCGCAGGTAGCGCGGCGGCAACGGGTCCAGGGCGAGGTCGCCGATGCAATAGCTGTCGGGATAGCGGCCGAGCACGTCGTCGACCACCGCCGGCGCTCGCGAGGACGGCAGCAGATTGGTCTGGCCGCGCAGCGCCACCGCGCACAGCGCGACCAGGAAACGGTAACGGTCCTCGCACAGGTTCACCGCGTGGCACGCCGCCGGCAAGCTCGCGGCCAGGGCGCGCACTTCGGCCTGGAAGCGGGCGCGGTCGATCGCGCCGTCGCGGCCGAAGGCGAGCGCGGCGGCCGGATCGCCGGCGACGAAGGCGAAGCGCGCGCGCTCGCGCGGCGCGCCGTCCTGGCCGGACGCAACGAGACTGGAATCGACGACCGCTGACATCCTGATGTGGCTTCCCGCGGCCGCCGAGGCCGCTTCATGCTGCAACTTGCCCGGACCCGCCTGATCCTGCGCTGACGGCGCGCCTTGCGCGCCGCGCCGGCCGGCCGAGTCCGTTCCCCGCATTTAGCTTACGCTGACCGGCCCGGCCGACGCCAAAGCACGTTGTTCATGTCCGTTCCTACCCCCGCCGACGTCCATGCCGAAGCCGGTCCGCATGCGGTGCGCTGGACCTGGCTGGCGCATCGCCACGGCCATCCGGCCGAGCCCGAGGCGCGGGCCTGGCTGGCCGGGCAACTGGGCGACCCGGGGCTGTCGCTGAACCGGGACGAACGCCAGCGACCGCACCTGAATCCGCCCCATCAGGGCTACGACTGCAACTGGAGCCACAGCGGCGAGCGCCTGCTGGTGGCGCTGGCGCGGCAGGCGCGGATCGGCGTCGACCTGGAGCGGCTGCACCGCCGGCCGCGCGCGCTGGAGGTCGCGGCGCGCTTCTTCAGCCAGACCGAAGCCGGCTGGCTGCGCGGCCATCGCGACCTCGACCGCGCCTTCCTGCGCCTGTGGTGCGCCAAGGAGGCGGTGCTCAAGGCGCACGGCCACGGCCTGTCGTTCGGGCTGGAGAAGCTGCGTTTCGAGGACGGCGCCGACGGACTGCGCCTGGTCGAATGCGACCCGGCGCTGGGCCTGCCGCAGGACTGGACCCTGCGCGAGATCGAGCCTGCCCCGGGCTACCTGGGCGCGCTGGCCTGGCGCCCGCGTCCGGCCTGAACCCCGGCGCGGGTTTCCGTCCGCCGCCGGGCATCGGCGATACTGTCGCCGATGACGACCCCCACCCCTCTGCCGTCCGGGCTGCGCAGCGAGCTCGAAGCCGGCCTGTCCGCGCTCGGCCTGGATCCGGCCCTGTCCGCGCCGCTGCTCGACTACTTGGCCCTGCTGGCGCGCTGGAACCGCACCTACAACCTGACCGCGGTCCGCGATCCGCAGGACATGGTCGCCAAGCACCTGCTCGATTCGCTGGCCATGCACGCCTACGTCGACCCGCTGGCGCGCCGCGGCGGCGCCCTGGCCGACCTCGGCACCGGCCCGGGCCTGCCCGGCATCCCGCTGTCCATCGTCAAGCCCGGCCTGCGCGTGACCCTGGTCGAAAGCAACGGCAAGAAAGCCCGGTTCATGCGCGAAGCCTTGCGCCAGCTGGGGCTGAAGGACGCGCGCGTGGCCGAGTCGCGGATCGAGGCCTTCGCCGAGCCCGGCGGCTACGACGCGATCACCGCCCGCGCCCTGGCGACCCTGCCGCTGATCCTCGAACTGGGCGGGCACCTGCTCAAGCCCGGCGGGGTGTTGCTGGCGATGAAGGGCGTGCGCCCGGACGAGGAAATCGCCGCCCTGCCGCCGGCCTGGGAGGTCCGCGCGGTCGAGCCGATGCGGGTGCCCGGCCTGGAGGCCGAGCGGCACATGGTGGTGATCGGCCGGCGGGACTCGGGACTTGGGACTCGGGACTCGCCGATCGCGGCGGGTTAGCCCGCCGTTAAGCCGGCCTGCCCGGTCGCGGCGCCGCCGCTTGGTTCGAGTCCCGAGTCCCGAGTCCCGAGTCCCGAGTCCCGAGTCCCGAATCCCGCTCCTCCCAAGCCCCAGTCCCGAGTCCCCACGCAAGACTGGGGCATAATGCCCAGTCCGGCCGGCGCCGAGCGCCGGCCGTCTCCCGTCATCACACCGAATCAGCAGGGGACGAGCCGCATGGCCCGCATCATCGCCGTCGCCAATCAGAAAGGCGGGGTCGGCAAGACCACCACCGCGGTCAACCTGGCCGCCGCGCTGGCGCGCGCGCCCAAGCGCGTGCTGCTGGTCGACCTGGACCCGCAGGGCAACGCGACCATGGGCAGCGGCATCGACAAGCGCCAGCTCGAGGACTCGGTCTGCGACGTCCTGCTCGGCGAAGCCGAAGTCGGCAGCGCGATCGTGCGCGCCCCGGAAGACTTCGACCTGCTGCCCGGCAACATCGACCTGACCGCGGCCGAGATCCGCCTGATGGCCGAGGACGAGCGCGAGCAGCGGCTCAAGCGCGCGCTGGCGCCGCTGGCCGACCGCTACGACTTCATCATCGTCGACTGCCCGCCGGCGCTGTCCTTGCTGACCTTGAACGCGCTGACCGCGGCCGATTCGATCATCGTGCCGATGCAGTGCGAGTACTACGCCCTGGAAGGCCTGAGCGCGCTGGTCGACACGATCGAGGCGCTGAAGGCGCGGCTGAACCCTTCACTGGAAATCGAAGGCGTGTTGCGCACCATGTTCGACGTGCGCAACAACCTCGCCAACGCGGTCTCGGCCGAACTGATCAACCACTTCGGCGACCGGGTGTTCCGCACCATCGTGCCGCGCAACGTACGCCTGGCCGAAGCGCCCAGCCACGGCCAGAGCATCGTCGGCTACGACAAGGCCAGCCGCGGCGGCATCGCCTACATGGGCCTGGCCGGCGAAGTGCTGCGCCGCCAGCGCGAACGCGAGCAGGCCGCCAAGGCCGCCGCGCGCGCCGCCATCGCGGAGACCGCTGCATGAGTTCGACCAAGAAGCGCGGCCTCGGCCGCGGCCTGGAAGCCCTGCTCGGCCCGAAGGCCGCCGCCGAAGCCCCGACCCTGGTCGAGGCCCAGCCCGGCGACCTGCTGCGCCACCTGCCGGTGGATTCGCTGAGCGCCGGCAAGTACCAGCCGCGCAAGCACTGGGACGAAGACAAGCTGGCCGAGCTGGCCGAGTCGATCAAGGCCCAGGGCGTGATCCAGCCCATCGTCGTGCGCGAGATCGGCGAACGCGGCGGCCGCACCTACGAAATCATCGCCGGCGAACGCCGTTGGCGCGCCTCGCGCCTGGCCGGGCTGAGCGAGATCCCGGTGGTGATCCGCGAAGTAGACGACCGCACCGTGGTCGCGATGGCGCTGATCGAGAACATCCAGCGCGAAGACCTCAACCCGCTGGAAGAAGCCCAGGCGCTGACCCGCCTGATCGACGAGTTCGACCTGACCCACGCCCAGGCCGCCGAGGCCGTGGGCCGCTCGCGCGCGGCGGTGTCCAACCTGCTGCGCCTGCTCGAGCTGCCGTCGGAGATCCGGGTGCTGGTCGAGACCCGCGCCCTGGAGATGGGCCACGCCCGCGCCCTGCTGACCCTGGCCCCGCAGGCGGCGATCGCCCTGGCCCGCCAGGCCGCCGAAGCCGGCTGGTCGGTGCGCGACGTCGAGCACCGGGTACAGCAGCTCGCCGCCGGCAAGATCCCCACCGGCGGCAAGCCCAAGCCGGCCAAGGCCAAGCCGCAGGCCGACATCCTGACCCTGGAGCGCGAACTGTCGGAATCGCTCAACGCCAAGGTCAACGTGCTCCACGGCCGCGGCGGCAAGGGCCGCCTGGTGATCCACTACGCCGACCTGGACTCGCTGGAAGGCGTGCTGGAAAAGCTGCGCGGCAAGGTCGAGGCCTGAACCCGTACCGCTACCGGGTCAGCCTGCGACTGCGGCATCCCGACGCCGACCTGGTCCCCTGGACCGAAGGTCTCGAGCTCGATCCAGCCATCTGTCGGCACAGCCGCGCCGGCGATCTTCGCGCGACCCCGAACGGCCGGGCCCTGCCCGGGACCTACCGCGAATCGAGCTGGAGCGCCGACCTCACGGCGGGGCCGCAGCCCCGCGACTCGCGGCGGCAGCCCTTGGAAGCGTTCCTGGCCGGGTGGCTGCAACGGCTGTCGTTGCGTGGCGAGGCCTTGCAGGCCTTGCGCGGGGACGGCGGCCGCGCCGGGTTCTTCATCGGCTTGTTCTGCGACGCCGATTGCGGCCTGGAACTGCAGCCCGACCTGCTGGCCGCGGCGGCTCGGCTCGGGATCGGCCTGGACCTGGCTCTCTATCCTGGCCACCCGCACGAAGACCGCGCAGCCGGCGTCGACTGAGCCCGGCCCTGCGCCCGGGTCCCGGCCGCTTTTCTTGTGACTCCGACGCCGGAACCGGCGCCGTTATCCACTAAACTGGCGCCTCCGCAATCGCCGCCCGCCCAGCCGGATCTCCCTTCGGCCGGGCCTTGGGCGTCGCCGCTGCGACCGAACCCGACACCGAGAAGGAGATGCACATGAAATGGATGGCCGCCGCCGCACTGATGCTGGCACCGGTCCTGGCCTGGGCGCAGTCGAACGGGACCTGCCCCGAGCTCAACGATCCAAGCCTGAAATGGGGCCAGCGCCAGGGCGCCAACTACACCATCTGCTACCTCGAGCTGCCGTCCAGCCTCGGCACCGGCACCGGCCTGGGCGTGTACCTGGGCCAGCGCAGCTTCAAGCCGGCCAAGAAGGCGCGCGCCGAGAAGGGCACGGTCGGCACCCAGGCGGTGATCTGGCACAAGAAGGCGACCGTCGGCAACGCGCGCCCCTACTCGCGCGAGACCGTGATCTCCCTGCCGGGCGACAAGCCCAAGAGCAAGGTCAAGGTCTATGTCTGGATCGACGCCGCCAGCCAGGAACAGCTGGACGAGGCCTTCGGCCTGGCCAAGCAGATCTCGGCGCAATAACCCGCCTGCCGCATTGCGGCAACCGGCAGTGAACCAGGCTTCAGGCGCCCGCGGCCAAGCTGCCGCGGGTGCCGCGATACGACCGCGTCCGGCGCCGCCTGCCCCCGTCCCTCCCCACTCCGCCGCAGCTTCCATGACCATCCTCGTCACCGGCGCAGCCGGCTTCATCGGCGCCAACGTCTGTCGCGCCCTGCGCGCCCAGGGCCGCGCCGTCGTCGGCCTGGACAACTACAACGACTATTACGACCCCCAGCTCAAGCGCGACCGCGTCGCCGCGCTGTGCCCGCAGGTCGACATCCGCAGCCTCGACCTGGGCGACCGCGACGGCCTGGCCGCGCTGTTCGACCAGGTCCGCCCGGAACGGGTGATCCACCTCGCCGCCCAGGCCGGGGTGCGCTATTCGCTGAGCAACCCGCACGCCTACGTCGACAGCAACCTGGTCGGCTTCGTCAACCTGCTCGAGCTGTGCCGGCACCGCGGCGTGCAGCACCTGGTCTATGCCAGCTCGTCCTCGGTGTACGGCGACTCGGCGGTGCCGCCGTTCTCGGAAGACCAGCGCATCGACAAGCCGCGCTCGCTGTACGCGGCGACCAAGGCCGCCAACGAGTTGATGGCCTACACCTACGCCCAGCTCTACGGCCTGCGCGCCACCGGCCTGCGCTTCTTCACCGTCTACGGCCCTTGGGGCCGGCCGGACATGGCGCCTTTGCTGTTCTCGCGCGCGGTCCTGGCCGGACGCCCGATCGAGGTGTTCAACCACGGCAAGATGCGCCGCGACTTCACCTTCATCGACGACATCGTCGCCGGCGTGCTCGGCGCGCTCGACCACCCGCCGGCCGAGGCCCCGCCGCACCGGGTGTTCAACCTCGGCAACCACACCCCGGTCGAGCTGGAGCGCTTCATCGGCGTGATCGAGGCCGCGGCCGGCAAGCCGGCGCAGAAGGTCTACAAGCCGATGCAGCCCGGCGACATGGTCGAGACCATGGCCGACACCGCCCGCGCCCAGGCCGCGTTCGGTTTCGAACCGGCGACGTCGATCGAACGCGGCCTGCCGCTTGTGGTCGAATGGTGCCGGACTTATTTCGGCGAGAATGCCTGATCCAGCGGCCCGGCCTGCTGCGCGGAAGGATCCGCCGGCCGGACCGCCTCACGGCGCGGCAACGTACCGCGCCAGTACGATTCGCCCCTCTCTCGCGGGAGCGGGCGGCCCATAAGAAAGGCCCGCGGCGGCCGCGGTTTCCGTTGCAACAGACGGCCCCGGCCCCGAGCGCCCAACGCGAGTTTCCGAGCCATGACCCAATCGCCCCAGCTGTCCGTCGTCGTCCCGGTGTTCAACGAGCAGGACAACGTCGCGCCGTTGATCCAGGAGATCACCACCGCCCTGCGCGGCCGCGCGCCTTCCGATGGCGGCGATTTCGAGATCGTCTACGTCGACGACCACTCCCGCGACGGCACCCTGGCCGCCTTGCAGGCGCTGAAGGCCGGCGTGCCCGAGCTGCGCGTGCTGCACCACGTGACCCAGAGCGGGCAGAGCACCGCGGTGCGCACCGGGGTCAAGGCCGCGCGCGGCGCCTGGATCGCGACCCTCGACGGCGACGGCCAGAACGACCCGGCCGACATCCCCAAGCTGCTGGCCAAGCGCGCCGAGTCGGCGCCGGAGGTCAAGCTGTTCGCCGGCTGGCGGGTCAACCGCCAGGACTCGGGCAGCAAGCGCTGGGCTTCGAAGTGGGCCAACGCGATCCGCCGCCGGATGCTGCGCGACGACACCCCCGACACCGGCTGCGGGATCAAGCTGTTCGAGCGCGCGGCCTTCCTCGAGCTGCCCTACTTCGACCACATGCACCGCTACCTGCCGGCGCTGATGCAGCGCGCCGGCTGGAAGACCCTGAGCGTGCCGGTCAACCATCGCGCGCGCGGCGCCGGCGTGTCCAAGTACAACAACCTCAACCGCGCCCTGGTCGGCATCGCCGACCTGCGCGGGGTGGCCTGGCTGATCCGCCGCGGCAAGGTCACCGCGGTGGTCGAACGCTGAAGGCGCCGCCATGGACTTCATGAACTCGCCGATCGAGTGGCTGGCCTGGACCGGCCTGCACATGTCGCCGTGGAAGCTGATCGGCCTGGTCGGCGCGCTGATGTTCGGCGGCCGCTGGCTGGTCCAGTTCGTCGCCAGCAAGCGCATGGGCAAACCGGTGATCCCGCGCCTGTTCTGGTACATGAGCCTGGTCGGCAGCGCGATGACCCTGAGCTACTTCCTGTTCTCGCAGAAGCAGGACTCGGTCGGGGTGATCCAGAACCTGTTCCCGGCCTTCACCGCCGCCTACAGCCTGTACCTGGACATCAAGCACCGCGGCTGGCACCGCGACAAGGCCAGCCACTGAGGCTTCGGCCACTCGCGCGGCCGTCCCTGCAGGAGCGGGGTGAGCCGCGACCGCCCGCTAGCGGGCTGAGGCCACCGCTCCGGCCCCGACGACCGGATGCAGCAGCCCGTGGACGATCCGGGCTTCGGAGCCCGCGCGGTCGATCACCGCTGCGGCGGTCGCGGCTCACGCCGCTCCTACAGGGGGCCAAGCGCGTCGTTCTCAGAAATCGGCGAGAATTCGGACTGTTTCTTTGCTCTACCCAGCCAAGTGCTTGTCCGGGCATGGATTTGCCGGCATAATGCGCGGCTCGCTGCATCCGGCCCGTTCCCAGGAACGGCCGGGCGGTCCCGGAAACGCGATTCCGGGCCGCCGCGTGCAGCGCGGATTCCTGCCCGAATCGCGTGGCGCAAGCATCTGTCGATGCCGGTGCCGGGGCCGCCGCCTCCCTGGCTAAGGGAAGCAACCAACCTTTTGAGGTGCGCAATGTCCCGCGTATGCCAAGTAACGGGCAAGCGAACGACGACCGGCAACAACGTCTCGCATGCCATGAACAAGACCCGCCGCCGCTTCCTCCCCAACCTGCACGAGCGCCGCTTCTGGGTCGCCAGTGAGAACCGTTGGGTGAAGCTGCGCGTTTCCGCCAATGCCCTGCGCACCATCGACAAGAACGGCATCGACGCCGTCCTCGCCGAGCTCCGCGCTCGCGGCGAAAAGATCTGAGGAGGACTGAACCATGGCTTCCAAGCGCGACAAGATCCGCCTGATCTCGACGGCAAACACCGGTCACTTCTACACGACCGACAAGAACAAGAAGAACACCCCGAACAAGATGGAGGTCAAGAAGTACGACCCCGTCGTTCGCAAGCACGTGATCTACAAGGAAGGCAAGATCAAGTGATGCAATGGCGCGTTCGCGCTTAGCGCGTACGCCTTCGCCATCGCATCGTCCCCGCGAAAGCGGGGGTCCGGAGCCTTCGGAAAGAACCCGCCCTGCTGGCGGGTTTTTTCTTTTGGGGACTCGGGACTCGGGACTCGGGACTCGGGACTCGGGACTCGGGATCGATGATCGTGGCTTCAGGGCCAGGTCGGGACAACGCCCGCGGCGCCCGCACTTGCCTCAACGACGATGGGCGGTTCGACGACGCCCTCCAAGCCGTCATGCCCGCGCAGGCGGGCATCCAGAGACCTCAGCGCCATGCCCGGATAAAAACCCTGGATCCCCGCCTTCGCGGGGACGGCATGGGCCGGGCTGGCGCGGTCGTGGATCGACCTTGGCGATTCTCTCCAAGCCGAGCCGGCCGATGCCGGCTTCGACAATTTCGGCGCCCCGTCCCCGACGCCGCGAGGCCGCGCGATCCGCGGTCTCGCGACGGGCCCCGGATCAAGGCACGACGTTGCCGAAGAACGACTTCACCTGCGGCCAGATCAGCTGCATCTTGACCCCGCGGTTGGGCGCCTGCAGGTTGCAGCTGCCGCCGAAGTGGTGCAGCGCCACGGCCTTGTGCGAAGAGCGCGCCAGCACCGGCGAACCGGAATTGCCGCCCTCGGTGTCGCAGTAGTAGCCGGCATCGGTATCGGTGCCGTAGCCGTCCGCATCGGCATCGATGATCTTGCAACGGCCACCGCCGTCGCGATCGCTGACCACCGACAACTCCTTCATGCGCGTGGCCGGATGGCCGCTGATGTACATCTCTTCGCCGACCACCGGCTTGCGCACGTCCAGGCTGAGATAGCCGAAGCCGGAGATGGCGGCGGCGTTCTTCACCGTGAGCAGGGTGTAGTCCAGGGTCTGGTCGGTCTTGAGCATCTGGTCGCCGGCGACCTTGGTGACCGTGCCGCTGGCGGTGCCCGCGCAGGTGGTGGCCTGGTAGTTGAACCAGTACTCGGACGCGGCCACGTCGGCGGCGCTGTCGAGGCAGTGGTTGTTGGTGAAGACCCGATTGCCTGCGCCGACGCGCCAGGCCGTGCACCATTTGGTGCCGTTGAGCAGGATCAGCGCCACCGGCTTGGAGCGCGCGACCGCGGTCGCATCGGTGCCGGCGTAGCAGGCCACCGGACGGCTGTCCTTGACCCCGCAGATCGACTTCGACGAAGCGTCGCCGCCGAGCAGGCCGGCCTCGCCCAACTCGCCCATCAGCGGCTGCGGAAAGCCCTCGTCGTAACGGCTGACGCGCACGCCGTGGTGCGGCGCCCACGGCTCGGTCGGCGTTCCGACCAGGCGCAGCACCGCCGTGCTGCCGGCGACCGACATCGCGCCGAAACGGGTCTTGCCGTCTTCGCCCAGCGTCGCATCGACGGTGTGCCGGCCAAGGTCGCTTTGGCTATAGCGGTACACCTCGCGGCGTTGCGGGTCGGACACTTCCAGGGTCACGCCGGCGGGCAGGGCGAAGTGCTCGAAATGCACCTTGATGTAGGCCGCGTCCGCGGTGCGGATCTGCACCGGCTTGGACCACGCCGACTTCGACAAGCCCGCTTGCGGCCCCAGGCTGAGGGCGATAGCGCGGGTTTCGCCGGCGCGCAGCGGCGCCGGGCGCTCGGCGGCGAAGGCCGATGCGGTGGACAGGCAGGCGCTCACGAGCAGGCCGAGCGCGCAGGCCGGAAGGTTTGCGATGGACATCTCGTCTCCTTGATCACGATCCGGCGCTCACCGCGCGACGTCGATCGCCGCGCAGGCGCCGGGCACGAGCTTGCACAGCGACGGCGCCGCACAGGCGCGTCGAGCGCGGCCGAATCCGCGCATAAACGTGAACCGCATCGGATTCGAACGGCCGATATCCGGAACTTGAACGCAGCGCGCATCGCAGGTGTGCGCATCGACTGAACGCGCGACGCCGTCGCGAAGCGAGCCGACCGAGACCCGCGCCGCGATGCGCGCGGGCCAGGTTGATGAGCGAGCGCGCCGGTCGCAGCCGCGGCGGCGCAATCGCACTGGGCTGCTCGCTGCCGCTGCCGACACCGCTGCCGCCGACAGCAATACGCGCGGCCGCGGCGCCGGCATCGGCACCGCAGCCGCACGTTGGTTCAGGCGCTTCGGGCTACGGAATCACGCCGCCGAAATAGGTCGACACCTGCGGCCAGATCAGCGAGATCTTGGCGCCGGAGTTGAAGCAGCCGCCGAAGTGGTGCAACGCCAACACCTTGCCGCTGGAACGCGCGATCACCGGCGAGCCCGAACTGCCGCCTTCGGTGTCGCAGTAATAACCCACGTCGCTGTTGGGCGCGTTGCCGGTGACGCTGGGCGCGTCGACCCGGCACTTGCCGCTGCTGTTCTGGGTGTCGGCGATGCTGAGCTCCTTCATCCGTCCGCCCGGGTGGCCGGCGATGAAGATGCCTTCGTTGGCCACCGCCGCGCGCGGGTCCAGGCCGAGGTAGCCGAAGCTGGAGATGTTGGCGAAGTTCTTCACCGTGAACAGCGTGTAGTCCAGGGTGGTGTTGGTCTTCAGCATCTGGTCGCCGGCGACCTTGGTCACCGTGGCCTGGGCGCCGGTGCAGGTGCTGCGCTGGTAGTTGAACCAGAACTCGGCGCCGGCTACGCCGGCGGCGGTGCTGATGCAGTGGTTGTTGGTGAACATGCGGTTCTGCGCGCCCACCCGCCAGGCGGTGCACAGGCTGCCGCCGCTCATCACCGCGCGCGCCACCGGCTTGGAGCGGGCGTAGGCGAACGGGTCGCTACTGACGTAGCAGGCCGCGGCCTGCTTGTTGTCGGTGCCGCAGATCGACTTGCCGCCGACGTCGGTGCCGAGCAGGCCTTCGTTCTGCAGTTCCGGCAGCATGTCTTCCGGATAGCCTTCCAGATAGCGCGAAACCTTGATCCCGTGATCGGCGCGCCACGGCTCGCGCGCGGCGCCGACCAGGCGCAGCACCGCGACCGGGCCGGAGATCGACATCGCCGAGAAGCGGGTCTTGCCGTCTTCGCCGAGCTCGGCGGCGACGGTGTGGCCATCGCGGCGGTCGGCGCTGTAGCGGTACACCTCGCGCCCGTCCGGGCTGGCCACTTCCAGGGTGACGCCGGCCGGCAGCGAGAAGTGTTCGAAATGCACCTTGATGAAGGATGCATCGGGGGTGCGGATCTCCACCGCCTTGGCGCCGGCGTCGACGCCGGCACGGCCGACGCGGCCGGGCTGCGCGCCCAATTGCAGATCGACGGCGCGCACGTCGGCGATCTTGATCGGCGCAGGCGCGGTCTGCGCCGCGGCCGGCAACGCCAGCCCGAGGGCGGCGGCGAGCAGGGCGGGGGCGAGCAAGCGGGAAACCGGCTGGTTCGGCAGTCCGTGGTTCATTCGCGAATCCTCCTGTGGCGTGGTGGCGCGAAGGCAACGTGGAAGCGTGCGGGCGCGCGTCGTCGCGCCGCACCGGGACGGTCGGCGGACGAGCGTGGCGGTTGCTGCGCCGTGGGTGATCGGATGGCGCACGGTCCGGGTCGGCCGTGCGCGGGCGACCTTGGCAAATGCGGGCACGGCAAACCGTGACCGCGGTAGGCTCCGCGGCGCGCGAGCGCGGACGCATCGCGGAACCTTGATAGCCGGCTCAACCCGACTGTGGCGCGGGTAAGCGGCGTTCAGCGCGCCGGGCGCGGCCGACCCCACGATGCGGCAGGACAGCAATGCGCAAGCCGGTGGCAGTGCGGCGCGGACGCGGAGCGCAGCGCCGCACCGAGGCATGGCGCTGAAGTCTGTGGATGCCCGCCTGCGCGGGCATGACGGCTTGGGGGGGACTCGCCAACACCATCCACGACCGCGGCGGAACTCACCTACCGTCATCCCCGCGAAAGCGGGGATCCAGGGCTTCGTCGAGGCATGACGCTGAAGTCTGTGGATGCCCGCCTGCGCGGGCATGACGGCTTGGGGGGACTCGCCAACACCCTCCACGACCGCGGCGGAACTCGCCTGCCGTCATCCCCGCGAAAGCGGGGATCCAGGGCTTCGTCGAGGCATGACGCTGAAGTCTGTGGATGCCCGCCTGCGCG